>CAWDWT010000001.1:0-18883 GCA_963806075.1 uncultured Alphaproteobacteria bacterium
AAGGCTAAAGCCTCGCGCGAAAGCGGCGGTTGGGTGCCGTGGACAGAAGAGGACATGGCGAAGTACCGCGCGCGCTGGCTGCTCGGCACCGAGGCGCGGCTCATGTTCGACATTCTCCACTACACGCACCTGCGTCTCGGTGATGCTGCTCGCTTTGGGTCTACACACCTGCAGCGATCGTGAAGATAATGCGGTGCAAGGTCGCGACCGAGAAGAGCAAGGGGCACACCACGGCAACGGTGCCCGTACATCGTGACCTCGCGGAATCTCGCTGGCGGCGGCGCGCAATGCCGGGATCATGGGAAAGGGCGAGGTCTTCACCGGCAAACTGGTGAAGGGCGAGATCCTGGCGATGAACAAGAAGGCGTGGGCGGCCAAGTTCAAGAAGTTTGCGCGCCTGGCCGGCGTCAACGAGCCGAAAAAGAACTGCCATGGCGTGCGCAAGGCGCGGGCCGAAGTCGCGGCCTATGCCGACTGCACCGAGAGCCAGATGATGGCGATGTTCGGCTGGACCGATCACGAAGATGCCGGCGCACTACATCGCGCAAGCGAACCGGGACAAGCTGGGATCGAGCGGCATGGCGAAGATCGATGGCGTTTGATCAGAGCCAGTCTGGAGATTTCATCGCCGCTCGTGCGAACAATGCCGGAACCGACCCGAACAGAGTAGTAACTTTTGCGTAGTAACTCGCGGAAAAAACCGTGAGAGTTCAACGCCAGATGTGCGTGGGTATGGTGCGCTCGGAGGGACTCGAACCCCCACGATTTTACTCACTGCCACCTCAAGGCAGCGCGTCTACCAATTCCGCCACGAGCGCTCTTCTAGAATCGGTGCGGGAACGACGCCGAACCGGACAACGGCGCGGGATGTAACAAATCGGCGATAGAGGGACAAGGCCTGCGGGAGCCGACTAAAACGGAGCTTCCGAAACGTGATTTGCGACCGCCAGGACTTTTCCCGCGAAAGGCCGGCAGTTCGCTTTCTGCCGGCCGCCCTCAACTACCGAAAATCTGTGTCCGGCTGCAACGGTCTTTGGTGGCCGAACCCGACTACCGGACACCCGGCAGCCGCGGCAGCATCTGCTTGACTTCGACCGCGATCCGGTTGCGATCGACCAGCACCACGCCGCTGGCGATCGGCAGGTTGTTGGCGAGGATCTTGACCTCATCCGCCTCGGTCGCGTCCAGTTCGATGATGGCACCGCGGCTCAGGCGCATTACCTGATGGATCGGCATCGACGTGGTCCCGAGGACCACCATGAGATCGACGGTGACTTTATCGAGCGTTGGCACTGGGACCCGGACTGACTATGGCAAAATTGCGTAGTTTCAGATCACCACGTTATGGTTAGCCAATGGTTAATGACCGCCAAAGCCTCGATTTGACGACGTTCGCGCAGCCTCAAGCAGGCGCCGAGGTCGAATGGCGGATATCCGACTCGCCGGTGCCCTATCCCGACGCGATCGCGGCCATGGAGGAGCGGGTGGCGGCGATCGCGGCCGGCATCGCACCTGAGCTGGTCTGGCTGCTGGAGCACCCGCCGCTCTACACCTCCGGCACCAGTGGCAATTCCAGCGACCTGCTCGAGGCCCGATTTCCGCTGTTCACGACCGGGCGCGGCGGCCAGCTCACCTATCACGGACCGGGCCAGCGGGTGGCTTATGTCATGCTCGACCTGAAAAGCCGGCGCCCGGACGTGCGGGCCTATGTGGCCGGCCTGGAGGCCTGGATCATCCGCACGCTCGCGGCTTTCAACGTCAGGGGGGAACGGCGCGAGGATCGCGTCGGGGTCTGGGTCAACCGTCCGGACAAGGGGCCGGGCCATGAAGACAAGATCGCCGCCATCGGCGTGCGGCTGCGGCGATGGGTGTCGTTCCACGGCATCTCCATCAATGTGGAGCCGGATCTTATCGCATTTCGACGCCATCATACCCTGCGGCGTGGCCGATCCGCGCTACGGCGTCACCAGCCTCGCCGACCTCGGCCATCCCGTGTCCATGGCCGAGGTCGATATCGCCGCTCCGGCAGGCCTTTTTCGAGGTGTTCGGGACGGCCGCGGCTCTCCGCTAGAAGCCTGTTTCACCTGATCTGCAAAAAGTTCCCGCTATCGAGGAACAAAATGCAGCATTACTGCGTTTGTTCGGGTCGGGGTAGGATTTGATGGATCAGGCAGGTAACGAGCAAAGGGACTTGTTCGAGAGCGAGCGCAGTTTCCGCCTTCTCGTCGAAGCCGTCGCCGACTATGCGCTCTACATGCTCGATCCCAGCGGCCGGGTGAGCAGCTGGAACATCGGCGCCCAGCGAATCAAGGGCTATCAGCCGGCGGAAATTCTCGGCCAGCATTTTTCCCGCTTTTATACCGAGACCGATCGCGCCAACGGCAAGCCCGCACGCGCGCTCATGATCGCCGAACAGCAGGGCCGCTATGAGGAAGAAGGCTGGCGCGTGCGCAAGGACGGCACCTTCTTCTGGGCCAGCGTGGTCATCGACCCGATCCGCGAGGACGGCAAACTCGTCGGTTTTGCCAAGATCACCCGCGACATCACCGAGCGGCGCGAGACCCAGCTCCGGCTTGAGCAAATGCAGCAGCAGCTCGCGGAATCGCAAAAGCTCGATGCGCTCGGCCAGTTGACCGGCGGCGTCGCGCACGACTTCAACAACCTTTTGATGGTGATCAGCGGCAGCGTCCATTTTCTGAAGAAAAGCGCGGGCAATGATCCCAACGTGTTGCGCGCGATATCTGCGATCGAAACCGCCTCCAAGCGCGGCGCCGCCCTCACCAGCCAGTTGCTGACCTTCGCGCGGCGGCAGAGCGTCAATCCGCAGCCGATCGATCTCACCGAGCGGATCGCGGCGGTGCGCGAGGTGCTGGAAACCGGCGTCGGCAGCGCGGTCACGCTGGCGTTCGATGTCGAAAAAGACGTCTGGTCGGTCATCGTCGACATTTCCGAATTCGAGACCGCCATGGTCAATCTCATCATCAATGCACGCGACGCCATGCCGACGGGAGGAACGATCAAGATCGGCGCCCGCAACGTCACGCTTACCGAGGCGCCGAATGCCGGCGACCATGTCGCCATTCGCGTGGAGGATTCCGGGGTCGGCATTGCTCCAGACGTATTGAGCAAGATATTCGACCCGTTCTTCACGACCAAACCCGTCGGCAAGGGCACCGGCCTGGGGCTCTCACAGGTCCATGGTTTCGCGCATCAGGCCGGCGGCACGGTCCGGGTCGAAAGCGAGCTTGGCAAGGGAACCGCGGTCACGATCCTGCTGCCGCGAGACAGAGCAAGTCCGCAAGCCGAGCGGCAGGAGACGATGGCGACCGGCGGAAGCGGAACAGTGCTGCTGGTGGAAGATAATCCGGACGTCGCTTCGGTCAGCGCCAGCCTGCTCGAACAACTCGGCTATACCGTCCGCAGGGTGGCGGATGCCGAAATCCGCATTATGCGAGATCGAGCGTGATGGGATCGATCTGGTCTTCTCTGATATCGTCATGCCCGGCATGGACGGACTGAAACTCGCCCATCGCCTGAAGGAAATCCGGCCGCATCTGCCGATCCTGCTGGCGACCGGCTACAGCGACGCGGCCGCGAATGTGCGCGGCGATTTTCCAATCCTGCGCAAGCCCTATGAAATCCATCAACTAAGCCAGGCGATTGCGAAGCTGGCGCGGTGATGTCGAGGTGTTGATTACGCCGCTTGCCGGTCGTGCCTTCGGGCATGGTCGATGCCGGAGCAGCGTTCAAGACTTAGGCGTTCACGGCTGCATTCGAACTCCGCAACCCGAACAGGCCGACCGTGCCGCGAACGTTGACGCGCGCCCGGCAATGCAAACTGGAGCTCACAGAATCGCCTCAAATGCGCTGCGCAGCGTTTCATGCCGAAATACGAAGCCGCTGCTCAAAGCCTTGTTGGGAATGACGCGTTGCCCTCCGAGCAAAAGCTCATCGGCGAAGTCGCCGGCGACGTGGTGCAGGAACGCAGCGGGAATTCGAAAGATCACAGGCCGCTGCAGCCGCCGGCCGAGCTCCTCGGTGAATTTGCGGTTGGTTACCGGTATCGGCGCGGTCGCATTGATCGGGCCTGAAATTTCGGGCTTTGCCAGCGCATGTCCGATCAGGCGAATCAGATCGTCCCGCTCGATCCAGGACATCCATTGCTTGCCCGATCCCATCGGACCACCAAGACCGAATTCGAACGGTGTCAGCATCCGCGTCAGCAATCCACCCTCGGTGCCGACGACAAGCCCGGTACGGAGGTAAATCACCCTGACACCGTATTCCGCCGCCCGACCCGCTTCGTGCTCCCATGCCGCGCAAAGTTCGTGGCTGAAACAGGCATGGGCCTTGGCGGATTCGGTCAGAGGCTGATCCTGCCACAGCCCGTACCAGCCGATCGCGGAGCCGCTGACCAGCACGGCTGGACGGTGTTCGAGGCGCGCTACCAAGCGCACCACTTCGTCGGTCGTGGTGATCCGGGACTGCAATATTTTGCGGCGCTTGGTCTCGGTCCATAATCCGTTGCCGATCGGCTCGCCGGCCAGGTTGACGATAGCGTCGATCCGACTGTCTTCGGCGATCTGATCAAGACTCGTGACCAGCGTGATAGGCGGATGCAGCGCCTCCGCCTTGGCTGGATTGCGCACCAGCGCAATGACGCGGTGACCGGCGTCGGTAAGCGCGAGCACCAGCCGGCTGCCGATGAACCCGGTCGCCCCGGTAACGAGAATGGTTTGCCGGCCGGGCAAGCTCGCGACAAGACCGGAAACGGAACGGTTGTTCAATCTGGCAAGCCGCCGCGACGCAGCCAGGTCGCGTAGCCCAAACAAGCCTACGCCGATCGCGGACACAGCTGCGAGCATGCTCCAGAGGCCATAATATGCTGCGGTAATCGACGTCGGTAGCTCGGCCCACTCCATCAGCACCGGCAACAGCAGAATGAGGATCGCGCCGTAATTCAACGCTAGCAGGGTGTGGTTGATGCGTTCGCTGGCCGGAAGTTTTCGACTAATGTCTTCCTCGACGAAATCCATCAGAGTGATGACAACCTCAGCGACGAGGACCACGATGATCGCCATCGCCGCCAGCCCGTGCGGTTCCAGCCAACCCAGCGTCAGGAACAGCAAGGCGTAGAGCATGTTGCGCACGCCATGCAGTTGAAGCTCGTGACGCTGCGACGGACGCCACGCGAGCCGCTGCGTAATCTCGTGGTGATAGAAGGTATCGAACGCGCCCATCGCAATCTGAATCGCGATCAAGCTCCAAAGCAATGGCGACGTCATGACGCGGCCTCCTTGAACACGGCCGACTGACGCACGAGCCGGCCGTGCCGGGGATGAACGACGTCAAGCGTGAAGCGAAATTCGCCGTCTCCGAGATCGGTATGGGTGACGGTCAATGCACCGGGCGTCAGCCAAGTCGGCAAAGCGAGGCGGATCGATCCGATCTCCAGGAAATAGCCCGCGCTCGTGAACTGCAGAGCCTGACCGTCGACACTGATTTGCAGTGCCATCACGACGCCACATCCGACATATTCCTCAAGGCCGGTCGGTCCGCAGAAGCGCTTCGCCGAATGGATGACCTGCGGGAACCGGTTCCGGCGCGCGTAGATGCGCGTCCATATCTGACCGCCGGATGCTGCATCCTCAGTCACGCTGACGATGGCTGGAAGGTATTTATCCGCGCTGGTCGGTAACGGGCTGCCGATCAGCCGCGCCAGTTGAGCGAGCCACCAGCCGACGCGGCTGAATTCGACGTGATCGACCTCGCCGACATAGACCACCGTCTTGCCGTCAGCGAAACGGGTGGAGAAGCGCCGCCAGATCGCCAGCGGCAAACGACCCCAGTCTTCATCTGACAGCAGCGCGCGGAAGCGGTGATCCTCGAGAAGCCTATCGTCGGCCGGCTGCGGAGTTGAACGCCTGGAGACCCTGCTCGCTAACGCCATCGCTCACTCCAACGCTGCCTGCCCTATTTGGATTTTCCCATCGGCAGGAGACTGACGATCTTCTCGCCTAACCGCATCAGGGCCATCAGCCGAGGCCGCGGCACATTGAGCATTTGCGAATACCAGCGATCGACCAGTTCGGTGAAAGCCAGCATTTCCTTCAGGCGTTTGCTCGCGACGGGGCTGATCGTCGGGTCGTCGGCGGCGTCGATCACGCACGCGCGCAGTGCCTCCACCGCCGGATCAATCTCCCGCAATTTGCGGCCGGCGGCGATCCGCGCCGCGACCTCCCAGATATCGGTCTCGGCTTCATAATGGTCGCGGCGATCGCCCATGATCGGCACGCGCCGGATCAAATTCCACGCCAACAGCTCCTTGATCGAGTTGGAGACGTTGGATCTTGCCATGCCCAGGGTATCGGCGATGTCGTCCGCGGTGATCGGCACTTCTGACAAATACAGCAGGCCATGGATTTGACTTACCGACCGGTTGACGCCCCACTCGTCGCCCATGTCGCCCCAATGCAGGACAAACCGTTCGACGGCTGGAGGCAATTTCTTCTTACCAGTCATTTCTGTCATGACAGAAATATCAGATTAAATTGACGGACTGTCAAGGGAAAACCACACCAGCCGCCGGCGCGGACGGATCTGCAAGATGGACTTGGGAGTTGACGCTATTTCGTCGGCAATACCGAGAACTGCTCGCCCTTGAAGCGCATGTTGAGCCCATCGGGATCGCCGGGATTTTCTTCGACCGCCTCGACCTTGCCGAACGGCGGCCCGCGCCGGCACAGCGCAATCATCTCGGATACGATATCGGCCTCTCCCGCGAACAGCGCTTCCACACTGCCGTCCCTGCGATTGCGCACCCAACCCTCGATATTGCGTGCTCTCACTTGTTGTTCAACCCAGGCCCGGTAACCAACGCCCTGCACCTGGCCCCGGATCACGATCTGACGAATCGACGAGTTCATCTATTTCTTGATCCCGAGAAATTCGGCGCCCCGCTTCTTCACGTCGGCGTCGCGCGTCAGGCGGCCGGTCAGCTCCGACGATGCAAGGCCTTTCAGGCTTTTTGGCGGAACGCCCTCGCGCAACGCCTTGAGCGTCTCGTAGACCGCTTGCGTCGCGGCGGCGAACGGCGCATGGCCCTGCAGCGCAATGCGCACGCGCTGACCACTGAGGTAATCAAGCGCGTTGATTTCTTCCGGCACCCCGCCGAGCACGATCGGCAACCGGGTCGCAGCGGCGATGGTTTCGAGCTCCGCGCGAGTCTTAAGCCCTGTGAAAAACAATGCATCAACACCGGTGGCTTGATAGGCCTTGGCGCGCCTGATCGCCTCGTCGAGCGAGGTGATCGAGGCGGCACCGGTCCGCGCCACGACCAGCAGCGAGGGATCGCCGCGCCCATCGAGCGCGCCCCTCATCTTGCCGACGCCTTCTTCCAACGAAATCAATTGCGTCTTTGCTTCGCCAAAGGCCTGAGGCAGCAAGGTGTCCTCGATGGTGAGGCCAGCGGCACCTGCCGCTTCCAATTCCTGCACCGTACGACGGACATTCAGCGCATTGCCATAGCCATGGTCGGCATCGACCAGTACCGGCAGCACGGAGGCACGCGACATCCGCCGCATCTGCTCGGCAATCTCGGTCAGGGTAATGAGGGTAATGTCGGGATCGCCGAGTATTGCCAGAGAGGCCACCGAGCCACCAAACATGCCAACCTCGAAACCGAGGTCCTCAGCGACGCGGATCGAGATAGCATCATAGACCGACGCCGGGCGGATGCAGGACGATCCCGACAGGATCGCGCGCAGAGCCTCGCGACGTTGGCGGAAGGCCATCAACAACTCCCTTGTCATTGTCATTGCGAGGAGCGAAGCGACGAAGCAATCCAGTCTTCTTCGTGACTCTGGATTGCTTCGCTGCGCTCGCAATGACGCTTAGGCAAATTCCAGAATGAGCGCATCGACGGCCAGCGTCGCGCCGGGAGTCACGTGGATTTTCTTGACCGTGCCGTCGCGTTCGGCGCGCAGCACGTTCTGCATCTTCATGGCCTCGACCACGGCCAGGGTTTCGCCGGCCTTGACCTCCTGCCCCTCCGTTACCGCGATCGACACCACCACGCCTGGCATCGGGCATAGCAATTTCTTGCCGGTGTCGGTAGCGGCCGTGACCGGCATCAGCCGGGCTGATGCCGCCTCCGCTTCGGTAAATACGTAAACGGGGACTTCAAAACCCTGATGAGCAAGGCGAATGCCGTTGGCGATCGGGCGCACCTGCATCGCCAACGGATGGCTGTCGATGGTGCCCTGCCAGACCAGATCGCCGGGTTTCCAGGACGATGTCAGCACATGCGGGTGGCCCGGTTTGCCGTCGGCGCCGGCAAACCAAACCGTAATGCCCTCACCTTCGCGGGCGACGTCGAGGATGATCTCATCGCGCTCCAGCCAGACCGCGCGGCGGCCCTCGCGCTGTACTGGCCGGCCATTGAGCTGCCCGGAGATCCGTCGCTTGCGTTCGCCGAGCACGTGATCGATCGCAGCGCCAACCGCCGCGAGCCTTCGCGCGATCTCGCCTTCCGGAGCGCGCGCCGAAAATCCCTTCGGAAATTCCTCGGCGATAAAGCCGGTCGACAGATTGCCCTCGCGCCAGCGCGGATGGCTCATCAGCGCCGACAAAAACGGGATGTTGTGGCGAATGCCATCGACATAGAACGCATCGAGCGCATGCGACTGCGCCTCGATCGCGGCGACACGCGAAGGCGCATGGGTCACGAGCTTGGCGATCATCGGATCATAGTAGATCGAGATCTCGCCGCCCTCCTGCACGCCGGTGTCGTTGCGCACGGTGATACCATCGACGTTTGCTTCCGCGGGCGGGCGATATTTCACGAGCCGCCCGATCGAGGGCAGGAAATTGCGGAATGGATCCTCGGCATAGACGCGCGATTCCACCGCCCAGCCGGTCAGCGTCACGTCTTTTTGCGCCAGCGAAAGCTTTTCGCCGGCGGCAACCCGGATCATCTGCTCGACGAGGTCGATGCCGGTGATCAGTTCAGTCACGGGGTGCTCGACCTGAAGCCGGGTATTCATTTCGAGGAAGAAGAAGCTTTTGTCCTGGCCAGCCACGAACTCGACCGTTCCGGCTGAATCGTATTTGACGGCTTTAGCGAGTGCGACCGCCTGCTCGCCCATCTTGCGGCGGGTGCTCTCGTCGAGCAACGGCGACGGCGCCTCCTCGATCACCTTTTGGTTGCGGCGCTGGATCGAGCATTCGCGCTCGCCGAGATAGATCACGTTGCCATGCTTGTCGCCGAGCACCTGGATTTCGATGTGGCGGGGATCGACGATGAATTTCTCGATGAAGACGCGATCGTCGCCGAACGAGGATTTGGCCTCGGCCTTGGCGAGCTTGAACCCTTCCGCGACCTCGGCTTTCGAATGCGCGATCCGCATGCCCTTGCCGCCGCCGCCGGCCGAGGCCTTGATCATCACGGGATAGTCGATCTCGTCGGCGATCTTCACCGCATGTTTTTCGTCCTCGATGATTCCGAGATGGCCGGGGACCGTGGAAACCCTGGCCTTGGCGGCTGCTTTCTTGGATTCGATCTTGTCGCCCATCGCGGCGATGGCATCGGGATTGGGGCCGATGAACACAATGCCGGCCTTCTCGAGCGCGCGGGGAAACGCCTCGCGCTCGGACAGGAAGCCGTAGCCGGGATGCACGGCTTCCGCCCCTGTCTTGCGGCAGGCTTCGACGATTTTGTCGATCAGGAGATAACTTTCGGCGGCGGCCGGCGGCCCGATCAGGACCGCGTCATCGGCCATTTCGACGTGCAGCGCGTCGCGGTCCGCCTCGGAATAGACGGCGACCGTCTCGATCCCCATCCGGCGGGCGGTCTTGATGACCCGGCAGGCGATCTCGCCGCGATTGGCGATCAGAATTCGTTTGAACATGTTCCTGTTTGCTTACGACCTTTTGGGGCGGGATCTTCCGCTCCAATCTGGCATGGGCGGGCGGGCGTAACAATTCCGTCCTACAGCAAAACGGGCTCGTGCCAACGGTATATACCCGCCTGAGCCACCCCGGATTAGCCAGGGGTTGGCGCGGGAATGTGCGCCGGAATCGCAAACTGGCCGCACCGGTGCATTCGGCAGTGCCCCGGCGGCGATCGACCGATAATTCTTGCTCCGATTGTTGCCCCGCTGCCTTCCACCTCATAGCATGCTGCGAGGCAACGGGATGGGACCGACAATGCAGCATGACTCGGGTTTCGGCGTACTGACGGGCAACAATATCGAGACGCAGTTCTTCAAGGCCGGAGCGATCATTTTCCGGGAAGGCGACCAGGCGCAGGAACTGTTCGTCATCAAGAGCGGCGAAGTGCGAATCCAGATCGGCAACACAACCGTTAGCGAGCTTTCAGCCGATCATGTTTTCGGCGAGATGGCGCTGATCGACAGTGAACCACGCAGCGCGAGCGCGATCGCCGTGACGGACGTGGAGCTTGTGCCGGTGTCCGAGAAGCAATTCCTGTTTCTGGTAAGCCAGACGCCCTACTTCGCGCTCAAGGTCATGCGGGTTCTCGCCCAGCGGCTTCGGACGACGAACAAGACGTTTGGCTGACGTGCTGCCGGGATCGTGACAGCCGCATCTCCCGTGCGGGCGGTGGAGATCCGGTCCGGCCGTAACAAATCTGTCACACAGCAAAACTAAACAGAAGCAACACTCTAGCTCGAATTTTGCTGTTGATGGGGAGACTTTGATGCGTCGCGCAATCCTTTTGCTGTCCGCCAGTCTGACAACGCTTTTCGCGGGCGCCGCGGCAGCGCAAAACAATACGTCGCATAATGTCATCCTGTTCGTTCCGGACGGCCTGCGCGGCGGGATCGTGACGCCCGAGAGCGCGCCCGCGATGGCCGAGGTCCGCGACAAGGGCGTCAATTTCAGGAACTCGCATTCGTTGTTTCCAACCTTCACCACTGCCAACGCCTCGGCAATGGCAACTGGCCACCACCTCGGCGACACCGGCGACTTCAGCAATACGATCTTTACCGGCTATCCCGTTGGCGCGGCCGGCGGCACGGTTACGCCGTTCCTCGAATCCGATCCCGTGCTGCGCGACACCGACGAGCATTTCGGCGGTGACTACCTTAACGAAGAAACAATCCTGAAAATCGCCCGCGCCAAGGGCTACAGCACGGCCGCGATCGGCAAGCTCGGTCCGACCCTGATCTTCGATCATACCGACAAGATCGGCGCCGACGGCCTGCATTCGATCGTGCTCGACGACTCCACCGGGAGCGACAAAGGCGTTCCGCTTTCTCAGGAGATGCAGGCCGCCCTCACCAAGGCCGGTCTTCCCTTGGCAACGCCCTCGCGCGGCGACAATGGCAAGTCGGGCGACTTCAAGACCGCCGGCACCACCGTGCCGAACACCGCGCAACAGGCCTATCTCGCCGACGTCGCTGCCAAAGTGGTGTTGCCAATGTTCAAGGCGCGCAACAAGCCGTTCGTGCTGGTGTTCTGGTCGCGCGATCCAGACGGCAGCCAGCACAATAATGGCGACAGTCTCAACGCCGTAACGCCCGGCATCAACGGCCCGACTTCAATGGCCGGCATCAAGAACGCCGATAACAATCTGGCGCAGTTGCGCAAGGCACTCGACGATCTCGGCCTCGCTGCCACCACCGACATCATCATCTCCTCCGATCACGGCTTCTCGACGATTTCAAAGGAAAGCAAGACCAGCCCATCGGCGAAGGTCAGCTACAATGACACGCCGAAGGATTTCCTGCCGATGGGTTTCCTGGCGCTCGATCTGGCCAAGGCGCTCGATTTGCCGCTGTTCGATCCTAACAACAAGAACGCGCCCGTCGCCGACGGCGCCCATCCGAAGGCTGGCAACGGCTTGCTCGGCAATGATCCCGCCAAACCCGACCTCGTGATCGCCACCAATGGTGGATCGGACCTGATCTATCTGCCGAACCATGACAAGAAACTTGCGGAGCGCACGGTCAAGGCGCTGCTCGAACAGGACTATGTCAGCGGCATCTTCGTCGACGACAAGCTCGGCCGTTTTCCGGGCACGCTGGAAATGTCGCAGCTCGGCCTCAAGGGCAAAGCGGTGACGCCGAATCCTTCGATCGTGGTCAATTTCCGCTCCTATGCCGGCGACTGCGGAGAGCCGACCAACTGCTCGATCGAGATCGCCGACACCGTGCTGCCAGCAGGGCCAGGGCATGCACGGCAGCTTTGGACGCGGTGATACCCTGAATTTCACCGCGGCGATCGGACCGGACTTCAAGGCCGGCTATGTCGATCCCCTGCCCGTCAGCAATGCCGACGTCGGCATGACCATCGCGCAATTGATGGGCTTGCGTTCGTCGGCCAATGGCGGGCTGATCGGCCGCGTAATGTCCGAGGCTCTCCCCAATGGCATCGTCGCAAAGGCGGTTGACGGAACGATCGTCTCGAAACCGGCGGCGAACGGCCTGAAGACCATCGTAAAATATCAGCGCGTGCTGTCGCACCGCTATTTCGACGCCGCGGGATTTGCGGGCCGGACAGTCGGGCTTGACACCGGACAGCGGCCAACAGAAAACGGCAGGGCAATAACCGGGCCTTGCGGCGCAGCTATAGCTCTTTTGTCTCAGGAGCTATGGACGGAAGAAGATGCTAGGAGTTCCAAGGCTTTGGGGAAGGAATTTATCCTTTTGCCGAAACGGTTCCGTTCCGCAAGCCCGGCTCCTATAGTGGAATATCCGATTTCACCTGCAACTTGAACGACATGAGGACGTAGTATGGCTCTTCAGATTGGCGCTGTGGCCCCGGATTTCGAGGCTGAAACCACCGAAGGAAAGATCAAATTCCATGACTGGATCGGCAACGGCTGGGCATTGCTGTTTTCGCATCCGAAAGATTTTACCCCGGTCTGCACCACCGAACTTGGCACGGTAGCCAGGATGAAGCCCGAATTCGACAAGCGCGGCGTCAAACTGATCGGCCTGAGCGTCGACCCGGTCGATCGGCATGCGAAATGGGCCGAAGACATCAAGGAGACGCAGGGTACCGCGCCGAATTATCCGATGATCGGCGACACCGACCTGAAAGTCTCGAAGCTTTACGACATGCTGCCGGCCTCCGCTTCCGGCGACGTGTCGAAGCGCACCGCCGCCGACAACCAGACCGTCCGCAACGTCTTTGTCATCGGGCCAGACAAGACGATCAGGCTGGTGCTGGTCTATCCCATGAGCACCGGCCGTAACTTCCAGGAGATTTTGCGCGCCATCGACTCGCTTCAGATGACCGCGAAACACCGCATTTCGACACCGGCGGACTGGAAGCCAGGCGAAGACGTCATCATTTCGGGTTCGGTGAGCGACGAGGAAGCCAAGAAGATCTATCCGCAGGGCTGGAAATCGCCAAAACCGTATATCCGGATCGTGCCGCAGCCGAAGTAATTGCCTGCGCTCCAAAGTCCATCACCCGCGTGGCGGGTGATGGAGCCTCTTGATGGCTCCCGCATCCGGCGCTCCCTGCATCGTCTGGTTTCGCGACGATCTTCGCCTTTCCGATCATCCCGCCTTGCATGAAGCCGCCGGTACCGGTTCGGCGGTGATCTGTCTTTACGTGCTCGATGAGACCCTGCCGCTGCCCGCGCGTCCTCTGGGCGGCGCGGCGCGCTGGTGGCTGGCGCAATCGTTGCGGTCGTTGGAGCAAAGCCTCGATGCGATCGGCGCGCCGATGGTGCTGCGCCGTGGACCGGCGGCACAGATCATTGCCGATCTGGCGCAAGAGACCGGCGCGGAAACCGTGTTCTGGAACGAAATCGCACATGAGCCCTACGAGGCTCAGGCCAATCAGGTCGCCCTCGGCCTGGAAGCGATCGGCGTCGGCTCACAGCGCTTCCCCGGCGATCTTTTGGTGACCCCGGCCCGGATCCGCAACAAGGAAGGCCGCGGCCTGCGGGTGTTCACGCCGTTCTGGAAGCGGGTGCAGGCACTGGGTGCGCCGCCAGAGCCGTTGCCTGCGCCGAAAGCGCTCAAGCCAGGGCCCGGGATCGGAGGCGACAAACTCGAAGACTGGCATCTCGAACCCGCCCGGCCCGATTGGACTGGCGGACTACGCGAGACCTGGACACCGGGCGAAAAATCGGCCCAGGCGCGGCTCGGGACCTTCCTGAAAATGGGCCTTGCCGGATATTCCGGAAATCGCGACCGGCCCGACCGCGCCGGCACCTCCGGCCTGTCGCCGCATCTGCGCTTCGGCGAGATCAGCCCGCGGCAAATCTGGTACGCCGCGCGTTTTGCCGCCGACGAACGGCCTGCGGTGTCAGGCGACGTGGAAAAATTCCTCAGCGAATTGGGCTGGCGCGAGTTCTGCCGCCATTTGCTGTTCGACGTGCCCGACCTTGCCGTCCGCAATCTGCAGCCCCGGTTCGATGCCTTTCCGTGGCAGCACAACGACAAGGCATTGACCGCCTGGCAGCGCGGCCGCACCGGCTATCCCATCGTCGACGCCGGGATGCGCGAACTCTGGCAGACCGGCGTCATGCATAACCGGGTGCGGATGATCGTGGCTTCGTTCCTCGTAAAACATCTGCTGATCGACTGGCGCGAGGGCGAAAAATGGTTTTGGGACACGCTGGTCGACGCCGATCCCGGCAGCAATCCGGCCAATTGGCAGTGGGTCGCCGGCTCGGGCGCCGATGCGGCGCCCTATTTCCGCGTGTTCAATCCAATCCTGCAGGGCGAGAAGTTCGATCCTGGCGGCGACTATGTCAGGCGCTGGATTCCGGAACTTGCGCGACTATCTGATGCCCACATCCATCAGCCGTGGAGTGCAGCCCCACTCGATCTCGCGGCTGCCGGCGTGGAACTTGGCAAGGACTATCCGCGTCCGATCATCGATCACAAGATCGGCCGCGAGCGCGCGCTTGCGGCCTATGCCAGGGTTCGCGATGCCTGAACGGGCGCGTGTTTGACGCGACAAGAAATCACGCTATCGTCCTTGACGTGCTAAACACTGGGGGACGACGACATGGACGACGATAAACCGATTCTCGATCAAGTGACCGACGCGATCGGCACGGCG
The DNA here is from genome assembly GCA_963806075.1 of uncultured Alphaproteobacteria bacterium. Lineage (GTDB taxonomy): Bacteria > Pseudomonadota > Alphaproteobacteria > Rhizobiales > Xanthobacteraceae > Bradyrhizobium. The sequence goes on from CAWDWT010000001.1 coordinate 15,049, forward strand.
GCGAACGGCGACCGCGGAAACCGCCAAGACGGTGGTCAAGAAGGTCAGGAGAGTCGCCAGGAAAGCCGCCAAGAAGGTGATGCCGAAGAAGGCCAAGAGAAAAGCCAAGAAGGCCAAAAAGGCAGCGAAGAAATCGGCGCGCAAAGCCAAAAAAGCCGGCAGGAAAGTTGCAAAGAAAGCTACCAAAAAAAGCAAGAAGAGCAAGGCGAGGAAGTCGAGACGCTGAGTTTCGCGTCGCGAAAAAAGCCTCCGGATTTGAACACCGAAGGCTCTTTCTTGTCGACTTCTTGCCAATGATCGAGGCTCGCGGGCTCGTGCCGGCGATCGGCCAGCCGCTACGCTAGAAAAACTCTTCCGGACAGGGATCGACGATCTTCCAGAGATCCACGCCGTTCTTGATCTTCTTCATTTCGGTGGTCAGCCCGCCATTGCGGCGGATCCAGTCCTTCACCGTGTCCGGGTAATAGGACATCAGGTCGGCGGTGCCCTCGGTACTGGTGACCTTGATGCCGAAGGTGAAGGCCTTGTCGTAATAGGCCTGGTGGAAACCGACGCTGGCGCGCGGCGTCACGCAGATCTTGTTCAGCGGCACCATGCCGAACACCAGGGTGCAGGCCGAATTGCAGATGCCGTCGATGATGACCCGCTCGTGTCGATCCCGGATGCGCTGGTACTTTTCCTTGTATTCGCTGACATAGCCGCCGTGGTCACGCGTAATGCGCAGATCGGCCTGCGCCGGCGCTGCGGCCAGCAGCGGAAACGACAGCGAGAGCAGTAGCAGGATCAGAGGCGTGATGCGCATATCCGAATCGGAAGAACCCGGGATGTTCGGCCGGAAGAGCCAGAGGCAAAAACTCTGGCTGTACTGTGTTAGCAATTCGTTAAGCATCCGAATCCGGGCGAAAATCGGTCCTAAACGGCCATTTTTCGTCTTTTTCCAGTGCAGACAACGGCCGTCCACCCGACCACCGCGCGCTGCCCCTAACCGGAGGTGCCGGTCCAGCGCCGACGGCTTGGCTACTTATCGAAGCCTTTTCTTGCCTGACCGCTGGATTGGCGGGGCGTCGGCGGTGTAGCACAATCGCTTACGGCCAAATGGGTGAAGGTGGGGAATGCGAAGCAGACCTGGATATTCTGATCCGATCGATCGGCGAGGAAGAACAACAAGACCCTGATGGACGCCGCGAAGAAGCAACGCGGCAAATACCTTGCGATGGCCGCCAAAGCGACGAACAAAACGACCAAGGAGCGCTACCGGCTGATTGCCAGGCATACCGTCCTCTACGCGACCGCTGCCGCCAGGAGGATGCAGGTCTCCGCCGACAATGCGGCCGATAGCTACCGTCGTTCGATGAAGAATGCGATCGAACAGCCGCCGGCAAACAAGAAATCGGCTAAAAAGAAGGACTGAGCGGCGGGAGACCCCTGCGCTGCCGCAGGGTATTGAAAAGTCCGCAGCCAAATGCGAACACCTCGGTCGGACGCATGTCCGAAAGCTACGGCCAAAACCGACAGACTTTCGAATGCGTCACAAGGTGTTGCAACGACTAGAGCGTTTTCGAGCGAAGTGGATACCGGTCCGCGTGAAGAAAACGCGTCAAAACAAGAATCTAGAGCCCCGGTCCAATTCCATCGGAACGGAAAAGGATCTAGTGCGCTCGTAGCTCAGCTGGATAGAGCATCAAATTTCGATTCCGAGGGTCGGGAGTTCGAATCTCTCCGAGCGCGCCAGTGATTACAATCACTTCACTTAGCCAAAATCGTTCCTACCCAGATTGAGTGCCAGGGGCAGTTTAGGGGCAACTATTGCACGCCCCTGCCCACTCAAGCGGGACACGCTGTCTGGCGAGTTCGTGGATGCGGGCGTCACTGGATGGATGTTGTGCCCTGCCCTAGCAAAATAGACGCGCGGGCGGTGCCCTACGCCTGACCCTTGCTGGCCTTCGACGGGCGCTTTGGTTGGGGCTGGGTGTTGCGCACGGCCTGTGCAAGCATTTCGCGGAGCTGGTTCTTGGTCAAGGGCTGCGGGCGGACGTAGGTCTTGTGTAAATTTGTCATGGACAGCATGTGGTGATTTTAGGACGAGAATTAAAGGCCGTTTGGCCTCAATCCTCGGTACCCATTTCGGGGCGGCCCTGCATGACCCCCTCCAATCCAATAGACGAACGGATGGCCGTCCAAGACTAATCCCCAATGTGCTTCAACACAGACGGCAGGAGTTAGGCTAGCGCAACCTCCCATAGCCAATCAGCGCAAGGCAGGCTTAAATGGTTTTCCGGGAGCTTGGGGTCCTAACGATGACCGGCGATGAACCGTGGAGAACGGCTGCGAGCATTAGCGGGTTGGCGAACCAGCCGACCTGTCCATCCAAAACACCAAGAGGTCCGTACAGGAACATAGTCCAGCCCGGTACCCATTCTTCTACTGGGGGGCGCGCATAGCCAGTGAGCATTACGGCTGGGGCCAACAGCGATCCAAGAAAGAGCATGGCGGTATCGAGAAAATCTTCCATCGTTCAACGAACGCTGATGCCATGACGCAAACCAATCTCCAGTCAGCCACACCCCTAAATGATCAGATTTATACATATGCACGTATTGAGCGCATGGGTCCGCAAGGATCAGGCCTAGGGTACCGCCCGTGCGTCTGAATTCCACGGACAGGGCAAACTTACTTCCTCCCCCAAACGGCTCCACGACTCCCCAGCACCCTCTTTGACGGCGAGCCCGCACTTGATCTAATGACCCCTGCCCCGCGCGAGACTTGGTCTCCGTTTACTCAGGCCAAAATCCACGCTCGATTTCTGGCAGAACATTGGCGATAAGTGAATGATTTTACTAACAAATCTCTCGTAGTCCAGCTGGACGGAGCAGCGGATCGATTCCGAGGGCCGGGAGTTCGAATCCTTCGAGCGCGCCAATGAAATCAATTAGTTACACCACAACCCTCGCACTGAAATTGCGGCAGGGGTAACGCCACGGGTAACAAGCAGCCCTCGTCTTTCCGGAAGGTGTGCTTCCTGAGCGAGCCGAGGAACTGCCATCGCTCCAGTGGGGCGATCGGATGTACAGTCCTGAGAATTCCGCCCAACTTGTTGGGTCTTCCTGCCGTTCCGCTACCAAGCTATTGACGATTTGCGCGACGCCGGAGTTTGCGGAATCATGGGCGATGACCATCGTGACGTGGTCGAGATCAGGCTAAACGCAAACAAATGAAGGTATTCATGGAAACCGAACAATTTGCGTCCAAATACAGGCTTCGCTGCACAGCCCTGGACAACGCATACGGCTACCTTCACAAATCGATGAAAGGCGCTAAGCACCTCAATGCACGGCGTGCAACCAATTTCATCGAGCGACTTGAGTTTTGGCTGGATCAGCACGCGCCCGTTCCGGTGACTCCCTGGATAGCGGCGGCTGCGCATTCTGACTATTCGGGCGGTGACGGCCTGAAGCTCAAGGAAACCCGACCGCTAGCGAATCCTGAGGTCAATACTGACCTCGACAAGGACGGCCGGCGGCATTAGCCTGGAGGAGCGCTGAATGAAGTGCAAGCGCTGCGGCGAAAGCGGACAAGGATGGTTGGCGGCATTGGATCGGCCTATCATTGCTCCGGCGACCTGCCGGCCTGAAACGCAGCCTGCACGATCCTCCGGAGGGGCAATCGTGTAGCGGCACCGGCGCCCCGAGTGAACCGCAATCAACATGATCATTTTAATCTGGTGGCAACCCACGTCTCCTCAAGAAATCGCTTTCGTTCTAAAGGGTCATTGGGATTGAACTTTATGGAAATTTCGATGTCGTTACGCTTCTTTAGATTAAGGAATATCTTGTTT
>CAWDWT010000002.1:0-31185 GCA_963806075.1 uncultured Alphaproteobacteria bacterium
ATTTCGGCGTCCCACGAGGGACTCTGCATCCAATTCCGAAAAATTCCCAGAATTGCCCTGTTACCAGGGAATTAGGCTTCGGAGACCGGTTTCGGCGGACTGGCTGCACCACCATGCCGATCTTCTCTCGCCAAGACGATCCGGATCGTTACGTCGTTCGGTCTGACGAGATGTTCGATCACGTGGCAGTGAAGAGCGATCGCGAATGTGCCTGGGTCTGCGACCAGGTCTTGCGCGAACGATCATCGCCTGAAATGGAAGCAGGGTGGCTGACCTGACGGTACCACGCGTCGATTCATCGCATCGGCGCTAACTGCTCGCAAATGATCATCGGCGTGCTATAAGCACGCCGATATTTCACAGAGTATTTCGACGCAGGTGCGGGTGGATGTCGAAGCAGGCGATGCGTGAGGAGGCCGAGCGGCTAATCCGCGAAACCATGGCGAAGAAGACCATCGTGGTGAAGCAGGGTAATACCCGCATCGATGCGGTGTGCGGCAAATGTGGCGCGCCGAACCGGGTTCAAGCTGAAAAGGGCGCGACCCGGGTCAAGTTCGCCTGCAAGGAATGCGGACACAAACAAGAGACGCTTTGACGGTCCGATCTTACCCGGTCTGCGCCGGTTACCATAGTTCGAGCTTCACTTTATCTTACCGCCGACGCTGCGCCGCGACGACCTTCAACGCAGCGTCGCTGTCATTTCCGCCACGAAAATGCGCCGGATCGGCACGCCCAGTGAGTTCGCAGCCTGAACCCATCCGCTTTGACGGCGGTCTACGCATTGTTATTTGTGAGCTTCGTTATTTGTAGGCTTCGCAGAAGGTCCGCTGATCGTTCATGGCCAAACGGCTGTTGCGGGCCGAGACCGCGCCCCACCACGCGCCCAACGCGTCATGGCTGCAGCGCAGTTTGACGCTCATGCCGTCGACGAATTTGATCCAGTCGGTGAATCGGTGACTGGGCACCGCGATCACGACCGGAATGTCGGCACTTAGCGCACGCTCCACCAGATAGGACAGGCCCTTGCCTTCGCGCTCCTGGCGGCCGAATCGGTTGACGATCAGCAAATCGGCACCCTGGTCTATGGCTGCATGCGATCTGCTGGCCGGCGTCGAGCAGCTGGCCGACGTCGAGTCGGCATGCGGCGGAGCAGGAGCCTAGATCCTGCAATAAGGACAGCGGTTCGCCGGTGTGCACCAGCATGGCGGAGATATTGCCGTCGGTGCAGTGATGGCTAAGCTGAACCAGGCCGACCGCGCGATAGCCGCGCTCGTTCAGCTCGATAGCAAAATCGCGCAGGATCCGGTCCGGATCCTGGTGCTGCTCATAGACCAGAGCCGCGAGGTCGCATTGGGAGTTGAACATGGTATTTCCCGAGCCTCGTTATGTTTCGATGCATATCACGTATCGAACTGGGAAGCTACTGTCGCAATTAAGGTTCGAGATCAAAAAGCAGGGATTGGACGAGTTTGGGAAGGAGACATATTTTATGAAATATAACGATATCAGGTCTTTATGGGAATTGGTGCCCAGGCACTTTCACCTGTGAGATCCGATGAGATGTTCGTGCGTGGGCAGACACCGTCGACCGAGACGATAGGCCCGCGGTATGTTTCGACAGATCAAATCCTGCGACTGTGCCAGTGTGCTTTGATCGAGTGCGAACGGGTTGAGTAGGCGGTTTCTGACCTGCGACATCGTCGAGCTTGCCCATCAAGACCTAGCCTTAGGCGTCGTTGGTTGCGGCCGACGACAATTTCGCTGACGCTGCGGCGAGGCGATCGTGAGGCACGAGAACCCTCCGACCAATACTATGGCGTTACCGGCGTATAACGCGCCACCACCATATACGAAACGGCATGGGAGGTCTTCGTTCGAGCGCTCTCGCTGCATCTGGCGCGCTTTACGGTTTCTCTTCACCACTCTAGAATTAACGACATAACGATCCCCCGAGCACGATCGATAATACGCAAGGGAGTGCAGACATGGCTGTGACGCAAGCGATTCCGATTGCAAGTCATCCTTATGCGGATGGCTCCTACAAGAAGATGCTGATCGACGGCAAATGGGTTGACGCTGCGTCCGGCAAGAAGTTCGAGACCCTCAATCCGGCCACCGGCGAGCTGCTCGCTACTGTCGCCGAGGGCGACGCCGAAGACATCAATCGCGCGGTTACCGCGGCACGCCGCGCTTTCGAAGGGCCGTGGAGCAAGGTCAAGCCGTTCGAACGACAGAGCCTGCTGCTCAGGCTTGCCGATCTAGTCGAAAAGAATTTCGAGGAGCTTTCGCAGCTCGACACGCTCGACATGGGTGCGCCGATCAGCCGCACTCGCGGCAACAAACTGCGCGTGCTCGGCATGCTGCGCTATTATGCGGGCCAGGCCACCGCGCTGCATGGCGAGACCATCGAGAACTCGCTGCCCGGTGACATCTTCTCCTATACGCTGAAGGAGCCGGTCGGTGTCGTCGGCGCGATCATTCCCTGGAACGGTCCGCTCGCCGCCACGGTCTGGAAGATAGGCCCGGCGATCGCTACCGGCTGCACGGTGGTCCTGAAACCGGCCGAGGAAGCGCCGCTGACCTCGCTGCGGTTGGCGGAACTGGTGATGGAAGCCGGTATTCCGCCCGGCGTCGTTAACGTGGTGCCGGGCTATGGCGAGACTGCCGGTGCGGCGCTTGCCTCGCATCCAGGCGTCGACAAGATTGCGTTCACCGGCTCGCATGTTACGGGACAGTCGATCATTCGGGCATCCGCCGGCAACCCCAAGCGCGTCTCGCTCGAGCTCGGCGGCAAATCGCCAGACATTGTGTTCGCCGATGCCGATCTCGACGCGGCAGTGCCCGGGGCTGCGATGGCGGTGTTCGCCAATTCCGGGCAGATCTGCAGTGCCGGTACGCGGCTATTCGTCGAACACAAGATCTATGACGAATTCGTCAGCCGCGTCGCCGAATATGGCAAGGAGCTGCAGGTCGGCAACGGCCTCGATCCCAACACCCAGATCGGACCGCTGGTATCGGAACAGCAGCTCGAGCGCGTGTCCGGCTATCTTGCGATCGGTCAGAAAGAAGGCGCCACGGTGCTCGCCGGCGGTGCGCGACTGACCGAAGGCGCGTTGTCGAAGGGATACTTCGTGCCGCCAACGGTATTCGCCAACGTACAGGACAACATGCGGATCGCGCAGGAAGAGATTTTCGGCCCCGTGATCTCGGCAATCTCGTTCCAGGACAGCGATGACCTGATGCAGCGTGCCAACGCCACCACCTTCGGGCTCGGCAGCGGCGTCTGGACCACCAATGTCAGTAAGGCCGTTAAGATCTCCAAGGCGCTGCGTGCAGGTTCGGTACATCGACCGCCCGAACAGGATTGCTTTCGTCGACCCAATCCTCAAGGCATTCTGGCAGCAACGTCGCCTGCCCGCGATCCAGTCCCGCCACAAAGCCTGGCATCAAATCCCCCGCCAATTCAGTAGGGGATCATGGCATGGGAAGAGTTTTCACACAGCCTGGGTCAATTGTTATCAGGCAATGGACCCGGCCGTGCCGTTTGGCGGTTACAAAATGAGCGGCTATGGTCGCGAGTTAGGCAAGCAGCATCTGGAAGAGTATCTCAACGTCAAGGCGGTCTGGATCAAGACGGCCTAAAGGCACGCTGGGTTCTTCACCTCTCCTGGCAAGAGCGGGGGGAGGGAGGGTGTTACCGGCCCGCGGCTTTGGTTGGACGTCCTATATCGCTGCGCAACGCCGCAAGTTCCTTCTTGGCCGCGCTTGCGGCGTCCCGCTCGATCTTGCGGTATCGCGCGACCAGCGACTGGCCGAACGGAGTGAGCATCGCGCCGCCGCCGTTCTTGCCTCCGGTTTGCCGTGACACCGCGGCCTGCCGGCAGATCCGGTTGATCTCGTCGACCAGATCCCAAGCCCGCTTGTACGACATATCCATTGCGCGCCCGGCGGCTGAAATCGAGCCGCAGGTTCGAATGTTTTCCAGCAGCTCGATTTTGCCCGGCCCGATTCGGCCCTCTTTATCCAGATCAATCCGGACGCTAAGCGATGGCAACGATCGTGCGCTGGATTTCTGCATGGAAGACGTACTCTCTCGGCTTCTGGGGAGCACATTGCCACCAGAGTGGCTTGCGAACAAGACGAACTCCCGTCGAATAGTCCATATACTGAAAAAATTTGAGGGCTGGTATAAATTTTCCGTAACCTCCAGATCGGTCCCCAACTCTTCGAAGCACCGCGCCGAGCGGGCGCCGCTGATGCGGCGGCACACAATTCGATAGTTGCAAGGAGTGCAGGTGGTAAAAGCAGCAAAACCGACCGGTATTTCCAAGGGCCGATGCCTGTGCGGCAAGATTTCGAGATCGATACGTCGGCACGCTGGGCCTGGCACGATCATTCGCCGGCGAGCCGCCGCGCGCATGGCGCGGCCTATGCCACCCTATGTCGGAAGTTGGCGCAAGCGCCTGCGAATCACCAGCGACGAGAGCGGAATTGCTCGCTACGAGGACAAGGCGACCGGAACGGCGCGCAGTTTCTGCGCAACGCTGTTCTATGAACCTGTACGCGCCTCCGCACATATGTCGGGATAGATTTCGTCGATCCGCCGGTCGATTTTGCGGGCGTCGCCAAGTCGCTTGGGATGGAAGCCATCCGGATTACCGATCCCGATCAGCTGAAATCGACATTGTCGTCGTCATTCAGTCGGCCTGGAGCAAAACTGATCGAGGTGATGGTCAATAAGCTCTCACCGCTCAGCTAATCCGCAGCCTTAGTTCTCACACCGGTCCGGTATTCCATCGCCCGATGCGCGGGCGTCATTTCTTGAAATCCATGGCAAGAGAAGCCTGGAAATCACGCCTCGACGATCCGGCAATGCAACTGCCCCAACGCGAAGGCCCCGTACGACCCAAGTCAGTCGACGCTAACGGCAAAAGCCGGCGCCGTCCCTTGTCAGAGACCGTATTTCGGGGTGGTATGCCGGCTGGCGGACGCTCATTCAGTTTGGTCCGGATTATGCAAGTCTGATGGCCCGACAAGGTCATCCAAGCGGGAGAACCGTAATGAAACCGATGTATTTGATTGGCTGCGCGGTCGCCGCCATGGTGTTCGCAGGAACTGCGAACGCCGAGGAACTGACGGGGACGCTTAAGAACATCAAGGAGAGCGGCGCGATCACCCTGGGCTACCGCGATTCTTCGATTCCGTTTTCGTATCTAGACGACAGCCAGAAGCCGATCGGCTTCGCGATCGATATTTGCTACAAGATCGTCGACGCGGTGAAAAAGGAACTGAAGCTCGACAAGCTCGAGATCAAGCTGACACCGGTGACGTCATCCAGCCGCATTCCGCTGCTGGCCAATGGCACCATCGACCTCGAATGCGGATCGACCACCAATAACGCTGAGCGCGAGAAGCAGGTCTCCTTCACCAACACTCATTTTCTGACCGCGAGCCGGTTCGTCTCGAAGAAATCCGCCAAGCTCGCCCGGATCGACGATCTCAAGGGCAAGTCTGTGGTTTCGACCGGTGGCACCACCAATATCAAGCAACTGAACGAAGCCAATGCGGCTCGTAATCTCGGGATCAATATCATCACGGCCAAGGATCATGCCGAGGCATTTCTGATGGTGGAGACCGACCGGGCGGCCGCTTTCGTGATGGATGACATTCTGCTGGCGAGCCTGGTTGCAGGATCGAAAGATCCTGCCGCCTACGTCATCTCGACAGACGCGTTCTCGAAGCCCGAGCCGTACGGTATCATGCTGCGCAAGGACGATCTTCCCTTCAAGAAGGTGGTCGATGCTGCGACGGCCGCGGTCTACACCAGTGGCGAGGGCCAGAAACTCTACGACAAATGGTTCATGCAGAAGATTCCGCCAAAGGGATTGAACCTCAACACGCCGATCGGGCCGGAACTCAAACACGAATTCGCCAAGCCGTCGGATTCTCCGGATCCGGCTTCCTACACGGCGATGTAAGGCTTGCGTGAACTACCATTGGAACTGGCACATCTTCTGGGAGCCGGCCCCGAACGGGACCGGCACCTATCTCGACATGCTGCTGTCGGGGCTGGCCGTCACCATCGAGACCTCGATCTTCGCGTGGCTCGTCGCGCTGGTATTCGGCTCGATTGTCGGCGTGATGCGCACGCTGCCATCGAGGTTGGCCTCGCGGATCGGACTTTGCTATGTCGAGTTCTTCCGCAACATGCCGCTGTTAGTGCAGTTGTTCCTGTGGTTTTTTGTCCTGCCGGAACTGTTGCCGTCCTCGTGGGGGCTGTGGCTGAAGCAATTGCGCAACGCGCCGTTCTACACCGCAGCCATCGGGATCGGGCTGTTCATGTCGGCGCGCGTCGCCGAACAATTGCGGGCAGGGATCGGTTCGCTGCCAAGGGGGCAGAAACTCGCCGCCACGGCGCTCGGGCTGACCACGGCGCAGACCTATCGCTATGTGCTGTTGCCGATGGCGTTCCGCATCATCATGCCGCCGCTGACGTCGGAGTTCCTCAACACTATCAAGAATACGTCGGTTGCGATCACGATCGGGCTGGTCGAATTGACCGGCGAGGCGCGGTCCATGCAGGAATTCTCCTTCCAGGTGTTCGAAGCCTTCACCGCCGCCACCGTGCTGTATCTCCTGATCAATGTCGTCGTCGTCATCGCTATGCGCGTCTTCGAGCGGGCCGTGGCGATTCCCGGCTATATCAGCGGGAAGTGAGCGATCGCGCATGTTCGCCAATTTCGACTTTGACGTTATCTGGCGATCGCTAAGCTATCTGTTCCTTGAGGGGATGCGGTTCACGCTGATGCTGACGGCGCTCGCCACGTTCGGCGGAATCGTGTTCGGCACGCTGATCGCCCTGATGCGATTGTCGGGACATAGGCTGATCGGGCACATCGCCGGGCTTTATGTCGACCTGATACGTTCCCTGCCGCTGGTGTTGGTAATCTTCTGGTTTTATTTTCTGGTGCCCTATGTCGGTCAATGGCTGACCGGATCGCCGCGTCCGCTTCCGGTCGGCGCATTCACATCCTCCCTCGTCACGTTCATCATGTTCGAGGCCGCGTATTTCTCTGAGATCATGCGTGCAGGCATCCAGTCGATTTCAAAGGGACAGGCGGCGGCGGCGCAGGCGCTCGGTTTGAACTATCGCCAGACGATGCGCTACGTGGTGCTGCCGCAGGCGTTTCGCAACATGTTGCCGGTGCTGCTGACCCAGGCGATCGTGATGTTCCAGGACACCTCGCTGGTCTATGTGGTGTCGATCACCGATTTCCTGGGGGCGGCGAGCAATGTCGCACAACGCGACGGACGGCTCGTCGAGATGTATCTGTTCGCGGCGGTGGTTTACTTTGCGATCTCATGCCTTGCGTCCTTTGGCGTGCGACGCCTGCAGGCGCGCATCGCTTTTGTCCATTGATGGATTCGGCAATGATCGAAATCAGCCATGTCGACAAATATTACGGACCGAGTTTCCAGGCACTGAAGGATTGTTCAACCAGTGTCGCTCGGGGCGAAGTGGTCGTGGTTTGCGGGCCGTCCGGATCCGGAAAATCGACCCTGATCAAATGCGTCAACGCGCTGGAGACATTCCAGCGCGGTGACATCGTTGTCGACGGCATCAAGGTCAATGATCCCAGGACGGACTTGCCGAAGCTCCGCGCGCGGGTCGGCATGGTATTCCAGCATTTCGAGCTGTTTCCGCATCTGCGAATCATTGAGAATCTGTGCCTTGCGCAGGAGAAGGTACGGGGGCGTTCGCATGACCAGGCGACCGCCAAGGGCTCGAAACTGCTCGATCGGGTCGGCCTGAAGGACCATGCGCGCAAGTATCCGGCTGAACTATCCGGCGGACAGCAGCAGCGCGTCGCGATCGCGCGTGCGTTGGCGATGGACCCGGTCGCCATGCTGTTCGATGAGCCGACGTCTGCGCTTGACCCCGAGATGATCAGCGAAGTCCTCGACGTAATGGTCGATCTCGCCCGCGAGGGCATGACCATGATGGTCGTAACCCATGAGATGGGCTTCGCCAGCAAAGTCGCCCATCGCGTCATCTTCATGGACAAGGGCGAAATCGTCGAGGATGCGCTGAAAGCCGATTTCTTCGGCAGCCCCCGCAGCGATCGCGCGCAGAAGTTTCTCTCGAAGATATTGTCGCATTAAGAAGGATGGACCATGAATGTCCGCGTCTGCAACAAATCGTCGATCGAGCATTAACGAATAGCCGTATACTGTCCGCCGTCACCGCTTAGCTGCCTGCAGGAGAACCAGCTTGGATCAGATTGCTTACGTCAATGGATCGTTTGTGCCGCTATCCGAGGCCAAGGTCTCGGTGTTGGATCGCGGCTTCCTGTTCGCGGACGGTATATACGAAGTCGCCGCCGTGCTCGACGGCAAGCTGATCGATAATGCGTCGCATCTGGCGCGGCTGGAGCGCTCGGTCGGCGAGATCGCGCTCGCGCTGCCGGAAACCACCACGCGGATTGAGGAAATCCAGAAGGAGTTGGTCAAGCGCAATAATCTCGTCAACGGCATGGTCTATCTCGAGGTGACGCGCGGCGCCGACAAAAGCCGCGATTTCGCGTTTCCCAAGGGCGTCAAGCCGACGCTGATCATGTTCACCTCGGTCAAAAATATCGTGGATGCGCCATCGGCGAAAACCGGCATTGATGTGATCACGGTGCCCGACATCCGTTGGGTGCGCCGCGATATCAAGAGCGTGGCGCTGCTGGCGCAGGTACTGGCAAAACAGACCGCGGCCGAAGCCGGCGCCGCCGAGGCCTGGATGATCGAAGACGGCAAAGTGACCGAAGGCGCTTCGTCGTCGGCCTTCATTCTGACCCAGGACGATGTGATCGTGACCCGACAGAACGGCAGCGAAATCCTGCCGGGTTGCACCCGCAAGGCGGTTGTCAAGCTAGCCGAGGAGCATCAGCTCCGGGTCGAGGAACGTGCCTTTTCGATCGATGAGGCGCTGGCGGCCAAGGAAGCCTTCATCACCAGCGCCACCGTATTCGTACAGGCGGTCGTCCGCATCGACGGCAAGAAGGTCGCCGACGGAAAACCGGGACCGATGACCAACCGGTTGCGCGAAATCTATGTGGATTTCGCCAAGGCAACTGCGACCTGAAGGCAACCGCGCCTGATCTTGCATCGTCGCGGCAATGCTACGCCGCGTTGGCCTTGACCGTTTTTACCTCGGGCACGGCGCGGAAACTGATCGCGATCCGGTTCCAGGCGTTGATGGTTGCGATCAGCATAGTCAGGTTGACCGTCTCGGCTTCCGAGAAATGGGCGCGCAGTTCCGCGTAGACATCGTCGGGCGCGTGAGTTTTCGAAATCAGCGTCAACGCGTCAGTCCACGCCAGCGCGGCGCGCTCGCGGTCCGAGTAGACCGGGGCCTCGCGCCATGCATCGAGCAAATACAGCCGCGCCTCGGTTTCGCCATGCTTGCGCGCGTCCGAGGTGTGCATGTTGATGCAATAAACGCAGCCGTTGATCTGCGATTCGGGTTGACCGGGATCAGCGAACGTTCGAGGCCGCTGGTCTGAGTCGAGCGCAGGGCTTTCATGGTTCAGTGGGCGCCACGGCGTCAAGATGGCCGGGGTTCTTCAGGAGCAGAGCTGCCATGAGCGCAACGATCAGCGCGGCTCCGATCAGATAGAAGGTGTCGCTGAACGCGAGGATAAATGCCTGCTTCTGTACCACATGGCCAATCGCCACATATGCTTCGTGGGATGCATCCGAACGATCGGCGATGCCGTGGTTGAGGAAGTATTGCGTGAGTTGATCGATCCGGGTGCGGGTGGCCTGTTCGAGCAGCGAGACCGACTGGTTCAACACGTTGGAATGAAACTGTTCCCGCTTGGTTAGGAAGGTCTGCAGCATCGCGATGCCGACCGCACCGCCGAGGTTCCGCATCATGTTGAACAGTCCTGAAGCCGAGCCGGCATTCTCCGCTTCGATGCCGGAGGTGGCGACGGCAGAGAGCGGCGCAAATGCCAACGCCTGGCCGACGGCACGCACCACGTTGGGCCAGAACAGTTGATCCGAGCCGTAATCCGGCGTCATAAAGATGTTCATGAAATTGGAAACGGCGAACAGCGCGAAGCCCACGCCGATCACTAGCCGCGCGTCGAAGCGCTGCATCAGCCGCGGCACCAGCGGGATCAGCAACAATTGCGGCAAGCCGGTCCAGGCCAGCACCATGCCGATCTGTTCGGAATTGTAACCCTGAATGCGCGCCAGATATTGCGGCAGGATAAACACCGATCCGTACAACGCGACGCCCATCAGGAAATTGGCGAGAATGCCGAAACCGAAATTGCGGCGGCCCAAAAGCCGCAGGTTCAATAGCGGCTTCTCGGCGGTCAGCTCAATCCACAGGAACGCCGCCAGCGCGACGGCGGCGATCACAGACAACCGGACAATGAAGGCCGAACCGAACCAGTCGTCCTTGTTGCCTTCCTCGAGCACGGTCTGCAGCGCGCTCAAGCCGATCGCCATGGTGATGACGCCGGGCCAGTCGCCCCGGCGCAGCAGCGACAGCTGCATGGGTTTCGCTTCGAGCGAAAACCACAGCATGCCGATCATCACAAAGCCTGGCACCAAATTGACATAGAAGATGTACTGCCAGCCCCAGCTCTCGGTCAGATAGCCGCCGATGGTCGGGCCGATCGCGGGCGCGAAGGTGGCGGATACCGCGAACAGCGCCAGGCCGACCGGTTGCTTCGCCTTCGGCAGCAGCGTGATGATCAGCGTAAAGGCCATCGGGATCAGTACGCCGCCGGTAAAGCCTTGGACCGCGCGCAGCACGATCATCTCGGGCAGATCCTGCGCAAGCGCACAAGCGGCCGAAAACACCAGGAACAGGATCGCGTTGGTGAGCAAATAGACCCGGATCGAAAACACCTGCGCCAGCCAGCCGCTTAAGGGAATTACGATGATTTCGGCGATCAGATAGGAGGTCGAAATCCATCCCCCGTCATCGATCCCGGCGCCGATCGCGCCCTGAATGTCGGCGAGCGACGCATTGACGATCTGGATGTTGAGTACCGCCATGAAGGCGCCCAGCGTCGCACCGGACACTGCCAGCCAGGTTTTGGCAGATACCGCGGTGGTGGCCGGATCGGGCCGGGGTTGCTGAGTGACGGGCGCAACGGATCCGACGCTGATGGTGCTGAGGGTGCTCTGGAGCGCGGTCATGGAACTATTCTCCCGTTGACAGCGACAGAATGCACTGAGCGCTGCAGCTCGATAATCCGTTTAAAATTGGAAGGATTATCCATCCTGGCTTGATGATGGCTTCTACTGGATGGAGGCGCTCCGTTGCCGCTCGGCTGTGCCGAGGCGAGATGCGAACTGGCTCGGCGCGTCGCGCTCAGCGATCGCGGTTGCCTTGGTGTTGACAGTCGGCTCGGCCGACATGCCGGGGCGCAGCAGGCCGGTCAGGCTGTGGTCGTCGAGCACGATCTTCACGGGCACGCGTTGCACGATCTTGGTGAAATTGCCGGTCGCGTTATCCGGCGGTAGCAGCGCGAATTCGAGGCCGCTGGCCGGCGACAGACTATCGACATGTCCCTTGAGCGTGGTGCCATGGAAACTGTCGATCCGCACCTCTACTGGCTGGCCATTGCGCACATAAGTGAGCTGCGTCTCCTTGAAGTTGGCCACGACATAGACGGCGTCGAGCGGCACTACCGCCATCAACTGCGTGCCGGCTTGGACGAATTGCCCGACCCGCAATGTGCGGGCGCCCACGGTGCCGTCAACCGGCGCGGTGATCCGCGTGTAGGACAGATTCAACGTCGCTTGTTGTTCGACCGCGCGGGCGTGATCGAGCTCCGCCATCGCCTTGGCCCGCTCAGTGGTGAGAACGTCGACCTTCTTCTGCGCGGCCAACAAACCGGACTTGCCGTGCTGCAACAGCGCGGTCTTTTCGCGCAACGCCGCATCACTCTGCTGGGCGCGTTGCACCGTGCCGGAGCCCGACTTCATCAAGCCTTCGTAGCGGGCCTGTTCTTCGCTGCGCGAATTGCAGATTGGCTTCGGCGGCGGCGACGTCGGCCGTGCCCTGTTCGATCAGCGGCTGTTGCAGCGCGATCTGGGCATCGAGGTTGCTGACCGCGGCTTCAGAACCCGCGACATCGGCATGGGCCTGCTCGAGCGCGGTACGGAAATCGCGATCATCGATCCGGGCCAGCAATTGGCCGGCCTTGACCGGCTGATTGTCGCCGACCAGCACCTCGGCGAGATAGCCGGAGACCTTCGGGGAGACGATCGTGGAAGTCGGCTTTGACGTAGGCGTCTTCGGTCGTTTCGAGGTAGCGCCCGGTGGTCAGGTAGCCGTAGCCGAAGTCGGCGGCGCCCGCGACGATCCCGAACGCCACGGCGAGCGCGAGGGCTGCGCGCTTGACCGCCTGGCGGGACAGGCGAAGGCCGGTTTTCGTATGTAAATCAGCGATATAGGAAAGCTCGGCCATGACATCCTCCTCGAAAAGCCGCGGCCTTGGATCGGTCGCCGGTGATGTCAGGGAGGGTGCAGTATCAGCTGCGATGTGATAATCCGAGAAAAATTGGAAGGATTATCCAGCCATGGCGGATAATCGGAGAAGGCGATGGATCGGCTGACCAGTCTGACGGCGTTCGTCCGGGTCGTGGATACCGGCGGGTTTTCGGCTGCGGGCCGCAAGCTCAACATGTCGACCACGATGGTCAGCAATCACATCCAGTCGCTCGAAGACCGGCTCGGCGCGCGGCTGCTCCATCGCACCACGCGCAAGGTCAGCCTGACCGAGGTCGGCAAGGCCTATTACGATCGCTGCACGCAGATTCTCGCCGATATCGAACAGGCCGACGATCTTGCCGGCGCGTCGCAGTCGATCCCGCGCGGCACATTGCGCATCTATACCGCTACCCACATCGTGCCGTTTGTCGCGCCTGTAGTGGCTGAATTCCTTGCGAGCTATCCGGAGGTCAAGGTCGACCTGACCATGGGAGAACGCGCGGTCGATATGATCGACGAGGCCTATGACGTAGCCCTGCGGCTTACGCCGCTACCGGACTCCAGCCTGATCGTCCGTAGCCTTGCGACCTGGCGCCACGTGCTGTGCTGCTCGCATGACTATCTCGAAGCGCATCCGAGGCCTCGGCAATTGTCCGATCTGACGCAGCATAATTGTATACGCCACGTGCTCTATCCCTATCAGGATGAATGGCATTTCACTGATCGCAAAGGTGCGCCTGCCGCGGTGCGAATAGCCGGCAATCTGATCACCAACAGCGGCGAGACGCTGCGCGTGGCCGCGCTGCGGGGTGCGGGCATCTCGCTGGCAGCGGGCTTTTTGGTGCATGATGATCTCGAAGCCGGGCGGCTGGTTCGCCTGCTGCCGGAATACCGGCCGCTGGAGTTCGCCATGAATGCGGTCTATCCCCACCGCCATCATCTGTCGGCAAAGGTCCGGATCTTTATCGACCTGTTGGTGCATCACAGCGCCGAACAACAGAAACTGATCAATCCCTATTCCTGACGGTCAGTCGCTTGGGACCGGCGCCGCCGCCGTTTTCAACGGATGGGCTTTGCGATGCCAGGCCCAGGCGGTGCGGATGATGGTCGCGAGATCCGAATGCGCGGGCCTGAATCGCAGGGTCTCACGCGCCGAGCTCGGATCTGCAACCAGATAGGGCGGGTCCCCTTGCCGGCGTGGCTTGATGACATACGGTACGTCGCGGCCGGCTTCAGCGGCGATCGCCGTCAGAATTTGCCGCACCGAGAGACCGATGCCGGTGCCGAGATTGAAGACGCCGCCGCGATGCCCCTGCATCATTCCGGCGCTATCGGCGGTGTGACTCAACCCGGCAAGATCGTCGATCTGCCGAAGGCAGCCTGAAACACGTCGACCTGCAATGACGGTTCTGACCGCAGAGACGAGGCATCCAAAAGCGCGGGCACTCAATCGCGCGTCGGCATTCCGCGTCGAGTTCGCCCGCGACTGGGCGCATGCGCGCTGCGACGAGGTTCGTGCGCTGACGCCATTCCAGGACCGCCGTTGGCTGGATGCGTGGTACCAGGCGTTCGCCGGCTTTCACGACATTGAGCCGCTGATTGCGATCGTCTTCGATACGACGACATCGCAGCCGGTTGCCCTTTTTCCGCTGGTGCGAAGGGTACGACGCGGTATCCGGATCGTCGAATTCGCTGATCATAATTTGACTGACTATAACGCGCCGCTGTTGCATCCAACGGCGCTCTGTGACGCAATTTCTGCCCGGCTGATGTGGCGTGATCTGTTGACTGCGCTGAAGCGTCTGCCCGGCGGAAGCGATCTGGTGCGGCTGCGCAAGATGCCATTCGAACTCGATGGCAGATCCAATCCCCTGACGCTGCTGCCCGGCGCGAGCGCCTCGGTTCTCAACAGCAACGTGGTGACAACGGGTGACGATTTCGACGCTTATCGCTATTCGCTGGAGCGCACCGTGCGCAAGGAACTGGAACGGAGCTGGCGCGTGTTCACGCGCCATCCCGGCGCGGCGTTCCGGATTGTGATCGGACGTGACGAAGCACTTCGCGTCCTGTCGGCGATGGAAACCCAGCAAGACGCCCGCATGCGGCATCTCGGGCTGAAATTCATGCTCAATGACGATACCTGCGCCGCGTTCTACCGCAGTCTGGTCAGCGAAAATCTCGGCAGCGGTTACGCCGTACTGACGGCGCTGATGGCGGGTGACGAAGTGGTCGCGACACTGCTCGGGGTTCGCCACGGTTCGCACTACGTAATGGTGCGGATCAGCAATGCCGGCGACAAATGGTCGAACTGTTCGCCGGGCCGCTTGATCATCGAACGCAGTATGGCGGCCCTTCATCGTGATGGCGTACGGCATTTCGATTTCAGTATCGGCAACTACGCCTACAAGCGCCGCTTCGGCGTGGTGCCGGTGGCGCTGGCCGAGATCACCGCCGCGTTAAGCTGGCGTGGATGGCCCTTTGCGCTGCGCGATCGCGCTGCCCGAATGTTGCATCGCTATCCGAAGCTTGCCACGCGCGTGACCCGCGCGCTGGGACGGTCGCCGTCGCGCGAAGAGAGTTAGATCTGCCGCACCACGCCTGGCTGGCCGAACGGGCATTCCAGCGCATCGCGGTCCCATCCCGCGGTATTGGCCGCAGCCTCATATGTGCTTTGCAGGAATTCCAGCAGCACGCTGTCGGGATCGGCGGCGGTACGCACTGCGTCATAGGGCAGAACGAATTCGCCGAGCGCTTCGCTGAAGAAGGCGGCGCCGGGTCTTGCCTTGATCGCGCGATAACCGGCCG
Organism: uncultured Alphaproteobacteria bacterium; assembly: GCA_963806075.1. Lineage (GTDB taxonomy): Bacteria > Pseudomonadota > Alphaproteobacteria > Rhizobiales > Xanthobacteraceae > Bradyrhizobium. The sequence continues at coordinate 15,311 of CAWDWT010000002.1, forward strand.
GTTCGGGATAAGTATAGGAATAGAACGCGGGATAATCGATCGCGCCGCTTCCTGGCCAGAAGCCGGCGCTGCATTCCTCGTGGGAATAGGCTTCGCAGGCCACCGCGTCCGGCAGGTTCGGCACGCCGCCGGGATGACGCGGCGCCCGCCGACCGGAAAAGCGCGTCACCGCGAGATCGAAACTGCCCCAGAAGAAATGTACCGGGCTTGCCTTGCCGAGGAAGCCGGTGCGGAATTGCTTGAACACGCGGTCGGCATTGACGAGGATCTGGAAGAAGCGACGTACCGCATCCGGATCGTACGATGCATGTTTGCGGTCCAGCGGAAACCTGATTGGCTCTGGCAATTCGTTCGGCATCTCGTCGATGGCGATTTGAATGCCGAGCTCGGCGAGTGCCTCCATCACGGCCGCATAAAAACTCGCGACCGATTGTCCGGGGAGCGTCAACTGCCGCTGCGCGCCGTCGCTTGAGAAAATGCGCAAGACATGATCGATAAAGTCGAAATCGATCTGGAATGTCCTCGTGCCGTCTGGAATGGGCGAAGTGGTCAGACCGCGAGCGGTGACGTAAAGCGCCACATGCCAGGAGTGGTTCAGCCAGGGCGAGCCCACATAACGGATCTTGCCGACAACCTGGGTCCAGAGATGAAGCGGTTTCATAGGTGTCGCGCCATCCCGATATTGGCAGTTCAGGCCAGGGGGCGGGCAGGGCGTTGTTCATCGGGTCACCCTCACAGGCTCTGATCGGCGCCCTTCGCGTGACGAGGCCGGGCGCAATGCGGCCCGGCCTTTATAAGGGAATTCATCGTGCTTGGGGATGTGACGTTATTTCTTGGGGTTCTTGTCGAAAGCGGCGTCAACTTCGTCTTTCTTGATGCGGGCTCCGGGATTGCCGGGCTGACCCAGATTCTGCTCCTCGGTACCGTCGCCCATCATGCCGGGATGCTTGTCGGCCGCCTTGTTATCCTTATGGGTGTCCTTGGAATCGGGCTTGTTGCTCATGTTGCACTCTCCAGGCGCGGATGCGCGCGACCCAACGGTTGAGACGTCGTCCGGTTCCATTATCGGCCATCGACGCCCGTCACTCCGAAGGAGCGCGCGATCTCCGTACGTGCTCACACGCACCCGCCATCACCGCGTCAGCCATGCAGTTTTTTCGCCGTCTCCGCGATCACGCGGCCTTGATAGCGCGCGCCGGCCAGCTCGTTTTCGCTGGGCTGACGTCTGCCGTCGCCGCCGGTGATCGTGCTGCTGCCATAGGGCGAGCCGCCAGTGACATCGTTGAGCTCCATCTGGCCGGCGAAGCCGTAATTGAGGCCGACAATGGTCATGCCGAAATGCAACAGGTTGGTGATAATGGAAAACAGCGTGGTTTCCTGACCACCGTGCTGGGTCGCGGTCGAGGTGAACGCGCCGCCAACCTTGCCGTGCAAGGCGCCCTGGGCCCAGAGGCCGCCAGCCTTATCGAGGAAGTTGGCCATCTGTGACGACATCCGGCCAAACCGCGTACCGGTGCCGACGATCACGGCGTCATAATCGACGAGCTCCTCGACCCTGGCGACGGGAGCTGACTGATCGAGCTTGTAGTGCGACGCCTTGGCGACTTCAGCCGGCACCAGTTCGGGCACGCGCCTGATATCGACGGAAGCACCGGCTTCGCGGGCACCTTCAGCGACGGCGTTGGCCATCGTCTCGATATGGCCGTACGCGGAATAATACAGGACGAGAACTTTTGTCATGACGGATTTCTTTCAGTTTTGACCGTCATTGCTGGACTTGATCCTGCAATCCATCGTCTTCGTAGAGTCTCTCGAAGCGGGATGGATACGCGGGTCAAGCCCGCGTATGACGTTCTCGTTTGTTGCTAAGCTCAGCGTCTTACGCTGCGTCGACCAGCACCAGTTCGGAGTCTTCCAGCGCGGTGATCTTGAGTTGGTTCTCGTTGCTGATCGCCGCACCGTCCCGGGCATTGACCCGTACGCCGTTGACTTCGACCGCTCCAGCCGCTGGCACCAGATAGAGATGGCGCGCCTTTCCGGGCGCATATTCCGCGCTCTCGCCGGCCCTCAGCGTGGTGGCGAGCACGCGGGCATTGGCGCGGATCGGCAGTGCATCCTTGTCGGCCTCGAAACCGCTTGCGATGGTCACGAGCTTGCCCGATCGGTCCGACTTCGGAAACGGCCTGGCGCCCCAGGTCGGCTGGCCGCCTTGCGTGGTCGGCTCGATCCAGATCTGGAAGATCCTGGTTTTCATCGGCTCCAGATTGTATTCGGAATGGCGAATGCCGGACCCCGCGCTCATCACCTGCACGTCACCTGCTTCGGTGCGGCCCTTGTTGCCTAAACTATCCTGATGCGTGATCGCGCCTTCGCGAACATAGGTAATGATTTCCATATTGGCGTGCGGATGGGCGGGAAAGCCGGTGTTCGGCGCGATCTCGTCATCGTTCCATACCCGCAAGCTACCATGACCCATATTGCTTGGGTTGTAGTGGCTGCCGAACGAGAAATGGTGCTTTGCCTTCAGCCAGCCGTGGTCGGCGGCGCCCAGCTTTGCAAATGGCCTGAGTTCAATCATGGGATGTTCCTTCGCGTTGAATGTGTCGATGTTCTGAATTACGCGCCGAAGCCGCCATCGACGTTGAGCACGGTGCCGGTGACGAAGGACGCGCCCGGACTGGCGAGGAAGACGACGCCGGCGGCGATCTCCTCGGCGGTGCCGTAGCGCTGCAGCGCGTGCTGCGTACGCTGGGCTTCGGCGAACGCGCCGCCGTCCTTGGGATTCATGTCGGTGTCGATCGAGCCGGGCTGCAGCACGTTGACGGTGATGCCGCGCGGTCCGAGGTCGCGTGCCGCTCCCTTGCTGTAACCGACGATTGCAGCCTTGGTGGCAGCGTAATCGGCCAGACCTGGAAACGTAGCGCGGCTGGCGATACCGGAGCCGATGGTGACAATGCGTCCGCCGTCGCCCATCAGTTTCGAGGCTGCGCGGATCGCGGTCACCACGCCTTGCACATTGACCGCGTCCTGATGCGCAAGCGCTGTGGTGTCGGCACTGGCATCATCAACCGGCGCACTGGCGATGACGCCGGCGTTATTGACGAGAATGTCGAGCCGGCCGAAATGTTTGGCGACGTCCTGCACCAGCCGGTCTACATCGGCCGCTGACGCCTGGTCCGCCTTAAAAGCGCGCGCCCGCACGCCCTTGGCCTTCAATTCCGAGACGACCGCTTCGGCCTTATCGGCCGAGGCGACATAACTGATCGCAACGTTGGCGCCTTCGTCGGCGAGAGCGCGGGCGCTGGCCGCGCCGATGCCGCGCGAACCGCCGGTGACGAGGGCAACCTTGCCAGTAAGCTTCTTGGTCATGGGATTCTCCATTGCCTGCAAATTCGATGGGTTATGGATATGCCGGCCCGGGAGCTATATAAATAGAAACTATCGAAATGCATTGTTTCCAAAAATTTACTGAAAGGCTAGCTCTGATGTCGAACCTCCCGGATTTCGAGGCGCTGGCGATTTTCGCGAAAGTCGTGGAGCTGAGATCGTTCGCGGCGGCCGCGGCCGAACTGGCGCTCTCCAAGCCCACGGTCTCGAAAGCAGTCTCCCGGTTGGAGGGCCGGCTCGGCGCACGGCTGTTCAACCGCACCTCGCGGCGGCTGGCCTTGACCGATGCCGGACAAAAACTGGCGGAGCGCGCCGCGCGCCTCCTCGCGGATGGCGAGGCCGCGGAAAACGAGGCGCTGTCGCAATCGGTCGCGCCCCGCGGCCTGGTCCGGCTCGCGGTGCCCATGACCTTCGGCGTCAAGGTCGTCGCGCCGATCCTGCCGGAGTTTCTGAAGGCATACCCCGACGTCTCGATCGATCTGCATCTCAGCGACGCCATGGTCGACCTGATCGGCGAGGGTTTTGACGCGGGCTTGCGGATCGCCAGCCTGCCGGACTCCTCGTTGATCGCGCGACGGCTGTGCGCGATGCCGCGTCACACAGTCGCTGCACCTGCTTATCTCAAGAAGTATGGACGCCCGACCCATCCGATGCATCTGGCGCAACACCGGTGCTTTGCCTATGCCTATTTCTCGACGCCGAATGTCTGGCACTACACCAATGCCGAGGGCGAGCAGGCGAATGTACGGCCCGCGGGGCCGCTACGCGTCAACAATGGTGAGGCGGTGCTGCCCGCGCTGATCGCGGGCTTCGGCATCGCCGACTTGCCGGAGTTCATCGTCGGCGACGCCATCGCGTCCGGCAAGGTCGAGGTGATCCTGAAGGGCTGGAAGCAGACCGAAGGCGCGGTGCATCTGGTGATGCCGCCCGGCGGCCCGCGCCCCGCGCGGGTCGAAGTGCTGGTGGAGTTTCTGGCGACGCATTTTGCCAAGGGAAGGAAGCGGAAATAGTTCTGTGCGTGATCTCCTCGCGTGCGCTCGCCCGCCACGCAAAGGGACCGGCCCTTTCACATTTTGTTGTGCGGCAAGAACCTTCGTTGGCCTCATTCATTTGCGATCTCAGGCTGGGGCACGGATGCAAACCGTGTGCACGGAGTCCGGCGTTTTTTCATTTGAAGAAAGGACCGCACATGGCAGCGCAGCGGACGATGTTGAACATTGCGATCGCCGTGGGCGCGTTCGCGGCGCAAGGCGTCGCCCTCGCGGAGGAATATCGCGGCACCATGGAACAGCAGATGGCCTGCACGCCGGATGTGTTCCGGTTGTGTGGCGCGCAGATTCCCGACGTCAACCGGATCGTCGGCTGTCTCCGAAAAAATACCGCGCAGCTCAGCGGTCCCTGTCGCGCGGTGTTCGAATCGAACGATAGCATGCAACAACCGGCAGCGCCGGGACGACGCCAAGTTCAGCCGCGCAGCGTCGACGATGATGAATAGCGCTGTTGATTTCACGCCATCGGCGCTTCCCGGACGTGCACCTCACAGACATCGACCCATTCGGCCGCAGTCAATTCCGCCATCCGCTGCGGCGTGATGCGCACCGCGCTATGGGTCGAGCCCGCGGCCGGTACCACGACATCGAACGCCTTCAGCGACACGTCGCAATAGACCGGCAGCGGCGTCTTCAGGCCGAACGGGCAGACGCCGCCGACCTCATGGCCGGTGATTTCGGCGACTTCATCGAGCCCCAGCATCTTCGGCTTGATGCCGAACAGCGCCTTCACCTTCTTGTTGTCCATCCGCGCGGTACCGCTCGCCACGATCAGCACGACACCATCGCCGACCCGCAGGCTCAGCGTCTTGGCGATCCGCGCCGGTTCGACGCCGTAGGCCTCAGCCGCCAGCACGACCGTTGCTGAACTCATCGTCGACTCGATCACCCGGATGTCGGGGGCTTTTTCCGCGAAAAACGCGCGAACCGATTCAAAACTCATGAGCGGCAATAATCCCAGGCAATTCCGATAGCGTGTAGATGCGATAATCCGGCTTAACGCCGAGTTCGTCCATCTGCGTCCGGATCGCCTTGAACATGGTCAGCGGCGCGACCATGTCGCTCTTGACGCATGACTCCGCCATCGCCTCCGGCGTCACCCGCTCGATCCAGGCGACGTTGAGGCCAAAGGATTTGGCGCCGCAGGCATCCCACGGATTGGACGAGACGAACAAGACGTCGGAAGGCGGCACGCCGAGCTTTTCCTCGATCAGCATGTAGGCATCGGGCGCCGGTTTGAAGATGCGTTTCGAATCGACGCTGATCGTCGCATCGAGCACGCGGTCGAGTCCGCTGTTGCACACCAGCGCGTTCAGCATGTCGCTGCTGCCATTGGAGAGGATCGCGAGCTTGCGGCCTTTCAATGCGACGAGCGCCGCCTTGCCATCCGGATAAAGATCAAGATACAGATATTTTTCCATCAGCCGCGCGAATACGCCCTCGTCGTATGTCTTTCCAAGAATGCGTAGCGTGTAGGCGAGCGACTCCCGCGTCAGCACCGAAAAATCCTCATAGCGCCGCATCAGCGAACGCAGCCAGGAATATTCGAGCTGCTTGATCCGCCAGACCTGAGTGATGATCTCGCCGTAGCCTGGAAACGCCTCCTCGGTGATCGCGGCCACCGACTGCACGTCGTAAAGCGTGCCATAGGCATCGAACACAACGGCCTTGATGGTCATGGATGCACCCTGTCGACGGCTCGAATTATAAACGCGCGGCAAATTGCTTATAGATAACGAATTTGGCAAGCCCGACAGATGACCGGCGATTGCGCGCGAACGCGACTTCGCGATCCCGCGACGCGATGGTCCGGGTTTTGAGAGCGATGCGACCTCTAAAAAGAGGCGCGGGCGACCTCAAGAGAGGCGCGGGGAATGCCGGATGCCCGATGGCACCCGTGGTTGGTGCAAAAAAATGCACCGGTAGTCGCCACAGGTTCACCGGGACAGACCGGCATTCCCTGCGCGATGGCTTTACGGGTTCCTTCGAGCTCTTCCCGGTGACCGGGCTTTATTGTCACCGTCGCCCGTGAGAAGCGTTAGCTTCTTAAGAACTTGACGCCAGCGTCGGGGCGTCAGAACCACACGACTTCGCCATACGCCAACCTCGTCGTTCGTCCGCGCGCAAGGCGCGCGCCGACGTGGCCAGCGTCCACCGCATCCCGCCTCAACGTTCGTGACGATCATGATACGCCCTCTTTCAAGGCGGGACGGGGCAAAGAACTGATTTGCGCTGGATGATAAGGGAAATATTTTTTTGCCGAGGTCTGGACAGCCCAAATAAGTTTGAATCCGCTCGATAAAATCGCACTTTTGGTGCGTGATCAACCCGTGCAGGACCGTGCAGGACCGCAGCGGCCTAAACAATTGTCCGAGGCCGGACCGGCATGCGTCACCTTTGGCCCGTGGACGTCGCGTCCTCGCGATACGAATGCCTGCTTTTGACCGGTTTGAGACCTGCCGACGAACCCGAAAGGCGTCTGGTTATCTGGGAAGATCGGAAGTCATCGACGTTCTGCCAAAGCGGCGCGAATGATCCAACTAAGACATCGGCATCGAATATTGCCGTGACGAAAAAAAACTGCTCCAGCCCGTCGTAAAAGGGTCATTAGCGCCGGCGATATTTTGTCGCAGCATGAGTGCGCACGGCTGCCAAAAAATGGGCGGATTGGCGAGCGATAGCACTGAAGCCGAGCAGATCGTCAGTCTTGGAAATTCGACTTCGACGGGCGGAATAAGAGTGCGACATCAGTGCTCGACGTGTTCAGCGTCGTAAGGGGCACGGCGAACGGCGTGTTCAGCAGCGATGGCTCGGTGTTTGTGTCCTCGAAGTTTGCACGATGCAAGCGCGTTGAGGCTCGGATATTTCCTCACTTGCATCCGAACCTATTGAAGGGTCACAGTTGTCAACAAGAGAGGTAAACCGTGAAGATCGTCGTCATGGGCGGCACCGGCCTGATCGGCTCCAAGACCGTCGCCATTCTGCACCGGGGCGGCCACGATGTCCTTGCCGCCTCGCCCAACAGTGGCGTCAACACCATCACCGGCGAGGGGCTCAAGGAAGCCGTGGCCGGCGCGCAGGTGGTGATCGACCTCGCCAATTCGCCCTCGTTCGAAGACAAAGCGGTGCTGGAGTTCTTCGAGACCTCCGGCCGTAACCTGCTCGCAGCGGAGTCCGCAGCCGGCGTTCGGCACCATGTCGCACTATCAATCGTGGCAATAGACCGGACAGACAATGGTTATTTCCGCGCCAAGGTCGCGCAAGAGAAACTGATCAAGACCTCCGGCATCCCATACACCATCGTCCGCTCGACGCAGTTCTTGGAATTTCTCCGCGGCATCGCCAATTCAAGCGCGGATGGAAACATAGTCAGGCTCCCGCCCATCCTATTTCAGCCCATCGCTTCGGACGACGTTGCCGTCGGCGTTGCTGATGTGGCGCTCGCGCCGCCGCGAAACGGAATTGTCGAGATCGCAGGCCCAGAACGAGCGCCGTTCAACGAAATCGTCGCTCGCTATCTGAAGGCGATTGGCGACCCGCGTGAGGTTGTGAGCGATCCCGACGCTCGATACTGGGGCGGTCGGGTTGACGAACACTCGCTCGTGCCGTTGGGAGAGGCGCGCCTCGGCCGCATCGGTTTGGACGAATGGCTCCGCCGCTCACAGGCAGCCTGAATCCGGCATCGGAGGTACACCCAGTGTGTCGCGAGCGGGCCCCGGCAACGAACGAAAGAGGCGACCATGACAATCAAACTCGTTGCGTTGGTTCTTCTGTGCCTCATGACCGGCACGGCGGTAGCTCAGGAGCCTAAGGTCACGCCACTCATGTCTAAGGATCTTCCAGAGAATCCTGGCAGGGAAGCTCTGATGATAACGGTCGAGCATGTACCCGGCGGGTCAAGCGCTATTCAACGACATAATGCACATGCATTGTGTACGTGCTAGAGGGCTCCGTCGTGATGCAGTTGAAGGGTGGGCAGCAGGTGACGCTGACACCAGGACAAAGCTTCTATGAAGGCCCCGATGATCTTCATGTCGTCGACCGGAACGCCAGCGGCACCCAGCCGACGAAATTTCTGGTGCTCTTGATCAAGGACAAGGGCGCTCGTGCCCGCACAGTGATTGTTACGGCAATCCCAGTATGCGAGCGCGCCGTGTCGAACCGTGCGCCAGGTTTCCGTTTTGGAACATTTGGCTTCCAGGAGGGTTGACCGGAGTGTTCAACCCTTCGAGGTCAAAATGAAGAAGTTAGCTTACGTTCTCACGGCGGCCGTGGCGCTGTCAGTTGCTGCTCCGACTGTCGCCAGCGCGCATTGGCACCATCATCACTGGCATCATCATTGGCACCACCACTGGCACCATCACTGGAGATAGGACGGGCCCCCGGTTCGCCGGGGGTTTTTCTTTTGCTGGGATTACGCTGCAGTGAAGCCGCCACAACGCGGCATTCATCCCCTGTTCAGTGCCATCGATCTAGACGTGCACCTGCTGTGGGGCGCCGAGCGATGACGCAATTGGACCAGGCTGATGGTGGTGGATCGTTTCGACAAAATGGCGGTCGTTGTGGATTGGCTCGACGCCTGCCGGAACCAGGACATTGAAGGACTGCTCGACTGCTATGCCGACGATGCCGGCTTTGAGTGCGCTTGCGAATCCGTAGCTCTTTCCGGTCGCGCCCGAATTGCGACCTACTGGAAGACAAGGCTTGGCGGCCTTGGCCCAGAGACGTTCGGGCTGGAGCAGATTTTGCCACATGCCGACGGCGTGCAGCTCGACTATCTTAACTTCGAGGGCAAACCGGCCCGCGTCGTCTTCAACTTCGATGCAAGCGGCAAGATTGCGCACATGCGTTGCGAGCCCACGCGCTGACCGCTGCTTTCAACCGAGAGCAGCCTGTTCCAGCGGCAGGCGGCAACGAACCAGCGTCCGGCCGTTCTCCCGATGCAGTTCGAAAGTTCCGTCGAGCGCGCGAACCCGCTCCCGCATGCCGGTCAGGCCACGTCCGAAAGTGCGCGCGGGGGAAAAGCCGATGCCATCATCCGAAATCGCAATAGCGATCGCTTCGTCCATGCATCCCGCATTGACATCGATCGTTGTGGCCTGCGCGTGCCGGAGCACGTTGGTCAGGCTTTCCTGGATGACGCGGTAGATGGTCTGCGACAGCACGCCGTCGATTTCGTTCACCCGAGGGTCGATGTTTGCGGTAAGCTTGAGGTTCGGCGCCTGAGAGCGCGCATTGTGCAGAAGGGTCTGAATACTTTGCGCAAGGCCGAGTTCCTGCACATGAAGCGGGCTCAGTCCTTCCAGGATACGGCGGTTGGCCTGCTGCAGCGTCTCGGCGGCCTGCAAAATGTTTGCTGCGGACGCGGCCGGATCGGCGTCGCCGGTCGCGGCAGCTTCCGACAGCGCAGTGGCATTGGCCCGGATCGCAAACAACAATGGCCCCAATTCGTCGTGCAGCTCCCGCGCCAGCTCGCGCCGTTCATCGTCCTGTACCGATACGATCCGGCGCACCAGCTCCCGGTTGTGCTGGCTCAGCCGCTTCAGCGTACGGGCGAGCTGGTTGGCTTCTTCGCAGCTGTTGCGGATTTCGGGCGGGCCAGCCAGGGGAATGACGGTGTCGTAGCAGCCTTTGCGCAGCTGCGTGAGACCTTGCGCGAGCTGTCCGAGTGGTCGGATCGCGGAGCCTGTGGTGAAATAGGCGCTCAGCGCCGCAAGCAGCATCAGCACCGATCCCGACACGACGATGGCGAGAAATCCCACCCATTTTTCGAACACGTCCGCCGAAAGATCGGGCGTAAAGATGATGTCGCCGACATGGTCGGTGCCGATCGTGACGGGATATACAGCGCCGATGTCGGGAATGCGGAGAAGCGCGATGAACCATCGCGGCACCGTTGCTGCGGACACGCGGACTGCCGGGATTCGCGGCGGCCCGGCGCGCTCGAAACTCGATTGCGTCGGGAGGGCCGAGGCTGTTGTGAAAGGCATCGAGCGTGGCCTTGGGATCTGCGGAGGCCGCAAGTGCGGCGTTGAGCGCGTCCGCGATGGCTTTCGCCGAACGTGATCCTTGCGCGTTCTCATATTCGAACTGTTCTGGAGAGACGATCTGCAGTGCCACGCCGCCAAGCGCCAGCGCTACGAGAATCATCGCGACCATGGGCAGCGACAGACGGGCGCGCAAGGAAAGCCGTTGCCACATTGGGAACATTCCAATCAGGTTTGTGTCGATTTCTCTTTAAACTTTTCGCCGATATCCTATCTCTCTCATAGACGAGGAATCCGTGCAGGATACGCCGAAATCCGCCACGAGGGTATTGATTGTCGACGACCACCCGGTGGTGGTGTCGGGTTGCCGGTCGCTGTTCGCGTCGGACAATTCCGTGAAGATCGATGAAGCGAGCGATGCCAAATCCGGCTATCGCGCCTACGTGCAGAAGCGTCCCAACGTTACCGTCATCGATATCAAGCTGCCGGATGTCTCTGGATTCGAATTGATGCGGCGGATCAGGAAGGACGATCCCGACGCCAGGATCATCATGTTCAGCATGAACGACGACCCGGCCTTCGTGGTTCGGGCGATCGAGATGGGCGCGCAAGGTTATATATCGAAGGGCGACGATCCCCGGCTGTTCGTGAAGGCGGTCCGCAAGGTGGCGGCCGGCGAGAAATTCATCTCGCCGCATCTGGCTGAAGCCGTGACCTTCATGGGCGCAGCGATCAAGGCCAATCCGTCGGCGCAGATGAACGCGCGGGAGCTTGAGATCCTCCGGCTGTTGGGGCGGGGAAACAAGATCGTCGAGGTCGCCGACGCGCTCGGCATCTCCTACAAGACCGTCGCCAATACCACCTCTCTGCTCAAGCAGAAGCTCGGCGCCAAGAACCATTCCGATCTCATTCGTATCGCCGTCGAGATGGAACTTGGCTGATAGAGGGAAAATTGGAACTGACCGCCCGGAATGGTGCGGTCAGTTCCTCTCGCAGCGGCATGTCTCATCCGTCAGGGCAATGGGTCAACGAATGAAACATCCGCAGGGAGAGCGGGTTCGTTGCAGCTCTCTTCCGCCAGCATGATTGCTCATCGCTACCAGGCCATCGGAAACGAGTTCGATTGATAGGCGACATGCCGATGCACTTCGCTGGGCGATAGCCGCAAGACGCGACGCTTCGCGCGTCGCTGTGGCTTGTTCGGCAGTCTTGACGACATCGTTGGCGACATCGCGGGAACGTCGGCATTGGCCTCGCGGATGGGCGCGGGGAAGAGAGCCACGCTCGCAACCACCGTCGGCGGGATGATCCGCGGCATCGGCACGCTGGTATCGATACGGACGGCGGCTGGCCATTGGTGATCCCAGTGAATGCGAATAATGGAGCGATCGACATCCGCGACGACCTTGTCGGCCGGTTTCGGCAAATACCGGTCGGCAACAAACAACAGGCTTAGGAGCATGGCGCCCGTGAACAGGAAATAGCGGACGAGCGGCATTGCCTTTCACTCTGGCTGCGGCCGAACTCCAGCGTCCAGCACGAGCGTAGAACGGGAAAAATCGGCAATCGTTCCGGGCGGCCGCGACATTTGGAAATCAGGGTGGCAATTGTATCGTCAAAAAATAAATCGCCGTGAGACCACGACGGTCTCACGGCGAAGGACGGTACCTCAGCGACAGCTACCAGGCTGTCCACCTGTGGTCGCGCCAGTAACCGCGACCTTCATGTTCGCGGAAGGTGTATCTTTCGTGCGGACCCCACGCCAGTTGTCGTCATGGACGGTCACCCTGGCGTCGGGCGGATAGTTGTAGGCTTCGTGGGTATGCCAGCAGACATCGCGGGAACATACGATAGCGGCAGATGCGCTGGTGGTCGCAAATGCCAGCAGGGCGGCGCCGACAAGGGCGGCTTTGGTCAGAACTCTCATCGTCTCTCTCCTCCTACTCTGCTCATTGCCCGCTTGCAACGGGCAACTCCATCCGACGTTCCGTTCCGCATCGGGAAAAACAGGTAACGAGTTCCAGCGGCGGAAATTGGCGTCACCTTAGCAGGTGGATCAGATGGCGCCGTTTGGCCAACTTGATAAAATTGAGCCGCTATCAATGCGTCAATCGGTCGCCGTGATCGAACGAGCACGGTTCCCGCAGGGGATTGCATCGTCGCGATTGCCGGCATCCGGCTTGGTCGGTATTCCGTGAAGAAATGTGCGGCGAGCAGCATGCTGATCGAGAATATAACCGCGACAGACGCGCTCGCTACTTGATGCCCGGCACTTTCCATCTCGGCCTACCTCTCAAAGCTCCATCAACAAAACGCGCCCGCGAGAGCGTGGTTCCCAATTTCGGGAAAAAGTGGTAACTGCAACAGGAGGCGCTCGTGAGTAGCCTCTCGCCGTTCTGTCGGAAGGTTTGATCATGGATGAATTTGACGAGCGTACGAAAGCCAACATGGACGTGGTACTTGATGCAATCTGCACCGAGCTGCCGCATGGCGGCGATCATGAGAGCCGCAAGTTCATTGCCGAACAGCTGATGCAGGCTGCGCGCGGCGGCAAAACCACGCTTGGCGAATTGACCTATGTCAGCCGGCGGGCGCTGATCCAGCTTCAGAACAGGCCCAAGTCTGCTTGATCGCGACGTCGCTTATCGCGCGCCCGAAATTCACCGGAAGGGTTTGTCGAAGTCAGGATTTGTCGGAGTCGGCGAGTGTACGTACGCGGCCGGATACCAATTGATTACTGCGTTGTCCTTTTAGGGGCAGATTCCAGTTTTTCACTCCAGGCGATCAGCCGTTCTCCAAGGTATTTTGCGCCAGAAGGCAAAAATGAAAAATCAAACTCGGCGTCGAATTCATCGCGGATACGCAACAAAACCAATTGATCATGAATGTCGGTATTCAATTCAAAATCCTTTGCGGCTGCCGCCACAGACGCGGAGATGTCCCCCTCGGCCCGCGCCTTGCTGGCTACAATTTGACGAGCAATGGTTGGCGCCAATCGACCCAAAAGAATTACGGTTTCTTCCGAAAGAATATCTCGGACGTAGCACCCTCTCGATCGGACACCTTCAGAACATAGTCATTGCCTCTCGGCTCTATCGACAATTCGCTGAATTCGCTTGCCATGGTGTACTCACGAATGAACGAGACCGTCACGCCAGGTATGCCGTCGTCAATAGCCGGTGAAACCGCGCTTCAAGGCCGATGTGGGCAATCGACTGATCTGATCGCCATTGGAGATGCGACGGTGTTCCTGCGCCATGACCACTCGTGCGCCTAGCGGAGCACATATGCTCCAGGCATGTTGTGGTCAATGCCGATTTCGGCACACCGCCTGCGACTAGAGCGTTTCCAACCTAGTTGCGCCGAACGGCCAAGCATCTTGAAAAAACGCGGCCAGATTTTGCCGAGCTCGGCGAGCCACGTTACGAGGCGGTCGGCTCCATTCCGCTTTTCCGAATGGCCTCGGAAGCCCGTGCGGAGACGAGATGTTCGATCAGCCGTTTTGCCCCCTCGATTCTCTCGAGCCGGCCACGATGGCTGCCGAAAACGTCTGAACAACTGAATTTCGGGGCGATGTTGCCTGCAATCGACGCCCGCGCGTAGACGATTTCGCTGGTCGGCATCACGGCAATGTCCGCGCGGCCCGCGGCGACCATGTCGGTTCCGTCGCTACCGCGTCGCCCGACTTCGATGCGGATCCTTTCGGCGATGCCGAGCCGGCGGAAAAGATCGGTCCTGAGCCAGATGCCGCTGGTGCTTCCCGGGACCGCGACGGTTCTGGCCTTGAGCAGGACCTGTTTGAAGGCCTCGACGGTGCTCACGTCGGGTTTCGGCGTTCCCGTCCGCACCGCCACGCCGATCGGTGCTCGCGCCAGGTCGAAATCCGTTCCCGCAACGATATGCTTGGCGACGAGCAACTCATCGAGGCCCTCTCTGGACAGGATCACCACGTCGGCCGGCACGCCACGGGCGAGCTGCGCGGCGATCGTTTGCGGCCCCGTGCCCTGCGACGCGCCTGATCCGGTCGTGACCCTGATGCCGCTCGCTTGCTCGAAGTCGGGCAATAGCTGCTGGTATGCGCCGGTGAATCCGCCCGATATCAGGACGTTCAACCGTGTCATCGCGGCAGTGCGCCACGACGTTGCGCCACAGGACTGGCGTGCGAGGAAGATGTCATGATGAACGCCTCGGCGGACTGCTCGCCGTGCGTTGCGCTATATCACATCAGGCGCGGCACAGCAGGGCGACGACAGCGAAAACCTGCAGGAGGGCCGCGCTCGCCTCAACCGCTGGTCCGGCTTGATCCGAGATGCGCGAGATCTTGTTTTGACGCGTTTTCTTTACGCGAACCGGTATCCACCACGGATCGAAGTCCGAGGGCATGCTTCGCTCGAAAACGCTCTAGTAGCACCGAATGACGTTGATATTTGCGGTCTGCCGCTGCCCCATCATCCCGGGAACCGTCACGGTCTGCGAGGTGCAATCCGGCACGTACGGTCTTGTCGAGGGTGCGACATTCGGCGGGAAGCGATGGACCGCATCCCAGGGACGTCATACGTGTAGGTGTAATGGACATCGCCCGATGGCGGCGGCGTGATAGCTGCGCCAGGTTCGCCATAGGTCGGCCCGTACGCCCCGTCCACCACGCCAGGCCAGAAAGTGTCTCCGCGGTGTCCACGGTGATGCCCGAACGATCGGGCGATGGACGGGCGAGCAGCCGAATGCGCCGCAGTCGTGCCTTGCGCGGCTCCTGCGCCTGCGAATGCCTCGCCCGCAGCAAGGATTAGGCCTAGCCCGCCGAGAGACACGATAAGCATCGCAGACGCGGAGTCGTAGACCCCGGAATTCGCAGACCTGGAATATGTCATGGCATCACCAATTCATCCGTTACCGAGCAATCGTGCATTGCAACGCTAGGTCGGATCGTTTCGGCCCGCAAAGGCATCATTAACAGCTGGTTAACGGGTAATATTACCCTGGGAACTGGTGACCGTGATGCTGCTACCGGTGACCGATGGTCGAATGCCGCGCGCTGATTTTGCCGCAGATCACACCGGCTTAGGCCGCGTTCGGTTCGGGCCGAATCTCCTCGAAGGCCTTGCTTGCATTGACATTTGCCCGTTCGATCGCCTAGAAACCGCCCCGTCCCGGGCGGCTTGCCGCATGT
Source organism: uncultured Alphaproteobacteria bacterium (assembly GCA_963806075.1). Taxonomy (GTDB): domain Bacteria; phylum Pseudomonadota; class Alphaproteobacteria; order Rhizobiales; family Xanthobacteraceae; genus Bradyrhizobium. The sequence continues at coordinate 30,901 of CAWDWT010000002.1, forward strand.
CGGGGTCCATCCCGTTTATCACTTTCGGTACCACCCTCGGCCTCGCACACGGCCTTTCAAGCATCAGGATTATCCCATGAAAGGCCCTCGTAACTCGCTGAAATCGCTGCGTGGTCGCCACCGCAACAACCGTCTGGTCCGCCGCAAAGGCCGGGTTTACGTCATCAACAAGGTCCAGCGCCGGTTCAAAGCGCGCCAGGGCTGAGTGCCAGGCCGAGTATCAGGCTGAATGCCAGGCTGAGTATTGGGGCCAGGTTGGGGGTCGTGATCCGGCGGCCCCTCGGA
>CAWDWT010000003.1:0-14280 GCA_963806075.1 uncultured Alphaproteobacteria bacterium
TGGATCTGCCGCACCCATCTGGCTGAACGGGAAGTCGTTGTCATCGAGAGACCGACCGTCGGGCGTGGTGTCTGCCCTCACCAGCGGCGCCGGAAAGGCGGTTGGGGCGTCATCGCGGCATTCATTTCAAGATGTTCCGCGACAGACTTCAGTTCACGAACGACCACGTAGAGCGCGATCATGATCGTCCCGGTGCAGGCCGTGACCGCACCGGCAATGATCATGGTATTGCCGAAGCTGAATTCCTTGATCGAGATCCCGTAAGCGACGCCCAGCAGGCCGGTCAGCAAAAAGCCAATCCCGGCGATCAACAACGCGACTATCATCGAACCTACCCCTGCTGTGCGCGAACGACCACACAGCCGCCGACGCCACGATACCGTCATATTGTGTGCGCCGCCAACCGACAATTGCAGGGGAAGTTCCCATACGTGCCCGTGTCGCCGGCCGAAACGACGATCCAGGCCCTCATTTTGTCCCATACTCAAGGCCGCCAATCCTTTACCGCCTTGTGATCATGTGCGGTGCATCAAGGGGCAATTACGCCACATTTCTCAATTACCAGCAAAGCTAACTGCGCTATATGGATGCCGGGGAATGAGGCCCAGGAGCGCTAAAGCTGGGCCATCGGGGATACCGGGTTACCAATAGCCATGTCATCCATTACGACGTCGACCGTCGATACGCCCTTGCGGCGCTCGGTGGCGCAGACCTGTGACGACCTCGCAATCCTTGTGCTGGCGGCGGTGGCCGTCGTCGCGAGCCTCACATTTCGCGACTACGGACTGGGCTGGGATGATTATACCCACGCCGAATACGCCGATTTGCTGCTGCGCATGTACGGCTCCGGCTTCAAGGACACCGGCGCGCTGTCGTTCGCCAATCTCTATATGTATGGCGGCGGTTTCGACATGGCGGCGGCGCTGCTGCACAAGGTCATCCCGCTCGAATTGTTCGAAACCCGCCGCCTGCTCGGCGCCGTCGTCGGCATCATCGGCCTGGCGCTAACGTGGCGACTCGGCCGCCGCATCGGCGGTCCGTTGGCCGGGCTCGCAGCGCTGTTGCTGCTGGCGCTGTGCCCGACTTTCTACGGGCACATGTTCATGAACCCAAAGGACGCGCCGTTCGCTGTGGCGATGGTGATGCTGATGCTTGGCCTTGTCAGGCTGGCCGAGGAATATCCTTCGCCCTCGCCGCGCACGGTTCTGATCGTCGGTCTTGGCGCCGGACTGTCGCTGGGCTCGCGCGTGCTGGGCGGCCTGGCGCTGCTCTACGCGCTGATCGGTTTTGTGCCTCTGCTGCTGCAGGAAATCCGCCGCGAGGGCGCTCGCGAGGCCGCCAGACGGTTCGCGCAAGTCATCTACGTGCTGCTGCCGGGCCTCATCCTCGGTTACCTCGTCATGGGGCTGATCTGGCCCTGGTCGGTGATCGAGCCCGGCAATCCGTTCCGGGCGCTGACCTATTTCTCCCACTTCTTCGAGAAGCCGTGGAAGGAAATGTTCGACGGCGCGCTGGTGTCGGTACCAGACATGCCGTGGTCATACCTTCCGACCCTGTTCGCGCTGCAACTGCCTGAAGTGCTGCTCTGGCTCCTGATCGCCGCCATCGCCGGCACGCTGATGTCGTTGTCGCGTCGCGACGTGACGGCCCGCCGCAAGACTATCCTGTTGATGCTGACGCTGGCGGCCGTGCTACCGCTCGTGATTGCGATGGTGAAGCGGCCCGCACTTTATAACGGCATTCGTCATTTCGTCTTCGTGATCCCGCCGATGGCGGTACTGGGCGGCGTCGCGTTCGCCTGGGGCATCAACTGGCTCAAGGACAACGGCCGCCACTGGCAGCCGGTCGCGGTTGCCACCTTCGTGTTCGGCTTGATGCTGCCGCTCACCGAGATGATCCGGCTGCATCCCTATCAATACACGTTCTTCAACCACATCGCCGGAACGGTCCGCGGCGCCGATGACCTGTTCATGCTGGACTATTGGGGCCTCGCATTTAAACAGGCCTCCGACGGCCTGCGCGAACAACTCGACGAGCGGCAGGAAGTGCCGCCGCATGGTCGCAAGTGGAAGGTCGCGGTGTGCGGACCGCAACGTCCTGCTCAGGTCGCGCTCGGCCCCGATTTCACCATCGGCTGGGACAGCCACGCCGCCGACTTCGCGATGACGCTCGGCGAATTCTATTGCAAGGGCCTCACCGCGCCGGTGATGGTGGAAATCAAGCGTGACGACGTGGTGTTCGCGCGCGTCTATGATATCCGCGGGCGCAGCATTTCCAGCCTGCTGTCCATTCCCGCGCCTTGAGGCAAATCGTTGGCCCGCTTCGCGGGTTACCATCATCCGAAAACATGGCTGCCGCGCGGGCCGCAGACTTGCTGCGACCCAGCCGCGGCACTAGGCTCGCGGCAAGGATCGTCACGCAAAATCCAGGATCTCAACAGGAGAAACGTAAATGTCGCCGGCAGAAGCGCGCCTGAAACAAGTGTCATCGGACATGACGGAGGCGGAATGGAGCCAGCGGGTGAATCTCGCCGCCTGCTATCGGCTGATCGCGCATTACGGCTGGGACGATCTGGTCGACACCCACATTTCCGCGCGGGTGCCGGGACCGGAGCATCACTTCCTGATCAATCCCTATGGGCTGATGTTCGACGAGATCACCGCCTCGAGCCTGGTCAAGGTCGATCTCAACGGCAACCAGCTCACCAAGAGCGAATACAGCATCAACCCGGCCGGCTTCACCATCCATTCGGCGATCCACGAAATCCGCGAGGATGCCGGCTGCGTACTTCATCTGCACACATCCGACGGCACGGCGGTCGCAAGCTGCGCCGAAGGACTGCTGCCGCTGAACCAGACCGCCCAGCTCGTCACCTACGATCTGGCCTATCACGACTACGAAGGCATCGCGCTCGATCATGATGAACGTCCGCGGCTGCAAAAGGATCTCGGCAACAAGAACCACATGTTGTTGCGCAATCACGGCACGCTGGCGGTCGGCCGCTCGGTCGCATCGGCTTTCGAGCGCATGTACCATCTCGAGCGCGCCTGCACCATGCAGGTGCGCACCCGCATGCTGGGGCCAACGGCCTACCCGGTCGAACAGGCGGTGATCGACAAGAACACCGCGCTCCTGAACAATCCCGACCGGCAGGAACTGCGCTCGACGACGCTGGTCTGGCCGGCGCTGCTGCGCAAGCTCGATCGCCTCGACCCCAGCTACAAGAATTGAAGTTTTCATAATTTTGGTGTAGTGTTCGCTCAACGACCTCTGCACTTCGATTCCAAACGCCGCCCAATTCCGGGCGGTGTTTTTATTTGTAGGGCGGATTAGCGTGGCGTAATCCGCCATCTCCTCGCATGATGGCGGTGGATTACGCCACGCCAATCCGCCCTACGCATTCCCGATTCAATTTTCAAACAACGACTTCAGTCGACACACCTCCGCGTTCCCGCGGCACGATTTTGTCCGGGCTTTGCCAATTTGTTTGCGCCCCGAAAGATGAGGGCGCAGGAAAGACCGGGTGCGCGCTGCACCCGCGGTCTCGTGTGCATTGATGCACAGAGAATGCGCACACGAGCATACAGGTGAAGCGGAGGCAGTCCGGCCTTCCCTGCGCAATGGTTTTACGGCTTATTTCGCGCTCTCCCTGGTGACCGGGCTTTCTTGCCACCATCGCCAGCGTGATGCGCAAGCATCATCGCCAACTTGACGCCAGCGTCGGGGCGTCAGGACCACACGACTTCGCCGTCCGCTTCAACACCGTTCGTCCACGCGCATCCAGCACATGACGGTCTTGCCGCGTCCACCGCAACCCACTCCAACGTTCGTGACGATGGCCGACGCCCCTCGTTCGGAGCGGGATGTCAGCGATAGGCAGGTGATTTGGCTTCGATGGAAACAGGAATATTTTTTGAAGCCGGACTGGACAGGGCAAATCAAACTGCTGCAGAAAGTCGCGTTTCGGCGCAACGCGGCGGCCGTCACCACTCTCCTATTGAACCGACAAGGCCTTGCCGCCCGCTTCAGCCGATCCGAACTCATGGATCGCCGCGAGCAGAACCGCATTGAAAGCGCCGGGATCCTCGATCTGCGGAATGTGCCCGACATCCTTAATCAACCGAAGCGACGCCGACGGAACAAGGGATCGCAGATCGTTCGCCTGGGCAACGCCCCAGATCATCACGACCGGGACCTTGATCCTGGAGACTTCACCGCGCGAAGCGCTCAAGGCGACGCGGTCCGAGCCGGCGAAATAGAGCAGCCAGTCGGCAATATGCGACGTCGTGCCGGCGACGCGCATCGGCGCCTTGAGAATATCGACGGTCTGGTCGTTGGCCGCCTCCTGCCGGTAGATCAGCTTGGAGAGCAGGAAACGCGTCGCCAGCGGATTGGTTGCCGTCGTTGAAACCAGGAGCTCGCGCACCGGCGCATAATCAAGAATGGCCGGCGCGTCGGACGGCGCCTGCGTCAGGCCCAGCGCGGCATCCACGAGTACCAGTCCGATCACACGGTCCGGATGGCGCAGGACATATTCGAGCGCGGCACCGGCACCGAAGGAGTGGCCGACGACGAACGCCATCGATGCGGGCGGCCTGCTCGGCCCGGGTATAGCCGCCCTGCCGCTCGGAATAGCCGAAGGGCGGAAGGTCCGGGGCGATCGGCCGGTAGCCGCCATTCTTCAAGGCAGCCGTGGTGCGCCACCAGAGTTTGCTCCATGCCGCGGTGCCATGAAACAAAACGACGGGAATGCCATCGGCCGGTCCCGGATCCATGACGAACATGCGTCCGTGGCCGCTCTCGACGAATTTGCCGTCGGCAGGCGCGGCGGCGGAGGCAGTTTCGGTTTCCCGCCAATACCCCGCCAGCCGCAGCGCAGCCAGACCCGCGACCGCGCAAGCGGCGAGAGCGACGAGCACAAGCACGGTGCGGCGTATCCAGCGCATCATCGGCGACCACATCCGGCGGTCAGCACCGGCCAGACCAGCCAAGCTCCGCGCTGGTAGAGCGATTTGACCGTCTCCGTGCTCGCGGTTCGCATCGCGAGAAAGCCGCGGCCGGAAGCCAGAAGACTTCCGTCTGCGCCAGCAAGCTGACCGGGATCGCCGAACGCGACAACCACGGTCGGCGTCACAACGAGCGCAGCCGCCGCCATTCCGACGAACCAGACCGCGAGTACCGCAGCGGCCGCGCCGGCAAAACGCACAAGACGGTAGCGCGCCTCAGTAATCATAGGCATGCTCGAATTTGGCTCCGTGCGCCTCGACCGCGGCCGGGAGCGCGGCCACCGCCGAGACTTGCGTATCGTACCCTACCCTGCGCCATCCGGGCATCGACTGCACATCGGTCTCGAAGATCGGCTTCGCGCCGCTCGCCGGCGGTAGGTCGCCGGGCGGAACCAGCACCGTGGTCAGGATGCGGGTGTTGGAGGCGATCTCGGCGAACGACAGGCCCTTTGCGCCGACCTCGCGGATGATACCGGTGAACGCCTGATAGCGCGGCGTGATCATCAGCACGCCCTGCCGTCCGTCCGCCGCAAGCACCTCGCGGACCGGATGAATCCGGGCATCTTCAGGCAACGCCTGCGCCGACTGCGCCAACACGACGCTGCCGATCTCGAGATCGGCCGGCGACAGACCGGCGAGCCACCCGATCGCTTTGGCATAGATCGACTTGACGCCGTACTGCAGCGACAACGAAAAACGCCGCTCGACTGAGCGCAGCGACGGCTCGAACGGCACGTCGCGCCACAGCCCCGTCAGCTTGTCGGCAAATGGGTAGCGGTACCACGGCGTCTGCTCGAGGAACTTCGCGTAGTCGTCGAGCAGCGCCAGGTTGAAGTCATCCTCCCTGGTGCGGGTCGCGCCGCGCCAGCCGGCGGTAAGCGCGCCGATTGTTCGCTCGTAGATCCCCTGTACCGCCATCTCGGCCATGAAGCTCGATCCGATGATGTAATCGGTGACCATCTGGTTCTGGGTCGGCGGTCGCGCCGACGACGTCGAGCGCCGCGCGCCGCACAGGCTGGACCAGAATCCCCCGATGCTGCCGAAATAATCGAACGACGATTCAGACGACGCGCGCGTGACCCCGGCGAGATCGGAATAGGCATAAACGATGTACCATTCCGGATAGCTCAGGAAGCTGTCGCCTTCGGCGCGGGTGTATTTATGGTCTTCAATCGCGAAAGGGCTGCTCGCCTTCGCCGACGAGCCCTCCGGTGTGCAGCCATACTGGACGTGGAGAATTTGCCAGGCGCACGCCGCGACGAAGACGACGAGTGCCAGACCAATCACGGCCGCGATCCGTCGAAGCCATCTCATGCAACGCTTCCCGTCATGCAAGGCTTCTCCGCGCGGAAAATCCCGTCACGATGCCGAACAATCCGAGGACCAGATGCGGCACGCTCGAGGCGAACTTCACCCAAGCCGACGTCGAGCGCACGCCGTCGATGAAGATGCTGAGATCGAGATAACCGGAGCCCGTGAACACGCCCATTACGCCGTCAAGGAAGTAGAGCGTTCCGAATACTTTCAGGAAGAAGATCGACGCCTGCCGTGAGATCAAGGCCGCCGCAATCGCCCATGCTGCGGAGACCACATGCAGTGCATCCTTGTAGATGTCGAGATGGAACAACCCGAAGACCCGTCCCTCTGCGTCGATGAAGGCCGGGATGTAGTCGGTCGCCGCTGCGAACAGCAACGCCGCTCCCAACAGGCAGGCGGCCAGACGAGATCGATCGATCATCTTGCAATCCTCAGGCGAAATAAGCGTCCCACATCATGTTGCGAAATACCAGCGACGGGTCGAGCCTGCGCTTGGCGGCGACGAATTCCTCGGTGCGGGGATAGATCGACCGCACCTGGTCGCGCCGCGCATGCAGGCGATACGGCAGGTAGAACGAGCCGCCGAGGCCCTTGATGCCTTCGATCAGAGTCTCCGTCATCGTCATCATGTCGGCCTCGCCCTCCGGACTGATCTGCTGCGAGAACGACATCACGGCCGCGATACGCTTTTGTGGCGCATAGGCCAGCACCGCAACGGAATCGGCATCGACATAGCGCAATGTTACGTTGAGGAACTCGGCCTTCGCCTTGGGAATGACGGCGCGACACAGACCGACAAAGTCCGTGAAACGATCCGGCGGAACGAAATATTCATGCAGGATGTCGGTGCGGGTACGATCGCCGGACGCGAGGTTGGAAACCGGTTCGACCATCAACGAGTTCCGTGTCGCTGCGCCTCCGAGCGACGGGTTGAGGGACGCCTCCATGAACCAGCGGAAATTCTTCGCCCATTCGTGGCCGGTCTGCATCCGGTAGACATCGCGCGAGATGCCCGTCATGGCGCCGTGATCGACCACCGCGGGAAGCGGCGACGGCTGCGTGGCCGCGGGACGATAGGTAATCAACAGCGCCTCGTTGAACAGGCTGTCGCGCGCCACGGAAAGCCGTCCATAGGCCATCCGCACCTGCGGATCGGTCTCGACCGCCCTAAGGAAGGCTTCGGCGAAGCGCTGCGGCTCCATCCGGGCAAAGGTCGGCGCCAGCAACACATTCGGCACCATCTCCAACTCGGCATCGATAATGGCGCCGAACAGGCCGTAACCGCCCATCGCCAGCGCAAACAGATCAGCGTTTTTTTGCTTCGCGAGCATTCGACGAGTTCGCCGTCGGCGGTCACGATGCGGACCGAGCGGACCGTCGCGCCGAACGGACCATAGCGGGTGGGCCAACCGTGCGAGTTGACGCAAAATGTCGAGCCGACGCCGAAGTCGCTGTTGGACTGCATCACCGCCGGTGAGAAGCCCTGCGCGTCGAGCGCCCTGATCACCTCGAACCAGCGCATGCCGGCGCCGACGCGGTAGGTCATTTGCGCCCGATCAATCTCGATCGGCCCGCCGGTCAGCGTAATGGCGACACCGTCTTTCGGAATGGACTGGCCGCCCATCGAGTGGCGCGCCGTGCCGATGGCAAAGGGACGTCCCTCGGCGGCGGCCGAAGCGATCTCCTTGCGAACCCGATCGACCACCTCATTGGTGGAATCCGCCTTCAACGCGATGTGCCGCTCGACCGGTGTTGGATTCAACCGGCTGGCATCATTGATGACAGACCTTGGAGAAAAATCGGCGCGGGCCGGCATCGCACCGGATGCTGCCAGTGCAAGCCCTCCCTTGAGGACGGTTCGTCGAGATAGCGTCAAATAAAAAGCCCCTAGAGATTCGCCTTGCCGATGTTATCGGAAAAATCGCCGACGCGTTGCTCCTCAAGATCGTTCGGTCTGCCAGCCACGGGTGTCCTATATGGGAGTCATGTTTATACGTCACGGGCTCAGCCTCGCGCAACCTGTAATTGAAACCGCTCCCAAAATTGGCTTGGATCGGGCGATGCCCCACGTGGCGACCACTGCGAAAAAAGTTGGCCAGCAGCAGATCTTTCGCCAGCGATCATCGTACCGACGTTCCAACAAGGTCTTTTCGCCAACGGAACACGCGCGATGGCAGACAGGCGAAGTGTACGCAACCGAACAACAGGACAACTCCGACGAAAGTCATGATTCCGAAATTGCTCTCGACGCCGCGCGGGGTGTTGATATTCGGAAACTGCGCCGAATACGGCACGGTGAAACGATCGCCCTCAGGAAGATTTGTCAGCTCTCCGGCCGGCCGATCCAGTTGCCCCCTTACGGCGGCGCCCGTGGACGTCTTGAACTCGTAATCCAGCTTCTTCCATTTGATGGATTTGCGGGAGGCATCTGTATGGAAGGATACATTGAGAATCCTGTCCGGCGTTTCGATTCCATAGGCTTCAAGGTATCGCGGCTTGACGGCCGCCGCGGACAGAACGACGGCACCGACGAACATAACGATCGCCAGCGACATGCTGAAGATGGCACAGAAACGCGCCGATCCGAGGCTGTTGAAATACCTTCGCGCAATCCTTTCGAAAGAAGCTCCGTTATAGGGCGCTGCGAACCTGTCTATCCACATCAATCCGAAAGAGACGGGACCAATCGTGCTCACGGCAAATTGCTCCCAGCGAAATCTGTATCCGTCATATAAATCGGCCGCAATATTGCGTCGTGTCTCGGGCTGGCCGCCAACCACGCCGTGAAATAGTGACCAAATTCCGCAGAAGAAAACGACACGAAGGGCCACTGCGGAAGTAACTCGATTAGCCCTGTCGCACGGGCGGCGGCGTACCACAACCTGAACCCGAGGACTGGTTGATCAAGCCTGGACCTTTCCGGCAGTTGATTCGACCCGCGACACCCCCGTCGTCATGTCCACCAAGAGACGATCACCACGCAGGACATTCTTGCACTGAGTAAGCACGACCCCGCCCAGCATCGTGATGAGATTGGTTTTAGTATCGAACACTGCGGTCTCGCCGGTCACAATCTGATCTTTCTGAACAACCTTGACATCGCCTCGCGCCTCCAGCCGCTTGATCGAAGAGTTGCCGCCGGGACCGGGGGTTGCGGAGTGCAACGGCGGCGTCTTGGTCTGCACGTTGTCTGGATTTGCTGATGGCGAACCAGACTCATAAAACACCACCAACGTTCTCGATGTCATCGTGGTGTCGCCCTGCACGACCTTCACATTGCCGGAGAAAGTGGCCTCTTTCTTCTTATCTCTCATTTCAAGGGAGGCCGACTCGATCTGGATCGGCTGGTCCCAATTCTGCGAAAAGCCCTGCAGAGCGTATGGAACGCTCTGACCCGAACTTTGCGCCGTAGCTTCGTTGGTGACCCCAAGCACGAGAGCAACGATCATCGCCGATGCGGCATGCTCCAGGCAAGAGGCGGCAATTTTGGACCGAAGAGACTTCGCCATGGCGATCATTTTGGGTTGGCGGGATGAACTGAGTGAACGGAAACCGTCAGCGGAGGAGTGATGGAGCGTCGCCGACGAGATGAACTCGCGCGACTCTTCCCGACGCCGAACGCGCAGAACATTGCATTGTTTCCCGCGCGCATGCCAGACACCCGCTCCGAATCACTCGCGACGATGCCGACGCCTGCCGAGTTCGAACGTGCCGCGAACATGCTTCTGAAGCGAGGCTATGCGTCATAAACGTTCAGCGCTCGGCAGCGTCAAACCGCCGAGGCATTCGTGGCCGCATTCTCGATCATCCGGCAGCGCCCTCGCCGATGATCATGCTTTCGGCATCTCCGCCAGCGCGCAGAGGATTCGCGCCCAGGAACGAATTCCCTTGTGAAAGCTCTTGAGGTCGTATTTTTCGTTCGGCGAATGGATGTTGTCGTCGTCGAGCCCGAAACCCACCAGCACGGTATCGAGGCCGAGCTTGTGCTTGAATTCTGCAACGATCGGAATCGAGGCGCCAGATCCGAACAGGATCGTCTCCTTGCCCCATTCATCGGTCAGCGCGCGCCTGGCGGCAGCGAGCGGCTTCATGTTCCAGTCGAGCGCGATCGCCGGCGCGCTGGAATGGTCGCCGAACTCGGCGCTGCAATCCTTCGGCAGCCGCGCGGTCACGTAGTCGCGAAAAGCCTTGCGGATCTTGACGGGATCCTGTCCTTCGACCAGCCGGAACGACACCTTGGCGGATGCCTGCGCGGGAATCACGGTCTTCGATCCTTCGCCGGTATAGCCGCCGATGATGCCGTTGACGTCGCAGGTCGGACGCGAGGAGACCTGCTCGATCAGCAGGCGGTCCTTTTCGCCGGCGGGCACCGAAAGCCCGATCGGCTTGAGGAATTTTTCCGGCGTCAGATCGAGCTTGTTCCATTGCGCCAGGATGTCGGGCGGCAAATCCTTCACGCCATCATAGAAGCCGGGAATCGTGATGCGGCCGTCGTCGTCGAACAAGCCGCCGAGAATACGGGTCAAAACCCGGATCGGGTTTTGCGCGCCGCCACCGAACAGGCCGGAATGCAGGTCACGATTGGCCGCCTTGATCCATACCTCCTCGTAGAGCAGGCCGCGCAGCGACGTGGTGATCGCCGGCGTATTCGGATCCCACATGCCGGTATCGCAGACCAGCGCGAAATCCGCCTTGAACTCTTCCTTGTTCTGTTCGAGGAACGGCACGAAGTTCTTCGAGCCGACCTCCTCCTCGCCCTCGATGACGATGGTGATGTCGACCGGCAGCGAGCCCGTGACCTGCTTCCAGGCCCGGCAGGCCTCGACGAAAGTCATCAACTGCCCCTTGTCGTCCTCGGCGCCGCGCGCCACGATGATCTTGCGTCCGTCGGCATGGTCGGTGACCACGGGATCGAACGGCGGGCGATGCCATAGATTGAGCGGATCGACCGGTTGCACATCATAGTGACCGTAGAACAGTACATGGGGTCGCGAATCCTTATCTCCATTTGCCTTGCTGCCATTGGCCTTGGCGACGATGGCCGGGATGGCCGGCGGTCGGCCGGACCTCGGTCGCAAAACCGAGCGTCGCAATGTCCTTTGCCAGATGATCGGCGGCCGCCTTGCAATCGGCGGCAAAGGCCGGATCGGCCGAGATCGACTTGATCCGCAAAAGCGTGAACAGCCGCTTCAGGCTGTTGTCGAAATCGGCGTCGATGCGATCGAGGACCGGTTGTAGTTGCGCTGCGCTGGACATTTCCGATCTTCTCCTGGCTGGGCCTTAAGGATGGTGCTTGAAGTCAGGTTGTAATCCTCGTGATGCAGGAGGCAAGCCGCTCGCCATCACATCGTCGGTGACGGCCTCCGCATTGATGATATCTGAGGGAGGATGCAGGATGTGCCAGACCAATCCACCGGCGATCACGACGGTGGCCGCGAGGTTGTTGCCCCAGGCCTGCAATACATTCGGATAGACCGGCAACGAAAAGCCCAACAGCGTAATCGAGGCTGCGAGCACCGCCCACGTCCCCACCCGTACCGCCGGCCGCGGATCCCAGGCCGCCCGGTGGATCAGGATGGTGATGGGAAAGAACAGCCACATGAAATAATACTGCCGCGCCAACGGCGAGGCCACCGTCATCAGGCAGAACAATATCCCGAGTTCTTCGGCGTCCGAGCGCTGCGTTCGCCGGTTGCGACGTGGCATCACCGCGATGTATCCGAACCCGATCAAAACCGATATCGCCACCACGATCCAGTTCGCCGTCCTGAAATCGAGATCGAGCAGGTTCATGTAGCCCGGCGGCTTGGACGGCTCGTCCTGATTGTAGTTGATCGGCCGCGTCAAGCGATGCGTCACCGCGATGATCGATTGATTGACCCAGGACCAGTTCTGCTCGTCGCGCTGTCCGAATCCCTTCGCGGAACTGGATCCGATCATACCTTTATACCAGTTCTCCAGTTCGATCGCATTGTGCTGGAAGCCGCGTATCGGAGCGGGAACGATGAACAGAAAGACCATAATGAAGACCAGCATGCTCGCGGCCGTCGACCACTGCCTGCGCCATAGCAGATACGGAAACACGGCGACCGGGAAAACCTTGATCGCGGTGGCCAGCGCAAACATGTTTCCCGCCATCCATGGCCGCGCATGTTGCAGCAGCCAGAAGCCGTACAGCATGATGGCCAACAGAACGAGGTTGGGCTGGCCGAGGTCGAACATGTCGAAAACAAAGGTCACCGTCAGGAACGCGGGCAGAGCGAACAGCCAGGGACCCGGCATTCGCCCCGAGCCCGTCATCGCGTTGGACAGTTGCGCCGTTATCCACCAGGCCACGATGTTCAACAGCGACAGGCAGCTATAAAGCACGAGCTTGCCGAAATAAGCGGGTACCGCCAACAGCACGGCCGACAGCGGCGGATAGATGAAATCGAAATAATTGCGGATATCTTTGGGATAGAGATCGCCGCCTTGCAGCACCTGCTGTCCGGCCCAGAACCAGAGCGGATAGTCCTTGGTCTTGCCATGGCCCCAGATCTCCGGACCAAGCACGTCGAGGGTCAGCGCGATGCAACAGACCAGAAAGAAAATATCGAACGGCGCACGCGACGACGGATATCTCAGCACCGGTCGTTTCCGTGACATCGGAGGAAGATCGTCCGGCATTCGAACGGGCAATCGCAACTCATCGTCGCAACAGGCCGCCGAGCGCACCGCGCACCAGCGCGCGGCCGACCGACCCGCCGATCGAGCCGCCGACCGACTTGCCGAGATCGGCGGCGACCCCGCCGACCACCTTGTTGGTCACCGAGCGGGTGACGCTTCGCGCGACAATCTGGCCGGTCGATAGCCTGCCGCGCGCCACGTTGGTGCCGAAGATCGTGCCGGCGATTGCCCCGATCTGTCCGAGAATCCCGCCGCCGTCGCCTCCGCCTGCGGGCGCCGCGGTTCCGGCCAGCCGCTTCTGAATGATCTCATAGGCGAATTCGGCATCGATCGCGGTATCGTATTTGCCCTTCACCGGGCTCGTATCCATGATCGCCTTGCGTTCCTCCGGCGTGATCGGCCCGATCCGTGCCGAGGGCGGCCGTATCATCACCCGCTCGACCATCGCCGGCGTGCCGTTACCTTCCAGGAACGATACCAGCGCTTCGCCCTTGCCCAATTCCATGATGACCTTCGCGGTGTCAAGCTTCGGGTTGGGCCGGAAGGTCTGCGCGGCGGCAGCCACCGCCTTCTGGTCACGCGGCGTGAAGGCCCGCAGCGCATGTTGCACGCGGTTGCCCAATTGGCCCAGCACCGTGTCCGGCACATCGACCGGGTTCTGCGTCACGAAATAGACGCCTACGCCCTTGGAACGGATCAGCCGCACCACCTGCTCGATCTTGTCCATCAGCGCCTTCGGCGCATCATTGAACAACAGATGCGCCTCGTCGAAGAAAAACACCAGTTTTGGTTTGGGCGGATCGCCAGCCTCCGGCAACTCCTCAAACAGTTCCGACAGCATCCATAGCAGGAAGGTGGCGTATAGCCGCGGACTCTGCATCAACTTGTCGGCGACCAGGATATTGACCATGCCCCGGCCATCGCGATCGGTGCGCATGAAATCCTTCAGCGACAACGCCGGCTCGCCGAAGAATTTCCCCCCACCCTGATTTTCCAGCACCAGAAGCTGGCGTTGAATGGTGCCGACGGTCGCCCTGGTGACATTGCCGAAGCCCTGTGCGGCCTTGCGAATCGGTGCCAGCGGATCGTCGTCGCCGGACCCCTTTTTGCCCTGCGTCCGGCACGATCGCGTCAAGTAGCGCACGCAGATCCTTCATGTCGATCAGCGCCAGGCCATTGTCGTCGGCAACGCGGAAGGCGACGTTGAGAACTCCCTCCTGTACATCGTTCAGATCGAGCATCCGCGACAACAAGAGCGGTCCCATTTCCGTGACAGTAGCGCGCACCGGAT
>CAWDWT010000004.1:0-94848 GCA_963806075.1 uncultured Alphaproteobacteria bacterium
TTCCGGACGTGCTGGCGGTTGCTGGCACGTCTGTGCACGCATTCCCAAAGACCCGGAACGATAGGAGACCATTTCCTTCAGGACATCCGCTTGGATTGCTCGAAGGGAAAGGGAGCCGTCGCTTTGGAGGGATGCGGGCAGGGGTCTTCCGGCGTGCCGGAAAACCTCGATCCTGTCCAAGACTGCAGGCGCCAGCGCGAGAACTTTCTTAGAAATACAAAAGTTCGATCAATGGCTTAATCGCATGGCCTGCATAGACGGGTGAAGACCGGATTTCGCTTTCCTCGCAACATGCGATGAGAGCGTCATTGGTTCGAACCTCGACACCCCGCGCCGTCAGGCTCGGGAGGGCAGGCTTTTCATATGTCGTGCTGCCCGGCGTATCGCGAGATGTAAAAGTCTCGAGGTCAGTTCAGGCGGGACGATGGGTGTAACCCGGCGGTCCTGCCTTGAGGCACAGACCGCCAACCGGAGAGAGCTTGCTGTGGAAAGAGCGGCTAAAAAGGACGCGGTTGAGGCGCTGAACGGTCTTTTCAAGACCACCAGCGTGGCAGTCGTCGCCCATTATTCCGGCCTCACCGTGGCCCAGATGCAGAAGCTGCGCATGCAGATGAAGCAAGCGGGCGCGTCGGTGAAGGTCTCGAAGAACCGTCTCGCCAAAATTGCTCTTGAAGGCACGGACGTCGTTGCCATCGGTTCCCTGCTGAAGGGGCCGACCGTGATCGCGACTTCAAACGATCCGGTAGCGGCGCCGAAGGTTGCCGTCGAATTCGCCAAGACGAACGAGCAGTTCGTCATTCTCGGCGGCTCGATGGGCAAAACCGTCCTGGACGTGAACGGCGTGAAGGCACTGGCCTCGCTGCCGTCGCTTGATGAACTGCGCGGCAAGATCGTCGGCCTCCTGGTGGCGCCAGCGACCAAGATCGCCCAGCTCTCCACGGCGCCCGCGGCCAAGCTCGCGCGCGTTGTTCAGGCCTATGCCTCAAAGAGCGAAGCGGCCTGACGCCCTTCGCAAAACATAAACCTGGTTCGAACCGATACGCTTAAGGAAACAGATCAATGGCTGACTTGCAGAAGATTGTAGACGACCTCTCGAGCCTCACCGTGCTCGAAGCTGCCGAACTCGCGAAGCTCCTTGAAGAGAAGTGGGGTGTATCGGCCGCTGCCGCCGTTGCGGTTGCCGGGCCGGCTGGTGGTGGTGCCGCCGCTGCTCCCGCGGAAGAAAAGACCGAGTTCACCGTCGTTCTCGCCTCCGCCGGCGAGAAGAAGATCGAAGTCATCAAGGAAGTCCGCGCCATCACCGGTCTTGGCCTCAAGGAAGCCAAGGACCTCGTCGAGGGCGCGCCGAAGCCGGTCAAGGAAGGCGTCAACAAGGACGAAGCCGACAAGCTCAAGGCCCAGCTCGAGAAGGCCGGCGCCAAGGTGGAATTGAAGTAAGCGAAGCGCGCTTCAATCCATCCCCGGACAAGCGAGGCATAAGCCGAGCGCGATCCGGGGATCTGCCCCAAAGACGTGGATGGCCGGGTCAAGCGCGGCCATGACGGGAATGGGAGGTCGCCGCGGTAACGAAGTCCGGTCCGGGTTCCGCCCGAACCGCGTTGTACACAAGAATGTGTGGGGATTCGGGGACTTACCCCTCGAATCTCCACGATTGTCGTCCCATATGGGAGCGGCAGCACGAAAGCACGGTTGGCGACGGGAACGGTAAACGTTTCAACGTAAACCGTTGGGAGACAGGCAATTTCGGGCTTTTTCAGTCCGTGACTAAAGAGGTTGGACGAGCGGGTGCGATCAGCGCCCCGCGCGTCATTTTGCGTTTTGAAGGTCCCGGGCTTCATTTCAGGAATTAATTCCTGACATGGCGCCCAGGTTTCGGAGCGAATCGGAATTCAACCCGGGGGCGATGACGGTCGCGCTCGGAAGGTTCGCCCCATCAGGGGCGACGAAATGAGAGGCCACGATGGCGCAGCAGACATTCACCGGTCGCAAACGCGTTCGCAAGTTCTTCGGACACATCAAGGAAGTCGCGGAAATGCCCAACCTCATTGAGGTTCAGAAGGCATCCTACGACCAGTTCCTGATGGTCGATGAACCTGCCGGGGGACGGCTGGACGAAGGCCTGCAGGCGGTGTTCCGCTCGGTGTTCCCGATCTCGGATTTCTCGGGCACCTCGATGCTTGAATTCGTCCGATACGAGTTCGAACCGCCTAAATACGATGTTGATGAATGCCGCCAGCGCGGCATGACCTATGCCGCGCCGTTGAAGGTGACGCTGCGCCTGATCGTGTTCGATATTGACGAGGAAACCGGCGCCAAGTCGGTCAAGGACATCAAGGAGCAGGACGTCTACATGGGCGATATCCCGCTCATGACCATGAACGGCACCTTTGTCGTCAACGGCACCGAGCGCGTCATCGTCTCGCAGATGCATCGTTCGCCCGGCGTGTTCTTCGATCACGACAAGGGCAAGACCCATTCGTCGGGCAAATTGTTGTTTGCCGCGCGCGTGATCCCCTACCGCGGTTCCTGGCTCGACATCGAGTTCGACGCCAAGGACATTGTGTTCGCGCGCATCGACCGCCGCCGCAAGATTCCCGTGACCTCGCTGATGTTCGCGCTCGGGCTCGATGGCGAAGCCATCCTGAGCACGTTCTACAAGAAGATCAACTACAAGCGGGCCAAGGATGGCTGGCGCGTGCCGTTCGACGCGACCCGTTTCCGCGGCTACAGCACCATTAACGACCTGATCGATGCCGATACCGGCAAGGTGGTGCTCGAGGCCGGCAAGAAGCTGACCGTGCGCGGCGCCCGTCAATTGCAGGAAAAAGGCCTCAAGGCGCTGCGGTTGTCGGATGAGGAACTGGTCGGCAACTATCTTGCCGAGGATCTCGTCAATCCGAAGACTGGCGAAATCTACGCTGAAGCCGGCGAGGAGATCACTGAGAAGTCGCTGAAGGCGCTCAACGAGCATGGCTACAAGGAGCTGCCGCTGCTCGACATCGACCATGTCAATGTCGGCGCCTACATCCGCAACACGCTGCATGCCGACAAGAACATGACGCGCGAGGACGCGCTGTTCGACATCTACCGCGTGATGCGTCCCGGCGAGCCGCCGACCATCGAACTCGGCTCAGACCATGTTCCAGTCGCTGTTCTTCGACAGCGAGCGCTACGACCTGTCCGCGGTCGGCCGCGTCAAGATGAACATGCGGCTCGAACTCGACGCGCCCGACACCCACCGCACGCTGCGCAAGGAAGACATTCTGGCGGTGATCAAGACGCTGGTCGACCTGCGCGACGGCAAGGGCGAGATCGACGACATCGACCATCTCGGCAACCGGCGCGTCCGCTCGGTCGGCGAACTGATGGAAAACCAGTATCGCATCGGCCTGCTGCGCATGGAGCGCGCCATCAAGGAACGCATGTCGAGCGTCGACATCGACACCGTGATGCCGCAGGACCTGATCAACGCCAAGCCGGCGGCGGCCGCGGTGCGCGAGTTCTTCGGCTCCTCGCAACTGTCGCAGTTCATGGACCAGACCAATCCGCTGTCGGAAATCACCCACAAGCGACGCCTTTCGGCGCTTGGCCCGGGTGGTCTGACCCGCGAACGTGCCGGCTTCGAGGTGCGCGACGTGCATCCGACGCATTACGGCCGTATCTGCCCGATCGAGACGCCGGAAGGCCCGAACATCGGCCTGATCAATTCGCTCGCGACATTTGCGCGCGTCAACAAATACGGCTTCGTCGAAACGCCCTATCGCAAGGTCAAGGACGGCCGCGTCACCGACGAGGTGGTGTATCTGTCGGCGATGGAGGAGGGCCGCTATCGCGTCGCCCAGGCCAACGTGCCGCTCGATAACCGCGGCCGGTTCACCGAAGACCTGATCGTCTGCCGTCACTCCGGCGAGGTGCTGCCGATCACTCCGGACAAGGTCGACTATATGGACGTGTCGCCGAAGCAGCTGGTTTCGGTGGCGGCGGCGCTGATCCCGTTCCTCGAGAACGACGACGCCAACCGCGCGCTGATGGGTTCGAACATGCAGCGTCAGGCCGTGCCTCTGGTGCGCGCCGAAGCACCGTTTGTCGGCACCGGCATGGAAGGCGTGGTCGCGCGCGACTCGGGTGCCGCGATTGCCGCCCGCCGCACCGGTGTGATCGACCAGATCGACGCCACCCGTATCGTGATCCGCGCCACCGACGATCTCGACCCCACCAAGTCGGGCGTCGATATCTACCGGCTGATGAAATACCAGCGCTCCAACCAGTCGACCTGCATCAACCAGCGTCCGCTGGTGAAGGTCGGCGATCACGTCACCAAGGGCGACATCATTGCCGACGGTCCGTCGACCGATCTCGGCGAGCTCGCGCTTGGCCGCAACGTGCTGGTCGCGTTCATGCCGTGGAATGGCTACAACTTCGAAGACTTCGATCCTGCTCTCCGAGCGGATCGTGAAGGACGACGTCTTCACCTCGATCCATATCGAGGAGTTCGAGGTGATGGCCCGCGATACCAAGCTCGGCCCCGAGGAAATCACCCGCGACATTCCGAACGTCTCGGAAGAAGCGCTGAAGAACCTCGACGAAGCCGGCATCGTCTATATCGGCGCCGAAGTCCGCGCCGGCGACATCCTGGTCGGCAAGATTACGCCGAAGGGCGAAAGCCCGATGACGCCGGAAGAAAAGCTGCTGCGCGCCATCTTCGGCGAAAAGGCCTCCGACGTCCGCGATACCTCGCTCCGCGTGCCTCCGGGCGTGCAGGGCACCATCGTCGAAGTGCGCGTGTTCAACCGGCATGGTGTCGACAAGGACGAGCGCGCGCTGGCGATCGAGCGCGAGGAGATCGAGCGTCTGGCCAAGGACCGCGACGACGAACAGGCGATCCTGGACCGCAACGTCTACAGCCGATTGGCGGAGCTTTTGGAAAATCGCCAGGGCATCGCCGGTCCCAAGGGCTTCAAGAAGGACACCAAGATCACGCGTGCCGTGCTTGAGGAGCATCCGCGGTCGCAATGGTGGATGTTCGCATCCCCCAACGACAAGCTGATGGCCGAAATCGAGGCGATGCGGAAGCAGTACGACGAATCGAAGAAGGGCCTCGAGCAGCGCTTCCTCGACAAGGTCGAGAAGCTGCAGCGTGGCGACGAATTGCCGCCCGGCGTGATGAAGATGGTCAAGGTTTTCGTCGCGGTGAAGCGCAAGATCCAGCCCGGCGACAAGATGGCAGGCCGTCACGGCAACAAAGGCGTGGTGTCCAAGATCGTTCCGATCGAGGATATGCCGTTCCTCGAGGACGGCACCCATGCCGACATCGTGCTCAATCCGCTCGGCGTGCCGAGCCGGATGAACGTTGGTCAGATCCTGGAAACCCATCTCGGCTGGGCTTGCGCCGGCCTCGGCAAGCGCATCGGCCAGACGGTTGATGCCTACCTCGCCAGCGCCAAGCAGGATACCAAGCCGCTGAAGGAGACCTTGAAGAAGATCTACGGCGACGATGAAACCATCAAGTCGCTCAACGACAGCGAGTTGATGGAGCTTGGCCGCAATCTCAGCCACGGCGTGCCGATCGCGACGCCGGTGTTCGACGGCGCCAAGGAAGCCGACATTGAGGAGATGCTGAAGCTTGCCGGTCTCGATGCGTCAGGGCAATCCACCGTCTATGACGGCCGTACCGGCGACGCCTTCGATCGCAAGGTGACGGTTGGGTACATCTACATGCTCAAGCTGCACCATCTTGTCGACGACAAGATCCACGCGCGTTCGATCGGTCCGTACTCGCTCGTCACCCAGCAGCCGCTGGGCGGCAAGGCGCAGTTCGGCGGCCAGCGGTTCGGCGAAATGGAGGTGTGGGCGCTCGAGGCTTACGGCGCGGCGTACACGCTCCAGGAAATGCTGACCGTGAAGTCGGACGACGTCGCCGGTCGTACCAAGGTGTACGAGGCGATCGTGCGCGGCGATGACACGTTTGAGGCGGGTATTCCGGAATCATTCAACGTGCTGGTCAAGGAAATGCGTTCGCTCGGCCTCAACGTCGATCTGCACAATTCCAAGCTCAGTGGCACGTCGACCTCGGAGGCTGCGGAGTAACCCAAGAGCGTTATGCCCGGCCGGCGGCGCGGAGCGCGTCTTCACGCAGATCGACCGGGTATCCGCGCCGGGCTCGCACGTCGAGCCGGGCCTGCGGCCGAAAAAAGAATTTCGAATTTGCTGTCGATGACGATCGGCACGCGAGGAGAAGACCATGAACCAAGAAATTATGAATTCTCTTCAATCCGACGACGCCGGCTCAGGTCTTCGACCAGATCCGGATTTCAATCGCGTCCCCGGAGAAGATTCTGTCTTGGTCTTACGGCGAGATCAAGAAGCCGGAGACCATTAACTACCGCACCTTCAAGCCAGAGCGCGACGGCCTGTTCTGCGCCCGCATCTTCGGGCCGATCAAGGATTACGAGTGCCTGTGCGGCAAATACAAGCGGATGAAGTACAAGGGCATCATCTGCGAAAAGTGCTCGGTTGAAGTGACGCTGTCGCGCGTCCGGCGCGAGCGCATGGGCCATATCGAGCTGGCAGCGCCGGTCGCCCACATCTGGTTCCTCAAGTCGCTGCCGTCGCGCATCGGCCTTCTGCTTGACATGACGCTGAAGGATCTCGAACGGATCCTGTACTTCGAATATTACGTCGTGCTGGAGCCGGGCTTGACCGCGCTCAAGGACCGTCAGCTGCTGTCGGAAGACGAGTACCTGAAGGCGCAGGACGAGTACGGCCAGGATTCGTTCACCGCGATGATTGGCGCTGAAGCGATCCGCGAGTTGCTGAAGGGTCTCGAGCTCGAGAAGCTCGAGACGTCGCTGCGCGTCGAGATGCAGGAGACTGAATCCGACATCAAGCACAAGAAGCTCGCCAAGCGCCTGAAGATCGTCGAAGCCTTCCGCTATTCCGGCAACAAGCCGGAGTGGATGATCCTCACCGTGGTGCCGGTGATTCCGCCCGACCTGCGTCCGCTGGTGCCGCTCGACGGCGGCCGTTTCGCGACCTCCGATCTGAACGACCTGTACCGCCGCGTCATCAACCGTAACAACCGCCTCAAGCGGCTGATGGAGTTGCGCGCGCCAGACATCATCATCCGCAACGAAAAGCGCATGCTGCAGGAGGCCGTCGACGCGCTGTTCGACAATGGTCGCCGCGGCCGCGTCATCACCGGCGCCAACAAGCGCCCGCTGAAATCGCTGGCCGACATGCTGAAGGGCAAGCAGGGCCGCTTCCGGCAGAACCTGCTCGGCAAGCGCGTCGACTATTCGGGCCGCTCGGTCATCGTGGTCGGTCCTGAATTGCGGCTGCATCAGTGCGGCCTGCCAAAGAAGATGGCGCTCGAACTGTTCAAGCCGTTCATTTATTCGCGGCTCGACGCCAAGGGGCTGTCCACGACGGTGAAACAGGCGAAGAAGCTTGTCGAAAAGGAGCGTCCCGAGGTCTGGGATATTCTCGACGAGGTGATCCGCGAACATCCTGTGCTGCTGAACCGCGCGCCGACGCTGCATCGCCTCGGCATTCAGGCGTTTGAGCCGGTCCTGATCGAAGGCAAGGCGATCCAGCTGCATCCGCTGGTTTGCGCGGCGTTCAACGCCGACTTCGACGGCGACCAGATGGCCGTGCACGTTCCGCTGTCGCTGGAAGCGCAGCTCGAGGCGCGCGTGCTGATGATGTCGACCAACAACATCCTGCATCCGGCCAATGGCCAGCCGATCATCGTGCCGTCGCAGGACATCGTGCTTGGCTTGTACTACCTGTCCATCCTGCGCGAAGGCCTGCAGGGCGAAGGCAAGATCTTCGGCGACATGGCCGAACTCGAGCACGCGCTGCACTCCAAGGTCATCCACCTTCACACCAAGATCAAGTATCGCTGGGAAGGCGTGGACGAAACCGGCAAAGTGGGGAAGCGCTGGATCGAGACCACGGCCGGCCGCGTCATGCTCGGAAACGTGCTACCGAAGTCGCCGAAGATTTCCTACGACGTCATCAACAAGCTGATGACCAAGCGCGAAATCTCCAGCGTGATTGACCAGGTTTATCG
Organism: uncultured Alphaproteobacteria bacterium; assembly: GCA_963806075.1. Lineage (GTDB taxonomy): Bacteria > Pseudomonadota > Alphaproteobacteria > Rhizobiales > Xanthobacteraceae > Bradyrhizobium. The sequence goes on from CAWDWT010000004.1 coordinate 8,072, forward strand.
TCACTGCGGTCAGAAGGAGACGGTGATCTTCTGCGACCGGATCATGGCGCTTGGCTTCTATAACGCGTTCAAGGCCGGCATCTCGTTCGGCAAGGACGACATGGTGGTGCCGCACGGCAAGTGGAAGATCGTCGATGCGACGCGCTCCCTCGCCAAGGATTTCGAGCAGCAGTACAACGACGGCCTGATCACCCATGGCGAGAAATACAACAAGGTGGTCGACGCCTGGTCGAAGGCGGGCGAAGAGGTCGCCAAGGAGATGATGAAGGAAATCTCCTCGACCAAGAAGTCCGCCAAGGGTGTCGAGTTGGAGATCAACTCGATCTACATGATGGCGCATTCGGGCGCGCGCGGTTCGCCGGCGCAGATGCGTCAGCTGGCCGGCATGCGCGGCCTGATGGCCAAGCCGTCGGGTGAGATCATCGAAACGCCGATCATTTCCAACTTCAAGGAAGGCCTGTCGGTGCTCGAATACTTCAACTCGACCCACGGAGCCCGCAAGGGCCTCGCGGATACCGCGTTGAAGACGGCGAACTCGGGTTACCTGACCCGTCGTTTGGTCGACGTGGCGCAGGACTGCATCATCACGCAGGACGATTGCAACACCAAGCTCGGCATCAAGATGCGCGCCATCATCGATGCCGGCACGGTCGTGGCGTCGCTGGCGTCCCGCATCCTTGGCCGCACCGCCGGCGAGGATGTGCGCGATCCCGCGACCAACAAGGTCGTAGTCAAGCGTGGTACGCTGATGGAAGAAATGCATGTCGACGCCATCCAGCAGGCCGGCATCCAGGAAGTGAAGATCCGTTCGGCGCTGACCTGCGAACTCGTCAACGGCATCTGCGGCAAGTGCTACGGCCGCGATCTGGCCCGCGGCACCCCGGTCAACCACGGCGAGGCGGTGGGCGTCATCGCGGCGCAATCGATCGGCGAGCCTGGCACGCAATTGACCATGCGAACCTTCCACATTGGCGGCGCGGCGCAGATCAACGAGCAGTCTTTCATCGAGTTCGAATTTCGATGGCAAGGTGACGATCAAGAACAAGGCGATCGCCAAGAACAGCGATGGTCACCTGATTGCGATGGTCCGCAACATGGTGGTTGCCATCACCGACGCCGATGGCACCGAGCGTGCCACCCATCGCATTCAGTACGGCGCACGCATGCACTTCGACGAAGGCGACATGGTCAAGCGCGGCCAGCGCATCGCGGAATGGGATCCGTATTCACGGCCCGTTCTGACCGAGGTCGAGGGCTCGATCGGGTTCGAGGATCTGGTCGAAGGCCAGTCGATCTCGGAAACGCTCGACGAATCGACCGGTATCGCGAAGCGTGTCGTCATCGACTGGCGTTCGTCGCGGGGCGGGGCGGATTTGCGTCCGGCCATCGTCGTCAAGGGCAAGGATGGCAAGATCCACAAGCTGGCGCGCGGCGGCGACGCCCGCTACATGCTGTCGGTCGACGCGATCCTTTCGGTCGATACCGCGGCCAAGGTCAAGCCCGGCGACATCCTGGCGCGTATCTCGACGGAGAGCGCCAAGACCCGCGACATCACCGGCGGTCTGCCGCGGGTGGCGGAACTGTTCGAGGCTCGCAAGCCGAAGGATGCGGCGATCATCGCCGAAATCGCCGGCACCATCCGCTTCGGCCGCGACTACAAGAACAAGCGCCGCATCTCGATCGAGCCGGTCGACAAGACCGAGGAGACCCGCGAGTACCTTATTCCGAAGGGCAAGCACATCCATCTGCAGGACGGCGATATCGTCGAAAAGGGCGATTTCATCGTCGAAGGCAATCCGGCACCGCACGACATCCTGGCGATCAAGGGCATCGAGGAACTCGCTGCCTATCTAGTCAACGAAATCCAGGAGGTCTACCGCCTGCAGGGCGTGCTGATCAACGACAAGCACATCGAGGTGATTGTCCGTCAGATGCTGCAGAAGGTGGAGATCACCGACCAGGGCGAGACCGACATGATCTCGGGCGAACAGGTCGACAAGATCGAGTTCGACGTGCTCAACGCCAAGGCCAAGGAAGAGGGCAAGAAGATCGCGACGGGAACGCCGGTGCTGCTCGGGATCACCAAGGCGAGCCTGCAGACCCGCTCGTTCTTCTCTGCGGCCTCGTTCCAGGAGACCACCCGCGTGCTCACGGAAGCCGCCGTCAACGGCAAGGTGGACCCGCTGGAAGGCCTCAAGGAGAACGTCATTGTCGGCCGTCTGATACCGGCAGGCACCGGGGCGTCGATGGCCAAGATTCGCGAAGTCGCGGTCAAGCGCGACAAGCTGATTCTCGATGAGCGGGAGAAGCAGGCTGCGATCGTGCCCGCAGCGCCCGAAGTCGAGCCTCTGGCGTTGCCGCCGGCGGAATAAACGACGCTATTTCATGATGTTACGAAGAGGCCGGCTTTCGCCGGCCTTTTTCTTTAGCTTTTTTAGTCGCAAAATTCCGGTACCTGCTCCTGCTTTCGGTATCATCCCTCCCGTTTGTTCATCTTTCCTTCAGGGTGAAAAGGGCTTCTGTTGAGGGAGTTGGACCGGATCCTTGGAGCAGGGCCGGGGGGCTACGGAAACATATGCTGGATCTTGCAATCGTCGGCGGCGGGCCGGGCGGCCTGATGAGCGCCTGGTATCTGAAAAAGAAGCTGGGCGAACTCTGTCGCATCACCATTTTCGAGGCTTCCGATCGCATCGGCGGCAAGCTCCTGACGAGTAAATTCAATTCCGCGCCCGCGATCTACGAGGCCGGCGTCGCCGAAATTTACGATTACTCGATGACCGGCCCCGATCCGCTGCGCGAGCTGATCCAGCATTTCGGCTTGCAGACCATTCCGATGGATGCCCAGCAGGTTCAGCTCGACGGCGAACTGCTCGATGACGTGCCGGGCATGCGTCGCAAATACGGCGCCGAGACTGCCGCCGCAATCGAGGCGTTCCGCAAGCGTTGTGCCTCGATGGTGTCGCCGATCGAATATTATGAAGGCGTCGGCGCGCACGATAACGAGCATCCCTGGGCGTACCTCACCGCCGAGGAATTGCTCGACCGCGAAGTTGCGGATCCGACCGCCAAGCGCTTTTTCAAGGTTATGGCGCGGTCCGACCTCGCGACCGAGCCCCACAACACCAATGGGCTCAACGCGCTGAAGAATTTCGTGATGGATATCGACGGCTATATCGGCCTGTATTCGATCCAGAACGGCAATGAACAATTGATCGAGTGCCTGCAGTCCGAGGTGGATGCGGATATCCAGCTCAATCATCGGGTTCTCAAGGTCGGCAAGACCGAAGCCGGCCGCTACCAGCTCAACATGATGAACGGCAAGGGACCGGAGACGAGAGACTTCGATCTCGTGCTGATGTGCCTGCCGCATTCCTGGCTCGCGACCATGGGCTGGGGCGGCGAGGAACTGCGCAAGTCAATGGTCAAGCACGTCGCCTATTTTGACCGACCGGCGCACTATCTGCGGGTCTCGATTCTGTTCGACAGCCCGTTCTGGGGCGACAAGATCCCGGGCGCCTGGTTCATGTCGGAAGCGTTCGGCGGCTGCTGTGTCTACAACGAAGGCGCCCGTCACGACGTTGGCAAGCACGGCGTGCTGAACTGGCTGATCGCCGGTTCCGACGCACTGGCTTTCGCCAATCTCGGCGACCAGGAATTGATCGACGCCGCGCTGAAATCGCTGCCGGGCTCGCTCGGCGATGCCCGCGCACATTTCCTCGAAGGCAAGATCCATCGCTGGCTGTCGTCGGTCAACGCGCTGCCCGGCGGCTTGCCCGCGCGCGACGTGATGACCAATCATCGGCCAGAGCCGAAGCAGCATCCCGGTCTGGTCGTGGTTGGCGATTATCTGTTCGACTCTACCCTGAACGGACTGCTGGATTCCTCCGATGTCGCGACCGACATCATCGTCACCCAGATGATGCGGCTGCGCCGCCAACGCGGTCAGGGTGGCAAGCTACTATCCGACAAGATCGATCGCGATTATTTCGACAACTATCGCGGTGTAGGCCCCTATAACGAGGTCTGGAGCCGGTTTACCGATCCGGCCTATCTGACTGACCTGATCCGGATCGTCTGGAACAGGACCAAGGGCTACAAGCTGCTGGTCGCGGGCTCCGCCAGTGGCGAACTGGTCGGCGCGCTGCGCGCGCGCGGCATTGATGCCTGGGGCATTGAGAACAATCGCGCCGTTCACGCTCGAACGCCGAAGGCGCTGAAGAAGTTCAACAAGTTCGGCTCGATCGTTGACATGCCATTCAAGGACGAAGCATTCGATTTCGTGTTCGAAACCAGCCTGTGCCATATCGCGGAAAGGCAGGTCACCCGCGCCATCACTGAGTTGAACCGTGTGGTGAAATCTGGCCTCGTGTTCGGCTCGGTGACGTCGGACATGGAGCCCGCGTTAATCGACCAATACGACCTGCTGCGCGGGGTAAAGAAGCTCGGTACCTGGTGGGAATGGTCCGAATTGTTTTTCAACAACGGATTCGACCTGTCGATGAACCGGCGCGACACCACGGATGCGCTGTGGGAGGCGACATTGGCCGCCAACAAGGGGCCGGGGCAGTGGTATGCGGATTCCGATAGTCTACGCTACTCGTTCTTCGACAAGGTCGAGGCCGACGACTAGCCGCCATCCTGCCCGATTGTTTCGCTGCTGACTATTTTGCCGATTGCGCGCCAATCGCATAGGATTGGCGCGGTGGCGCTTCGGCTTACTTCCCTTAATATTACGGTCATGCCGGCCGTGCCGGTTCGGTTGGTTTTATGGCGCCCAAGCCCCCATCGTCCGATAATCCGATCCCTGCTGCGGCGGATGCCGCCGCGGCACCCGAACCCGACAAGAAGCTTGCCGCGCGGCCTCATGCCGCCGCTCGTCCTCATGCCGGCAAGCCGGCCGCGCCGCCTCCGCCCGATGATGAGGACGACGAGGAAGAGGACGAACTCGGTCTCGACGACGAAGACGATGAAGATGACGAGGAACTCGTCGCCTTCAGCGCCAAGGAGGCGGCTGGTGCGCTGGCGACGGTCTATAGGTTCGTCCGGCCATTCCTGAAGAAGCACAAGAAGATCATGGCCCTGGTCGGCCTCGGCGTCCTGGTCGAGACGCTGTTCAACGTCATCATGCCGCTGAGCCTCAAATTCCTGATTGACGATGCGCTCGGTGAGGAGGATTTTGAGGCGTTGGTGCGGATTCTCTCGGTACTGGCGGTAGCCGGCATCTTCACTTCGATCGTCGCGGTCTGGTACGAGAAGTGGGACGCCAATCTGGCGGCGTCCGTGATTTCGGACGTGCGGCTGCGGCTGTTCGAGCATGTCCAAGACCTGCCGTCGGCCTATTTCGGACGGATCAAACGCGGCGAAATCCTCTCGCGCTTTTCCATCGACCTTTCGGCCTTCGAGGGTTCGATCGACAGCTTTTCCAACAGCGCCGTGTTGCCATTCATGGAATTGATCGCCGGCATCATCCTGATGCTGTTCCTGAACTGGCAATTGGCGGCGGTGGCGCTCCTGGTGTTCCCGATCACGCTGATCGGGCCGCGCATCCTGACGCCGAAGGCGGTGCAGGCGAATTACGAGCAGAAGCTCAATAAATCGGCGCTGCTCGGCATGGTGCAGGAAAACGTCGCAGCCCAGGCGGTGATCAAGGCGTTCAGCTTGCAGCGCCGGACGCTCGGCTGGTTCAGGATGCGCAATGACGACGCGCGCCGCAAAATAGCAGCCGCGACGTTTCTGTCGACCATGGTGGAACGCACCGTCACGATCTCGGTCTTGCTGCTGCATTTGGTGGTTCTGGCGCTCGGTGCCTATCTCGCTACCAAGGGCCAGATCACCATCGGCACTTTCGTGACCTTTGAAAGCGCGTTCTGGGAGGTGTCCTACAACATCGCCCATATCATGCATTTCATCCCGGTATCGATCCAGTCGGCGGCGGCGGTGCGCCACATCGAGGAATTGCTGGATGAGCCGACCCGCGCCGCCGACCGGCCGGGCGCGCCCGATCTGCCGCGGATTACCCACGACATCACCTTTGATCACGTCACCTTCCAGTACGAAGGCAGCGAGGCGCCGGTTCTTGACGATCTCAGCCTCAAGCTCGACGTCGGCAAGCGGATTGCCATTGTTGGTCCGAGCGGATCCGGCAAGAGCACGTTGCTCAATCTGATCCTGCGGCTCTATGTACCAAATGAAGGACGCGTGACCATCGATGGCGTCGATATCAAAAAGGTCACGCGGGAGTCGCTGCGCGAGAGTATGGCGGTGGTATTCCAGGAGAACATGCTCTTCAACATGTCGATCCGCGAGAACATCCGGCTCGGCAAGGAGGGCGCGACCGATGAGGAGGTCGAGCAAGCCGCGCGCAAGGCGGAAATCCACCGCTATATCATGAGCCTTGCCAAAAAATACGACACCTCGGTCGGCGAGCGCGGGGATACGCTGTCGGGCGGCCAACGGCAGCGCATCGCGATCGCGCGCGCAATCGTCCGCGATCCTTCGGTTCTGCTGCTCGACGAGGCCACCTCGGCGCTCGACCAGACCACGGAAGCTGCGATCAATCGCACGCTGCTCAAGGTCGCGGAGGGGCGGACCATGATTTTCTCAACGCATCGCCTGACGTCGGTGATCGAGATGGATGAGATCATCGTGATCTCTGGCGGCAAGGCGATTGAGCGCGGCTCGCACGCCGAGCTGCTCGCGGTAGGCGGTTTGTACCGGAAGCTCTGGGACGACCAGAGCCACACGCCGCACAAGGCCGCCGATCAGGTCGATGAGGACGAGGAGGAGGAAGAGGAAGACGAGAATGAGGATGAGGCCGACGATGAGGAGGAGGAAGACGACGAAGACGACGAAGACGAAGATGAGGAGGATGATGACGAAGACGATGAGGATGAAAAATAACGGTCGGGTTGGTGGAGATAGGATCGCCCGGAGGCGCAGCAGCCTGGGGTTCAGTTCAGGCAATTTCCGTGAAAGCTTCGGCCGATTTTGATGTCGTGCTGATCGGATTTGCGCCGTTTGAGGGCGCGATCGACGGACTTGCCACCACCGGTATCGCGGCCGGTTCTTTGTGGGAACCGAGGATTTGCCGCAAAAAACCTTGCCCAAACCAGACAATCAAGCGCGCCCAGCGCTGCGCGCTCCAGTACAGTTCATTCTCGAGCGTCAGCGAGCGGAAATTATAGGCCTTCGCCGACGACCAGGCGTCGCAGGCTTTCTTGACGGGGTCATCGTAGAACGCTGCGATCTTGCCGGTGTCCATACCGTCGGTCGCAAGCCAGGCCGGGATATGGATATTGCAGAGCCGTTCGACATCGGTGAACACCTTGTCGGTTCCGGTACCTGTGACCGGGCAGGTGGTCTCAAAGGCGTCGCCGACCAAAACGATTCCGGCTTTTAGATAGTTGGCGCTGACATATAGGTCCGCAGGCCTGACCTTGACGTCGCCGTGCACCTCGAATTCTCCAGTGACGCGGCGGAGCCTCGGCAGCGCGGCGTTCAGAGTTTCGGCCGGCGCGGTGCGAAACTGCCTGATCCAGGGATCGTCGCTCTCGCGATAGGTGAACAGATTGGCGCGCATCCGCTCGCCGATCGGAAACAGCGACACATAAGGTATCCGATCGCTGGTCCGTTCCGAGAAATAGGTCAGGGCCGGAAAGTCGAAGGCGGTCCGGCCGATCGGCGCCATATCGAATCCGATCGAGATGGAATGGCACGGACTGACGATCCGGCGTTCGATCCCGAGGCTGCGGCGCAAACCGATGTTCAATCCATTGGCGAGCACCACGAGCCGCGCCGAGATCGTCTCGTCATTGGATAGCGTCAGCTTCTGCCGCTCGGCGCTGGCGGAGATCGCGATGACTTTCGCATAGATTTGTTCGACCGGCGGTATGATATGGGCTCGGATAGTATTGATCAGTGCATCATACATCATGCCAAACTGCCGGCTCGGCCGTTTGTCGAGCAAATAACCCGAGCGGGCGATCCAGATCTCGCCGTCATGAGTCGCCGATCGCAGCACCGATTCGGCAATGCCGGTTCTGGCGAAACGGTCGAGCTGTTCGCCGCCGCTGAGTTTTTCGACGCGAAAATCCGGCGGATAGACCGGGTGTGGGTCGATCAGAACGGCGGAAATGCCGGCACGCCCGAGCATCGCGGCCGCGGTCGAGCCGGCAAGGCCGCCTCCAACGATGGCGATGTCGGTGTATTTCATCGGCTTTATTCCGCGGACCCGCACCATGATTGCGCCGGGAAAGGCAAATAAACCTTTAGCTTCATGCTGGCTTCATATTAAAGCTTGGACAGGCTATAATATCCGGGTAAAATTAGGCGGCGGCCTCGGTCCCACCGGCCAGGAAGCGCCTCGCAGCGCTCTCCGCCGCTGCGCGCAAAACGCGGATTCCGCATGTGCCAGAGGCGCTTCCGGCCTTGCCGTTTCGCCTTGACTTGACCATATAGCGCCGATACAACCCGCGCACTTAACGACAGGCGGTGAGCGACGCCAGAGTCGGAACGGACTACCCTTTCAGTTCTTGCTTGAGCTGAGACGGGCACCAACCTCGACGAATGCCGCTCAAACGCTGTCGATTATAGCTAGGCAATGCCAGGACGATCTTGGTTCTCTCGAGCAAGTTCTCTTGAGATCGATTTCGGATGCATGATCTCGGTGTTCGACTGAACGGCGCGCGCTGATCGGTCAAACTGCGGTCCTCTGTGGCGTCGAAGCGCTTTCCGCTCAGCGATGAGTGGTTGGCGCGATTTCGTTTTGCGTGAATGTTTCGCGTGGAACCGTTGAACGAGACCAACGGGTCATGGTCCCGATAAGAATTTGCGGAGCCGATGTTCGGCATTCCGCGTGAACTCAAGGGTGAAGGCTGACATGCCGACGATCAACCAGCTGATCGCAAGTCCGCGGACGGTCCAGAAGTCGCGCAAGAAGGTGCCGGCGCTGCAGCAGTCGCCGCAGAAGCGCGGCGTTTGCACGCGCGTCTACACCACGACGCCGAAGAAGCCGAACTCGGCGCTTCGCAAGGTCGCCAAGGTGCGCCTGACCAACGGCTTCGAGGTCATCGGTTACATTCCGGGTGAGGGTCACAACCTTCAGGAACACTCGGTGGTCATGATTCGCGGCGGCCGCGTCAAGGATTTGCCCGGCGTGCGTTACCACATCCTCCGCGGCGTCCTCGATACCCAGGGCGTCAAGAACCGTAAGCAACGCCGTTCGAAATACGGCGCGAAGCGTCCGAAATAAGCGGGAATAGTATCAATGTCTCGTCGTCATTCTGCTGAAAAGCGTGAAGTGAACCCGGATCCGAAATTCGGGAACATCATCATCACGAAGTTCATGAATTCGATCATGTATGACGGCAAGAAGTCCGCCGCCGAAAGCATCGTCTATGGCGCGCTCGAGCTGATCGAGACCAAGACCAAGCAGGGCCCGTTGCCGGTGTTCGAGCAAGCCCTGGAAAACGTGATGCCGACCATCGAGGTGCGGTCGCGCCGCGTCGGCGGCGCCACCTATCAGGTGCCGGTCGAGGTGCGCAATGTGCGCCGTCAGGCGCTCGGCATTCGCTGGATCATCACGGCAGCGCGTGAGCGCAACGAAAAGACGATGACGGAACGGCTCTCCGCGGAGCTGCTTGACGCATCGAATGGCAGGGGGAACGCCGTCAAGAAGCGTGAAGATGTACACCGGATGGCGGAAGCCAACCGGGCCTTCTCGCATTATCGCTGGTAACGGCGAAACAACGGAATTTAAGGAACAACCCATGCCCCGCGTTCATGCCATAGAGAACTACCGCAACTTCGGTATCATGGCGCATATCGATGCTGGCAAGACCACGACCACCGAGCGCATCCTTTATTACACCGGCAAGAGCCACAAGATCGGCGAAGTGCACGAAGGTGCTGCGACGATGGACTGGATGGAGCAGGAGCAGGAGCGCGGCATCACCATCACGTCGGCCGCGACCACCGCGTTCTGGAACGGCAAGCGTCTCAACATCATCGACACTCCCGGCCACGTCGATTTCACCATCGAGGTCGAGCGTTCGCTGCGCGTGCTCGACGGCGCGGTGTGCGTGCTCGATTCCAACCAGGGCGTTGAGCCGCAGACCGAAACCGTCTGGCGCCAGGGCGACAAGTACAAGGTTCCGCGCATCGTCTTCGCCAACAAGATGGATAAGACCGGCGCCGATTTCTACAAATGCATGCAGGATATCGTCGATCGCCTCGGCGCCAAGCCGATCGCGATCCAGCTTCCGATCGGCTCCGAGAACAACTTCAAGGGCCTGGTCGATCTCGTCCGCATGAAGGGCGTGGTCTGGGAAGAAGAGAAGCTCGACGCCAAGTTCGTAGACATCGAAATTCCCGCGGATATGGTCGAGAAGGCCAAGGAATATCGCGAGAAGTTGCTGGAAGCCGCCGTCGAACTCGACGACGAGGTTCTCGCTGCTTACCTCGACGGCAAGGAGCCCGATGAGGCGACGTTGAAGCGCATGATCCGCAAGGCCGTGCTGACTGGCGCGTTCTTCCCGGTGCTGTGCGGCTCGGCCTTCAAGAACAAGGGCGTGCAGCCGTTGCTCGACGCGGTCGTGGATTATCTGCCGTCGCCGGTCGACGTGCCCGCGATCAAGGGCGTCGATGAAGACGGCAACGAAGTCGTTCGCCTTCCGAACGACAAGGAGCCGCTGGCTCTGTTGGCGTTCAAGATCATGGACGACCCGTTCGTCGGCACCATCACGTTCTGCCGCATCTATTCCGGAACTCTTCTGTCGGGCACCGGCGTCATCAATTCGACGCGCGACCGCAAGGAGCGCATCGGCCGCATGCTGTTGATGCATGCCAACAACCGCGAAGACATCAAGGAAGCCTATGCCGGCGACATCGTCGCGCTGGCGGGCCTCAAGGAAGCGCGCACCGGCGACACGCTGTGCGATCCCGACAAGCCGGTCATCCTCGAAAAGATGGAATTCCCGGAGCCGGTGATCGAAATCGCGATCGAGCCGAAGTCGAAGGCCGACCAGGAAAAGCTCGGCGTCGCACTGGCGAAGCTCGCCGCGGAAGATCCGTCGTTCCGGGTTTCGACCGACCAGGAGTCCGGCCAGACCATCCTCAAGGGCATGGGCGAACTCCATCTCGACATCAAGGTCGACATCCTGCGCCGGACCTACAAGGTCGACGCCAATATCGGCGCGCCGCAGGTGGCGTTCCGGGAACGCGTCACCAAGCGGGCCGAAGTGAAGTACACCCACAAGAAGCAGACCGGTGGTACCGGTCAGTTCGCCGAAGTGTCGATCGTGGTCGAGCCGAACGAGCCCGGCAAGGGTTACGAGTTCGAATCCAAGATCGTTGGCGGCGCGGTGCCGAAGGAATACATCCCCGGCGTCGAAAAGGGCCTCAACAGCGTGATGGGTTCGGGCGTAGTGGCCGGCTTCCCGGTGGTGGACGTCAAGGTTCAGCTGGTCGACGGCAAGTACCATGACGTCAACTCCTCGGCGCTGGCCTTCGAAATCGCCTCGCGGGCGGCATTCCGCGAAGCGCTGACCAAGGGCAAGTCGGTTCTGCTCGAGCCGATCATGAAGGTCGAAGTGGTGACTCCGGAAGACTATACCGGCTCCGTCATCGGCGACCTGAACTCGCGACGCGGCCAGATCCAGGGTCAAGATATGCGTGGCAACGCCAACGTCATCAATGCGATGGTGCCGCTGATGAATATGTTCGGTTACGTGAATAACCTGCGCTCGATGAGCCAGGGCCGCGCAACCTTTACCATGCAGTTCGATCACTACGCGGAGGCGCCGGCGAACGTGTCGGCGGAAGTCCAGAAGAAGTTTGCCTGATTGTCGTTGGCGACAACTAACGACTGAACGGAGAGTCAAATGGCCAAAGCAAAATTTGAACGCAATAAACCGCATTGCAACATCGGCACCATCGGTCACGTCGACCACGGCAAGACGTCGCTGACGGCTGCGATCACCAAGGTGCTGGCGGAATCCGGCGGTGCGACGTTCACCGCGTACGACCAGATCGACAAGGCGCCGGAAGAGAAGGCGCGCGGCATCACGATCTCGACCGCACACGTCGAATACGAAACCAAGAACCGGCACTACGCCCACGTCGACTGCCCGGGCCACGCCGACTACGTCAAGAACATGATCACCGGTGCGGCGCAGATGGACGGCGCGATCCTGGTGGTGTCGGCCGCCGACGGTCCGATGCCGCAGACCCGCGAGCACATCCTGCTCGCCCGTCAGGTCGGCGTTCCCGCGCTGGTCGTGTTCCTCAACAAGTGCGACATGGTCGACGATCCGGAACTGCTCGAACTGGTCGAGATGGAAGTCCGCGAATTGCTCTCGAAGTACGACTTCCCGGGCGACGATATTCCGATCATCAAGGGTTCGGCTCTGGCCGCCCTCGAAGACAAGGACAAGAAGCTCGGCCACGACGCCATCCTCGAGCTGATGGCGAAGGTCGACGAATACATTCCGCAGCCGGAACGTCCGATCGACCAGCCGTTCCTGATGCCGGTGGAAGACGTGTTCTCGATCTCGGGCCGCGGCACCGTGGTGACCGGCCGTGTCGAGCGCGGCATCGTCAAGGTCGGCGAGGAAATCGAAATCGTCGGTCTGCGCGACACCCAGAAGACCATCGTCACGGGCGTCGAAATGTTCCGCAAGCTGCTCGATCAGGGCCAGGCCGGCGACAACATCGGCGCGCTGCTTCGCGGCACCAAGCGCGAGGAAGTCGAGCGTGGCCAGGTGCTGTGCAAGCCGGGTTCGGTCAAGCCGCACACCAAGTTCAAGGCTGAGGCCTACATCCTGACCAAGGAAGAGGGCGGTCGTCACACCCCGTTCTTCACCAACTACCGGCCCCAGTTCTACTTCCGCACCACCGACGTGACCGGTGTCGTGCATCTGCCCGAAGGCACCGAGATGGTGATGCCGGGCGACAACATCGCGATGGAAGTGCACCTGATCGTGCCGATCGCGATGGAAGAGAAGCTTCGTTTCGCGATCCGCGAAGGTGGCCGCACCGTCGGCGCCGGCGTCGTCGCCAGCATCATCGAGTAAGCGCGCGAATAGGGAGTAGCGAGTGGCGAACAGCCATTTGCTACTCGCTGCTCACCATTCGCAAGGACGACGACAAAGAAAGACAACGGCAATGAACGGCCAGAATATTCGCATCCGTCTCAAGGCGTTCGACCATCGTATCCTCGATACGTCGACGCGTGAGATCGTGAACACGGCGAAACGGACCGGCGCTCAGGTTCGCGGACCGATTCCGCTGCCCACCCGCATCGAGAAGTTCACCGTCAACCGTTCGCCGCACGTCGACAAGAAGAGCCGCGAACAATTCGAGATGCGCACCCACAAGCGCCTTCTCGATATCGTCGATCCGACCCCGCAGACCGTCGATGCTCTCATGAAGCTCGATCTGGCTGCCGGTGTCGACGTCGAAATCAAGCTCTAGATTTTTAAGCATCCGTCCGCAGCTGGCGGACAGAAAGAACAGGAAGCACGCCGATGCGCTCCGGAGTGATCGCACAAAAGGTCGGGATGACGCGGGTCTTTACGGAGGCCGGCGAACATATCCCCGTGACCGTGCTGAAGCTGGGCAACTGCCAGGTTTTGGGTCACCGCACCACCGAAAAGAACGGTTATGTCGCGCTGCAGCTCGGTTCGGGCATGCGCAAGACGGTCTATCTGCCGAAGGCGGAACGCGGACAGTTCGCGGTCGCCAAGGTCGAACCCAAGCGCAAGGTCACCGAGTTTCGCGTCACGCAGGACTCGCTGATTCCCGTCGGCGCCGAAATTCAAGCCGACCATTTCGTGGTTGGCCAGTTCGTCGATGTGACCGGCACCTCGGTCGGCAAGGGCTTTGCCGGCGGCATGAAGCGCTGGAATTTCGGCGGCTTGCGTGCCACCCACGGTGTCTCGGTGTCGCATCGCTCGATCGGTTCGACCGGCGGTCGTCAGGATCCCGGCAAGACCTTCAAGAACAAGAAGATGCCCGGCCATATGGGCGTCGATCGCATCACCACGCTCAATCTGCGCGTGGTCCAGACCGACGTCGCGCGCGGCCTGATCCTGGTCGAAGGCGCGGTTCCCGGCTCCAAGGGCGGCTGGATCTCGGTGCGCGACGCCGTCAAGAAGCCGCTGCCGAAGGAAGCTCCGAAGCCCGGCAAGTTCAAGGTCGCCGGCGGCGAGCAGGCCGCGGAAGCGCCGGCCGAGAAGGAGGGCGCGTGAGATGGAACTGAAAGTCACCACCCTTGAAGGCAAGGAAGCGGGTTCGGTCCAGCTCTCGGACGAGATCTTCGGTCTCGAGCCGCGCAAGGACATCATCCAGCGTTGCGTGCAGTGGCAGCTCAACAAGCGGCAGGCCGGCACCCACAAGACGCAGGGCCGCGCCGACGTCTGGCGTACCGGCAAGAAGATGTACAAGCAGAAGGGCACCGGCGGCGCCCGTCACGGCTCGGCCCGCGTGCCGCAGTTCCGCGGCGGCGGTCGTGCCTTCGGTCCGGTGGTTCGTTCGCATGCCACCGATCTGCCGAAGAAGGTCCGGGCGCTCGCGCTCAAGCACGCGCTGTCGGCCAAGGCCAAGGACGGCGGCTTGATCGTGATCGACAACGCCCAGATCAAGGATGCCAAGACCAAGGCGCTGGTCGGTCATTTTTCCGGTCTCGGTCTCACCAACGCGCTGATCATCGACGGCGCCGAGCTGCACACCGGCTTCGCTTCCGCCGCGCGCAACATTCCCAACATCGACGTGCTGCCGATCCAGGGCATCAACGTCTATGACATTCTGCGCCGCCAGAAACTGGTGCTGACCAAGGCGGCGGTCGATGCGTTGGAGGCGCGCTTCAAATGAAGAATATCGATCCGCGCTACTACGACATCATCGTTTGCCCGGTCGTGACGGAAAAGGCGACGCTCGCCTCCGAGCACAACAAGGTTCTGTTCAAGGTCGCGAGCAAGGCGACCAAGCCGCAGATCAAGGAAGCCGTCGAGAAGTTGTTCGACGTCAAGGTCAAGAGCGTCAACACGCTGGTGCGCAAGGGCAAGACCAAGGTGTTCCGCGGCAATCTCGGTTCGCAGTCGGACGTGAAACGCGCGATCGTGACCCTCGAAGAGGGCCACCGCATCGACGTCACCACCGGACTATAAGGCGTCACAGCGATGGCATTGAAAACATTCAACCCCACGACCCCCGGCCAGCGCCAGCTGGTGATGGTGGATCGTTCGAGCCTCTACAAGGGCAAGCCGGTCAAGGCGTTGACCGAGGGCAAGCGCGGGCAGGGCGGTCGCAACAACACCGGCCGCATCACCGTGCGCTTTCGCGGCGGCGGCCACAAGAAGGCCTACCGCACTGTCGATTTCAAACGCGCCAAGATCGATGTGCCGGCGGTCGTCGAGCGGCTGGAATACGATCCGAACCGCACCGCGTTCATCGCGCTGATCAAGTATCAGGACGGCGAGCAGGCCTATATCCTGGCGCCGCAGCGGCTCGCCGCGGGCGATACCGTCGTGGCCGGCAACTATGTCGACGTCAAACCGGGCAACGTCATGCCGCTCGGCAATATGCCGATCGGCACCATCGTCCATAATGTCGAGATGAAGATCGGTAAGGGCGGTCAGCTCGCGCGTTCCGCCGGTACCTACGCCCAGATCGTCGGCCGCGACCAGGATTACGTGATCGTGCGCTTGAATTCGGGCGAGCAGCGCTTGGTGCACGGCCGCTGCCGCGGCACCATCGGCGCGGTCTCCAATCCCGATCACATGAACATCTCGATCGGCAAGGCCGGCCGCACCCGCTGGATGGGCTGGCGTCCGCACAACCGCGGCGTCGTCATGAACCCGATCGACCATCCGCACGGCGGTGGCGAAGGCCGCACCTCGGGCGGTCGCCATCCGGTGACCCCGTGGGGCAAGCCGACCAAGGGCAAGAAGACCCGTTCGAACAAGTCGACCAACAGATTCATTCTCATCAGCCGCCACAAGCGGAAGAAGTAAGGAACGCCGGACATGGTTCGTTCAGTCTGGAAAGGCCCGTTCGTTGAAGGCTCTCTGCTCAAGAAAGCAGATGCCGCCCGCGCGTCCGGCCGTCATGACGTGATCAAGATCTGGAGCCGCCGCTCGACCATCCTGCCGCAATTCGTCGGCCTGGTGTTCGGCGTCTATAACGGCCAGAAGCACGTGCCGGTATCGGTCAACGAGGAAATGGTCGGTCACAAGTTCGGCGAGTTCTCGCCGACCCGGACCTTCCACGGCCATTCTGGCGATAAGAAAGCCAAGAAGGCTTAGAGGATGGGCTTGAGGATTAAGCGATGAGCAAACCAAAGCGCGAACGGAGCCTCCCGGAAAACGAGGCCAAGGCGGTCGCCCGGATGCTTCGGGTGAGCCCGCAGAAGCTCAACCTTGTTGCGCAGCTAATTCGCGGCAGGAAGGTGGCCGCCGCGCTCGCCGACCTGCAGTTCTCGCGCAAGCGGATCGCGGTCGACGTCAAGAAGTGCTTGGAATCGGCGATCGCCAACGCCGAAAATAATCATGATCTCGACGTCGACGATCTGGTGGTATCGGAAGCGCATGTCGGCAACGGCATCGTGATGAAGCGTTTCGCGCCGCGCGGCCGTGGCCGTTCGGGTCGTGTCTACAAACCGTTCTCGCAACTGACGATCGTGGTTCGTCAGGTCGAGGCCGAGGCGAGCGCTTAAAGAGAGCGCAGGAGAAAACGATGGGTCAAAAGATCAATCCAATCGGACTGCGTCTTGGCATCAACCGGACGTGGGATTCCCGTTGGTTCGCAGGCAAGAACGAATACGGCAAGCTGCTGCACGAGGATGTGCAGATCCGCAAGATCCTGCACAAGGAGCTGAAGCAGGCCGCTGTCGCCCGTATCGTGATCGAGCGTCCGCACAAGAAGTGCCGCGTGACGATCCATTCCGCGCGCCCCGGTGTCGTGATCGGCAAGAAGGGCGCCGACATCGACAAGCTGCGCAAGCGGGTTGCCGACATCACCGCCTCCGACGTCGTCATCAACATCGTCGAAATCCGCAAGCCCGAGCTCGACGCGACCCTGGTTGCCGAATTGATCGCGCAGCAGCTTGAGCGCCGCGTTGCGTTCCGCCGCGCCATGAAGCGTGCGGTGCAGTCGGCGATGCGTCTTGGCGCCGAAGGCATCCGTATCAACTGCTCGGGCCGCCTGGGCGGCGCCGAAATCGCGCGCATGGAATGGTATCGCGAAGGCCGGGTTCCGCTGCACACGCTACGTGCCGATATCGATTATGGCGTCGCCACCGCGTTCACGACCTTCGGCACATGCGGTGTCAAGGTCTGGATCTTCAAGGGCGAGATCCTCGAGCACGATCCGATGGCCCAGGACAAGAAGATGGCCGAGGGCGACGGTTCCCGTCCGCGCCGCGATGCCGCGTGAAGCGAAAATAGAGAAGGTTTGAGGGCGTAAGCCATGATGCAACCAAAGAAAACGAAGTTCCGGAAGGCGCACAAGGGCCGCATCCACGGCACCGCGACTTCAGGCGCGACGTTGTCGTTCGGTCAGTTCGGCCTGAAGGCGATGGCGCCCGAGCGCGTTACCGCCCGCCAGATCGAAGCCGCGCGCCGCGCGCTGACCCGTCACATGAAGCGCGCCGGCCGGGTCTGGATCCGCGTCTTCCCGGACGTTCCGGTGTCGAAGAAGCCGGCCGAAGTTCGCATGGGCTCGGGCAAGGGCACGCCGGAATTGTGGGTGGCTCGGGTCAAGCCCGGCAGGGTGCTGTTCGAGATCGACGGCGTGACCGTGCAGACCGCGAAGGAAGCGCTCGCGCTCGCCGCCGCCAAGCTGCCGATCAAGACGCGCTTTGTCGCGCGCATTGCGGAGTAATTGTCATGGCCGAGATGAAAGTCGCCGATATCCGTGCAATGAGCTCCGATCAGATGGATGACGCCATCCTCAATCTGAAGAAGGAGCGCTTCAACCTGCGCTTCCAGCGGGCCACCGGCCAACTGGAAAACACCTCGCGGCTGCGTGAAGCGCGTCGCGACATCGCCCGTATCAAGACCATCGCCGCGCAGCAGCGCGCGAAGAAGAAGTAAGGGGTCTGGATTATGCCGAAACGTACCCTTCAGGGCGTGGTCGTCAGCGACAAGCAAGCCAAAACCGTTGTGGTGCGCGTCGATCGCCGCTTCACCCACCCGATCTACAAGAAGACGATCCGCCGCTCGAAAAACTATCACGCGCACGACGAGAACAACGAGTTCAAGCCGGGCGACATGGTGTGGATCGAGGAAAGCAAGCCGATCTCGAAATTGAAGCGCTGGACCGTGGTCCGGGGCGAGCAGAAGAAAACGGCCTGAGGCTGTTCGGCATCGCCGAACGACGCTCTCGGGAAAAATTCAGGCGCGATCTCGCGCATCAGAAAGAGGACGAGGTGCATCAATGATTCAGATGCAGACCAACCTCGACGTGGCCGATAATTCAGGCGCACGCCGTGTCATGTGCATCAAGGTGCTCGGGGGCTCGAAGCGCCGCTATGCCACCGTGGGCGACGTTATTGTCGTGTCGATCAAGGATGCGATCCCGCGCGGCAAGGTGAAAAAGGGCGACGTGATGAAGGCCGTCGTGGTCCGGGTCCGCAAGGACATCCGCCGCGCCGACGGTTCGGTCATCCGCTTCGACCGTAACGCTGCCGTGCTGATCAACGCCCAGTCGGAGCCGGTCGGCACCCGCATCTTCGGGCCGGTGCCGCGCGAGCTGCGCGCCAAGAATCACATGAAGATCATTTCGCTTGCGCCGGAGGTGCTGTGATGGCCGCCAAGATCCGGAAAGGTGACAAGGTCATCGTGCTGAACGGTCGCGACAAGGGCCGCACCGGCGAAGTATTCGAAGTCCGCCCCGCCGAGAACAAGGCGCTGGTGCGTGGCGTCAACATGGTCAAGCGTCACCAGAAGCAGACCCAGGCCCAGGAAGGCGGCATCATCTCCAAGGAGGCGCCGATCCACCTGTCCAACATCGCGTTTGTCGGCAAGGACGGCAAGCCGACCCGCGTGGGCTTCAAGATTCAGGCCGATGGCAAGAAGGTACGCATTGCCAAGAGCTCGGGAGCAGAGATCGATGGCTGAGACCTCCTACACTCCGCGGCTGCGCGCGGAATACGACAAGAGCATTCGCGGCAGGCTGACCGAGCAATTCGGCTATGCCAATGTCATGCAGGTACCGCGGCTGGAGAAGGTCGTGCTCAACATGGGCGTCGGCGAGGCCGTCAACGACCGCAAGAAGGCGGAACTGGCGGCGGCCGACCTGTCGTTGATCGCCGGTCAGAAGGCGGTCGTGACCTATTCGCGAATAGCGATCGCGACGTTCAAGCTCCGCGAAAACCAGCCGATCGGCTGCAAGGTCACGCTGCGCAAGACCAAAATGTACGAATTCATCGATCGCCTGGTCAACGTCGCGCTGCCCCGCGTGCGCGACTTTCGCGGTCTCAACCCGAAGAGTTTCGACGGCCGTGGCAATTATTCGCTCGGTATCAAGGAACACATCATTTTCCCCGAAATCGACTTCGACAAGATGGGCGAGACGTGGGGCATGGACGTCACGGTCTGCACTTCGGCCGGGACCGACGACGAAGCGCGAGCCTTGTTGACCGCATTCAATTTCCCGTTCCGGCAGTGAGACGCTGAACAGCCTCTCAAACGCGGAAACCCAGGAGCCAAGCATGGCAAAGAAGAGTTCGATCGAAAAGAATAACCGGCGCAAGCGGATGACCAAGAACGCCGCACCCGCGCGCGCGCGGCTGAAGGCCATCATCGCCGACAAGAAGAGGCCGATGGAAGAGCGCTTCGCGGCGACGCTGAAGCTCGCCGAGATGCCGCGCAATTCGTCGGCGACACGAATTCGCAATCGCTGCGAAATGACCGGCCGTCCGCGCTCGGTCTATCGCAAGAACAAGCTCAGCCGTATCGCGCTGCGTGAACTCGGCTCCAAGGGCCTCGTTCCCGGGCTCGTGAAGTCGAGCTGGTAAGGGGGTCGTCAGATGTCAACGCACGATCCGATCAGCGATCTCATCACCCGCATCCGCAACGCGCAGATGCGCGCCAAGCCCAAGGTTTCGACCCCGGGCTCGAAGATGCGCGCCAACGTGCTCGAAGTGCTCAAGGCCGAGGGCTACATCCGCGGCTACGCCAGCGTGGAGCATTCCTCGGGCCGCAGCGAGCTTGAGATCGAGTTGAAGTATTTCGACGGCGAGCCGGTCATTCGCGAGATCGAGCGGGTATCGAAGCCGGGGCGGCGGGTCTATGCCTCGGTCAAGAATCTGCCGCGCGTGAACAACGGGCTCGGAATTTCGGTGTTGTCGACGCCGAAGGGAATCATGGCCGACCACGACGCGCGTGACGCGAATGTGGGCGGCGAAATTCTCTTCACGGTGTTCTAGTGCGCATTCCGCAAAAGTGGGAACCGGTTTTGCGTTTAGAATGCGCACAAGCTTTTAATTTGACGCGTTTTCTTCGGCGAACCGCTACACACTTCGCCGGAAAACGCTAAGGAGAAGGATCAGCCATGTCACGTGTTGGCAAGCGGCCTGTAACGGTCCCGTCGGGTGTGACGGCGACCGTCGAAGGGCAGACGGTGAAGATGAAGGGGCCAAAGGGCCAGCTTCAGTTCATCGTTCATGATGATGTCGAGGTGAAGTTCGAGAACGGTGCGGTCAAGGTCGCGCCGCGGTTCGAGACCAACCGCGCCCAGGCGATGTATGGCACCGCGCGTGCCCAGGTGGCCAACCTCGTCGCCGGCGTCACCAAGGGATTCGAGAAGAAGCTTGAGATCACCGGCGTCGGCTATCGCGCCGCGCTGCAGGGCAAGAGCCTGCAGCTCGCGCTCGGCTACAGCCACGACGTGGTCTATCCGATCCCGGAAGGCATCACCATCGCGGTGCCGAAGCCGACCGAGATCACCATTACCGGGAGCGATTCCCAGCGTGTCGGCCAGGTGGCCGCGGAAATCCGCAGCTATCGCCCACCGGAGCCCTACAAGGGCAAGGGCGTCAAGTATGCCGACGAATTCATCTTCCGCAAGGAAGGCAAGAAGAAGTAACGGAGCCGGTCATGTCGAGACTCAAGATTACGAATGCCCGGCGCAAGCAACGCATCCGCTTGTCGTTGCGTCGTACCGCCAGCGGTCGGCCGCGTCTGTCGGTCTTTCGCTCGTCGAAGCACATCTATGCGCAGATCATCGACGACCTGAAGGGCGAGACGCTGGCGTCGGCGTCTTCACTGGAAAAGACCATGCGCGAGAGCGGCAATACCGGCGCCAATATCGACGCGGCGAAGGCGGTGGGCAAACTGGTGGCGGAGCGCGCGGTCAAGAATGGCGTCACCGAGGTTGTGTTCGACCGCGGCAGTTATCTTTACCACGGCCGCGTCAAGGCGCTCGCAGATGCGGCGCGTGAAGGCGGATTGAGCTTCTAACGGAACTTTTAAGGATCGGAAAAACACCATGGCAGGTGAGCGCGAACGCGGTGGCGGCCACAGGGGCGGCCGGGAAGAACGCGACAGCGAGTTTGTCGACAAGCTCGTCCACATCAACCGTGTGGCGAAGGTCGTCAAGGGCGGCAAGCGCTTCGGTTTTGCGGCCCTCGTTGTGATCGGGGATCAGAAGGGCCGGGTCGGTTTCGGCCACGGCAAAGCGCGCGAAGTGCCCGAGGCCATCCGCAAGGCAACCGAATCGGCGAAGCGTAATCTGACGCGCGTGGCGTTGCGCGAAGGCCGCACGCTGCATCACGACATCGCCGGTCGTCATGGCGCCGGACGCGTCTATTTGCGCGCGGCTCCGGCCGGTACCGGCATCATCGCCGGCGGCCCGATGCGCGCGGTGTTCGAGACGCTCGGCATCCAGGACGTGGTGGCGAAGTCGATTGGTTCGTCGAACCCCTACAACATGGTTCGAGCCACATTCGACGCGCTGAAGCACCAGGATTCGCCGCGCTCGGTTGCGGCACGTCGCAACATCAAGGTCTCCACGCTGCAGTCGCGCCGCGTCGGCGGCGACGCCGAAGTGGTGGCTGAATAAACAATCGGCGCTTCACCGCGCATCTCGGAGTTATGACGATGGCCAAGGCCGCAAAGACGATCAAGGTCGAACAGACCGGCAGCGCGATCCGCCGCCATCATTCGCAGCGCGCGACATTGATCGGCCTCAAGCTCAACAAGATCGGTCGGGTTACCGAATTGCAGGACACGCCTGCGGTTCGCGGCATGATCGCCAAGGTTCAACATCTCGTCCGCATCGTCGGCGAGAAGTAATAGGAATAAGGAGACGCATGATCCCGAAAAGTGGGAACCGGTTTTCGGTCGAGATCATGCTCTCAAGATAAAGGAATTTCGCGATGAAGCTCAGCGATATCGCCGACAACGCCGGCTCGCGCAAAAAGCGTATGCGCGTCGGCCGTGGCATCGGGTCGGGCAAGGGCAAGACCTCCGGCCGTGGCGGCAAGGGCCAGACCGCGCGTTCCGGCGTGCGTATCAAGGGTTTCGAAGGCGGCCAGATGCCGCTGCATCGGCGCCTGCCGAAGCGCGGTTTCAATAATATCTTCCGTCTGGAATTCGCCGAGATCAATCTCGACCGGATTCAGCAGGCGATCGACGCCAAGCTGCTCGACGCCAAGGCCACCATCAATGCCGAATCGCTGGTGAAATCGCGCGTTATCCGACGTTCGAAGGATGGCGTGCGGCTGCTCGGCCGCGGTGAAATCAAGGCCAAGCTCAATATCGAGGTGCACGGTGCTTCGAAATCCGCCATCGCGGCGGTCGAGAAGGCGGGCGGCACGGTGAAAATCCTGGCGCCGGCCAAGAAGGACGAAGGCGAGGCGGCGTAACATCTGCGTCATTGTCCGCTTGAAGCGGGCAATTGGCACGATTGAATAATGGACTTATCGAAGCCGAACACCAAATGATCTCCGGCGTCTGCCGGGTGACCCGCTTCCAGGGGGCATGACAGCGAAGAGCGGCGCAGGAGAAAGCCAAAGATGGTCTCAGCAGCGGAACAACTGGCGTCAAATCTGAATTTGTCGGCGCTTGGCAAGGCCGACGAACTCAAGAAGCGTATCTGGTTCACGCTGGGTGCGCTGCTGGTTTATCGGTTCGGCACCTATATCCCGCTGCCCGGCATCGATCCCAACATCTGGGAGCAGGTGTTCAAGACGCAGTCCGGCGGCATTTTAGGCATGTTCAACATGTTCGCGGGCGGCGGCATCCACCGCATGGCGATCTTCGCGCTGAACATCATGCCGTACATCTCGGCCTCGATCATCATTCAACTCCTGACCACGGTCTCGCCGCAGCTCGAGGCGCTGAAGAAGGAGGGTGAGGCGGGTCGCAAGACGCTGAACCAGTACACTCGCTATCTCACGGTCATTCTCGCCGCATTCCAGTCCTACGGCATCGCGGTTGGCCTCGAAGGCGCCAGCAATGTCGTCAGCGATCCCGGCATGTTCTTCCGCCTTTCAACCGCGGTTACCTTGACCGGCGGCACCATGTTCCTGATGTGGCTTGGCGAGCAGATCACCTCGCGCGGCATCGGCAACGGCATCTCCCTGATCATCCTGGCCGGCATCGTTGCCGAACTGCCCTCGGCGCTCGCCAGCATGCTGGAACTCGGCCGCCAGGGCGCGCTGTCCACCGGCCTCATCCTGATAGTGATCGTGATGGCGGTCGCCGTGATCGCCTTCATCGTGTTCGTGGAGCGCGCGCAGCGCCGGCTCGTCATCCAGTATCCGAAGCGTCAGGTCGGCAACAAGACGTTCGAAGGCCAGTCTTCGCATCTGCCGCTCAAGCTCAATACGTCCGGCGTGATTCCGCCAATCTTCGCGTCCTCGCTGCTGCTGCTGCCGACCACGGTCGCGAATTTCAATGCCGGCAAAGGTCCGGAATGGTTCCAGTGGATCACCACGCAGCTCGGCCACGGACGGCCGCTGTTCCTCATTCTTTATCTGGCGCTGATCGTGTTCTTCGCGTTCTTCTATACCGCGATCGTGTTCAATCCGACCGAGACCGCCGACAATCTCAAGAAACATGGCGGCTTCATTCCGGGCATTCGGCCGGGAGAGCGCACCGCCGAGTACATCGATTACGTGCTGTCGCGCGTTACTGTGGTGGGTGCGATCTACCTCGCGATTGTCTGCCTGATACCCGAAATCCTGATTTCCTACGCCTCGGTGCCGTTTTATTTCGGCGGCACGTCGCTGTTGATCGTCGTCAGCGTGACGATGGATACCGTGTCGCAGGTTCAGGGTTATCTGCTCGCTCATCAGTATGAGGGGCTGATCAGGAAGTCGAAATTGCGTGGGCGCCGCCGCTAGGCGTTGCTCGAGGTCGATCTGAGATTTGGGAGGTGTGCGGTCCACTCGCCCACCGAGCCGGGGGGCGAAGTTCGATGAGATCGATTCTTCTGGGACCGCCTGGTGCCGGTAAGGGGACACAGGCGCAACGGCTGATCCACAAGCACAATCTCGTGCAGCTCTCGACCGGTGAAATGCTGCGCGCGGCCGTGGCCGCCCGGACGCCGGTCGGGCTACAGGCCAAGGATATCATGGCCAGCGGTGGCTTGGTGCCGGACGAGATTGTGATCGGGATTATCTCTGATCGCCTCGATCAGCCGGACATGAAGAACGGCTTTATCCTGGACGGCTTTCCGCGCACGGTGCCGCAGGCCGAGGCGCTCGACGATCTCCTGAGGAAGAAGCATATGCGGCTCGATGCCGTGATCGAGCTTCGCGTCAACGAAAGTGCGCTGCTCAGCCGGGTCGAGACCCGTGTCGCCGAGATGCGCGCCCGTGGCGAGGAAGTGCGGATCGACGACACCCCGGAAGTGCTGTCGAAGCGGCTGGCGAGCTATCGCTCGCTGACCGAACCGCTGATTCACTACTATTCCGAGCGTCGCAAGCTCTTGACGGTCGACGGCATGATGACGATCGAACACGTCACCCGCGAAATCACCCGCATCCTGGCCGCGATTGGTGCCGTCGAGGCGAAGGCGACCAGGAGGCCTGCCAAAATGGCCGCCAGGAAGACCGTCCAGGCCAGCCGGCAAAGCGGCCAAGGTCGCGAAAAAGGGAAGGAAAAAGCCCGCCAAAACCGCTCGGAAGGCCGGGAAGGCGGCCTCCCGGCGAACGCGAAAGGTCGCCAGGGGGCCGACGAAAGGTTCCGGGAAAAGACCTGCCAAGCGGAGTGGAAAAGCTGCCAAAAAGGTCACGAAAAGGCGAGCTAAAGCATAGAGACGGTTGACGAAACGAAGCTGAATCCTTTAATAAGCCAGTATCCAAGTCGGATAGTACCAGACGACGCCGGGCCCCCGAGCAACCCGAGGGGAAAGGCGTCGTGTTCGCATGTGCGGACACTGGCCCGAAATATCGAAAGAACAGCCGCCCACAGGGATCGGCAACAGGAGAGAAGTCCGTGGCCCGTATTGCCGGCGTGAATATTCCGACCAACAAGCGCGTTCTGATCGCGCTCCAGTACATCCATGGCATCGGCCAGAAGAACGCCGCCGATATTCTGGAGAAAGTCAAGATTCCGGATGACCGCCGCGTGTCGCAGCTTTCCGACCAGGAAGTTCTGCAGATCCGCGAAGTGATCGACCGCGACTATATGGTCGAAGGCGACCTTCGGCGCGAGACCGGCATGAATATCAAGCGACTGATGGACCTCGGCTGCTATCGCGGTTTGCGCCATCGCCGCGGATTGCCGGTGCGCGGGCAGCGCACCCATACCAATGCGCGCACGCGCAAGGGACCGGCCAAGTCGATCGCCGGCAAGAAGAAGTAGTTTGGCGAATAGCGAATAGGGAGCGGCGAATAGAAATCCATTCGCTACTCGCCATTCGCTTTTTAGGTGTAGCCGCTGGCATTACGGCGGCGTTTGAGATCACAGGAAAGGTTGATAATGGGCAAGGATGCCACCCGCGTACGTCGTCGTGAACGCAAGAACATCGCGTCAGGTATCGCGCACGTAAATTCGTCGTTCAATAATACCACCATCACCATTACCGACGCGCAGGGCAACACCATTGCCTGGTCGTCCGCGGGCACGATGGGCTTCAAGGGCTCGCGCAAGTCGACCCCGTACGCCGCGCAGGTTGCGGCTGAAGACGTCTCCAAGAAGGCGCAGGAGCACGGCATGCGCACGCTGGAGGTTGAAGTTGCCGGACCGGGTTCGGGCCGTGAATCGGCGCTTCGCGCGCTGCAGGCGGCGGGCTTTACCGTCACCTCGATCCGCGACGTGACCACGATCCCGCACAATGGTTGCCGTCCGCGCAAGCGCCGCCGCGTTTGATGTTCGGTCGCAGGCAGAGACGCCTGCGATTTTTTGAAAATTTGCTAGCCGCGGACTGATCCGCGATCTCCAACGCCAGCAATTTAAATGGCTGGCCGCATGGGTGAAACAGTGACGATCCAGAAAAATTGGCAAGAACTTATCCGGCCGAACAAGCTCCAGGTAACTCCGGGTCACGACGCGAACCGTTTCGCGACGCTGGTTGCTGAGCCGCTCGAGCGCGGCTTTGGCCAAACGCTCGGCAACGCGCTGCGCCGCATCCTGCTGTCGTCATTGCAGGGCGCCGCCGTGCAGTCGGTGCATATCGACGGCGTGCTGCACGAGTTCTCCTCGATCGCGGGCGTTCGCGAGGACGTCACCGACATCGTGCTCAACATCAAGGACATCGCGATCAAGATGCAGGGCGAAGGCCCCAAGCGCATGGTCGTGAAGAAGCAGGGTCCGGGCGTCGTCACCGCCGGCGACATCCAGACCGTCGGCGATGTCGTGGTGCTCAACCCCGACCTGCAAATCTGCACCCTGGACGACGGCGCCGAGATCCGCATGGAATTCACCGTCGCCACCGGCAAGGGCTATGTCGCCGCCGAGCGCAATCGTCCCGAGGATGCGCCGATCGGCCTGATCCCGGTCGACAGCCTGTTCTCGCCGGTGCGCAAGGTCTCCTACAAGGTCGAGAACACCCGCGAGGGCCAGATCCTCGACTACGACAAGCTGACCATGACGATCGAGACCAACGGCGCGATCAGCCCGGATGATTCGGTGGCCTATGCCGCGCGCATCCTGCAGGATCAGCTCAACGTGTTCGTCAACTTCGAAGAGCCGCGCAAGGAAGTGGCGCAGGAGATCATTCCCGATCTCGCGTTCAACCCGGCCTTCCTCAAGAAGGTCGACGAACTCGAATTGTCGGTGCGTTCGGCGAACTGCCTGAAGAACGACAACATCGTCTACATCGGCGACCTCGTGCAGAAGTCCGAGGCGGAAATGCTCCGCACCCCGAACTTCGGCCGCAAGTCGCTCAACGAGATCAAGGAAGTGCTGGCCCAGATGGGCCTGCATCTCGGCATGGAAGTGCCGGGCTGGCCGCCGGAGAATATCGACGAGCTGGCCAAGCGCTTCGAGGATCACTACTGAGCGAACAGGGAGTGGCGAATAGCGAATAGAAAGAGAAACTATTCGCTACTCGCCATTCGCTACTCGCCACGGGCGAACGCAGGCGGCCCACCTGAGCAAAAGTCCGACGAACCGTCGCGACCTACTGAAGTAAGGAACTAGATCATGCGTCACGGCAAGGTTCATCGCAAACTCAACCGCACCGCCGAGCACCGCCGCGCGATGTTTGCCAATATGTGCGCGGCGTTGATCAAGCACGAGCAGATCGTCACCACGCTGCCGAAGGCAAAGGAATTGCGCCCGATCGTGGAGAAGCTGGTCACGCTCGGCAAGAAGGGCGGCCTGGCGATGCGCCGTCAGGCCATCAGCGAAATGCGCGACCGCGACCAGGCCAAGAAACTGTTCGACGTTCTCGCCGTCCGTTACAAGGATCGTCACGGCGGTTACACCCGCATCATCAAGGCCGGCTTCCGTTACGGTGACAACGCGCCGATGGCGGTGATCGAGTTTGTCGACCGCGATGTCGCGGCCAAGGGCCTGGATTCCGGCCCGGCGCAGGAAACGGCGGCGGACGCCGCGTAGTTGCACCCAAACTGGTTTCGAAAAGCGGCGCCTTGTGCGCCGTTTTTTATGGCAACGCCTTTGCGGCTCAATGGCCGGCAGCGAGTTGCAACATGGTCTATGTCGCCGCGGCGTCGATCGGAAGCGACTTTGTGTAGCCGACAGCTTTCGTCGTGCGGTTCTCCCATGTACCCGGACAAACCGTTGGCCTTCCCGCGACTTTAGGTGCGGCTACGTCAAGGCAATTGCGGGCAAGGCAATCGCAAGTTTGTCGCCGTGGCCATCTTTCCGGCGTCGATGCCGCCGCGAATCGACCTGAAGTACGGTCCCGATCACTTCTATTAGTTTGTCGAACGGCCTATATTCGTCTCACCAGTTCCCGGGAATCCCTTCATGAATGCGCTTCGTCTTCTCACGGTCCTGTTACTGTCGCTGGTTGTCGCGACGCCCGCCATTTCCCAGGATCGTCGTGTGCCGTCGTCGCCGGCCGAACTCAGGCTCTCTTACGCGCCGATCGTGCAGCGAGTGCAGCCCGCGGTCGTCAACGTGTTCGCTACCAAGGTGGTACAGAACCGCAATCCGTTGCTGGATGACCCGATCTTCCGCCGCTTCTTCGGCGTTCCCGGCAACCAGCCGGAACAGATGCAGCGCTCGCTGGGATCGGGCGTGATGGTCGATCCTTCCGGCCTCGTCGTCACCAACGTCCACGTCATCGAAGGCGCCGACCAGGTCAAGGTATCGCTTTCGGACAAGCGTGAATTCGAGGCCGAGATCGTGCTGAAGGACCCTCGCAGCGATCTCGCGGTATTGCGGTTGAAAGACACTCACGAGAAATTCCCGACGCTCGATTTCGATAATTCCGACGAACTGATGGTGGGTGACGTGGTGCTTGCGATCGGCAATCCCTTCGGCGTCGGGCAGACCGTAACGCACGGCATCATCTCCGCGTTGGCGCGCACCCAGGTCGGCATCACTGACTATCAGTTCTTCATTCAGACCGATGCGCCGATCAATCCCGGGAATTCGGGCGGTGCGCTGGTCGACATGAACGGCAAGCTCGCCGGCATCAACACCGCGATCTTCTCGCGCTCCGGCGGTTCGCAAGGCATCGGCTTTGCGATTCCGTCCAACATGGTCCGCGTCGTCGTGGCCTCCGCCAAGAGCGGCGGCAAAGCCGTCAAGCGGCCGTGGCTCGGGGCGCGATTGCAGGCGGTGACGCCGGAAATCGCCGAAACGCTCGGGCTGAAACTTCCCAATGGCGCGTTGGTTTCCAGTGTCGTGACCGGCAGCCCGGCGGCGAAGGCCGGATTGAAAGTATCCGACTTGATCGTCGGGATCGACGGGCAGGAGATCGATGACCCCAACGCGTTCGACTACCGTTTCGCGACCCGACCGATCGGTGGCTCGGCGCAGATCGATGTGCAGCGGGCCGGGAAAGCCTTGAAGCTGACGATCGCGCTGGAAGCAGCGCCGGATTCCGATCGCAGCGAAATCGTGCTGACCTCGCGTTCGCCGTTTCAGGGCGCCAAGGTCGCTAACATCTCGCCGGCGCTTGCCGACGAGCTGCACCTCGATTCGGACGTCGAAGGCGTCGTGGTGATCGATCTCGCGGAAGATGGCACCGCCGCCCATCTCGGATTCCAGAAGGGCGATATCATCCTGGCCGTCAACAACCAGAAGATCGCCAAGACCAGCGATCTCGAAAAGGCGACGCGGGAATCGTCACGGGTCTGGCGCATCACCTTGATGCGTAGCGGCCAGCAGATCAATGTCACGCTCGGCGGATGAGCCCAAAACGCGCACAACAGACGCCAACCCTGTTCGCAGCCGCGGGCATGGAGCGCGATGCGCCGCATCCGCTTCCCGACAAATTGCGCCCGCGCACGCTGTCCGACGTGGTTGGCCAGGATCACATTTTGGGACCCGACGGTGCGCTGACCCGCATGCTTGCGACGCGCACGCTGGGTTCGCTGGTGTTCTGGGGGCCGCCCGGCACCGGCAAGACCACGGTGGCTCGCCTGCTGGCGGACGCGACCGAGCTGCATTTCGAGCAGATCTCGGCGGTGTTTTCCGGCGTTGCCGATTTGAAGAAGGCGTTCGACGCCGCGCGCGCTCGCCGCGAGACCGGCAAGGGGACGCTGTTGTTCGTCGACGAGGTGCATCGCTTCAACCGCGCCCAGCAGGATTCATTTTTGCCGGTGGTGGAAGACGGCACTGTGGTACTGGTGGGCGCGACCACTGAAAATCCCTCGTTCGAACTCAACGCGGCTCTTTTGTCCCGCGCGCGTGTGCTGGTATTCCATTCGCTCGACCCCGTGGCAATTGAAAAACTTTTCGCGCATGCCGAAGCCATCGAGGGCAGGAAACTGCCGCTCGATGCCGAAGCGCGCGCCGTGCTGGGGCGGATGGCCGATGGCGACGGCCGCGCCGCGCTGACGCTTGCCGAAGAAGTCTGGCGTTCGGCACGCGAGGGCGAGACATTCAATGCCGCGCAGCTGCAGGATATCCTGCAGCGCCGTGCGCCGATCTACGACAAATCAGCCGACGGCCATTACAATCTGATTTCGGCGCTGCATAAATCTGTCCGCGGCTCCGATCCCGATGCCGCGCTGTATTATCTCGCGCGCATGATGGATGCCGGTGAGGACCCGCTGTTCCTGGCGCGGCGGGTGGTGCGGATGGCGGTCGAGGACATCGGGCTGGCCGATCCACAAGCACTGGTGATCTGCAATGCGGCCAAGGATGCCTATGACTTCCTCGGCCATCCCGAAGGTGAACTGGCGATTGCGCAGGCCGTGATTTACCTTGCCACCGCGCCGAAATCGAACGCCGCCTACAAGGCGTTTGGCGCGGCGATGCGCGCAGCGAAAGAAGGCGGTTCGCTGCTGCCGCCCAAGCACATCCTGAACTCGCCGACCAGGTTGATGAAATCAGAAGGCTATGGTTCGGGCTATGAATATGACCACGACGCACCCGATGCCTTTTCGGGCCAGGATTATTTCCCGGAAGCGATGGGGCGTCAGACCTTTTACGATCCGCCCGATCGCGGTTTCGAGCACGAGATCCGCAAGCGGCTGGATTATTGGGCGAAGCTGCGCCGGGAGCGCGGCTAGCGACCGCTTGGCTTATCGTGATCGTTAGCCTCGATGCGGCGATAGAGTTCGAGCGGAATGGTGGACCCGATCGCGGTCTCGGGAAAAAACAGGAAGTCCCGATGACCGCCAAGGCCGAACTTGGGATGGGGAACGCGCCAGCCGGCGGAGTACGGAAGGTACCGGTTGCCGAGGTACATGGTGCCGAGATAGCCGCGTTCCCTGAAAAATGCGAACATGCTTTCGGCCTCCGTTGCGAGGCTCTCGAACTGCACGACCGGACGAAAGGTTTCGATCAGCCGGCGCGCGCCAGTGAACATGCTCAATTCGTGCCCTTCGACGTCGCACTTGATGAATTTGAGATTGGCGACCTCGAAATCGTCAAGCCTTGCAAGCGGCACGTCGATTTCTTCGTTACCGCTTTTCTGACGCTCGATCTGCAACGAAGCGCTTCCATCGCCGATGCGTTGCCGGGTCAGTTGCGCGGCGCCGCTATGATCGGACAAGGCGGTTTCGATCGTCTCGATGTTGTCGAATGCGAAACACCGCTTTCGGCTCTGGATGTAACGGATCATCTCCGGCTGCGGTTCAAATGCGATCACCTTGCCGGATTGGCCGACCGCGCGCGACAACCAAAAGCAATAGATGGTGCGCCGACGTCGATGACCGCAGCGCCCTTCAGATCAAGGCGCATGAGCGTCTTCAGTGGCGGTTTCTCGGTACGAAAGCGGTAACGCAGGCAGCAAACGAGAAAATGCACGTCCTCAAAATTGATCAATGCGGGCCCCCCGAGAGAGCGTACTTTCCATGGTTGTACAGCTCAAGTATCATTTCCTGGCGGCCTGGTCGTAGGACTTCGGCGATCAGCCGATGGCTGAGCGCGAAATCCGTATTCGGCTGGACCATGAGCCAAACTGCGCAGGAAGCGCTGACCGGCCGCAATCGCGCGGGACGGTTCTGAAACCGGCGCTCCTTGCCGATACGGAGTTGCGAAACAATGAGCCGCCGCGTCAAGAAGCCTCTCGCAAAGTCCCGTGCGCCGGGCAACCGTCGCAAAAACGCGCTCCCCTACCGCAACCCTTCACAAGCCGATCGGGCGCAGGGCGATCGGGCGAAAGGTGACCGCAAGCCGGGCTTTCGTCCCGGCGGCAAGCCGGATGCGCGGTCTTCCGAGCGGCCCGCGCCAAAGCGCGCGCCTCTCGCGCCCGAAAACGCCGCGGCCGAGCCGTCGTCGTTGCCGACGAAAGTGCAGACCGTCGTGGTGACCGCCGACGAGAGCAACATGCGTGTCGACCGCTTCCTCGAGGCGCGCTTTCCCGGTCTTTCGTTTTCCCACATCCAGCGCATCGTTCGCAAAGGCGAGTTGCGCGTCAACGGCAAGCGCGCCGACAGCAAGGACCGGCTGGAGGAGGGGCAAAGCATCCGCATTCCGCCGATGAGGCTGGATGCGCCGAAGGCGGTCGGCCAATTGTCGGAAGCCGAGAGCAAGACGCTTGCCGCGCTAAAGGACATGACCTTGTTCGAGGATGACGACGTCCTGGTGCTGAACAAGCCGGCCGGGCTAGCGGTGCAGGGCGGCTCCGGCACCACGCGTCATGTCGACCAGATGCTGGAGGTGATGCGCGATGCCAAGGGGCAGAAGCCGCGGCTGGTGCATCGGCTGGACAAGGAAACCGCAGGATGTCTCGTGGTCGCAAAAACCCGTTTCGCCGCCACTGCGTTGACCGGATCGTTTCGCCATCGCTCGGCGCGCAAGATCTATTGGGCGTTGGTCGCGGGGGTGCCGAAGCCGAAGCAGGGCCGCATTTCGACCTATCTCGCCAAGGAGGAAAGCGAGGAAGACACCATCATGCGGATCGCAGCCCATGGCGACGAGGGCGCGAGCCACGCCGTGACCTATTACGCCGTGGTTGAGACCTCGGCGCAGAAGCTTGCGTGGGTATCGCTGAAGCCGGTCACTGGCCGCACCCATCAATTGCGTGCGCATATGGCGCATATCGGTCACGCCATCATTGGCGATCCCAAATATTTCAACAAGGAAAACTGGGAATTGCCAGGCGGACTACAGAACCGGCTGCATCTTCTGGCGCGCCGGATCGTGATCCCGCACCCGCGCGGCGGCATGATCGACGCCACTGCGCCGCTGCCGCCGCACATGCTGCAATCCTGGAATCTGCTCGGCCTCGAAGGCCGACCGGTTCGATCCGATCGAAAACGCGCCGGAAGAGTAGGCGCCCCCGGGGCGCGATGTTGATCGCGCGTCCCGGAAGCTTGAAGCCACGACGAATTCGAACTAGTTTTCCGCCTTGTACATTTTGGCCCTCTCCAGCTTGTAGGACCAGGGCAGCCCCGCATTTTTCCACCCGTTGACAACCCGCTGCCCGGCTTTCGGTCCTTCGGTGGCGACGTCGCCCTCATATCCATCGACAACCGAATAGACCTTCTTGAAACCCGCCTCGGCCAGGAGGTTCGCGGCAGCCGCACTGCGGTCGCCCGAACGACAGATCAACACGATCGGGCTGTCCGGTCCGATGTCTTTTTCGACCAACCTGTGGCGGACTTCCGGCAGGAAATCGGGGTTGAGTTCAAGCTTGTAGGTTCCCTTCGCGCTATCCCAGACCGGAAAATCCGGCTGCTTCATATATGGAACGTTGGCATCGGCTTGCAGAGGCATACCGAGGAACGTTACCTCTGCCTCCGTCCGCACGTCGAGGAACAATGCTTTTGATTTATTCTGATCCATGAATTGCGCCGCCTCCTGAGACGACAAATACTGCCCAAGCTTGGTTCGTTTGGGCGCCGGCACGGAGGCTGGATCGAACGCATAAGCGGTCGTCGACGCCATAAACAGCAGTACCAACCAGGTAACGACAGTTCTCATTTATTTATCTCCTCCTGAGGGCTCTATGCCCGACCTGAAATGACGGCTCCTTTTGCCGACAGCTAACCGCGTGACTTCCGTGCCGGCTTAACGTGCGGCCGCTTGCTCGACCTTTGATTCATTCAGGAACTTCATGAAATTCGCGAATAGCAGTTCCCGTTCCTGGGTCGACAGCGGTTTCTGACCGGCCGAGGAGCCGTACTTCTGCATGAAATTCTCGAACGCCTGCTTCAACTCGGGAGAGGACTGGTCAAGCGCTTTGCCTGAATTGGTGGATACGGCCTGATTGTGATGCGCAGCGAGCCATTCAGCCGCTGCCTTGTATCGTGTCCAACCAGGCATTTCGGCCGAAAGATTGACCTCGCGCCACTTGGGATGCCGGGACGGGCTGTCGAATTGATTGATCTTGCTGAAGAACGCGTCGATGAATTTTGCGATTCTCTTGTAGCGCGGGGAATTCTCCGGCCACGTATAGGCAACGAGCAACGCGCGATTTGCAATGGTCGGTACCGACGTCCCCTCGGGGACAAGGTTCGGATAGAGTTCGTGGGTCAGTTCCGCCGGAAGATAGTTCGCAGACAGCTCGCGAAGATCGTGTCTTGGCAGGCTTTGCTGGTCAAGCGGAAGGAAATGCAGGTTGTCTTCTTTCTTCACCTTCGAAAAGGTGACTTGCGGAGCGCCCGTCAGGATGACCATGGCCGCGAGCTCTCCCGACTTCAGTTTCTGAAGCGCTTCGTCGTTATCGTAGTTGGAGCGCTGCACGGGGAGATTGAGGTAGTTGAAAACAGTATCCGCCGTCACCTCGGTCTGGCTATCCTTGAGGTTGAAGTTGACCTTCTTGCCCCTCAGATCGTCGTACGACTTGATGTCGCTTCGCGCCAGAACCTGAAACTCCGAATTGTAGAGCTTCGTGATGTACTGGACGCGCTGTTCGATATTCGCATACAGCGCCGGATCCCTTTTCTTGAGCAGTCGAAGGTTGTCCTCATCGACGACACCCATGTCGATGTTCTTGAGGAACAGCACATCGTTCAGGTTTTGAAGACCACCGTTGCCCAGCACCGGCAGGATGCGTATCCCGTCCGGGTTCAAATCGTTCACGACGTTTCGTATGTCCTCGGTGAATCTCGCGCATGTGCAGGAGATGCCCGATACCACGACCGTCACGGCGATGTCGTTGGACTGCCGCTTCTTTTCGTCGTAGCTCATTCCAGCTTTTTGGCTTTGGGCCAAAACAGGACGGGCGACGACGCTCAAAGACATAACAAGCGTGAAGAACGACAGGTACAGAAGTTTTCTGGCGGTCGCTTTGTAGATCCCCATGGTATTTTCCTTTGCTTAAATCGTTAGCAGTCGAATGTGCCGAGGAACGGGTGCTGCCTTATGGAAGCCGACGGGAGATGGCTTGCTTGCAAGGTAGACCCGTCGGTGTTCGTAACTGTCGGGAGTCGTGCGGCGGTCAGCGATTTCGGCTCGCGAGGAGTTCGAGCCGCTGGTTTGCCTCGGCTGATCCGAGCCTTATGGCTGCCTCGTACCAGCGTCGAGCCATCGCGACATCGGGCACGATTCCGTGGACCACCAGTTTATCCAGGATCTGCGGATCGTAGGATTCGGCGAGCATGACCGAGGCTTGCGCATCGCCGTCTTCGGCCACGGGCCGAAGCACCAGCCGCGCCGCCGCGATGTCGCCGCTCGCAATCAAGGTTCCCGCTCGCTTGAGCGAGGCGACAATCTCGTCCGGATTGAGGTGATGGATCGCGCTTACCGGAGGTGCCGGCTCCGGCACGGGCGCAGCGATCGGAGGCTGGCCCTGCAATGCGCTCTGATACGCGGATTTCATTTCTTCCTGCGACGGCGTAACGCTGGCCATCGTCATCGGTTGAGCGGCCTGCATTTGATTTCCGGGCGACGCTAGCCGAATGACGGGATCTTTCGGCGGCGCAGCCGCCGGCAATGACGAAGCAGTTGTTGGCAATGGCGAGGATGAAGCTGCCGCGGAGGGAGCCGGAAAGAGGCTAACCATCGAGGCCTTGACGTTCACAAGGTCGCGCATGGCATCCGAGGAAAACAGCGCGAACAGAACGGCAACAGCCGCGGCCGCGCAAACGACCGCAAGAATTCGCGAGGAAAGGGATGCCCTGCGCCGTGTGCGCAAAGGGGCGATATATTCGCTCGGATCCGGCTCGCCGTCGCTGTCGGAGATAAAGAGGGGAACGGAATGGTCCCGGTCGATGTCCCAATCTTGTCGTCGCAACTCGTAAGGTCCTGCCCGATGATGTGATAGAGGTGCCCGCTCCACCATGTTGAAACTCCCCGTTACTCTGACGCAAGCTGGGGGCAGCTCACAATGGTTGTTACTTCGTTAATAAAACCGCGCCCCGCAAAAAATATTCAGCATTTTGAATCCGTCCAAAAAGCGACCGGGCGGCTCGCTATTTGGGAAAGATTTGGGCTTGAGTACGTCGCAACTGTGACGCTCAACAGAAGGTTGTGATGCACTCATGGATTGAACCTAGTTGATAACTTGAATCAAAACGTCGATCGGTGGCCTCCCGGACGAGCGATGGCACCCAAATCGCCATGGCCGGTTTTGCAGATATCAAGATTGGCATCCCGTCGGAGAACGTCTGATTTGGTTCACGTCCACGTCCAGCCCGGAAAGAGCAGGGGTGAGCCCGGCGTGCGGCTCCAGATATCCGCACACTCGTCCCGGCCAACGTTCCCGACCATGCCAAAATCGTCTACGGCTTGGAGGTTGAACGGGACTTGGGATGGATAGATGAAACGCCGCGAACGCCGGGCCGCCACCGGTGGACCATCCCCGACACTTCCCGGCGGCTCAGACGCAGCCACGCCTGCGGCGCTCCGGGAGGCCGGCCTTGGCCATATGCGGGCCGAGCGGTATCTCGACGCCCAAATGTGCTGCCAGCAGGCACTCGCGCTCGATCCTGATCATGCGGGCGCGCAACATTTGATGGGGCTGCTGTCGATTCAGAGCCAGCAATACGATCACGCGATCGAATGGATTTCCCGCGCCATCCGGCGAGACGCCAGGTCTGAATACCTGATGAGCCTCGGCACGGCGCTGCAGTTCCAGAGGCGGTACGAGGAGGCGCTGCAGACCTTCGAAAAGGCGGTTCAGCTCGCGCCCGAAGATGCGGATCATTGGACCAGCCTCGGCAAAGTGCTTGTAGATCTGGAACGGCAATCCGAGGCCGTGCTGTGCTTTCAGCATGCGCTCAAACTCGCTCCGCGGCATCCCGAAGCTGCATGGCAGGCGGCCGTTCTTCTGCGCCAATTGGGAAGACCGAACGAGGCCCTCGTTCACTTTAACCTGTGCGACGAACTGCGCCCGTGCGATGTCCGAACGATAGGGTCGCGTGCCCTTGTGCTAAGGGACCTTAAGAAATTCCAAGAATACCTGGCCGATAGTCGGCAGGCGCAGATGCTTGAACCGACGAGTGCCGAGGCGTGCAACAATGTCGGTGACGCGCTCGTTTTGCTAGGGCGTTTTGAAGAAGCCCTGGAGTGGTTCGATCGCGCGCTCGAATTGCAGCCGTCTGCGATATTTATCCTCGAAAACAAGGCGTTAGTGCTCAAGAATATGCACTGCTTCGATGAGCTTTTTCCAGCTTATGATCGGATCAGATCGATCGGTCCAGGCAATGCCAACACGGAGCTCACAACAGCAAACACCAGCCTTCTGCTCGGTGATTTCGAAACAGGCTGGAGGGGCCGCGAAGCTCGCTTTCTTATTCCAGATCTGGCGATTGGCTGGAGTGGGCCCGGAATTCTCTGGTTAGGAGAGGAGGAAATTCGGGGAAAGGCGATCCTCATCTATTCCGATGAGGGGCTTGGCGACGCAATTCAGTTTGCGCGGTACGTACCTTTGCTGGCGTCATGCGGTGCTCGTATCGTGCTCATGGTTCCGGATTCGCTCTGCTCACTCTTGTCAGCCTTGCCGGTATGGCAGTGCCTACCCATGTCAGCCAAGACGTTGCCGGCTATAGACATGTATTGTCCCATCAACAGTTTGCCGCTTGCCTTCAGGACGACGCTCGACACCATCCCACCGCCGGTCAGTTTGTCCCCGCCGCTTGATCGCATGAAGGTGTGGGAAGAGCGTCTTGGCGCTCACGACAGGCTGCGTGTCGGCCTGGTGTGGTCCGGCAACCCCGATCACAAGAACGATCACAACCGGTCCATTCCGCTGCGGCTGTTCTCGGCAATGCTCGGCATTGATGCGAATTTCATCAGCTTGCAGAAGGACCTCCGGCCCGAAGACAGAGTCACCGTCGGCGAACGAAGCGATATCCTCGACCTCACAGCACATCTCACCGACTATGTGGAGACCTCCGCGCTGGTTTCCTGCCTCGACCTCGTGATCACGGTCGATACCAGCGTCGCGCACCTCGCCGGCACGCTGGGGTGTCCGACCTGGATTCTGCTGCCCTATACGCCGGACCACCGCTGGCTGCTCGATCGCCACGACAGCCCCTGGTATCCCTCGGCGCGTCTGTTTCGGCAGGGGGCATCGCGCAGCTACGCCGAAGCCATCGACCAAATCCGGGCGGAACTGGCTGCGATGGTCGCGGAATTTCGGCCGCCTCAGGGCTAGCCGCTTGGCTGCGTTCCCGATCCTGCCAGAATCATCTAGAGCTTGAGTTTCAAGCCTACTTGGAACGGCCGATGAACCGCCACGAACGCCGGGCCGCCACCGGTGGACCATCCCCGACACTTCCCGGCGGCTCAGGCGCAGCCACGGCTGTGGCGCTTTATCAGGCAAGTCTTGGCCACATGCGCGCCGGCCGGTATCTCGACGCTCAGATCGGCTGCGAGCAGGTGTTGGCGATCGATCCCCATCATGCGGAAAGCCTGCACTTGCTGGGTCTGTTGGCCCTGCACGCGACCCAATACGACCACGCTGTGGAGTGGATATCGCGTGCGATCGCGCAGGATCCGAGGCCCGAATACCTTTTCAGCCTCGGCACGGCGCTGCGACATCTGCGGCGGTACGAAGAGGCCCTCAAGGTGTTCGACAAGGCCGTCCAGCTCAAGCCGGACAAGGCCGAATTATGGACCGGGCTCGGCAAGGCGCTGGTCGATCTGGACCGCCGCCCGGAGGCGCTGTTGACGCTTTCAGCACGCGCTCACCCTCAATCCGCGTAACTGGGACGCCGCGCATGAAAGCGGTACGTTGCTCAATCAAATGGGACGGCGCGAGGAAGCGCTTGCCCATTTCAAGCTGTGTGCCGAGCTAACGCCGAACGATGTCGCGGACAACGCGACCACCTTCAATAACATCGGCAATGTTCTTCAGTCACTTGGCCGCAGCGAAGAGGCTTTGCAATGGCTCGACCGCGCGCTGGACCTTCGACCGGATTTTGTCGAGGCGCTCAGCAACAAGGCCATTGCACTCGGACAATTGCGGCGGTTCGACGAGGCGCTCGCGGCCTATGACGGGGTGAGGGCGCTTGATCCTGATCACGCCGTATCGAACTGGAATGCGGGGCTGCTGCATATGTTGACCGGCAATTTCGAAGCCGGCTGGGCCCGGCGCGAAGCGCGGTGGAAAATTGCTTCACTGTCGGCGGGATATCCGAAATTCACCGAGCCGATGTGGCTGGGCAGGGAAAGCATCGAAGGCAAGACGATCCTGATCGCAGCCGATGAAGGGCTGGGCGACGCGATCCAGTTCGCACGCTACGTGCCGATGGTTGCGGCCCGGGGCGCGCGCGTCATTCTTGTTGTTCAGGATGGGCTGTATTCGCTGCTGTCCGGCCTGAAGGGGGTCTCGCAGTGCATTCCGAAATCGGTAGCGGCCAATGGCGTGCCGCCGTTCGATGTTCATTGCCCGCTTGGCAGCCTGCCGCTGGCCTTCGGAACCAGGCTCGATACCATTCCGGCTGGCTTGCCGTATTTGCCTGCACCTGCGTCGGCCCGTTTAAAGGCCTGGGAAGACCGCCTCGGTCCTCGCGACAGATTGCGCGTCGGCCTGGTCTGGTCAGGCAATCCCGAACACAAGGGCGATCATCATCGTTCGACCTCGCTGCGGGCCTATTCAGCCTTCCTCGACGTTGAAGCGACCTTCGTCAGCCTGCAGAAGGATCCGAGGCCTGATGACAAGATCACGCTTGGCGAACGAGGTGACATCGTCGATCTCACGTCGGATCTCACGGACTTCGCGGAGACGGCCGCGCTGATTTCCTGCCTCGACCTCGTGATCACGGTCGACACCAGCGTCGCGCACCTTGCTGGCGCGCTTGGGTGTCCGACCTGGATTCTGCTGCCCTATGCGCCGGACTACCGTTGGCTGCTCAATCGCGACGATAGCCCCTGGTATCCGACCGTGCGTCTTTTCAGGCAGCATGAATCGCGCGATTACGGGCCGGTCATTGACCGCGTCCGCGCGGAACTGGCGGCGATGATTTCCCGGCGTGAGGGAGCCAACGCCTAAGTTTCTGCCATCCAGCGGCGGATACCGGCGATAACTGTCCGCCGTGGCCGCTGCGGGACCGCCCGCCGGCCCGCTTTATTCGCGTCTTCCCTTATCCTATCCTGCATCGAAACGATCAGGACAAACAAAGCCGGCATGCGTGAATTGTTCGACGAAGTCGCGGGCCACTCGCTGCTCGATCCGACCGAGGCGGTGCGGCGGAGCACCCGCGTGCCGCAGCGCAAGCGCTTCTACACGTCGGCCGGTGTCGCCGCGACACCGGATGGCTTTGCCGTCTCACTTGATGGCAAACCGGTACGCACGCCTTCGGGCCGTCCACTGCTGGCACCGACCTCGGAGATTGCCGATGGCATTGCCGCCGAATGGAACGCGCAAGCCGACATCATCAATCCGCTGACCATGCCGTTGACGCGGTTCGCCAACAGCGTCGCCGAGGCTGTGGTCGACCGG
Source organism: uncultured Alphaproteobacteria bacterium (assembly GCA_963806075.1). GTDB lineage: Bacteria > Pseudomonadota > Alphaproteobacteria > Rhizobiales > Xanthobacteraceae > Bradyrhizobium. Next base: position 48,941 of record CAWDWT010000004.1, read on the forward strand.
GCCGATGCGGTCGTCGACGACATCGCGAAATACCTCGGCTCGGATCTGTTGTTTTATCGCGCCGAGCACCCGGAGGCGCTGGTGGCGCGGGAGGCCGCGCTGTGGGATCCGGTGCTGTTCTGGGCCGCCGATACCCTGGGAGCGCATTTTATCCTCGCCGGGGGCGTCGTGCATGTCCGCCAGCCCGAGCAGGCGATCGCGGCCGCCCGCGCGGCGCTGCCGCAGGATCCCTGGTCGATCGCGGCACTGCATGTGCTCACGACCTTGACCGGCTCGGCGCTGCTCGCGCTGGCGCTCAAGCACGGCCGGCTCGATCCTGACCAGGTCTGGGCTGCGGCCCATGTCGACGAGGACTGGAACAGCGAAAAGTGGGGCATTGACGAGGAGGTTGCGGCGCGCCGCGCGGCCCGCCTGGTCGATTTCAGGGCCGCTGCCGATGTGCTGAGGTCGCTCAACTCCAACGAGATGAATTCGCAGACCTGAATCGAAGCGGCGAATTTCCGGTCGGTTAACGCAAGGTTTACGACGGCGGGATAGCGTTGGCAGCCGGTCATCCCGTCAACGCCCGGCCGAACCTTATCCATGGCGACTATCCTCAATCCGGCCGCATCCTCGGTCGCAGCGCAAGGCGTTGCGGCGCAAGCCCTTGCGGCCAACGGGGTTGCCAGCGATATCGTCCTGCAGCCGGGCACCGTGATCAATGCCCGGGTGTTGCAGCTCCTTGGCGGCGACCAGGTGCAGATCGCGATTGGCGGCCAGCCGCTCGACGTGGTTTCGCAGGTGCCGTTACAGGCCGGCCAGACGTTGCAGCTTTCGGTGTCACAAGCCGCCAACGGCACGATCAACCTTGCGGTGGTCAACCAGTCCGCTACCGCCGCGAGCCCGGCCAATGCGGCCGCGGCCAACGCAACCTCCGACGCCGCAACCTGCCGACGTCGGCAGCCCCTGCCGCCGCTGCCGCGCCGCAGAACCAGCTTACGACGCTGGAGGCGCTTGCGGTGTCGGTCGCGGCGGCGACCGCGGCGACACAACAAACCAGCCTCGCGCCGCTATTCGCCAATCTCAGCGTTGCGACTGCTGCCGGAAACCTGCCGGTGCCGGTGCTGCAGGCGGCCACCCAGGTGCTGGCGCAGCGGATCAACCCCGACCAGGGCCTGACCGGCAACGACGTCAAACAGGCGTTCCAGAGCTCCGGCCTGTTTCTCGAGGCCTCGTTGGCGCAGGGCTCGGTGGCTTCAGGCGTGCCCGACCTCAAGGCCGCGCTGATCGTGCTGCGCCAGGTGTTGAGCTCGGCGATCGATGCCGCGGCGCCGGCCCCGAATGCGACGGCGACAACCACGGCAAATGCCGCGCCGCTGGTGCCCTCGGACGATCCGCAGGCCACGACGGTAATGGCACCAGCCAACGCGACGCCTGCGACCATTCTGCTGGAACAGGGCGCCGATCAACTGCTTGCCGTGCCGTCGTCGTCGGTCATCATCACCGCCGAGGCGGAGCTAGCGAACGTGTCGCCCGCACCGGCGCCGCTGCTCGCGCCCGATATCGCGCTGTCGAATGCCTTGCCGCAAAGCGCGGCACCGGAAATTCCGCAAGGCCTGCTTGAGTTCAGCGCGGCGGCGGCCACGGTGCTGACGCCGGCAACCAATCCCGCGGATGCCGCGGCGCGCGTCGCCGCCAGCAGCGCCGCGCTCAACCTGTTGCAGGAGGCCGTGCAGGCCGGTCCGCTGGCGACGTCGCTTGCCGCCGGAAATACCTCGCGGCTGGCGTTCGACGACAGCATGATGCTGTCGCTACTGCCGTCGGTCGCGGGTATGCGCGTTCCGAATCTCGGCGATAGCGAATTTGCCCGCACCAACGTGCCGAAACCGCCGATCGGAGGCGCGTTGCCCGCGGCGCAACCGGTGACACCGGCGACGCTGGTCGCCAGTTCTCCGCTCGATACCGCCATGCATCATCTGCTGGCCGATACCGACGGCGCAATCGCGCGGCAGACGCTGCTGCAGGTGGCCTCATTGCCGGATCAGGTCGATCCCGCGACCGGCCGTATCGATTCGGTTCCGCCGCGCTGGAATTTTGAAATTCCGTTCATAACGCCGCAGGGCACGGCGATGGCGCAGTTCGAGATTTCGCGCGACGGTGGCACAGCCTCTGAGGCGGAGGCCGCCAAGGGTGCCTGGCGCGCGCGGTTTACGCTCGACGTCGAGCCCGCCGGCCCCGTGCATGCGCTGGTGAGCCTGAGCGGCGATCGCACGTCGGTGCGGATGTGGGCCGAGCGGCCGGCAACGGCTGATCAATTGCGTGCCGGCGTTGCGCAGCTCAGCCAGGCGCTAAGCCGTGCCGAGTTGCAACCGGGCGATATCGTGATCCGCGACGGCGCGCCGTTGCAACCGGTCTCGGCCAAGGCCGGGCATTTCCTGGATCGGGCGCTATGAGCGAGCCAGCCAAAAGGCAGTTGGCGGTCGCGCTGCATTACGACCGCAACGGCGCCCCGCGCGTGGTCGCCAAGGGCAAGGGCACGATCGGCGAGAAGATTATCGAGATCGCCAAGGAGCATGGCATCCCGATCGAGGAGAACGAGGTGCTGGCCGGTGCGCTGTCGAATGTCGAACTCGGCGATGAAATCCCGGCAGAACTCTACAAGGCGGTGGCGGAGGTCCTGATCTTCGTGCTGCGGCTGTCGGGGCGCATTCGCTAGATTCTTGTTTTGACACGTTTTCTTTACGCGAACCGGTAGCCACCCACGGATCAAGTCCGAGGGCATGCTTCGCTCGAAAACGCGCTAGCTGGGGAACTCAATTTGGTTCGGGCACGGCCAGCTCGGCTTTGCCGATGCGGCCGAGGTGGGTAAAGGCAAAGCCCGTGCTGTATTTCAGCCCGTAGCCGAGCGCGCGATCGATGCCGATATGGGCGAGCCAGATGAACGCGACCGACAGCAGTAGCGGGAACTCCAGGCCAAATCCCATCACCATCAGCGGCACCGGTATCAGATAGCTGTGCATGGCGTTGTAGACCACGGCGCCGAACCGGGGCCCTGCCAGATAGGCCGCGAAGCTGATGTCCGGTACCAGGAACAGGACGATATAGACCCACCACGAGCCACCCCAGACCGCGTACAGCAGGGTCATGCCGGCAAACAGCGCCAGCCCTTCGAGCCGCAGCATGATGCGCAGTCCGCCGGTAACGGCGCCGGTCGCTTCGGTCGCGGTGCATTCATTCATCGCTCGGTGTCCCCCGATCCGTCGCCACCATCCGCTTTGGGCCGGCACGGAACGAAGGCGATCGGGGTGAAGGTATAGACCGCGTCGCCATTCTGGTTATAGGCCGTCCATTTCACCAGAACGGTGCCCTGAGGCTTGGTCCTGGAAGGCTTCAAGTCGACCACTTCGCCTTCAAGGGAGAGTATGTCGCCGGGCCTTACCGGCAGCATCCAGCGCAGACCGTCAACCCCAAGGCCAATCAGGGGATGCGGCCCAAACGGGCGCGCCTGAAGCGCAAGGCTCATGGCAATGGCAGCAGTGTGCCATCCCGACGCCGCCAGGCCTTTGAACATGGTTTTTTGCGCCGCATCGTCGTCGAGATGAAACGGCTGCGGATCGAACTTGGCGGCGAACTGCTTGATTTCCTGTTCCGAGACCTCGACCGCTCCGCTTTTGAAACGCATCCCCAAAGACAAATCTTCGAACCACTCGATCATCTTTTCCCCCGGAATATGACGGACGTCGGCCACTCGGGCAGCGCTCCGGCAACGGCGGCCTGTTCTGAAATGGCTGCCGTACCCCTGAATCTACCAGTGAAGTCCGGCCGTTACGCGGCAAAAGCCGATTTCTGCCGGAAAAAGGCCATGTTAGAACCCGGTCAAACCAGCGAGAAGGGGCGACATGAAACACATCCTGGACAGCCTCGAGGAACGGCGCGCCGCGGCCAAGCTCGGCGGCGGCGACAAGCGGATCGAGGCGCAGCACGCCCGCGGCAAGCTGACCGCGCGGGAGCGCATCGAACTGCTGCTCGACAAGGGATCGTTCGAGGAATTCGACATGTTCGTCGAGCACCGCTCGACCGAGTTCGGCATGGAGAAGAACAGGATCCCCGGCGACGGCGTCGTCACCGGCTGGGGCACCGTCAACGGCCGCAAGACCTTTGTCTTCGCCAAGGATTTTACCGTGTTCGGCGGCTCGCTGTCGGAAACCCATGCGCAGAAGATCATCAAGGTCCAGGACATGGCGATGAAGGCGAGGGCGCCGATCATCGGGCTGTATGACGCCGGCGGGGCGCGCATCCAGGAAGGCGTCGCTGCCTTGGCCGGCTATTCCTACGTGTTCCGCCGCAACGTCATCGCCTCCGGCGTGATCCCGCAGATTTCCGTCATCATGGGCCCGTGCGCCGGCGGCGACGTCTATTCGCCGGCGATGACCGACTTCATCTTCATGGTGAAGAACACCAGCTACATGTTCGTCACCGGGCCCGACGTGGTGAAGACCGTCACCAACGAGGTCGTCACGGCGGAAGAACTCGGCGGCGCCTCGGTGCATGCGACGCGCTCCTCGATCGCCGACGGCGCGTTCGAGAACGACGTCGAGACGCTGTTGCAGATGCGCAGGTTGATCGACTTCCTGCCATCCAACAACACCGATGGCGTGCCGGAATGGCCGAGCTTCGACGATATCGAGCGCGTGGAGATGTCGCTCGACACGCTGATCCCCGACAATCCGAACAAGCCCTACGACATGAAGGAATTGATCCTCAAGGTCGTGGACGAGGGCGACTTCTTCGAAATCTCCGAGACCTTCGCCAGGAACATCGTCACCGGGTTCGGCCGCATCGCCGGCCGCACGGTGGGCTTCGTCGCCAACCAGCCGATGGTGCTGGCCGGCGTGCTCGACAGCGACGCCTCGCGCAAGGCGGCACGCTTCGTGCGCTTTTGCGACGCCTTCAACATCCCGATCGTCACCTTTGTCGACGTGCCGGGCTTCCTGCCGGGCACCGCGCAGGAGTATGGCGGCCTGATCAAGCACGGCGCGAAATTGCTGTTCGCCTATTCGCAATGCACGGTGCCGCTGGTCACCGTCATCACCCGCAAGGCCTATGGCGGCGCGTTCGACGTGATGGCGTCCAAGGAAATCGGCGCCGACATGAACTACGCCTGGCCGACCGCGCAGATTGCGGTGATGGGCGCCAAGGGCGCAGTGGAGATCATCTTTCGCAGCGATATCGGCGACTCCGAGGCGATCGCCGCGCGCACCAAGGAATACGAGGATCGCTTCCTGTCGCCCTTCATCGCCGCCGAGCGCGGCTATATCGACGATGTCATCATGCCGCATTCGACAAGGAAGCGGATCGCAAGGGCGCTGGCGATGCTGAAAGACAAGAAGGTCGAAATGCCGGCGAAGAAGCACGACAATTTGCCGCTGTGAGGAGGTAGGAGTGGCGCGGGGGCAGCTGCGTCGTTTATCCAAAATCGCCGAAGCGACGCTTGGCCCGCTCTATGAACTTGCATCCTATGACTGAAGACGATCCGACTGACGAGATTTCAGAAATCGAGGAGCGGATCGAGGCGCTTGCCGAGGCCGCCGAACGATGCCGGAAGTTCATTCTGGCGTCCAGGGTTGCGATCGCCGGTGGCGTCGCCTTGCTCCTCGTCGCGATGCTTGGCCTGTTCGGCGCTGGCCAGTCGGCCGCGCTCGGATCGATTGCCTTGATGCTTGGCGGAATCGTTTCGCTCGGATCGAATATCAGTACGTTGCGGCAGACCGACGCCGCCATCAACGCCGCCGAGGCGCTCCGTTCGGACCTGATCGGCAAAATCGACCTTCGCGTGGTTCGCGGTGCGCCGGTGAAGCTGATGTAAGGAGTTTCGCATTTGCCGTTGAGAACTCGGCACCTGTGGCGAAGTGCCAGCGATGCAGGCTACGTCCGCCTTGTCCCAACGGCGAAGGAACAAAGTATCTAAGGCGCAAGCGTCCGAGCGACCCGGAAACCAAGGTAGTTGAGCCGATAATCGGTGCTGAACCAGTAGCGGCTCGCCGAGCGGAGGAAGGCAGGAGCAAGCAGCCAGGATCCGCCGCGTACGACACGGCTATAGCAGTTGCCGCCCTCGATCCAGGCCGAGCCGTCCTTCGGCGCGTCGCTGTAGGTGTCGTGGTAGCAATCCTCCGTCCACTCCCGGACATTGCCCACCATGTCGTAGAGACCGAACCCGTTAGCGGCAAACGAGCCGACCGGAGCGGTTTGCCTGGCGTCCCATCGGCTGCCGCAGGAGTGACAGTTGGCGTTGTTGGTGCCGATGGCATCGCCCCAGGGATAGGCCGTCTGTGTCCCGGCGCGCGTCGCATACTCGTATTCGGCACCCGAGAGCAGCCGATACGGCTTGCCGGTCTTTTTCGAAAGCCAGTTGGCGTAAGCCGTGGCGTCGTCCCAGGAAACGTTGATCACCGGTCGACGGCCACGACCCCAGCCTTCATCGGCGGGTTTGTAGCCGTTGCAACCGCCGTCGGCGATGCATGCATCCCATTCGTCGAAGGTCACCTCGACCCGGCCGACTGCAAATGGCCGGGCGATCGTGACCATATGTTGTGGCCCTTCGTCGGCATTGTGCCCCGGCTCGCTTGGCGGGGATGCCATGGTGAAGTTCCCTGGCGGCACCACCACCATCTCCGGGCAGTTCGCACATTCCTTGAACGTGTCCTTTGGCTTCAGCGCCTTCTCCTGCTCCGGCGACAAGGGCGCAGCCTGAGCCGGCGACGATGCCGCAAGTGCTGGCGCCCGCGGCATTGTGAGGCATACGATTGTTGCGGCGCCAAACACGCACAGCCTGATGAGTTTCGGAAGATCAGCAAGGGAGGACATCGAATACAACCATTTTGCGCTGGCAGGAACGTAAGGATGCAGGGAGAGAATAGCAAAGAGCGGCAATGCCTGAAATGCCCCGATTGGCGTCGTTCGCGGGAACCCGGATGCTGGCTTTCCATCTGCCCCCGAACTGCAGCGCCAACGACCGGAATTTTGGAGGTAAGATTGCCGCTAATGTCGGGCGACGGCGGTTGTAGCGGATCAGGAAACGACTAAACTCCAAAGCGAGCAAGCGGACCGCTTTCGTGGTGAAGGGCGATTTCGATGCCCGCAATTGAAGCTTCGTGTCATATATCTTGATTTCAATTTCAGTCAAAGATGCGTTCGATTCCGAGACGTTTGGCCGCATGTTCGGCGCTATGCAGACGTTGCGCTCGCGCTACGGTGAGACCGGAAACCAGACATTATCACAAGTGGGGTGTGGTGAGCTACTGATAGAAATAGTCTGAGAATACATACTTCTTTTCAGGAGGAAGCCGTGGAAGATGCATCTGTCGAGCTTGATAGGATGGCCGATCCACCAGGCAACCCCAGGGTTTTATGGATATCGTCCCTGGCGTTTACGCTCGGTTTTGCGGTTTGGGGGATGTTTTCCGCACTCGCCCCCTTTCTGATCAAATGGTACAGCTTCAGCGTCGCCCAGGTGCTCCTTCTGGCCGCGATGGAGCCGTTTTTCGCCGCTGCCGTCAGTATCCCGCTCGGCATCTGGACGGACAAGTACGGTGGCCGACTGGTTTTCACGATTTTGCTTCTGTGCATTACCATGTCCCTGTTTTTGGGACTCTACGCCGAAAGCTACTACTCCTTTCTGTTTCTGGGGACGCTGCTCGGACTAGGAGGCGCGAGCTTCGTGGTCGGCGCCGCTCACGTATCGTCCTGGTACCCGAAATCGAAGCAGGGTACCGCCCTTGGCATTTTTGCGATGGGCAATGTCGGAATCACGGTCGGCATGATGACCGTCACGTTCCTGGTTACCCGCGTCCTGGAGGGTCCGGACGGCTGGCGCATGATCTTCCCGATCTTCGCTGTCTTCACGCTGCTGATGGCGGGGGTCTACTGGTTTTTTACGTCCGATGCGCCGCATCAGCAGCACAAAGGTGCTTCGCTGCGTAAAATCGTCGCCGTGTACCGTTCGGGCGTGGTGGTATGGTTGGTGCCGGCCCTCTACTGGGTCTCCTTCGGCACCCTTACCTTCTTCGCGTCGTTTATACCGACCTATCTGGTCGACCGGTGGCACGTCGATGCCGCCCGCGCGACCATGGTGTACACCCCGCTGCTGGTGATCTGCGTCGCCATGGCCCGCCCTCTGGGCGGCTGGCTGGCCGACCGTTTTGATGTTCTGAAAATCCTGAGCTGGATGTTCGGCATGATGGTTGTTCTGGCCGTGGTCATGGCCATGCAGATTTCACTGCACGTCGAGCTGTTCACCATTTACGGGCTTGCGCTGTTGTCCGGCGCCGCCGCGGCAGCGGTCATCAAGCTGATCCCGCTCTACTTCAAGGAGGTCGGCGCGGTCAGCGGACTGGCCAAGGCCGCCGGCGCGGCCTGCGGCTTCACGATGACCATGACCCTGGCTGGCAGCAAGAACCTTCTGGGCGACTACACTTTCGGCTTTGCGATTTGGGCGCTGATGAACGCTGGCGCGCTCTATGTCGCGCTTTCGCGCGTCGGTTTCAAGCATGCAAAACCGGATACTGAAGCCATTCCTGCCGGTGACAGTGCCGATCGATCCCGGTCTGTTCAAACATCACGACCGCCAAGCTCGGCGAGATCGACAGGATAAGCGCCTTGAACCCTGATGGCGTGATCTCGGCAAACTGATCACACGGCGACGGCATCGCCGCGGCCGTTAGAGACGCGCGCGTCAAATGCACAGCTTTGTTGCGAGGAGATGCTGCGCCGATGCAGGGTTGCGGCAGGGACGTGGAGTTCGCGCGGATCTACGATGACAAGATGGAGGGGTTGGACGGGATATCGCTAAACAGCTTGCCTGGCAGAATGATCTCGATATCTATCCCGCCTTCCGTATAGGTTCGGGCATACCTGCCTTGCAGTTGTTCATTGATTGTAAGATCCAGTAGCTTCGAGCCAAAGCCACCGTCCGCGATATCGCAATAGCCCGTCTTCATCGGCGCAGTTTCGCTCCACTTGATGCGCAGATCGTCAGTGCCGCGGCTGACATGAACGCCCAAGGCCCCGTCCGGATCATTCAACGCACCATACTTGGTCGAATTCGTCGCCAACTCGTGGAAAACGAGAGCCAGCGGAGTAAGAGTTCCGCGGTCGACGAACGCTTCGTCGCCATCGACGACGAGGCGTTTGTTTTCAGCACATTCATAAGGCCGAAGAAGCACGCCAATAAGCTCCTTCAACGAAGTGAAGCCCCCGGGGGCCGACAAGGCGTTCCCGGTGCGAATAAGACCGTGCGCTCGGTTCAATGCCACCAGCCTGTTTTTCAGTGTGTCTGCCAACGGTTGCATCTCAGGTTGGCCACGGACCGAGAGACTGATCAAGCCGTTGACGAGCGCGAACAGATTCTTGATCCGATGGTCGAGTTCATTGGCAACAATCTCACGCTCGGCCGCGAGACGCTTTAGCTGGTCAAGGATTTCATTTCTTGTCGCAGTGGTCGTGGAGATGATGAGCGGAGCCAAAGAAATAAATGCAGCCCCCATGCTGATCGACAGCACGAGTGATTGATCGGCAGGCGACGCGTCAATGTAGCTCAACGTTGTCGTCAGGATCACCCATATGCAGAATATGAACGTCAATAAAGCCGTCAGAAACACGCGATAGGAGATTGCGCACCAGAGCAGGGCCGGTACCGGGAATGTGAGAGCTCCCATTCCTCCGAAAAACATTCCCATGACGGCGGAGAAGACCAACACAATAATTGGCGCTTGATCGTGAATGGTCGGCTGCGGCAGTTGCCGCCACCACCACCGGCGACCTTCCGGGTAAGACAGGATCATCGGCAAAAAAGCGAGCTGGTTTAAAAGCTCGACGGAAAACCAATACCCGAACGAACTTGCTGCTGCCGGATCGTGGAATATCGGACCGATCAGGAAAGATCCAACAATGCCGGCGAATATCGAGGCGGCCCCCACTGCAAAGAGCAGGTGGAAAACCGAAGTCAGGCGCTTGAGCTGCTGGTCGACCCTATCGATCCTGGATAGCAAGACATAGCCGATGACCACGACGCCGAAATTATACGCGGCCAGACCTGCGCTTGTGACAAGCCCGCAATCCATAATCGGGACCGCAATCGCAAATCCGGCAAGACAAGCAACCCAGCCCCAGGGAAGCGCCAAGAAGCGAAACCGCACGAGCATGCCGAGCATGAACGGATTGGCCGGCCAGATCAGCGATAAGACATCATCGTTGGCCGTGCGGATTCCGAAAATGCAGAGTGCCGAGTAAGCTCCGCCAAATAGAAGAAAATAAAGCCAGGCGCGGCGTGGCGCGGTCGGAATCTTGAGCCAGTCGACCATTATCGGCCCGGATCTCGGCTTTGACTTCCTGTCCGCCAGGCTCAAGCTCAACATCGCATGGTGCCAATGGGCCCCTTAATGCAGATTTTAATTGCACATTATTGTCAGGGCACCCCTTTACTTCCTTGACGCGCACTCCGCAACGAGGGAGGCGAAGAAATTTGTTCAGCTGGTCCAGGGCCTCTGGGACGCCTTCAAACTAAGAGGAGTAAGTCAAGTTCCCGGCCCAATTGATGATGCGGGCCAAGCCGAATAGTTCCGGACTGTACTTGTACGGCTGGTGGCGATTGTGTTCGTTCCTCACGATCAAGTCGGGCTATCTTCGGGCCATGAGTGGCACCTCAGCCGTGTCGCTCTTCTGACTTCGCAGATCGTTAGACCGTCCGTCTCAAACCTCGGGCCGCAGCGGCGCGGGCGTCGAATAGCGGGAAAGCAGCATGTCGATGCGGTTTCGCCACATGGCCACGAACGCGCCCGAGGTCAGGCGATCGACCGAACTGTACTGGCGCTTGACCGCCGGCAGCGTGTTGCCCCAGACGGCGCGCTTGCACCATCGCTCGCCCTTCTCCATGCCTTCGTGGGTTGCGCAAACCGATTTCCAGGCAATCTGCTCGGGGTGGCCGACGTGTTCGGCGGCTCCTCGCACGCCCTGCTGATGGATCAGATAGAGGTCGGCGAACGTCAGCTTCCTGTGCGTGGTTTCTTCGAATAGCGCAGCCTCCGCTGTAAACTTTCGGGCGGCAGCCATAGCATTGTCTCGCGGGTTCAGGATGTCGCCTGACCCGTATCGCCTGAACTCAGACTTGCTGAGCTGGAACAGGCCGACATAGGAGCCCGTGCGTTCCCTTGGATTGAGATCCGACTCGATTTTGGCGACCGTCTTCATGAAACTTGCATCAAGCCCGAATGCTTCGGCCGCGCGGTCGATCTCCTGGACCGGCGTTCCGAGCGGAACGTCGCTCAATGCCGCCAAGTCGATCTTCACGGGACTCGACAAAGCAGGAGGTATAGAGACCTGCTGCAAGGTCGCTTCGTTCTCAGGCGCGTCAAGACTGGCCTGAACCGGCAACGCTCGCTCGTGCCGCAACGAATTGGCGACCCTCTCCGCAACCCGCATCGTCGCGGCAAACCCTGCCGCGACGATCGCATTTGCCGTTGATGTTGTATCCAGTTTCGCCTCAGCGGGTGACGTCGGGTACGCTGCGCTGGCCTTCGTCACGATCGTCATCATATCGAACCGCATGGCGCGAAATGCGCCAGCAACGATCGCGTTCGGCGTTGCGAACTCCGCGCGAGATGACGCGATCTGATGAATCGCGACAAGCGAAGTTGCAATCAGCGTCCCCACAACGCAGCTTACGTGCCAGATCTTCAATTCCCTAACCGCCCCACCGCGGTGTGTACATTCACACTTTCGACTTCAGAAATCCCCGTTGGCGGGCAGATTGACTGGTCGAAAAAGATGATAGTAGGGCGAACTTATGGCGTAGGCGGGGCTGCGGGGCCGGCCGCGGCGGACGGCAACCTGCTGGGCACTACGGACCGCAACGGGGCTCGGCGATCAATCGCGGGGATAAGGGAAGATGACTTGCTTTGCCTGGATTTGGCCGGGCATGGCGCCACCACCACGCGAGCTGCACTTCACTTGAAAAAAACCGCCTCCGAGGTTTTATCGGGGGCGGGTTTGAGGGGCGGCGTTGCAGGCGTCGGCGTGTGAACGATGCCTGCCATTTGGTCGTTAGCACGGCTGCATTACACCAGCCTTACATCAGGTGGTGCAAAACCACCGCACCGACCCGGAATGAACGTTACAGGTTCATAATAGTCATATAACTATGACGATGGCTCCACTGCCGGGAATTGCCCATAAGACGAACGCGAAATTCGAAATGAAATCCGGGCTTGCCATGCTGGGGCGATGACTGACGGTTGTCCTCGTTGCTCTGCGACAAGTGGCCCGGCGGGCAAATCAGCAAAACCTGTCCAGCCCCGTTGCGAAAAAAAAGTTTCCGCTTTCGCTTCGAGGCAAATCACCTTCCTATGGCCGGCGTCTCGTTCCACAAGAGGGGCGGCTCGCGATCGTCACGAAACGCGGGGCGGGATGCGGTGGACGCTGGCCACGTCGTCGCGCACTTCGTGTGCGTGGACGAACGGCGAGGCTACGTACGGCGAAGTCGTGTGGTCCTGACGCCCCGACGCTGACGTCAAGTTGGCGATGATGTCCGGAGTTTTTTCTTGGCATCACGTCGGCGACGGTGACAAAAAAGCCCGGTCACCGAGGAGATCACGAAGGAAACCGTTAAAACCATTGCGTAGGGAATGCCGGGCGTTTTCCCGGTGTGACCGTGGTGACTACCTCGCGTGCTTTCTACACTGCACGCGGGACTGCGGGCGCTCCGGGCGCCCGGCATTCCCCGCGCCCTCTAAGAGGGTCGCGTGCGCCCTCCGATAAATTGGGCGGAAGTTACAGCCAAGCTCGGGCGTGATACGCGGCGAGATCGCGAAGTTGTGTCTGCGATAGCGCCGTTTGAATTCGAGGCAATCCGCCGGTCGTTCCTCGCTCAGCTCTTCCCGGAATGACGAATGTGAACTCGCATTTCTTTTCAGGCGACATTGGCCTTCCCGCCGGTTCAGCGGCCATTCATGTCGACCGAAGCAAAACTCTGATCACGGAATAGAATACCGATGCGAGGAGACGGACGCCATGGAGCGTCGTCATTTTCTGAAGCTCGCTTGTGGCGCGGTCATAGGCGCCGCAGCACTTGCCTCAACTGCGAATGCTGCGCCATTATCATCCGTCTCGCCGCAACCGGGACTCGCGCTCCGCCGCGGCGAGGGTGTAGAACCCGCAGTCGTTACACAGGACGACGTCGATCATCTCAAGCCGGAGCAGGTCCATTGGCACCATGGCACGGCGATGGCATTGGCGCCGGCGTCATTGGCACAGGCGTTACTGGCGCCAGCATTGGGCTTGGCGGCGTCACCACTGGCGGCATCGCCATTGGCGCCGTCACCATTGGTAGGGCGGTCTGTTTCGGTAACATCGTGCGTTACCGGGCTGCCATATTGTTTGCGTAAACCCGATTGTGCCGCATCTGCGGCGAAAACGAAAGGAAAGACCCGATGAAGATTCTTGCTGCTTCCGCGTTCGCTCTTACCCTCGGCCTGACGAGCATGTCGGCCCAGGCGATGCCGCTGGCGCCGATCGACCAGTCCGGCGCGTCGTCGCGGGACATCATCCATGTCGCGCAGGGTTGCGGACCGGGCTTCCATCGCGGCCCGCACGGTGCATGTCGCCCGCTTTATAATTGCCCGCCCGGCTGGCACACTGGCCCGTACGGCAAGCAGTGCTTCAGGAACTGACGCGATCGGCGAGCAGGGGCCGCAATGGCGGTCCCTGTCATCGTTCGATTGACTCTCGCTATATTGTTATTCACCGTCACCGAATAAGGTCGCGAACCGTTTCTCGCCGTTGCGGGTGAAATTGACAACGCGACTGCCTGGGGCGGCATCGCGCATCGCCCATTTCAGTTCGGTGAAGCGGGTCAGGATCGCGGCGCCGAGCGTGCCCGCAAGATGATGACGCCGCTCGCTCCAGTCGAGGCAGGCCCGGCACAACGGACGGCGCGGATGGCTGAGCGCATCGGCCGAGATCTGCAAGCTATCGGTGAGGAAACGTTCGCCGTCGGCGGTCAGTTCGATATCCTGCTTGCGCTGACGCACGAAACGCTGCTTCCTCATGCTGTCGAGCATCTGCACGCCGAGATCGCCGGCAAGATGGTCATAGCAGATCCGGGCGTGGCGTAGCGCCGGGTCCTTTGGTCCGGTTCGCACCCGCATGTGGCCGGCGCGGGCCGCGAGGCCCTCGAGGCCTTCGAGCACGGCGGCGACGTCGGGATCGCTGAGGCGATAATAGCGGTGGCGGCCCTGCTTTTCCTGTTCGACCAGCCCGCCGGCCTCGAGCTTGGCAAGGTGCGAACTCGCGGTCTGCGGCGTGACGCCGGCCTGGTGGGCGAGCTCGCTGGCGGTCAGCGCGCGACCGGTCATCAACGCCGTCAGCATGTTGCAGCGGGCGGGGTCGCCAACCAGGGCTGCGACCATCGCGATGTCGGGGCCTGCTTTCATACTTCGACAATAGACGAAGCGTTAGCGTCGATCAAGCGGGTACAGCGTGGCTAATTCGATTTCGCCCAGGAACATAAATTCATCGTGGTGGAAGAACGGTCGTTCTTGCGAAAGGTCATGACATAGGCGCTGGCGCGCGATACGGCGCTTCGTTATGTTTGCCGGGGAGTAACGCGAACAAAGGAGAAAAACATGCCCGTTACCACCGCCGACAAGCGGGACACATTCCGCAAGATGCACGAAAGCGGATGTTTCATCCTGCCTAACCCCTGGGATGTCGGCAGCGCGCGGATGCTCCAGCTGCTCGGCTTCAAGGCGCTGGCCTCCACCAGCGCTGGTTTTGCCTGGTCGATCGGCAAGGCGGATAACCACGTCACACTGGACGACGCATTGCGCCATCTCACCGAGCTCTGCGGTGCGGTCGATTTGCCGGTCAATGCTGATTTTGAAGGCGGCTTTGCCCGTGAGCCGGACCAGGTCGCGGCCAATGTCGCGCGCGCCGTCCAGACCGGGGTGGCCGGGTTGTCGATCGAGGACTCGACCGGCGATGCGAAAGCGCCGCTTTACGAGCGCGGGCTGGCGATCGCGCGCATCCAGGCGGCGCGGGCTGCGATCGATGCCGACAACAGCGGCGTCCTGCTGACGGGCCGCTGCGAGGGTTTCCTGGTCGGGCGCGATGATCTCGACATGGTGATCTATCGCCTCAAGGCTTATTCGGAAGCCGGCGCGGATTGCCTTTACGCTCCTGGTATCAAGACCAAAGAGCAAATATCGGCCATCGTGAAAGCCGTTCATCCGAAGCCGGTCAATCTCCTGATCGGCGCGTCCGGCCTTTCGCTGAAAGAGGTCGAAGCGCTGGGCGTTCGCCGCATCAGCGTTGGCGGCTCGCTGGCCCGAACGGCATGGGCCGGCTTCATGCGTTCGGCGCGGGAGATGGCGGAGAAGGGGACATTCACCGAACTCGGCCATGGCCATCCCGGCGGCGAGCTGAACAAGTTATTCGGCTGAGATGCCAACGGCGCGCAGTCGGTGTTGGGATGCGTGGAAGACCGCTATCGGCGAAGCCTGTGCCGTCGTTTACGGCGGTTGCGCGTTGCTCTGCGTGGGCGAGAGGGAGCTGCGTTCTGGGCGGTCGGCGCCGGGTTGGCGCCAGTGGTTACGCCCGGATTGGTATTGTGATGCGAAGTCTCGCCCGGGGGTGCCGCTGTCGGCGAAGTCTGTGCCGTCTGCGGCGGTTGCGTACTGTTCTGCGTGGGCGCGGGGGAAGCTGCGTTCTGGGCAGTCGACGCGGCCGGGTTGGCGCCGGTGGTTACACCCGGACTGGTATCAGGATGCGAAGTGTCACCCGGGGGTGCTGCGGTCGGCGAAGTCTGTGCCGTCTGCGGCGGTTGCGCATTGCTCTGCGCGGGCGAGGGGGAAGCCGCATTCTGGGCCGTCGACCCGGCCGGGCTGGCGCCGGTGGTTACGCCCGAACTGGTATTGGGATGCGGAGTGACGTCGCGCATGCCCGGGGGTGCCGCTGTCGGCGACGTCTGTGCCGTCGTCTGCGGCGGTTGCGCATTGTTCTGCGTGGGCGAGGCGGACACTGCATTCTCGGCGGTCGGCGTGGTGCCGGCGTAATTGATCGACGAACTATCCAGGCCGTAGAATACGGTGCCAAGCACCACGGCGATGCCGACCGTGTATATCGCGATCCGGCCACTACTGGCAGGAGTTTCGGGGAGTCCGGGGTCGGGCTGTAGCTTGTTGTCGAGAACGGCCGGCTTGCGTGACTCATCGTCGTCAAAAGTCGCACGATGGGGCTCTTCCGGAACGCGTTCGCTGGCCATGAATGGGTTCCTCCGTTAGTCCCTATGGCAATGGCCGTTACCCCCTCCAGGTTCCCGGAATCGGTTTGATTTCGTGGTCAGGCTTTGTTGAGAATTCGCGCGCGTTGTTAAGCGCGGAACTCGGACGCTTCGCGGGGTCGGCTACTTGCGCCGCGCTTTTGCTACCTGCGCCGCCGTCACCGCGGATGCCGAGTTGCCCCAGGAACTGCGGATATAGGTCGTGACATCGGCGATCTCCTGGTCCGATAGTTTGTCGGCGTAAGCCGGCATCGATCCGGGGTTTGGCGCTCGCGGCGTAGTCAGCGTCTGCGCGCCGTCGAGGATGATGCGCAGTGTGCTTAAGGCAATGGCCGATTGCAGATTGGCGTTGCCAGGAAGAGGCGGATAGATCCGCGGCGCGCCGCTGCCGTCGGCCTCATGACAAGCGATGCACGCGCTCTTGTACACCTTTTCGCCGTCGCTCATTTGGGCCGGCGGGGGCGGCAGCGCATTGGGCTCGCGCTCGCCCGGTGGCAGATCCTTGAGATAGGTGGCGATGGCGCGGATATCGGCATCGCCCATGAGCGAGGTCGAGTCGCGCACGACATCGGCCATCAATCCGCCGGCATGGCTGCGGCCGTTACGGCCGCTCTGCAGATATTCGACGATGTCGTCGACGCTCCATGATTTCAGCCCGCTGCGCTCGGCGGCGTCCAGCCGCGGCGCAAACTGGTCCTGAACAAGACCTCCGCCCAAGGCACGGGTTCGTCGGTCGGCGCCGAACGCATTCTTCGGCGTGTGGCATGCGCCGCAATGGCCTGGGCCTTCGACCAGATAACGGCCGCGATTCCATTCCGTGCTCTTTTGCTGATCGGGCTGAAGGATGCCGGGCCTGAAGAACAGCCAGTCCCAACCGCGCAGCAGGACGCGATAGTTCAACGGCCATCGCAACTCGGGCGACGGAATGGAGTTGTGAACAGGTGTTAGCGTCGCGAGATAGGCGCGGATCGCCTGGATATCGTCGCGGGTCAATCTCGTGAAATAAGGGTAGGGAAAGACTGGATAGTACCGTGAGCCGTCGGGCGCCACGCCTTCGCGTAGCGCACGGCGGAAGTCCTGGTCGCTCCAGGCGCCGATCCCGGTATCGCGGTCTGGCGTCAGATTGAACGAATAGATCGCACCGAAGGGGGTAATGATGCGCTTTCCCCCCGCGAACGGCTTTGCGGGATCTGGGGTGTGGCAGCCGGCGCAACCGCCGGCTTCCGTCAACGCCTTGCCGTGCGCGATCGTTTCGGCAGAAGGTTGGGTCTGCGGAAGGGGACTGAGCGCGCGCATCACCGCAGATGAATGCGGTGCACAAAAACAGAATCGGTAGAATCGCTCGCATATCGTAACCGCACCAGAATGCTCAAACCCCCTATAATCCTAGATCGGTGGAAGTGATCCGGCACGCTATTTCGTACCAAGGGGCTGCAACGACACAAACCGAAATCAGCGACGGTTATTCCCGGCACGAAATTGCGTTTTGCGCGATGCGGGTCTTCATTGCCGAGATGGGTGGTGCGCTGACCGGAAAAACCGACATAGACTGGTTGTAACGGTCTGAACAACTACATGAAAAAGACAAGCGGCCACCGCCGTCCTGACTTTTCCAAGAGGGTGGAATGGGAATCAACCAGGGTCCGATCAGTCTCGATCAGAAATACACGCAAGGCACCGGCCACGTCTTCCTGACAGGCATCCAGGCGCTGGTCAGGCTGCCGATGGCCCAGATCACGGCGCGACCGCGCCGCGGGTCTCAACACCGCGGGCTTCATTTCCGGCTATCGCGGCTCGCCGCTCGGCGGCTATGACCAGCAGTTGTTCGCCGCGCGAAAACATCTCGAACAATACAATATTAAGTTCCAGCCAGGCGTGAACGAAGACCTTGCGGCGACCGCGATCTGGGGCTCGCAGCAGGTCCACCTCTCGCCCGGCTCGAACTATGACGGAGTGGTCGGCATCTGGTACGGCAAGGGTCCCGGCGTTGATCGCTGCGGCGACGTGTTCCGCCACGGCAACACTGCGGGCTCGGCCAGGAACGGCGGCGTGCTCTGTATCGCCGGGGATGACCATGGCGCCAAATCCTCGACCGTCCCGCACCAGTCGGACCACGCCTTTATCTCGGCGCTGATGCCCTATCTCTATCCCTCGAGTATCCACGAGATGATCGAGATGGGATTGCTCGGCATCGCGATGTCGCGCTACTCCGGTTGCTGGGTCGGTATGAAGGTGATCACCGAGGTGGTCGAGACGACCGCTGAGATCGATCTCACCGACGAGATGACCCCGTTCGTCATTCCTGCCGATTTCGAGATGCCGAAAGGCGGGCTCAACCTGCGCTGGCCGGATGACCGCTACCTGCAGGACCTGCGCCTGCAGGACTACAAGGGCTATGCCGCCGTCGCCTTTGCCCGCGCCAACAAGGTCAATCGCGTCACCATGGATTCGCCGAACGCACGCTACGGCATCATGGCCTCCGGCAAGAGCTACGAGGATATCCGCCAGGCGATGCGCGAGCTGCGGGATCACGCCGGAGATCGCGGCCACGATCGGTATCCGGCTCTACAAGATCGGCATGCCCTGGCCGCTCGAGCCGGAGGGCGTGCGCAACTTCGCGGTCGGCCTGGAGGAGATCTTCATCGTCGAGGAACGCCGCGAGATCGTCGAGAACCAGGTCAAGCAGGAGCTGTTCAACTGGCGTGACGACGTCCGCCCGCGCATCGTCGGCAAGATGGACGATCACGACAAGCGCTTTCTCACCTTCGCGGCGGAGCTTTCAGTCGCCTCCCTTGCAAGTTCGCTGACCGAACGTCTCCTCCGGCTTGATCTCAACCCCGAGATCAAGACCATGCTCCGCGCCAAGGCCGACTGGTTCAACGGCCGCGATGCGACGCAGATCCAGGCGGTCGCGCCCGTCAGCCGCACGCCATATTTTTGCTCGGGCTGCCCGCACAACACATCGACGAAGGTACCGGAAGGAAGCCGCGCCTTTGCCGGCATCGGCTGTCACTTCATGGCGCTGTGGATGGACCGCAACACGGAAACCTATACCCATATGGGAGGCGAGGGCGTGCCCTGGGTCGGCGTCGCTCCCTTCACCAAGGAACAACACGTGTTCGCCAATCTCGGCGATGGCACCTATTTCCACTCGGGCACGCTGGCGATCCGTCAGGCCGTCTCCTCGGGTGCCAACATCACCTACAAGATCCTCTATAATGACGCGACCGCGATGACGGGTGGCCAGCACGTCGACGGTGAATTGTCGCCGCAGCAGATCACCTTCCAGCTTCACGCCGAAGGCATCCGCGATATCTATCTCGTGTCCGAGAACCCGAACCTCTATCCCGCCTCCGACATCGCGTCCGGCGTCATCACTCGCCACCGCGACGAGCTCGACGCGGTCATGAAGGAGTGCCGCGCGATCAAGGGCACCTCGGCGATCGTCTTCGTGCAGACCTGCGCGGCGGAAAAGCGCCGGCGCAGGAAGCGTGGCTTGATGGAAGACCCGGCGCGGCGCGTCATGATCAATCCGGCCGTCTGCGAAGGCTGCGGAGACTGCTCGGTGCAGTCGAACTGCATCTCGGTCGAGCCGCTGGAAACCGAACTCGGGCGCAAGCGGACCATCAATCAATCGAGCTGCAACAAGGACTATTCTTGCCTGAAGGGCTTTTGCCCGTCCTTTGTCACAATCGATGGCGGCAAACCGCGGCGCCGCGCGCCGGCCGAACTCGGCGACATTGGCGTGTTGCCGGAGCCGGC
Organism: uncultured Alphaproteobacteria bacterium; assembly: GCA_963806075.1. Classification (GTDB taxonomy): domain Bacteria; phylum Pseudomonadota; class Alphaproteobacteria; order Rhizobiales; family Xanthobacteraceae; genus Bradyrhizobium. The sequence continues at coordinate 69,012 of CAWDWT010000004.1, forward strand.
TTCCCGCCCGCCGCTCGAAAAGCCCTACAACATCGCGGTCGCCGGCGTCGGCGGCACCGGCGTGCTCACTATCGGTGCGCTGCTCGGCATGGCCGCCCATATCGAGGGCAAGGCCAGCATGATCCTCGACATGTCCGGCCTCGCGCAAAAGGGCGGGGCGGTGCTGAGCCACGTGCGCCTCTCGGAGCATACGGCCGATGTGACCTGTTCGCGCATCGTCACCGGCACCGCCGATCTCGTGCTCGCCGCCGACGAAGTGGTCGCGGCATCCAAGGATGTGATGACGCTATGCGAATCGAGCCGGACCAGCGGCATCATCAACAGCCACCTCATTCCGACCGCGGATTTCGTCCTCAACCGCGACTTCAATTTCCAGGTCCGCAAGATTACTAGCGTGCTGGAAACCGCGTTGCGCAAGGATTCCTCGTTCTTCGACTTTACCAAGCCCGCGGAAACGCTGCTCGGCGATTCCATCGCCACCAACATCATGATGATGGGCTATGCCTATCAGAAGGGGTTGTTGCCGCTCACCGCGAAAGCGATCGAGCAGGCGATCGAGGTCAATGGCGTCGCGGTCAAGATGAACACCCAGGCGTTCCAGCTCGGGCGTCTGGCCGCTATCGATCCGGCGCGGCTGGTCGCGATGATGAAGGATCATGACGAGCGGACCGCCGTGAAAACGCTCGATGAGATGTCGCTCGATGAGATCATCACGCACCGCTCGGCCTTGCTGAAGGATTACCAGAACGCCAGGCTTGCGACGCGCTATCGCGATCTGGTGACTCAGGTGCGTCATGCCGCGATCGATCACGGGCTCGGCGACGAGCTGCCGCGCGCGGTTGCCATCAACTACGCCAGGCTGCTCGCCTACAAGGACGAGTATGAAGTCGCCCGACTATATACCGACGGCAACTTTGAAAAGCAGCTCCGCGAGCAGTTCGATGGCGATTTCAAGATCAGCTTCCACCTGGCGCCACCGATGCTCAGTGAGGGCAAGGATCCGCTGGGGAGGCCGAAAAAGCGCGCGTTTGGCGCCTGGATGATGCCGGTATTTCGCGTGCTGGGGGGACTGCGCGGCCTGCGCGGCACCGCGTTCGATATCTTCCGCCACAGCCCCGACCGCAAACTCGAGCGCGAACTGATCGCATCTTACGAAAAGGACGTCGCAACCGTGCTCGGCGCGCTGTCGCCGGCGACGCTGGAGACTGCGGTGGAATTGCTCTCGCTTCCCGATCGCATCAGGGGTTATGGCCCGGTGAAGGAGAAGGCGGCGGGGGATGTCCGGGCGCGCCACGCACAACTGATCGCCGACCTCGCCAGCCCGCCGCCCGCGCCACGGCAGATCGCGGCGGAGTAGGGCGGTTCAACAGGCCGGCCCAAATCTTTCCGCAATCTGTCGCGATTGCGAAGTAGGAAGCTGACTTCAATCGTTTACGGAAAGCACCATGATCGGGTCGGCAATGCGTTCGGGAGCAATCTCCTGATCGAGCGGCAGAACAGCCGTGCCGATCGCGAAGAATTCGATCACGTGAGTCTGCCAGCCATGGCTGCGTTCGCGAATCTCGACGCCTACCACTCCTTCGGCCTTTGCCGCCTGCGCCTCATACTGCATACGGTCGATCGCAATCTCGCGTGCCTCGTACATCGCGGAGGTATAGTTCTCGAGTTCCACGTTCTGTCCCATGCTGGACATGCCCGCGATCAGGCCGCGATGCGCGACGTGATAGACGCAGCTCCCATCACCATCTCGACGGCCGGTAGCCGGAATGTAGCAACGACCAGAAATCCTGCCCCGACAGGTCCCAGCGTTTGATGCGGCGCTCGTTGGACGTTGTGCACTGATCCTTGAACGGGCATGTGCGGCACGCCTTCGTCAAGTAAATCCGCATTTTCTGGCCATCTTCATCAGCGGTGAAGTGGTGCGCCAGCTTCTCGCCGGCCGGGCAGCGATAGACATCGTCCTTGGCCAAATAAACAAAATCAGGTTTACCAAAGCGGCCTGCCGACTTGGCGCCCGAAGTTTGCGGCTTGGGCAGCGTGACCGCGACGCCGGCCTGTTCGCAGGCCAGGATTTCCTCACCTTTGAAGTAACCCCGATCCGCAACGACGTCCAAGTTATCGCTGTGCAGCGCGGCTTTCGCCGCCTGCGCCATCGTCGCCAGTTGCGATCTATCGGTGCCGATGTTGGTGACCTCGTGCGCGACAATCAGATGGTTCGTGGTGTCGACCGCACTTTGCACATTGTAAGCGACCATGCCTGAGCCGCGCCCGCTCGTTGCCATCGAACGGCAATCGGGATCGGTCAGCGATATTTGCTTGTCGGGCGAGGCGAGCAATGCCTTTTCAATCGCGGCCAGCCGCTTCACTTCTTCTTCAAGCTTCGAAAGCTTTTCCTTAAGCCGCGTCTTGGTCAACAGCACCGCTTCCGACGGGCCTTCTCCTGCGGCAGTCCGGCGGTCGGCGGTGTCGAGTTGGCTCATGTAGCGCGCCACGCTCTCTTCGATCTGCTTCTGGCGGCGTTTGATTTTGCCCTGCGTGAAGTTGTTGTCGCGACTGTTCACGGCCTTGAACTTGCTCCCGTCGACGGCAACGCTGGCTTTCGCCAGCAGACCCATCTTGCGGCACAACTCGACGAATTGCGCGCAAACTTTCCTGATCGCGGGACCATTGTCCTTGCGGAAGTCGGCGATGGTTTTGTGATCCGGAACGAGCCGCCGGTCAGCCACATCACTTCCAGATTGCGGCCAGCCTCACGCTCCAGCCGCCGGCTCGATTGGAACCGGTTGAGATAACCGTAGATGTAAAGCTTGAGCATCAGCGAAGGATGATACGCAGGCCGGCCGGTCGCTGCCACATCGACGCCGTCAAACCCGAGGTCGCGGAGTTCCAGCGCATCGACGAACACATCGACCGCCCGAACAGGATTGCTTTCGTCGACCCAATCCTCAAGGCATTCTGGCAGCAACGTCGCCTGCCCGCGATCCAGTCCCGCCACAAAGCCTGGCATCAAATCCCCCGCCGATTCAGTAGCGGATCATGGCATGGGAAGAGTTTTCACACAGCCTGGGTCGGAAGTGAACGTGCCGCCGTCATGAGCGCGGAATCCCTTGTGGCCATCGCCGTGCACAACACCGGTGCCGATCGCGATGAACTCCAACAAATGCTCGTCCCATTCCAGCCGCTTGATCGTCAGCTTGACGCCAACGATCCCGTCCGCGCCCATTGCGGTGGCTTCCGCCCGCATCCGGCTCATCGCCAGTTCACGCGCGTGATACATCGCCTTGGACAGGACATCGAGTTCCTGGTTCTTGCTCCAGCTGCGATACTGAATTCCGAATGCTCCATTTCTCCCGATTTGGGCGAACGGAGCAGCAATTTGTCCGCGCAACATAATAGGGTTGCCCGCGAGTACAGCTTTCGCGTGTATGCCGACCCCAAACAGCGTGTCGATGCTCGATTTGCGGAACGCCACAATCGATCTGAGGCGTGCACCTGATCGCTTGTTGTCGTTGAACGACACATTAATTCACTCCCTCAAGCCGTTGGCGAGGAGAAGGCTGCAATTCTGGGCAGCTTCGATCGAACGTCAGCCGTCGAATTTAAATGAGACCTTGAGCTTGGCGCGGTAGGCTTCGACCTCACCCTTCGCATCGAGTTGAAGGTCGAGCTGGACGACTTCGGCGACGCGAAGATCACGCAGGGATTTACCCGCCCTGCTGACGGCCGCCGTGGCTGCTTTTTCCCAGGATTCTTTGCTTGTGCCGACCAGCTCAATCACCTTGTAGACGCTCTCTGTCATCACGCCCTCCGTTGATATCAGGTGGGAAGTCATTCTCTCGCCGCGGTGCGAGCCTAGCATCGCAAAGTAAGCGCCGATAGATGCAGTGCAACATGGCCGCGCAGATAAAGGGAGCGGCACAAGCGGTTCCCGCTCAACGGAGCCGACGAGATTATCGAGTAGCCAATTGAGCACGCGTCGTCACGATACGCGGAGTGCGGGATGCGGTGGACGCGATGGCGTTGCACGCGAGGAGATCGCAGGGCGGCGAAAGCTGTGAGCGATCAATCCGCGCCGGACGAGCGATGTTATTGCGTACGGCAAAACCGTGTGGTCCTGGCATCCGTTGCTGGTGCTAAGCTTTGTGTAGGTGAAGGTACCCGACCGGGTTCGACCTTCGCTGCCATTCGCGAAGCGACGGAGGCAAGACGAATTCGTCTCCGAGGAGAGCGCGGCATAAGCCGTCAAACCATTGCGCAGGGAAGGCCGGGATGTCCCGGCTTCACCTGTGGTCATTCCCGCTGTGCATTCTTGTACAAACTCAGCGCGCAGGGGGCCACGGGTGCCAGCCGGCACTCGGTCTTCCATGCGCTCTCTTCAGTAAAGAGGGGGACATGAGATCAGTTACAACTCGGGCGCATCGCGCCGTGAGAGCGCGCTATCGTGCCTGTCTCGCCCGACGGAATATTTTCCGCGCTTGCCACGGTTGCCCATACAGGCGAGAAAACTCTCAGGAATAAAAAACGCAAGCGGAGAACAATTTGACCATCAGGGGCAAGGCTTACATTGCTGGAATTTATGAACATCCGACCCGGCACGCACCCGATAAATCCACCGCACAGCTTCACGCCGAGGTCGCCAAGGGCGCGCTGGAAGATGCCGGACTGACACAAGCTCGACGTCGACGGTTATTTCTGTGCCGGCGATGCGCCTGGTGGCCTTCTACCGATGGTGGATTATCTCGGCCTCAAGGTCCGTCATGTCGATTCGACGGAAAGCGGCGGATGTTCCTATCTGATCCATCTCGGTCATGCCGCGGAAGCGATCGCGGCGGGCAAATGTTCGGTCGCCTTGATCACGCTTGCGGGCAAGCCCCGCACCGGTCCGATGCCGCCGCGAGCTTCCGGCCCGGAGGCCGATTTCGAGCTGGCCTACGGGGCGACCACGCACAATGCCTATGGCATGTGCGCGATGCGCCATATGCACAATTATGGCACCACCAGCGAACAGCTCGCCTGGATCAAGGTCGCAGCCTCCCATCATGCGCAACACAATCCGCACGCGATGCTCAAGCAAGTCGTTACCGTCGAGGACGTGCTCAGCTCGCCGATGATTTCCGATCCGCTGCACCGGATGGATTGCTGCGTCGTTACCGACGGCGGCGGCGCCATGATCGTCACCACGCCCGAGATCGCCAAGAGCCTGAAGAAGCCGCTGGTGCGACTGATCGGGCACGGCGAGGCGACGAAAGGACCGCGCGGCGGCAAGGATCTCGATCTGACCTATTCCGCTGGCGTCTGGTCCGGTCCGCGCGCGTTCGAGGAAGCTGGCGTGACTCCGAAGGACATCAAATACGCATCGATCTATGACAGTTTCACCATCACGGTTCTGATGCAGCTTGAGGACATCGGCTTCTGCAAGAAAGGCGAGGGCGGCAAATTCGTTGCCGACGGCAATCTCATCTCGGGCGTCGGCAAGCTGCCGTTCAACACCGACGGTGGTGGCCTTTGCAGCAATCATCCCGTTAATCGTGGCGGCATGACCAAGATCCTTGAAGCGGTGCGCCAGTTACGCGGAGAAGCGCATCCAAAGGTGCAGGTACCGAATTGCGATCTCGCGATCGCGCACGGCACCGGTGGTCTGCTCGGTGTGCGCCACGGTGCTTCAACCTGCATTCTGGAGCGTGCGTGATGGCCGAAGCAAAGAAATATCCGGCGCCTGCGACCAACCCGGAAAATGCAGAGTTCTGGGAAGCGGCCAAACAGGGCAAGTTCATAATCAAGCGCTGCATGGCGTGCGGCGAGCCGCATTACTTTCCGCGCTCGATCTGCCCGTTTTGTTTTTCCGACAAGACGGTGTGGGAGGAAAGCTCGGGAGAAGCCACGATCTACTCCTTTAGCCTGATGCGCAAGTCCGCCAGCGGGCCGTACGCGATCGCCTACGTCACGTTGAAGGAAGGGCCGTCGCTGCAGACCAACATCGTCGATTGCGACCTCGACACGATCAAGATCGGTCAAAAGGTGAAAGTAGTGTTCAAGCCGACCGAAGGCGCGCCACTGCCGTTTTTTAAGCCGGTCTGATGATGTGGCTGCGTCGGACATTGTCCCCGCGCGGCCGGGGATTCAGTTAACTGCAACGCCCGTGAAACTGCCCGCGTTCGCGGGCATGACAAAAAGAAAAGCAGCCGGGAGGACGACCGCGATGCCGATCAAGTACGACGAGTTGATGGCCCTGAAGAACCTCGGCCAGAAATACGCGTATGGCGATCGCGAGGTGATGCTCTACGCCTATGGCATCGGCATGGGCGCGGACCCGATGGACGAGAGGGAGCTTGCCTTCGTCAATGAAGCCGTCGCCGAGCCGCGTTCCCTGAAGGTGGTGCCGACCTTTGCTTCCGTTGCCGCCTGGGGCGCCGGGCCCGGTGAGATGAACCTCAACCGTATGATGGTGGTTGATGGCGAGCGCGACATCACCTTCCACAAGCCGTTGCCGAACGGTTCCGACATTGTCGCCAACTCCTTCGTGCTTGCGGTGTACGACAAGGGTAAGGACAAGGGCGCCGTCATCCGCTATCAGACCGTGCTGAAGAACGACAAGGGCGAGCTGCTTGCGACCCTGGTGGCCTCACGTTTCGCCCGCGGTGATGGCGACTTTGGCGGCCCGTCCGAAGGCCGGCCCGAGCCGCACCAGATGCCGAACCGCGCGCCCGACAAGATCGTCAATATCACGACGCGGCCGGACCAGGCGCTGGTCTATCGCCTCTGCGGCGACCGCAACCCTCTGCATTCCGATCCCGGATTTGCCAGGAAAGCCGGCTTTGCCAAACCGATCCTGCACGGCATGTGCACCTACGGTATCACCTGTCGCGGCGTGCTGCAGACTTATGCCGACTACGACCCGTCCGCTTTCAAGCAGCATGCGGCGCGGTTTTCGTCGCCGGTCTTTCCCGGCGACACCGTGACCATGGAGATGTGGAAGGACGGCAACGTGATTTCATTCGAAGCCAAGGTGAAGGCACGCAACGTCACCGTGATCAAGAGCGGCCGCACGGTGCTGGGCTGATAATGACACGAGAGAGAGGCGATGGGATTACTCGACTAGAAGGTGGCCATCATCACTGGAGGGGGCGGCAGCCTTGGTGAGGCTTATGCCAAGCTGTTCGCGCGCGAGGGCGCGGCGGTGGTGGTCAACGACCTAGGCGGCTCGCGCGACGGCTCCGGCGCCGAAACCCGAGTTCGGTGGCGGATCCCGAAATGACAAAGTAGAGTGCGTGCACTCAGACGAGGTACATCATGACGAAACTCACTGCCCAGGCAGCAGGTACCTTTGCGATCGCACCGACCCCGTTCCACGATGACGGTCGGATCGATCATGCATCGATCGACCGGCTGACGGATTTCTACGCCGAAGTCGGCTGCGAAGGCGTCACGGTGCTGGGCATCCTGGGTGAGGCACCAAAGCTCGACGCGGCCGAGGCCGAGCAGGTGGCGATCCGCTTCGTCAAACGTGCGACCAACATGCATGTGATCGTCGGCGTTTCCGCGCCGGGCTTTGCCTCGATGAGGTCGCTGGCGAAAACCTCGATGGATGCCGGCGCTGCCGGCGTCATGATCGCGCCACCGCCGAGCCTGCGCACTGACGATCAGATCATTGGTTATTTCAAGCAGGCGCAGGAAGCGATCGGCCACGACATTCCCTGGGTGCTGCAGGACTATCCATTGACGCTATCAGTCGTGTTCACGCCGGCGGTGATCCGCAAAGTCGTGATGGATAGTCCCTCCTGCGTGATGCTCAAGCACGAGGACTGGCCGGGCCTCGAAAAGATCTCCGCGCTACGCGGTTTCCAGAAGGACGGATCGTTGCGACCGCTGTCGATCCTGACGGGAAATGGCGGTCTGTTCCTGGACTTCGAGATGGAGCGCGGCGCCGACGGTGCGATGACCGGTTACGCCTTTCCGGAACTGCTGATTGACGTGGTGCGGCTCTCCAAGGAGGGCAAGCGCGACGCCGCGCACGACCTGTTCGACGCCCATCTGCCGCTGATCCGCTACGAGCAGCAGCCCGGCGTGGGGCTTGCGGTGCGCAAATACGTGTTGCAGAAGCGCGGCGTGATTGCCTCGAGCGCGCAGCGCAAGCCGGGCGCAACGATCACCGCGACAGCGAAGGCTGAGGTGGATTACCTGCTGTCGCGGGTCGCGCGCGTCGACCGGCGTGCCAGTATGCAACCGCGAGCGACCACCGCGGAGTAATGCTTCGTGACCGAGGCCGTCGCTTCGCGGAAGCAGGTTACGACGGTGAGCTGCCGGGTTGGCGCACTCGGCTAGCGCAGATACGCTATCTGGCGGCGGGCCGATTGCTGGCATCCGATCCCGATTGAGACCGACCAACGGCCGCGAACCGGTCTTGGTTTAGGTTCCGATAGTTCCCCTTGGGGCGGATTCCATCCTATAAAAGGGCATCTGGAGCCGGTCCTAGCCTCATGCCCTTCGCCGCCACCATCCAACGGATACGGTCGCTTTCGCTGTCGATCGGTCAATTGACCTTTGGCAGTTTCCTGCTGGTACTTGTGGTCATCACGGCGACCAGTACGGCGAGTGTCATCGCCATCCGCCATATCGATGCGACCTTTGCCGAGCTGCAGCGGCTGCAGGATGTCGGCGACCTCGCCGAGGAGATCGACCGCCGGGTGAACGAGTTGCGGCTTGCGGCGCGCGATTTCGTGACCGATCCGAACGCCCAATCGGACCGGGTGGGAGGAGCGGTGTCGACCCTGAGCGCACTTTTGAAAAAGACCCGGCTGGAACTCGCCCCCGAGCAGCAGAAGATGATCGACGGTGTCGCGCAACGGTTGGCGAACTACCGCGAGGGCATCGATCGTGTCATGGCCCTGATTGCACGCCGTTCCGAGTTGATCGCGGCGTTGCCGCCCGCGCGCGAACGGTTTGAAGCCGCGATCGCGTCGGTGAGCGATCCGGCCGCGGCGAGGGAGCTGTTGCGGACGCAAAACCAGATTTCCGAAGCTTTGCTGGCGCATAACCCTTTGGCTGCAGAGCGGGCGGCCCAGCGCATGCGGCAGGTTACGGTCAGCAGCACGGCGGTGGGCGATTATGCTGATGCCATCATCGCTGTGTCGGAAGTCGAAAACCAGATCGCCGATCTCGACAGGGAAGTTCTTGGCACCGAAGGCCGGCAGATCGGGCGGGTGACCGACCTGTTGCGCGACGTCAGCGCCCGCAGAGGCCGGGAACTGGCTGCCGATTTCGGCAAGACACTGCGAGACGATAAATGGCAGAGCATCCTGCTTGGCATTGTCGGCGTGCTGTCCGGAGTTGCGGCGGCGCTGTTCGTTGTCGGCCGCACGGTTCGCCCTCTCAAGTCCATCGCCAGAGCGATCCGGGCGCTTGCCGGTGGCGAGAAGCACACCTCGATCCCCGCCACCGACGTCGAAAACGAAATCGGCGATATCGCCCGCGCCGCCGAGGTATTCCGTCGATCGCTGGTCGACGCCGACACTGCGCGCGAAGCGGCGATCCATGCTCTCGCCGAGCAGCGGCTCGCGGAGGAAAGCTATCGCAAGCTGTTCGAAGGCTCGGTCGACGGAATATATGTGACCACGCCCGCCGGCGCACTGCTCAATGCCAATCCGGCGTTGGCGCGGATATTGGGATACGAGACGCCGGAGGAGCTGATCAAGGCAGTCAGCGACATTACGCATACGATATACGTCGATCCGTCGGCACGCGCGTTATATCAATCGATGATGCAGCGTGACGGCACGGTGCGCGAGTTTGAATATCAAGTGCGTCAGCGTACGGGCTCGATCCTGTGGTTGTCCGATAGCGCCACCGTGGTGCGTGACGAAGCCGGCGAGGCCATTCGCTACGAGGGTACGGTTCGCGACATTACTGACCAGAAGCGCGCCGAAGATGCGATCGCCGAGGGTCGCAGGCTTCTGCAGCAGGTGATCGACACCGTACCTGCGGTGATCAACGTCAAGGACAGGAATCTGCACTATGTCCTGATGAACCGCTACATGGCCGGCATTTTCGGCATCGATCCCGCCGATGCGATCGGCCGCACCACCAGCGACCTGATGTTGCGTTACGGCTCGCAAAAGACTGACGACAACGACAAGCGGGTGTTGGCGACCCGCAGAGGGTTGGGATTCTACGAGGAGGAATACATGGATTCCTCTGGCAATGTGCGGCAGTGGCTGGTGAACAAGCTGCCGCTGCTCGACGCCGAAGGCGAGATCGAAAGCATCGTTACCGTCGCACTCGACATCGGCGAACGCAAGCGCGGCGAGCTGGAGATGCGCAAGGCCAAGGATGCCGCGGAAGCCGCGTTGCGCAACCTGCGGGAAACGCAGAATTCGCTGATCGAGGCGGAAAAACTCGCGGCGCTTGGCCGCCTGGTGGCGGGCGTCGCTCACGAGGTCAATAACCCGATCGGCATCAGCCTGACGGTCGCCTCATCACTGGAACGCAAGACGGCAACGTTTGCCGACGAAGTCGATCGCGGCGATCTCCGCCGTTCCCGCTTGCACGAGTTTCTTGAGACCAGCCGCGATGCCGCCTCGCAACTGGTGGCAAACCTTAATCGCGCCGCCGAACTGATCCAGTCCTTCAAGCAGGTGGCCGCCGACCGCAACTATAGCGACCAGCGCACCTTTGACCTCAGCGATCTGACCGAGCAGGTGGTGATGAGCCTGCGGCCAGGATTGAGGAAGCACCATTTGGCACTGACAGTCGACTGCCAGCCCAATCTCACGATGAACAGCTATCCCGGTCCCTATGGGCAGGTGCTGACCAACCTTTTCCTCAATTCGGTGGCGCACGCCTTTCCGGATGGCAGGCCAGGAACCGTCGATATCCAGGCCCGCGAGTCCGGCAAGGACAATGTCGAAATCCTGTTTTCCGACAATGGCTGCGGCATGAGTCTCGACGTCCGCCGCCGTGCCTTCGATCCGTTTTTCACGACGCGACGCGATCAGGGCGGTACAGGGCTCGGCCTGCATATCGTCTACAGCATCGTGACCAGTCGGCTGGGCGGACGGCTCGACCTCGATTCCGAGCCCGGCAAGGGCACGCGAATCCGGATCATCCTGCCCAGGGTGGCGCCATTGGAGCAGGCGGCCGAGTAGCCAATGCGGATCGTGCGGCAGCCTAATCAGCGTCGGCGAGGAAGCGCAGCGTCGCCTTGAAAATCTGGCTGGCCTTACCCACCAGCGCGGTGCCGTCCATCACGGCGGAGGTGCCGTCGAAGGTTCCTGAAACGCCGACGCCGACCGGGTTCGGGCCACCAAATAGCGGATTGACGTCCGGGCTCGACGTATGGCGCTGGATCAGCACCTCGCCCTTGAAGGTATTCCCGGGTTTGACCGTATAGCTGCCGATATAAAACAGATAAGCGTCGCCACCGAGAATTTTGCCATCCCGGAACAAGACGACGCCGCTACCCTTGCCAGAACGCCCATCCTGCAAGGTGGCATGGATCGAATACAGACCGTTTTTCATAATGTCCCGGCTACCCCGCCTGTCCCGACGGAGCAGACATCAGTTATGCCTAAGTGGCGCGGAGCGTCAACGCGTCAGGTCGACCGCGATCATCGCGGCGGGACGTCGTCCGCCATATTACAAAAATATGACACCAGGGCATGGTCAGGTATTTCCGCATCGCGGACCAGGCCGTGCGGCCTAGACATATTTCTTGTCGCGCTCGAGCAGCTCGATCGAAATTCCCTGCGGCCCGCGGATGAAGCAGATGCGGACGCCCGGCCGGATCGTGGTGGGCTCCTTGGTGAACTCCACGCCCTTGGCCTTGATCTCGGCTGCCACCGCGTCGATGTCCTTCACCGTTAGCCCGAAATGATCGAGCCCCTGATAGGGCGTCACAGGCGCGGTATGGACGCCGTCGCCGGGGCTAACCGGTGCGATGAATACGTTGGCACCGCCGAGTTTCACGTCGATACGACCGGGACCGCGGATGATAACGCCGCCCAGAACCTTTTCCAGCCACGCGGCGGTCGCCTCCGGATCCGGGCTACGAAGATGAATATGGTCCCAGGTAACCAGCGGCATATTGATCTCCCTTGACGGGTTTTTCGCGAGGCTCTGAAGCGATCAGCTTAGCGGGCTCGTACCGGCAAGGCCATTCGCCGCGCGCGGTGATCGTGCCATTGGCCGGATTGTTGCCACCATAATATGCAACCATTTCCGATTGGGAGAATTAGGAGATTGACCGGTGGACCCGCCGTCGGCAGAGCCTCAACGCAACGAGGTGACAATGAAAACCGGGCTGCATCGCCTCGAACTCACCAGACTTGTCGAATTGGGTGCCCGTTTCCGGGGATGGTCGAAACGGCTGTCGTGGCACTCCAGGCCTGGATATCAATATCTCAGCGGGAGCGCGGTCCTCTTGGCCGTCCTGATTACGGGACTTGTATTTGGCGTGACGAATTGGCCGCGTTCGTTTGGCCATGCCAACCCTGCGGCAAATGGCGAGCCGGTCCGTCCCATGGCCGTCGCGGCCACGGAGCCCGTGCCAGCGGCCAATACCGTTCCGGCGTCGAATGACGCCTCGCCTCCACCGGAAAACGTGCCGCCGGAAACGGCCGCGGTCGACGGCCTGAAGATCTTGTCCCAGCATTGGCGCAGGGGAGGTCTCGGATCGAACGCGCTCGTGACTTTTACGCTGCGCAACGGCAATCACTATGCGGTCAAGGACATCGAGATTTCCTGTGCCTTTAGCCGCCGGGACGGCAGCCATTTGACCGACCGCACGCGCGTAATTCACGACACCGTCAGGATGAGGGGTCGGAAACGCTTCGCCCGGCTGCACGTCGGCTTCGTTAACGTTAACGCCGACCGGGCCAAATGCACGCTGGTGGCAGCCAGCCGCATTTGATTTAAATACCCCCCGACGGGACCGCGTTCACGAAGAAGCGAGCAGGCCCCTTTGAACCTAATGGGACTAACAGGAACCAATTAGGTGAGCGTAAGTTGTGAGAGTAATCCGCGTTGGCGCGGGCGGAGTAGGCTAAAATGCCCGTGATGCGATATTTTCTGTTCGTCGGAGCAGCGCTGCTGGCTCTGCTTTTTGCTGTCAGCGCCGAATTGCCGTCCTCGCCCGTTGTGAAGGCTACAAACACGGCAGCCGACTTGCCAATGATACGGATTTACACCGATCGCAAATGGCCGGAGCGCGTGGTTTTCGATACCAGCGCCAAGCCTGTTGCCGTAGCGCCGGTTCAGACCGCCAGCATTGCGCCCACCCCCCCGGCCCCCGCGCAGGGAGTTGACGTCTCGACCAAGTTGACGGCGCGTGACGCCTTTGCACAACTCACGCCGGCCGATCTGAAAAAGCGGGAAGTGAAACCGACTCGAAAGCGCAAGGTGGCGAGGAAGCGCGTGAGCCCGCCAACCATGTTGGTGGCACAACGACCCCCATTTGGCTTTTTCGCAAATAACATCTGGTAGGGTTTGGTCTGAACGACCCGCGACGGCTGAAACCGTTGCACAATCTTAGCAGCCGCGCAGATCCTTTTGATCCGGATGGAATTGATGGCTGCCGCATTTTGTGGAAATCGATCGCGGTAACCTGCGTGCCGTAGCGCTATTTGATCGTCGGCCGCGAAGGCCGCACGCGCCACATCTTTACGGGGGACCCGTCGGACACGAACTGAAGCTCATAGCTTCTGCCGTTCCGGTCGGTGGCATTGCAGGCGATGCTGGAAATCTGTCCGGACACGAAGCTTCCGAGCTGCATGCACATTCCGGTCGATGTTTCGACCAAGGGCACAGGCAGACCGTCCATCTTCGGTCGATCCTTGGATTTCAACAGCATCCGGTCGATTGGCAGTTCATATCGATCGTCTGGCAGCCTGCGGCCATTGTCGCCCGAAAATGTGATGATGTGCCGGCTGTCGGTGGGATCGTCGAGTACAATGGTGAAATTGGCCCGCCCCACGTCGTTCTGGTAAAACGCAACGGCCCGGCACGCAAAGCCGCGCCCATCAACCCTTAGCGTGCTGCACCTGCCGGAAATCCTTGCGAACGCAATCGTGCTCGGCTCTGACTGGGTCTCGGCAACAGACGGGGTTGCAACGAAAATTATGGCAATTGCAATAAGTTGCCGGCGCAGGCTCATCGTAATGCTCAATTGACGGGAACGGACTCGGACGATATCGGCAGGCTCGGCCACAATTGGGTCAAGAAAGAGACCGTGCCCTCCGACGTAGCAGCGCAATTAGCGCAATTAAAGCCTCCAATCGATAGATCCGAGCTGGTTGTCCCTTAATTTCGTGACGAACATCAGCCGTACAGTCTACATATTGTCCATATTGTCGATCGAAGCCGCTTCGCCTGTAAGGAACTCGCCGTGACTGAATTGAAAATCGTAATCATAGACCGCCATCCGGGCCGCTCGGCGCAAACCATCGGGATTGCGCGGGAACTTGGTACAGATCCGGACCTGATCCATGAGCCATCGGTCGGCGTGGTCGGCACCAAGGGCGACAGCCAGTGCTACATGGGCGTTGCGGCAAAGGTTGAGGCCATCCATGCCAGCCTCGAGCGCCGCATCGGCAAGGGGACGGGCCAGTTGAGGCTGCGGCTCGTCGAGCCGGAATACACCATTGCAACATCGGACGGCATTCGCAACGGCACGCGCGAAATGCGCTATTCGCTCATCGGGCGCGAGGTTACTCACGACGCGCTCTGCGAACATCTGAGCGCTACCGGCTTGGCCGGCACCATCGCCGTGGTGGCTTGCGACAAGCCGCCGGTAGGCACGCTGGCCGCTCTGCTCGAGCACAATCAACCGTCGATCATCATGTCGGATGGCCCGATCCATCCCGGCACGGACCCGGACACCGGCGAGAAACTGGACATTGTCAGCGCCTACCAGGTTGCTGGCCATCCCGATGCCGCCCATCGCCACCACATCGCCTGCCACGCTTGCCCGGGTTATGGAAGCTGCGGCGGCATGTTCACCTACAACACCATGCAGACCTTCATCGGTGTCGTCGGCATGCAGCCGCTGCATATGGTGGCTCCGCCATCCGACGATCCGCGCCGCCTCAAGGAGTTTCCGGACCAGTTGGTCGAACACCTTGCGCAGATGATCGCGAACGGCCTCAAGCCACGCGACATCGTCGTCCGCGACTCGATCCGCAACGCCGTCATCGTTGCGATGGCGATTGGCGGATCGACCAACGTCACGCTGCATGCGCCGGAGATCGCGCGCGCCGCGGGGTTCGCGGACTTCTGGAAAGAGGTCATGACGCCAGCCGAGTTCAACCACCTGTCGCAATACGTCGTTCCGGTGCTCACCGACGCCCGTCCTTATGGCAAATATTCGATGGTCGACATTGATCGCGTCGGCGGCGTGCAGGTAATTGTCCGCGAACTGCTGGAGGCCGGACTGCTCAATGGCGAGGTGATGACCTGCACCGGCGAAACGCTGGCCCAGCAGGTCAAGCGCCTCGGCGCCAGGACCGCCGATGGCGAGGTGATCTATCCCGTCGCCAAGCCCTATAAGTTGACCGGCGGCCTGCGCGTTCTCGGCGGCAACCTTTCGCCGGAGTTTTCGGCGATCCTGAAGCTGGCCGGTGTCGAGGGCGGACTGGAAAACAATCTGTTTCGCGGCAAGGCGTGTGTCTTTGAAGGCGAGCAGAACCTGCTCGAGGCGTTCGACAAGAACTCCCGAGCGATTCCAGAACCACGACATGATCATCGTGCGCTACGAGGGACCGAGCGGCGCGCCGGGCATGCCGGAGATGCTCGATCCCACATCGCGCATCACCACGCTGTGCCGCGAGCGGGGAATCGTGGTGGCGCTGATGACCGATGCACGGTTCTCAGGCGGGTCGGTCGGGCTGGTCATCGGCCATGTTGGCCCTGAAGCGGGCCTTGGCGGCCCCATCGCCCTCGTGGAGGATGGTGACGAGATCGTCGCGGATCTCAACAACAACGAGCTTAATTGCACGCCGCTGGCGGACCCCGCTACTTTCAAGCAACGCAAGGCGGCCTGGGACAAGGTGGTGGCGGCGAACGGCGGCATCCATCCGAACTGTGGCGACGCCGATACCCGTCTGTTGCACCGGGCGCGGCTTAACGCCGTGCCTGCCACCCGCGGTGCCGGCATGCACCCCAACCGCGAGGTTTGGGTGCGCCAGCCGCGCGAAGCAAAGCGATCAGGCTTCGTGCCGAAGAACAAGCACCGGCCGGCGACAGAGAAGGCCTTTTAGGTCGATTGATGTGGGGCGATCGGGTTTGTAGGAAGGGCAGGCGGCTTGTCGCGATGTGCATTGCGAAGTGGCGCGCCACGATCGATGAAGATGGGCAATATTCTTCGCCGTAGCACTATGTGTTTTGTCCACGAAACACTTCTTGCGAACCGCTGTTCGAGGGTTTGCGCTGCCTTCTACAATACCAAACTGGGATATGATCTCTATAACTCGCAGAAAATAACTCCGTCACCCAAATAGGTCAGTGCTCGGATGGATACGTTGAATTCGTGGCGGCTTCTACATTTGATTGCACGGTTAGCCATCCTATTTACCGTATCGCTCACGATAGCTCATTCTGCAAGTGCAGTTGCGGGCACGTTGCCCGAGCCCGACTGCGAACGTAAGATCATCTCGAAACTGTTGTCACCTGATGATACGTGGACGGCGGTGGTCGAGGAGGATCTTTGTAGTCACGGGCCGGCATTTACAACCGTTATTTTGGATCGTGTCAGGCTAGTACGTCGCGGAGAAAAGGCCAAGGATGATAGTGAGGTGCTAGTCACTGAGGAAGGCGGTCGTTGGGAAAATCGTCCGCAAACCGAGTGGTTGTCTCCCCGAAATCTGCAAATAACATTGCCAAACAAGATATTCCTTAATCTAAAGAAGCCCAACTATAACGACATCGAAATTTCCATAAAGTTCAATCCCAATGACCCTTTAGAACGAAAGCGATTTCTTGAGGAACGTGGGTTGCCACCAGATTAAAATGATCATGTTGATTGCGGTTCACTCGGGGCGCCGGTGCCGCTACACGATTGCCCCTCCGGAGGATCGTGCAGGCTGCGTTTCAGGCCGGCAGGTCGCCGGAGCAATGATAGGCCGATCCAATGCCGCCAACCATCCTTGTCCGCTTTCGCCGCAGCGCTTGCACTTCATTCAGCGCTCTCCAGGCCACGGGCTCAATGCCGGTGGCCGTCCTTGTCGAGGTCAGTATTGACCTCAGGATCCGCAAGCGGTCGGGTTTCCTTGAGCTTCATGCCGTCACCGCCCGAATAGTCAGAATGCGCAGCCGCCGCTATCCAGGGAGTCACCGGAACGGGCGCGTGCTGATCCAGCCAAAACTCGAGTCGCTCGATGAAATTGGTCGCACGCCGTGCATTGAGGTGCTTAGCGCCTTTCATCGATTTGTGAAGGTAGCCGTATGCGTTGTCCAGGGCTGTGCAGCGAAGCCTGTATTTGGACGCAAATTGTTCGGTTTCCATGAATACCTTCATTTGTTTGCGTTTAGCCTGATCTCGACCACGTCACGATGGTCATCGCCCATGATTCCGCAAACTCCGGCGTCGCGCAAATCGTCAATAGCTTGGTAGCGGAACGGCGGGAAGACCCAACAAGTTGGGCGGAATTCTCAGGACTGTACATCCGATCGCCCCCACTGGAGCGATGGCACTTCCTCGGCTCGTTCAGGAAGCACACTTCCGGAAAGACGAGGGCTGCTTGTTACCCGTGGCGTTACCCCTGCCGCAATTTCAGTGCGAGGTTTGTGGTGTAACTAATTGATTTCATTGGCGCGCTCGAAGGATTCGAACTCCCGGCCCTCGGAATCGATCCGCTGCTCCGTCCAGCTGGACTACGAGAGATTTGTTAGTAAAATCATTCACTTATCGCCAATATTCTGCCCAGAAATCGAGCGTGGATTTTGGCCTGAGTAAACGGAGACCAAGTCTCGCGCGGGGCAGGGGTCATTAGATCAAGTGCGGGCTCGGTGTTTTGGATGGACAGGTCGGCTGGTTCGCCAACCCGCTAATGCTCGCAGCCGTTCTCCACGGTTCATCGCCGGTCATCGTTAGGACCCCAAGCTCCCGGAAAACCATTTAAGCCTGCCTTGCGCTGATTGGCTATGGGAGGTTGCGCTAGCTTGACTCCTGCCGTCTTCGTTGAAGCACATTGGGGATTAGTCTTGGACGGCCATCCGTTCGTCTATTGGATTGGAGGGGGTCATGCAGGGCCGCCCCGAAATGGGTACCGAGGATTGAGGCCAAACGGCCTTTAATTCTCGTCCTAAAATCACCACATGCTGTCCATGACAAATTTACACAAGACCTACGTCCGCCCGCAGCCCTTGACCAAGAACCAGCTCCGCGAAATGCTTGCACAGGCCGTGCGCAACACCCAGCCCCAACCAAAGCGCCCGTCGAAGGCCAGCAAGGGTCAGGCGTAGGGCACCGCCCGCGCGTCTATTTTGCTAGGGCAGGGCACAACATCCATCCAGTGACGCCCGCATCCACGGACTCGCCAGACAGCGTGTCCCGCTTGAGTGGGCAGGGGCGTGCAATAGTTGCCCCTAAACTGCCCCTGGCACTCAATCTGGGTAGTAACGATTTTGGCTAAGTGATTGTAATCACTGGCGCGCTCGGAGAGATTCGAACTCCCGACCCTCGGAATCGAAATCCGATGCTCTATCCAGCTGAGCTACGAGCGCTCTAGATCCTTTTCCGTTCCGATGGAATCGGAACGGGGCTCTAAATTCTTGTTTTGACGCGTTTTCTTCACGCGAACCGGTATCCACTTCGCTCGAAAACGCTCTAGTCGTTGCAACCCTGTGACGCATTCGAAAGCCTATCGGTCTTGGCCGTAGCTTTCGGACATGCGTCGGACCGAGGTGTTCGCATTTGGCTGCGGACTTTTCAATACCCAGCGGCAGCGCAGGGGCCTCCGTCGCTCAGTCCTTCTTTTTAGCGGATTTCTTGTTTGCCGGCGGCTGTTCGATCGCATTCTTCATCGAACGACGGTAGCTATCGGCCGCATTGTCGGCGGAGACCTGCATCCTCCTGGCGGCAGCGGTCGCATAGAGGACGGTATGCCCGGCAATCAGCCGGTAGCGCTCCTTGGTCGTTTTGTTCGTCGCTTTGGCGGCCATCGCAAGGTATCTGCCGCGTTGCTTCTTCGCGGCGTCCATCAGGGCCTTGTTGTTCTTCCTCGCAATCGATCGGATCAGAATATCCAGGTCTGCTTCCATTCCTCACCTTCACCCCTTTGGCCACAAGCGATTGTGCTACACCGCCGACGGGCCGCCAATCCAGCGGTCAGACAAGAAAAGGCTCCGATAAGTAGCCAGGCCGTCGGCGCTGGACCGGCACCTCCGGTTAGGGGCAGCGCGCGGTCGTCGGGTGGCTGGCCGTTGTCTGCGCTGGAAAAAGACGAAAAATGGCCGTTTAGGACCGATTTTCGCCCGGATTCGGATGCTTAACGAATTGCTAACACAGTACAGCCAGAGTTTTTGCCTCTGGTCTTCTTCCGGCCGAACATCCGGGGTTCTTCCGATTCGGATATGCGCATCACGCCTCTGATCCTGCTACTGCTCTCGCTGTCCTTTCCGCTGCTGGCCGCAGCGCCGGCGCAGGCCGATCTGCGCATTACGCGTGACCATGGCGGCTATGTCAGCGAATACAAGGAAAAGTACCAGCGCATCCGGGATCGACACGAGCGGGTCATTATCGATGGCATCTGCAATTCGGCCTGCACCCTGGTGTTCGGCATGGTGCCGCTGAACAAGATCTGCGTGACGCCGCGCGCCAGCGTCGGTTTCCACCAGGCCTATTACGACAAGGCCTTCACCTTCGGCATCAAGGTCATCAGTACCGAGGGCACCGCCGACCTGATGTCCTATTACCCGGACACGGTGAAGGACTGGATCCGCCGCAATGGCGGGCTGACCACCGAAATGAAGAAGATCAAGAACGGCGTGGATCTCTGGAAGATCGTCGATCCCTGTCCGGAAGAGTTTTTCTAGCTAACGGCTGGCCGATCGCCGGCACGAGCCCGCAAGCCTCGATCATTGGCAAGAAGTCGACAAGAAAGAGCCTCCGGATATTCAATCCGGAGGCTTTTTTCGCGTCGCGAAACTCAGCGCCTCGACTTCCTTGCCTTGCTCTTCTTGCTTTTTTTGGTAGCTTTCTTTGCAACTTTCCTGCCGGCTTTTTTGGCTTTGCGCGCCGATTTCTTCGCTGCCTTTTTGGCCTTCTTGGCTTTTCTCTTGGCCTTCTTCGGCATCACCTTCTTGGCGGCTTTCCTGGCGACTCTCCTGACCTTCTTGACCACCGTCTTGGCGGTTTCCGCGGTCGCGGTTGCCGCCGCGCCGATCGCGTCGGTCACTTGATCGAGAACCGGTTTATCGTCGTCCATGTCGTCTTCCCCCAGTGTTTAAGCACGTCAAGACGATAGCGTGATTTCTTGTCGCGTCAAACACCGCGCCATTCAGGCATCGCGAACCCTGGCATAGGCCGCAAGCGCACGCTCGCGGCCGATCTTGTGATCGATGATCGGGTGCGGATAGTCCTTGCCAAGCTCCACGCCGGCAGCCGCGAGATCGAGGGGGGCTGCACTCCACGGCTGATGGATGTGGGCGTCAGATAGGTGCGCAAGTTCCGGAATCCAGCGCCTGACATAGGCGCCGCCAGGATCGAACTTGGCGCCCTGGAGATTGGATTGAACACGCGGAAATAGGGCGCCGCATCGGCGCCCGAGCCTGCCACCCATTGCCAATTGGCCGGATTGCTGCCGGGATCGGCGTCGACCAGCGTGTCCCAAAACCATTTTTCGCCCTCGCGCCAGTCGATCAACAGATGTTTTACGAGAAACGAAGCCGCGATCATCCGCACCCGGTTATGCATGACGCCGGTCTGCCAGAGTTCGCGCATTCCGGCGTCGACAATGGGATAGCCGGTGCGGCCGCGCTGCCAGGCGGTTACTGCCTTGTCGTCGTGCCGCCACGGGAGGGCATCGAACCGGGGCTGCAAGTTGCGAACGGCAAGATCGGGCACGTCGAACAGCAAATGGCGGCAGAACTCGCGCCAGCCCAATTCGCTGAGGAATTTTTCCACGTCGCTTGACACCGCAGGCCGTTCGTCGGCGGCAAAACGCGCGGCGAACCAGATTTGCCGTGGGCTGATCTCGCCGAAGCACAGATGCGGCGACAGGCCTGATGTGCCGGCGCGGTCGGGCCGGTCGCGATTCCCGGAATATCCGGCAAGGCCCATTTTCAGGCAGGTGCCGAACCGCGCCTGGGCCGGTTTTTCGCCGGGTGTCCAGGTCTCGCGTAGTCCGCCAGCCCAATCGGGCCGCGTGGGTTCAAGATGCCAGTCCTCGAGTTTGTCGCCTCTGGTCCCAGGCCCAGGCTTGAGCGCTTTTGGCGCTGGCAACGACCGTGGCGGCGCACCCAGTGCCTGCGTCCGCTTCCAGAACGGCGTGAACACCCGCAAGCCGCGGCCTTCCTTGTTGCGGATCCGGGCGGGGGCTACCAAAAGATCGCCGGGGAAGCGCTGTGAGCCCACGCCGATCGCTTCCAGACCGAGGGCGACCTGATTGGCCTGAGTCTCGTAGGGCTCGTATGCGATTTCGTTCCAGAACACGGTTTCCGCGCCGGTCTCTTGCGCCAGATCGGCAATGATCTGTGCCGCCGGTCCACGGCGCAGCACCAGCCGCGCGCCGATCGCATCGAGGCTTTGCTCCAACGACCGCAATGATTGCGCCAACCACCAGCGCGCCGCAGCGCCCAGAGGTCGCGCGGGGAAGGGGAGGGTCTCATCAAGGATGTAAAGGCAGATCACCGACGAACCGGCACCGGCGGCTTCATGCAAGGCGGGATGATCGGAAAGGCGCAGATCGTCGCGAAACCAGACGATGCAGGGAGCGCCGGATGCGGGAGCCATCAAGAGGCTCCATCACCCGCCATCGCGGGTGATGGACTTTGGAGCGCGGGCAATTACTTCGGCTGCGGCACGATCCGGATATACGGTTTTGGCGATTTCCAGCCCTGCGGATAGATCTTCTTGGCTTCCTCGTCGCTCACCGAACCCGAAATGATGACGTCTTCGCCTGGCTTCCAGTCCGCGGGGGTCGAAATGCGGTGTTTCGCGGTCATCTGAAGCGAGTCGATGGCGCGCAAAATCTCCTGGAAGTTACGGCCGGTGCTCATGGGATAGACCAGCACCAGCTTGATCGTCTTGTCTGGCCCGATGACAAAGACGTTGCGGACGGTCTGGTTGTCGGCGGCGGTACGCTTCGACACGTCGCCGGAAGCGGAGGCCGGCAGCATGTCGTAAAGCTTCGAGACTTTCAGGTCGGTGTCGCCGATCATCGGATAATTCGGCGCGGTACCCTGCGTCTCCTTGATGTCTTCGGCCCATTTCGCATGCCGATCGACCGGGTCGACGCTCAGGCCGATCAGTTTGACGCCGCGCTTGTCGAATTCGGGCTTCATCCTGGCTACCGTGCCAAGTTCGGTGGTGCAGACCGGGGTAAAATCTTTCGGATGCGAAAACAGCAATGCCCAGCCGTTGCCGATCCAATCATGGAATTTGATCTTTCCTTCGGTGGTTTCAGCCTCGAAATCCGGGGC
Organism: uncultured Alphaproteobacteria bacterium; assembly: GCA_963806075.1. Taxonomy (GTDB): domain Bacteria; phylum Pseudomonadota; class Alphaproteobacteria; order Rhizobiales; family Xanthobacteraceae; genus Bradyrhizobium. The sequence goes on from CAWDWT010000004.1 coordinate 91,641, forward strand.
CACAGCGCCAATCTGAAGAGCCATACTACGTCCTCATGTCGTTCAAGTTGCAGGTGAAATCGGATATTTCACTATAGGGGCCGGGCTTGCGGAACGGAACCGTTTCGGCAAAAGGATAAATTCCTTCCCCAAAGCCTTGGAACTCCTAGCATCTTCTTCCGTCCATAGCTCCTGAGACAAAAGAGCTATAGCGCGCCGCAAGGCCCGGTTATTGCCCTGCCGTTTTCTGTTTGCCGCTGCCGGTGTCAAACCCGACTGTCCGGCCCGCAAATCCCGCGGCGTCGAAATAGCGGTGCGATAGCACGCGCTGATATTTTATGATGGTCTTCAGGCCGTTCGCCGCCGGTTTCGAGACGATCGTTCCGTCAACCGCCTTTGCGATGATGCCATTGGGCAGAGCCTCGGACATTACGCGGCCGATTAGCCCGCCATTGGCCGATGAACGCAAGCCCATCAATTGCGCGATGGTCATGCCGACGTCCGCGTTGCTGACGGGCAGGGGATCGACATAGCCGGCCTTGAAGTCCGGTCCGATCGCCGCCGTGAAATTCAGGGTATCACCGCGTCCAAAGCTGCCGTGCATGCCCTGGCCCTGCTGGAGCACGGTGTCGGCGATCTCGATCGAGCAATTGGTCGGCTCTCCGCAGTCGCCAGCATAGGAGCGGAAATTGACCACGATCGAAGGGTTCGGTGTGACCGCTTTGCCCTTCAGGCCGAGCTGCGACATTTCCAGTGTGCCCGGAAACCGGCCGAGCTTGTCGTCGACGAAAATGCCGCTGACATAGTCCTGTTCCAGCAGCGCCTTGACCGTGCGCTCCGCGAGTTTCCTGTCACGGTTCGGCAAATAGATCAGATCCGATCCACCATTGGTGGCGATCACGAGGTCGGGTTTGGCGGGATCATTGCCGAGCAAGCCGTTGCCAGCCTTCGGATGGGCGCCGTTGGCGATGGGCGAATTTTTGTTATTGGGATCGTACAGCGGCAAATCGAGCGCCTTGGCCAGATCGAGCGCCAGGAAACCCAGCGGCAGGAAATCCTTCGGCGTGTCATTGTAGCCAGCCTTCGACGATGGGCTGGTCTTGCTTTCCTTTGAAATCGTCGAGAAGCCGTGATCGGAAGAGATGATGATGTCGGTGGTGGCAGCGAGGCCGAGATCGTCGAGTGCCTTGCGCAACTGCGCCAAATTGTTGTCGGCGTTCTTGATGCCGGCCATTGAAGTCGGGCCGTTGATGCCGGGCGTTACGGCGTTGAGACTGTCGCCATTATTGTGCTGGCTGCCGTCTGGATCGCGCGACCAGAACACCAGCACGAACGGCTTGTTGCGCGCCTTGAACATCGGCAACACCACCTTGGCAGCGACGTCGGCCAAATAGGCCTGTTGCGCGGTGTTGGGCATCGTTGTGCCCGCGGTCCTGAAATCGCCAGCCTTTCCATTGTCGCCGCGCGAGGTCGTGGTCAGCGCGAGACCGGCCTTGGTCATGGCGTCCTGCATCTCCTGCGATAGCGGAACGCCGTTCTTGCCACCGGTGGAATCATCGACCACGATGGAATGCAGGCCGTCGGTGCCGATCTTGTCGGTGTGATCGAAAATCAGGGTCGGGCCGAGCTTGCCGATGGCGGCCGTGCTGTAGCCCTTGGCGCGGGCGATTTTCAGGATTGTTTCTTCGTTGAGGTAGTCGCCGCCGAAATGCTCGTCGGCGTCACGCAGTACGGGATCGGATTCGAGGAACGGCGTAACGGTGCCGCCGGCCGCACCAACGGGATAGCCGGTAAAGATCGTGTTACTGAAGTCGCCGGTGTCGCCGAGATGGTGGCCAGTTGCCATCGCCGAGGCGTTGGCGGTGGTGAAGGTTGGAAACAACGAATGCGAGTTCCTGAAATTGACGCCCTTATCGCGGACCTCGGCCATCGCGGGCGCGCTCTCGGGCGTCACGATCCCGCCGCGCAGGCCGTCAGGGACGAACAGGATGACGTTATGCGGCGGATTGTTTTGCGCTGCCGCGGCGCCCGCGAAAAGCGTTGTCAGACTGGCAGACAGCAAAAGGATTGCGCGACGCATCAAAATCTCCCCATCAACAGAAAAATTCGAGCTAGAGTATTGCTTCTGTTTAGTTTTGCTGTGTGACAGATTTGTTACGGCCGGACCGGATCTCCACCGCCCGTACGGGAGATGCGGCTGTCACGATCCCGGCAGCACGTCAGCCAAACGTCTTGTTCGTCGTCCGAAGCCGCTGGGCGAGAACCCGCATGACCTTGAGCGCGAAGTAGGGCGTCTGGCTTACCAGAAACAGGAATTGCTTCTCGGACACCGGCACAAGCTCCACGTCCGTCACGGCGGTCGCGCTCGCGCTGCGTGGTTCACTGTCGATCAGCGCCATCTCGCCGAAAACATGATCGGCTGAAAGCTCGCTAACGGTTGTGTTGCCGATCTGGATTCGTACTTCGCCGCTCTTGATGACGAACAGTTCCTGCGCCCGGTCGCCTTCCCGGAAAATGGTCGCTCCGGCCTTGAAGAACTGCGTCTCGATATTGTTGCCCGTCAGTAAGCCGAAACCCAAGTCATGCTGCATTGTCGGTCCCATCCGTTGCCTCGCCGCATGCTATGAGGTGGAAGGCAGCGGGGCAACAATCGGAGCCAAGAGTTATCGGTCGATCGCCGGGGCACTGCCGAATGCACCGGTGCGGCCAGTTTGCGATTCCGGCGCACATTCCCGCGCCAACCCCTGGCTAATCCGGGGTGGCTCAGGCGGTCAATATACCGTTGGCACGAGCCCGTTTTGCTGTAGGACGGAATTGTTACGCCCGCCCGCCCATGCCAGATTGGAGCGGAAGATCCCGCCCCAAAAGGTCGTAAGCAAACAGGAACATGTTCAAACGAATTCTGATCGCCAATCGCGGCGAGATCGCCTGCCGGGTCATCAAGACCGCCCGCCGGATGGGGATCGAGACGGTCGCCGTCTATTCCGAGGCGGACCGCGACGCGCTGCACGTCGAAATGGCCGATGACGCGGTCCTGATCGGGCCGCCGGCCGCCGCCGAAAGTTATCTCCTGATCGACAAAATCGTCGAAGCCTGCCGCAAGACAGGGGCGGAAGCCGTGCATCCCGGCTACGGCTTCCTGTCCGAGCGCGAGGCGTTTCCCCGCGCGCTTGAGAAGGCCGGCATTGTGTTCATCGGCCCCCGATCCCGATGCCATCGCCGCGATGGG
>CAWDWT010000005.1:0-75145 GCA_963806075.1 uncultured Alphaproteobacteria bacterium
GGCGCTGTTTAACGGGTCTTTACCCGCTTGCCAAGCGGTAATTGCCCCAATCGGCGGTGCCGCCTGACAGGAAACCGGTTCACAAGGTCGCATGCCATTTTTCGGACATATCGTGAACGATGATTGATTGCTCGAATTGGACGATCCTTCAATTCCACGAACGATCCATACGGGGGCCTACGATGACTGATACCAATTTTGGCTTGCTAGCTTTGCTCGGCCAAACTGAAGACGAGCGCAAGAAGACCATCGCTTGGAGCAACGCCAGACCCATCGAAAGCAGTAACGACCGACTTGATTGTGACGGGCGTATCATCTGCTGGACCGAATATGGCCAAACGAGCGCCCGTGGTTGGGAAATTGACCACGTAACGCCCACCGCTATCGGCGGCCTTGATGTCTATGGAAACCTTCGCGCTCGACACTGGCATGGCAACCGGAGTCCGGGCGGACTATTAGGCGAACTTTTCAAAGTCAGAAACGTCGGTGGAATATTAGACGGGGCGTCCTAATCACTCGTGCCGACTTCAGTCTCGAAGGCCGCCACGCGCGCGGCAATCTTGCGGCCGATTTCGCCCATGCCGTAGACGCCGACCCTGCGACCGCGCATGCCCTGTTGCGGGCGCATCGTCGGCGACGGTTTCGTCGCGGCCCAGTCACCGCTTCGCACATAATTGTCGGCCACCAGCAAACGCCGGGTCGCCGCCAGCATCAGGGTCACCGCGACATCCGCCACCGACGACGCATTCGCGCCAGGACTGTGGCCAACCCTGATCTTGCGTTCGGCCGCAGCCCCGAGATCGACACCATCATACCCTGTCCCGTAGCAGATGATCGCGCCAAGTGCCGGCATCATGTCCATCATCGCGCCAGACAGCGGCGTGCCGCCCGCGGTGATCATCGCCCTGACATCGGCCAGTTGATCGGCCCCGAACATTTCGCGCGGCGGCTTGCCGCCGGCATTCATCAATTCAAAATGTTCGCCGATCCGCAGCATCAGCGCCTTCGGAAAACGCGAATAGATCAGGACCTTTTCCTGCATCGGCGTTGTTCCCTAACACAAAGGGCAGAACTGGTTGCCCAATTCCGCCCTTTTGTTCTCATGATGGTGTCGGCAAGACCTCAGCCGAGCAACGAGCCTGGCTCGACTTTGACACCCGGTCCCATCGTTGAGGAAACCGCCACGCGCTGGATGTAGGTGCCCTTGGAGCCGGAGGGTTTTGCCTTGGCAACCGCATCGGCGAGTGCCTTGACGTTCTGCACCAGCTTCTCTTCGGAGAAAGACGCCTTGCCGATGCCGGCCTGCACGATGCCGGCCTTCTCGACGCGGAATTCGACCGACCCGCCCTTGGCGCCCTTGACCGCGGTGGTGACGTCCATCGTCACGGTGCCGATCTTCGGATTCGGCATCATGCCGCGCGGTCCGAGCACCTTACCGAGGCGGCCGACCAGCGGCATCATGTCGGGGGTGGCAATACAGCGATCGAAGTCGATCGTGCCGCCCTGGACTTTCTCGACCAGATCTTCGGCGCCGACGACGTCGGCGCCCGCCGCCTTGGCTTCCTCGGCCTTGGCGCCGCGCGCGAATACGCCGACCCGCAAGCGTGCGGCCGGTGCCGTTCGGCAGATTGACGACGCCACGGACCATCTGGTCAGCATGACGCGGATCGACGCCGAGATTGATCGCGATCTCGACGGTCTCGTCGAATTTCGACTTGGCGCGTTCCTTGACCATCTTGATGGCGTCGGCGAGCGGATAGAGCTTTTCACGGTCGACACCCTCGCGGGCCTTCTTCAAACGTTTTCCGATTGCCATGATCCGTTACCCCGCAACTTCCAGGCCCATCGAACGGGCGGAGCCCTCGACCATCTTCATGGCCAACTCGACGGTATCGCAATTCAGGTCCTTCATCTTCTTCTCGGCGATCTCGCGCACCTGCGCCTTGGTCACCTTGCCGGCCTTGTCGCGGCCCGGAGCTTTCGATCCGGACTGGATTTTGGCGGCTTGCTTGAGGAAAAAGGACATCGGCGGGGTCTTCATCTCGAAGGTGAACGAACGATCGGCATAGATCGTGATCACCACCGGAATCGGAGTGTTCTTTTCTTCCTTCTGCGTCTGGGCGTTGAACGCCTTGCAGAATTCCATGATGTTGAGGCCGCGCTGACCAAGCGCGGGTCCGATCGGGGGCGACGGATTCGCCGCTCCGGCCGGCACCTGCAATTTCAGGTATCCGGTCACTTTCTTTGCCATACGTTACTCCTGTTGCGCCGACCGAAATCGGCTGGTTCAGGTTTCGTGGTTCGGATCAGGGCAGTTGGCGACTGCCCCTCCTCCCACGGCCTCACTTCGCGAAGACGCTTCGCGCTTTTGCTTGCGAAGACGAGCTTCGCGCTACCCGGTCAGACCTTCTCGACCTGAGCGAATTCCAGTTCGACCGGCGTGGCGCGTCCGAAAATCGACACCGCGACCTTGACGCGCGACCGCGCCTCGTCGATTTCCTCGACCACGCCCGAGAACGAGGCGAAGGGCCCATCGGCCACCCGCACGTTCTCGCCGATCTCGAAGGACACCGACGCCTTCGGGCGCTCGACGCCTTCCTGTACCTGATGCAGGATCCGCATCACTTCGGCTTCCGAAATCGGCATCGGCTTGTTTTCCGCGCCGAGGAATCCGGTCACCTTCGGAGTGTTCTTGATCAGGTGGAACGCCTCGTCGGTGAGCTGCATCTTCACCAGCACATAGCCGGGGAAGAATTTCCGCTCCGTGTCGATCTTGCGGCCGCGGCGCACCTCAGTGACCTTTTCGGTCGGCACCAGCACCTGCTCAAACAATTCTTCAAGCCCGCGCTGCTTGGACTGCTCGCGGATCGACTCCGCGACCTTCTTTTCGAAGTTCGAATAGGCGTGAACGATATACCAGCGCTTGTCCATCATATGCGTTCCGGCGCTTGCCATCAGTGGATGCCGAGCAAAAAGGTGATGAGATAACGGATGATCTGATCCGACGCGAAAAAGAAGATCGACGCGAACGCGACCATCACGAACACCATGATTGTGGTGATCATCGTCTCGCGGCGGGTCGGCCAGGTGACCTTGTTGGTCTCCGAGCGCACTTCCTGCAGGAACTTGAACGGGCTGAACGCCATCGGCGGGTATCCACGTCCCTTTCGGGATGACACTTAAGAGTTAAAGAATCCGAACAGCGTTCCTGCGCCCAGCCCTCTGTCTTCAGGGATGAGAGCCAATTGGCTCGATTGTTCGGGGGAATTCAAAGCCGCGCCGGATATCCGTCAAAGCGGGCCGGCAGCAGGTGGCGGCTATGTACTGCGGAAGGACCAAAAGGTCAAGGCACTGCGGAACTTAGCGGGCGATGCCCGTCAGCGGCTTGATGGTTAGAGGGCCGGATGGCTCAAACCTGCGACAGCCTGTTTTGGAGCCGAGTATATCGTTTGGGCCAATCTGGCGAGGCGCCGATACAAAAAAGCCGGCCATGAGGCCGGCTTTTTCCCGTTCTATTGAGATAACTCAGTATCTCGCAACCGCCGGGCCACCCCAATTGAAGCGATAGTTCACGCCAGCTTTGACGATATCAATCGTTTCCGACGAGCTGACAAAGCTGGTGGTTCCACGGCTGCTATTGATCCCCACGTTGGTGGAGCCGAAGTCGACGTGATTGTACTCCAGCTTGGCAGACCAGTTAGGCGCGAAACCCCATTCGACGCCGGCGCCTACCACCCAGCCACTGCGATTGGTATTAGAGGTGGTCGTATCAAAAGGCGTCCCGTTGGCAAGAACACCGGTGCCGCTTGAATTGCCCTGGCCCCAGGCGCCGCCGCCCTTGGCATAAAACAGCCAATTGGACGCAGCATAGCCTACGCGGCCCGTAACCATTGCTATGTCGGTGGTGTGAGCAGTCGACGTGCTGACGAAACCATTCACAACGCTAACCGATCTCGCTGTCGCGCTCAGGTCGGACCACGTATATTCACCTTCGACACCCAGAACAAAATTATTGGCTTGCCAATTAAAGCCGCCTTGCACACCGCCGAGGAACCCGCTCAGATCATGTCCCGCAAAGGCGGTGCCGATCGGAAATGACGCTGTACCCGGCGCGAGCTCTATTGAATTTTCGTCGGCCCATCCGCCGCCGATGTGACCGCCGATGTAGAAGCCGGTCCAGTCATATATAGCGACGACCGGAGGTGGCGCCTTATAGACCGGTCGCGCGGCCAGATCCGCCGCCGAGGCGGACCCCGCCGCCATGCTCAATGCAATCAAACCGGCTGTGCCCAGCAAAAACTTCTTTATCATCGTTCCCCACATTTGGCGGCTTCCGACTGTCCATTTCGAAGCCGAAATTCATTCACGTATCGTCGCGAGCCCATTAAATTTCCAGAACACCATACCCGATTCAGAGGGTAATACAGTTGCGCGAAAGCCACACTCATGGCGAAACGGTCGGACTACGACCTCATTTTCCGATCGCGAAGAAAGGCCAAAAAAGCCGTGGGACAGCGGAAGCTCAAGCGGCATCCGTGAGGCTTGCCTTCGGGGCCGAAGCCGATCGTACGGCGAATTTCGCCTTACGGCGGCCGATGCAGAGCTTGCAGCTACCTCAGATCCGGAGACCGCTTTGGGTCCAAGTTGGGCTTGCGATCGTTCAGAAAGAACATCGCCTAAGTCATTGAATGAATTGGCAGGGGCGGCAGGGCTCGAACCTGCGACAACCGGTTTTGGAGACCGGTACTCTACCAGCTGAGCTACACCCCTACAGCGAACCTTGCGTCGTGGCGGTTCCTGCCGTTTCAAGCATAAGCACCGCCCGGTTTGCAAGGGAGAAGCGGTTGCCACCCAGCCGGACGGCGGTGAGCGACCCCCTCGTTCAAAATCCCCCCGACTGCCACCGATGGCCCGCTGCCGCAAGCGATTGGGCGATGATGCAATCGTCGAGGTTTTGCGGGACCTGTCGGAGACCGCGAGCGGCGCAAGGCGAGTGGTTGTAAAGCGCGCCAACTTGAGACGCGTGTTCTATCTCAGCTTGGTGGTACTGATACGGATCAGGAAAAGCGGGCCGATCTTGATTTGTTACACTATACTTCCCCAACCGCAGCCGGAATCTACCCCGCGGTTGATTTCCTTGAGGAGTGGTGAAGATCGTCGCTTCTCGCCAAGCGCTTCGTCGTTCGGCAATTCCTCGCCGATCTCGTCGCGCCCCGGCGAGCAATTGTGAACGTCGAAAAAATACCTCGGCACCGAAGTGCATTCTTCGCGTTGCCGGGTTACTAACGACGATTATTTCGGTGGCTGCAAACCGCTTGAATTTGCCCATTCGTCGATGTAAGCCGCGATGTCGGCGTGCCGAACCTTTTCACAGTCGCATCTCGTTCGAGGCCTGACGCAAGCTGCTCGGCCTTCTCACGGACTTCTTTGGCGAAGGCCGTGAGACGATCTTTCGGTGATGTTGTCTGCTTGAAACGACGCCTGGTCACTGCCATGAAGCCGCTCCGTTGCTTGAGTGGGCGGGAGCGCGAGGCGTTCTCTTCAGCGATAACTGCCAAGGGGACCGTGTGGTGATATCAGTCAACGCTCCATTGTCGGATCGGCTGCTAAGACGGATGCGGCCGAAAGGCGCGGAGCGGGAACCGGACTAACGCATATTAGTACGGCGTAAACTTTGCACATGATCGGCGCCACGGGCCAGGGCCAACCGCAAGCAGCTTCGCGACGAGCTCGGGATCGCGCCGACGATCCGATGCAACTCAACGGGCTTTTCGCGCCGTTCGACGCGCTCTTTTGTGCGATAACCGGCGTTTTCGTTATCGTTGCGTTTGACTTTGCGGCAAGATAGTCATGCGACTTGGATCACCCTCCACACAACGTGGCCACCATGATTCGTCACATCGTTTTATTTACAGCGAAAGACAAGGACGACATCGGCCAAATGATCGATGGTTTGTCGCTTCTCAGCGCTATTCCGCACGCGCGTCGGCTTGAAGTCGTTCGCAACCGGAAGACCGATCAGCTCGGCAACGACATCGACGTTGTCGTGTATGGTGAGTTCGATGGCGACGCCGAGTTAGCAGCATACAAGGCGCACGACTTGTACCAGGAATCGATCAAGCGGGTGCGACCGCTCCGGGAATTGCGATTTGCAGCGGACTATGATGTTCCGGCCGAGTAGGAATTTAACGGCGGAATTCAAAGGGTGCCGGTCCAGCGGAGAGCCGCATTCGTTGAGAGACGGGGAATCCATTGCAGCATCTCACGCCGTGGCGATGTAAGCTCGATGCGTCGCTCTGGTAGGAGACACAATGATGCACGAGATATATGCGGCGGACTTACAGGCGCTTGCAGGTCGGGGCCGTCTCCGTGCGCTACGCGGGCACTCGGGCATCGATTTCGTCTCGAACGACTACCTTGGATTGGCCCAATCCGAAGAATTGCGACAGGCCGCTGTCGACGCACTGGCGCGGGGCGTGCCGATCGGGTCAGGCGGGTCACGCCTGTTACGGGGCAATCATCCTGAACATGAAGCGCTGGAGCGCGAGGCGGCGGCCCATTTCGGCGCCGAATCGGCACTCTATTTCGGCGGCGGCTATGTCGCCAACTTTGCGGTCTTTTCGACCCTGCCGCAGCGCGGCGATCTCGTTGTGCATGACGAATTGATCCACGCCAGCGTCCATGAAGGCGTTCGTCGCGGCCGTGCTGAATCTGTCGGAGTTCCGCACAACAATATTGATGCGTTTGAAGCCGCAATCGTGCGCTGGCGTGCGGCGGGTGGCAAGGGCCGGTCTTGGCTTTCGGTCGAAAGCCTCTACAGCATGGATGGCGATAGCCCGGATCTGGCTGAACTGTTTGTCGTTGCCGACCGTCACGATGCGATGGTCGTGATCGACGAGGCGCATGCGACGGGTGTGCTCGGCCCGGAGGGACGCGGACTTGCCGCGCCGTTCGAAGGCCGCGACAATGTCATCACGCTGCACACCTGTGGCAAGGCGCTCGGTACGGTCGGGGGCCTCATTCTCGCACCGAAGATCATTCGTGACTTTCTGATCAATCGCTCACGGCCGTTCATTTTTGCCACGGCGCCCTCGCCCCTGATCGCCGCGGTGACGCGTGCAGCGCTCGAAATCTCGCGCGATCCCGAGCGTCGCGAACGCCTGGCGCATCTGGTGCGGTTCGCCGGAAACGAACTACGCCGTTGTTGCGACGTCGAACCGTCCGGCTCGCATATCCTTCCGGTGATCGTCGGCGCCGATCAGGCGACGGTCGCGCTCGCCGCCTCGTTGCAGCGCAAAGGCTTCGATGTCCGCGCGATCCGCCCACCAACGGTTCCCGAAGGCACCGCGCGGCTTCGCATCGCGCTGACGCTCAATGTCGACAAGGCGATCGTCGCCGACCTGTTCGCGGCCTTAGCCGAAGACCTTCGAGTAGCTGCGTGAGTACGCGGATTGTCGTAACCGGAACGGATACCGGTATCGGCAAGACGGTTTTTTCGGCGGCGCTCACCGGGGCTCTCGACGGGTTTTACTGGAAGCCGATCCAGGCGGGACTGGACGAAGAAACGGACTCGCAAACCGTGCTGCGGCTGTCGGGCCTTGCTGTCCAGCGCGTGCTACCGGAAGCTTATCGATTGCGGACGCCGGCCTCGCCGCATCTCGCCGCGGAGCTTGATGGTGTGACCATTGAACACGACGCCCTTCTGATTCCGGAAAAGGACCGTCCCCTGGTGGTCGAAGGCGCCGGTGGTTTGCTGGTGCCGCTGACGCGCAACGCCACCTATCTCGACCTCATGGCCCGGTGGCGTATTCCCGTGGTGCTCTGCGCCCGAACGGCCCTTGGCACCATCAATCACAGCTTGTTATCGATCGAGGCATTGCGCGTGCGAGACGTTGCAATGCTTGGTATCGCCTTCATTGGCGAGGCGAACGTCGAATCCGAACAAATTATCACCGAGATGGGCAAGGTGCGCCGTCTCGGCCGTCTGCCGCATGTTGCACCATTGACCCGCGACAGGTTGCGCGAAGCTTTTGCCAGCGGCTTCGATCTCAGTGATTTTCTGAAGGCGCCCGCCGGATGACGTCGGCATCCCCGGTATGGCACCCGTTCACCCAGCATGGGGTACAGCCCGAGGCGATACCGATCGCCCGGGCTGAAGGCGCCTGGCTCGAGACCGTCGACGGCCGGCGCATCTTCGATGCGATTTCGTCGTGGTGGGTGGTGACACACGGTCATCGTCATCCGCATATCGTGCAGGCGATCAGAGATCAGGTCGATCGTCTCGATCAGGTTATCTTTGCCGGCTTCACCCACGACCCGGCTGAAAAGCTCGCGCGGCAGCTCATCGCAATGACCCCGCCAGGGCTCGAATACGTCTTTTTCTCCGATAGCGGCTCGACCGCGGTCGAAGTCGCGATAAAAATGGCACTCGGCTTCTGGCGGAACCGCGGCGAGCGGCGCAGTCGCATCCTGGCGCTGGAAGGCGCCTATCACGGCGATACGATCGGCGGCATGTCGGTCGGCGAACGAGGTGTCTTCAATGCACCCTACGCCCCGCTGCTTTTCGATGTTGAGCGGATTCCCTTTCCCGCGGCCGGCCGCGAGCAGACAACACTGGATGCGATAACGACGGCTTGTCGTAATGCAGCGGTTGCGACGCTGATCGTTGAGCCGTTGATCCTCGGCGCCGGCGGCATGCTGATCTATCCGGCTTGGGTGCTCGCCGAGATGAAACGGATATGCGAAGTTCATAGCGTTCTGCTGATCGCCGACGAAGTGATGACAGGCTGGGGCCGCACGGGAACGCGCTTCGCCTGCGAGCAGGCTGACGTGACGCCCGATATCGCTTGTTACTCCAAGGGTTTGACCGGCGGTTCGCTGCCGCTGGCGGTGACACTTTGCCGCGCCGATATCTTCGAAGCGCATTATTCAACGGATCGCAGCAAGACCTTCTTCCATTCCAGCTCCTATACCGCGAACCCGATCGCCTGCGCGGCCGCGTGTGCCAACCTGGAGATTTGGCAAAACGAACCGGTGATCGAGCGCATCGCGGGGATCGTCCATGCGCAAACCCAAGGTCTCGATCGCTTTCGTGAGGATTCGCGCTTTCGCAACGTCCGTCAGATCGGAACCATCGCCGCACTTGATATCGCCACGGATGACGCTGGCTATTTGGCCGGTATCGGGCCGCGCCTCTACAGTGATTTCCTTGGTCGCGGGCTGCTGGTTCGGCCGCTCGGCAATACGATCTACCTCATGCCGCCATACTGCAGCACCCCGCACGAACTCGACTGCGTCTTCAACGCAATCAGCGAAGTTGTTGACGGGATTGGATAGGTTGGGAGCGATTTGGAACAGCACTCTCGTCGGCAGCTCCCGGAGGTTCTTTCGGCCGGGTTTGTATTCCTCGGCCGCCGGACCAATTCGCGCACGATGGGCTTACCGAATTCGAATTGGCTATTTCGGGCCTTTCAGAGGTCCGTTGGGCAATCATATCTTGTAGAATGCGAGATCAAAGATCTTCGCGACGAGATGCAACGTCGGGTTCAGAAGCGAAAGACAACTTTAGACAGGCCCTCGTTGAACGACCAAGAGCGGTCTTCAATGTGGTCATACCGGCGGAGAACGCGACAAATGCCGCCCTTCGACCTTACAGCTGGCCATCGCAGTAGCGGCGCCAGAACTGGCGATAACCCGTTTCAACGCACCGCGTATAGATTTCGTTGTTGCCGGCAGCGGAGCTAGCAACCCTGGCAGGCAATCCGGCACGTAGTCCGCTCAGCTCAACTGGCAAGTCCGCAAATTTGCGTGCGATGGCGATATAGCCGTCGTCGTCTTCCGCAACCCAGTCATCAAGGCCGACTGCTTTCACGATGGCGCCACCGGCGCGCGAACAGGCACTGCGGCCGAGCTTGCAAATGACCGGTACCCCCATCCGCAGGGATTCCCAGGTACTGACCCCACCATTTTGTGGAAACGGGTCGAGCGAAATGTCGACATTGGCAAACTCGGCTAGATGCTGTGCGTGCGGCGTCGATCCAATGCAAGTGATGCGATCTGCCATGACCCCTTGCTGCACAAAACGGCCGATCAATAGATCCCTTAGGACGGGATCGCTGAGTGAGGCGTTTTTCACAATGATTCTCGATGTCGAGATCTTTCGAAGAATCGTCGACCACACATTTAATGCGCGATCGGAAATCTTTTGGAGACGATTGAATACACCAAAGGTAACGAATCCGTTCCGTGACATTGGAAGTCCGGTCGGTTGCATGTCAACGCTGGCAGCCGTCGTAATTCCGCAAGGCAGGTCGTAAATTTCCTCTGCGAACAGGTGACGAACTGCTTTGGGCACAAAAACCGGATCAGCCAGCAGGTAGTCCATGGTTAAAAGTCCGGTGCCCGTCACACTGCCACAGGCTGAAACTTGCACGGGTGCAGGCTTGCGCGCGAAGACCGAAAGACGATTGCCGCCAGTATGGCCAGACAAATCGACAAGAATATCAACTTGGTCATGCTGAATTCGATCGGCAAGTTGATCGTCAGACCAGGAGAATGCGTCGACCCACACATCAACGAGTGCCTTGATTTCGCTAGTTCGACTATCGCGGCGAGGCGCGCTTGAATACGCTATAATTTCAAATTGGTGGTGGTCATGATGACGCAAGATCGGAACGAACGCCAGCGCAGCAGAGTGCCCATAGAAATCCGAGGAGACATAGCCAACTCGGATACGCTTCTCGGGATCAAGGCTCCTCGGCCATATTTCCCTCCGTGGCAACTTTGCGCCGATCTTTTCCCACCACTCACGCCGCGCGGCTTGATGCACGGAAAAATCAGCGTCCTCTAGAAAATCCATCGCGAATATCTTCTTGAGCATCACCTCCTGGGAGTCTGGATTCCGCTTGAAGGCTTGATCGTAAAATTGAAGCGCAGTCGCAACCTGCCCCTGCGCCAAATGGCAATCCCCTAGCGAGCTAATTGCAGTTTCCGATTTCGGATTGATCTCAAGAAGCTTGTGGCAGGCGTCTATCGCCGATGCGATCTTTGTCGCTAGAAGGTTATTGTGTGCCTTGCTTGCCCATGCGAGTTCCCAGCGCGGATCGATGACGAGCGCAGCGTCAAAGTCCGCCTCCGCCTCATCGAGCTTTCCCAAGGCCATCTTCATCCGACCGCGATACAGAAGAGCCTCGGACACGTGCGGATTGATCGCAAATGCGACGTCAAATGCTTGCTGGGCCGCGTCATATTGGCCAACGTCGATACTTGCAATCGCTTTGCCCACAAGGGCGGCCAAATGACGTGGCTGCAGTGAAAGCGCGCGGTCGAAACTTGCTTGAGCCTCCGCTGGTTTTCCAGACACCAACAGCGCCGTGCCGCGGTTACTATAGGCGTCCACATAGTCCGGCCTGATCCGAATAGCGCGGTCGTGAGCCTCAACGGCCAACTCGGGAAGCCGCAATTGCACCAGCACATTGCCGAGGTTGGTGAAAGCGATCGGAAAATTAGGATCAAGCGCGATCGCTATTTCCTGGTTTTTTCGTGCCTCCTCGAATTTCTTCAGCTTGGCACAGACCAAGCCTAAATTCGAATGTGCTTCCGCCGAGTTGGGCCTGACCTTGACGGCCCGTTGAAGAACCCTCTCCGCGTCGTCGACGTTGGGCCCATCGAGCTCCAGCACACCCAGCAAATGCAAAGCGTCGAATTCGTCAGGCTGGGCAGATAGTATCTGCCGGCAGAGCGTGGCGGCCTCGGTGCAGTCGCCTCGTTGGTAGGCGGCAATGGCCATGGGGAGCAATGCCTTCGCCTGCTCCTTCGGCCGTCTATGAACATCGCTTTATGAAACGCTTCGGAATCGGCTTTCCCTGACAATTGCGCCTCCTAAGTCGCAACCAATAGGCGATTCGGCGGGTTCCCGCGAAGTAAAGGAAACTTCATCGTTGCGACAGGCGGCCGGGTGAGCCTTTGGCACGCCGGCCGGACGATGCCTTGCATTGCCTGGAGTGGACAATAGCTCGCGGACTCACGTGGCACCGGCCTTTTGCGCGTATTCCCACGACGCCTTTGACAGTGGCACGGTGCGCTTCGCGGACTCCATAGCTTTGGCGTTGGCCGCGGTGCCGTCGCGAATGCGGCCTGCGATGCCCTGCGTGATGCCGGCGAGCCGGAACAAATTGTAGGAAAAATACCAGTTCAGATCCGGCACCGCCGTGTCGGTAACATTGCAATAGATTTGCGCTGCCTCCTCCATGCTCGGGATATTGAGCGCCTTCAAATCGGCATGCTCGAGGCCGGGCATGGTCCATTGCATCAACAGATAGGTGAAATCCGCCATGGGATCGCCGAGCGTCGAGAGCTCCCAATCCAGTACCGCCTGCACCCGCAGTTCGCCGGCATGGAAGATCATGTTGTCGAGGCGATAGTCGCCATGGACGATCGAGACGCGCTGTTGCTGCGGCACGGTCCTGGGCAGCCACTCCGCGAGTTTTTCGAACTCCGGAATGTACTGGGTTTCCGACGCGCGGTATTGCCTGGTCCAGCGATCGACCTGGCGCGCGAAATAATTTCCGGGCTTGCCGAAATCAGCCAGCCCGATCGCGTTCGGATCGAACATATGGAGTTTCGCCAGTGTCTCGATCTTGCTGGTGAAGATCTTGCGGCGTGCATCCGGCGCCTGGCTCGGCAGCAACGGATTCCAGAACACCCGTCCCTCTTCCATCGACATGATGTAGAACACCGAACCGATCACCGCATCATCGATGCACAGCGCATAGGCCCTGGCGACCGGAAAGCCCTGCTTGCCCAGCTCCGCGATGACTCGGAATTCGCGGTCAACCGCATGCGCCGACGGCAGCAATTTGCCGAACGGCCGCCGCCGCATCACATAGGATTTATCCGGCGTGTCCAGCCGGTAGGTGGGATTGGACTGGCCGCCCTTGAACTGCAGGACAACCAGCGGTCCCCGATAGCCTTCGACGTTTTCGCGCATCCAGCCGTCAAGACGCAGCTCATCGATCCGATGCCGCTCCTCGACCGGCTTGGTGCCCGAGAACTCCTCGTCTTGCCTGACGTCGAGGTCTTTTTGGACTCCCTGAGAGTCATTTCCCTGGGCGTTCTGGGCCACGATGACGCTCCCTTAACGTTTCTTCGGGAGCGCTATGCCGCTACTCCCGTTAGTATTTGCCAGGAGAGTTTGCATATTTCCGAAGTTCAAGTCTGGCAATGGCGCGATTGTGGACCTCGTCCGGGCCGTCCGCCAGTCGCATGGTGCGCATCGAGGCATAGTCCCGCGCCAGGCCAGCATCATCGGAGACGCCGGCGGCGCCGTAGGCCTGGATCGCCTGATCGAGGATTTTCAGCGCCATGTTGGGCGCCGCCACCTTGATCATGGCGATCTCGAGCTGGGCGGACTTGTTGCCGACCTTGTCCATCATGTCGGCGGCCTTGAGGCACAGAAGCCGATTCATCTCGATGTCAGTGCGGGCTTCCGCGATGCGCTGCTCCCAGATCGAATGCTCGATGATCTTCTTGCCGAAGGCGGTGCGTGACGACAGCCGCTTCACCATCTTCTCCAGTGCTTCCTCGGCCTTGCCGATGGTTCGCATGCAGTGATGGATGCGGCCCGGACCGAGCCTGCCTTGCGCGATCTCGAAACCCCGCCCCTCGCCAAGCAGGATGTTTTCGGCGGGCACGCGAACGTTTTCCAGCAACACCTGAGCGTGACCGTGCGGCGCATCATCGAAGCCGAACACCGGCAGCATCTTCTCCACCGTGACACCCTTGGTGTCGAGCGGCACCAAAATCTGCGACTGCTGCTGATGCTTCGGCGCGGTAGGATCGGTCTTGCCCATCAGGATCGCGATCTTGCAGCGGGGGTCGCCGACGCCGGAGGACCACCATTTGCGGCCGCTGATGACATAATGGTCGCCATCGCGCTGGATGCTGGTCTCGATGTTGGTGGCATCGGATGAGGCCACCGCCGGTTCCGTCATCAGAAAGGCGGAGCGGATTTCACCGTCCATCAGCGGACGTAGCCATTTGCGCTTCTGCTCCCTGGTGCCGTAGCGCATGAACACTTCCATATTGCCGGTGTCCGGCGCGGAGCAGTTGAAGACTTCCGAGGCCCAGCTGATGTGGCCCATCTCCTCGGCGAGCGGCGCGTATTCGAGGTTGGTCAATCCCGCGCCGCGGAATTCATCGTCTTCATGCGCGTTTGGCGGCATGAACATGTTCCAGAGACCTTCGGCCCTTGCTTTCTTCTTCAATTCCTCGAGGATCGGGATCACCTTCCAGCGCGCGCCCTCGGCGTCCTGCTGCTTGTAGATCGGCACCGCCGGGCGGACATGATTGTTCATGAAGGCCTGCACGCGGTTGAGCCATTGCTTCTGCCGATCCGACATCGTGAAGTCCATGGGATGCTCCCCACCATTGTTTTCGTAAAATGATCGGCGCACTGTCGCCGTCCGCAGGTCGCAAGAGCTTCCAACGCGGCGGTCATCCACGGACGCGCGCGGCCTGTGCATTGACATGACAGCCTTCAAACCATAGTTTCATACAGACGTTGAATTGCAACTCCCCGGCCGCGTGGGGGTCATGACAATGCCGGCGGATTCGACCCGCGCTACCATCCTGGGTGCCGCCGAACGGCTTTATGCCGATCGCGGATTTGCCGACGTAACCTTGCGCGACATCGTCGCGGCTGCCGACGTCAATCTCGCGGCGGTGAACTACCATTTCGGCTCCAAGGACGAATTGATCGCCGAACTGTTCGTCAGCCGCGGCATCGCCACCAACCGCGAGCGCCTCAAGGAATTGAAAGCCGCGGAAGAAGCCGGCGGCGGCCGCGCCCATGTCGACGCCATCATCCGCGCGCTGGTCGGCCCGACGCTGCGCGGCTGCCTCGGGCCTGATCGCGGACGCTCGACCGCGGCGCAATTCATGATCCGCGCCTCGATCGAATCCGTGCCGCCGATCCGGCGGATCAAGAACCGTGAGATCGATCATTTGCGGAAGTTCTCGGCCGCGATGCGCCGTTCGCTGCCGGACCACAGCGAGGTCGATCTCTATTGGGGACTGCACTTCGCGCTGGCGATGGCGCACCAGACCATCCGCGACAGCGAGCGGTTGACAAAATGGTCGGAGGGCAAATGCGATCTCAGCGACGTCAAGGGCATCATCGACCGCGTGGTGGATGTGTCGGTGATGGCGCTGACCGGCAGTGAAGCGAACGGCAGGAGGTCGAAGGGTGTCGCCGCCCGTCGGACCCGCTCCATCCTGGGTTTCGACTGAGCGTCAATCACATCTGAACGCCCGGCTCTGTCGCCGCACGACAATCCGGTCCGCCTGCTGCGGACCGCAGGTTCGTGAGCAGCGAGACTTGCAGGAATCCGGTAAAGGCGCAAAATTCGGGCTGATATGAATCCGGAGATATCCCGGATTGGGCATGAGGGGCTTTCGATGGGCCGTCGCATCCTGCTTCTGGCGACGATGGTGGTTGTCATTTTCGCCGGCACCTTGCCGGCGCTTGCCGACAAGCGTATCGCGCTGATCGTCGGCAATGCGAACTATGAGAACGTAAAGCGGCTGGAGAATCCGCGAAACGATGCAATGCTGATGGCCACCACGTTGCGCGAGCTCGGCTTCACGCTGGTCGGAGATGGCCCACAGCTCGATCTGGACAAGGCAGGGATCGATCGTGCCATCCAGAAGTTCAGCAGTGCGTTGCAGGGCGCCGATGTCACGATGTTCTACTACGCCGGTCACGGCGTCCAGGTACGCGGCTCGAACTATCTGGTGCCGGTCGGCACCAACCCGACCCGGGAAGCCGATGTCGATTTCCAGATGGTCGACGTCAATGTGGTGCTTCGGCAGATGGAAGGTTCGGGGACCCGGCTCAATCTCGTCGTGCTGGACGCCTGCCGTAACAATCCGTTTGGCTCTCGCGGCTTGAGGGCGAGCGACGGCGGCCTGGCGCAGATGCGCGCCCCGGAAGGAACGCTGATCTCGTTTGCTACCCAGCCCGGCAGTGTCGCGCTCGATGGCGAAGGCAACAGCCCCTACACCAAAGCGCTGGCGGCCACGATTCGCCGGCGCGGACTCGATATTTTCCAGACCTTCAACGAGGTGGGGCTCGCGGTCAAGCGCGCGACCGGCGGTGAGCAGCAACCTTGGGTCTCCAGCTCGCCGATCGACGGCAATTTCTATTTTTCCGCACCACCGCCGAAGCAAGCCGACAAGCCGGCCGCAGCGCCCGACCCGGCTGGCCTGGCGTGGACCGCGATCCGCGACACCACAAGCGTGGCTGTCATCGAAACGTTCATTCAGCAATATGGCAACAGCCTGTACGGGCCATTCGCCCGCGCGCGCCGCGACGAATTGAAAGGTAGCCAGATTGCATCCACGACGCCGAAATCGCTGACCGTGACGCCGCGCGAACCCCGCCTGAGCAAAGCCGACGTCGTCAAGCTGTTCGAGCCGTTCGAGCTCGCGATCAACAAGACACGCGCCAGCTACGTCGATCCGGTCGACGGAAGGGACCTGTATGGGGAAGCCATCCGCGCCATGCAGAGGGCATTCCCTGCGCCGCAGCAGGTCTCCAGCGCCGGACCGGCCGATATCCCGGCGCCGAACAGCGGCGGCAACAAAGGCGACATCAGCAACGTCTACGAGACCGCACTCTCGATCGCCAACATGCAAGCCTCCGACGCGGAGGACCGGCATATCGTCAGCGTCGCCACCAATGGCATGCTCGCTTCGCTTGATCCTCACTCCGGCTATTTGGACGCCAAGGCTTACGAGGGCATGCAGACGCAGAACCGCGGCGAATTCGGCGGGCTCGGGCTCGAAGTGACGATGGAAAACGGTTTGATCAAGGTGGTGACGCCATTCGACGACACGCCGGCGGCCAAGGCCGGAATTCGCTCCGGCGATCTCGTCATGAGCATCGATGACAAACCCCTCCAGGGCCTCAACCAGGCCCAGGCGGTCCAGCGAATGCGCGGTCCGGTCAATAGCAGCGTCAAACTCAGCATCGTTCGCCAAGGTCAGGAAGCGCCGGTTGAAATGACCATTACGCGGGAAATCATCCACGCCCGTACGGTGCGCTGGCACGTCGAACAGAACGATATTGGCTATATCCGCATCACGACGTTCAACCAGCAGACGGCCGATGGATTCAAGGAGGCCATCGACGACATCGCGCGGCAAGTCGCCAACGACAATCTCAAGGGCTATATCATCGATCTGCGCAACAATTCGGGCGGGCTTCTGGACGCGATCATCAAAATATCCGACGACGTGCTCGACCACGGCGAAATCTTCTCGACGCGGGGACGCAAGGACACCAAGCACTATGTCGCCAAGCCCGGCGACCTCACGGCCGGCAAGCGGATCGTCGTGCTGATCAATGGCGGGACGGCGTCCGGATCGGAAATCGTGGCCGGCGCGATGCAGGACAACAAACGAGCGATGCTGGTCGGCACGCGATCCTTTGGAATCGGCTCGGTGCAAACGATCCTGCCGCTCGGCGGCGACAATGGCGCGGTACGGCTGACGACCGCGCGTAACTTCACGCCGTCGGGCAACTCGATTCAAGCAAAGGGAATCGTGCCCGATATCCAGGTTCTGCAGAACGAGCCGGTGGAAGTTAAGCAGAAAGCCGTCCCGATGGGCGAAGCTACGCTCGCCGGGCATTTGCCGGGAAAAGGGGCCGAGGAGATCGCCTCGCAATCCTACGTGCCAAAGGATCCAAAGGACGACAAGGCGCTCGCCAAGGCGGCGGAGCTATTGCACACCGCGCAAGCCGACGCGCCCAGCCCGCAGACGGACGCACCGCCCCCCAAATTCAAGCGCTGGAAGTTCCACTAGCTGGTGCGCTAAATTATTCCAAGGCGCTTCAGGTCATCGAGCTTCGCCTCGTCATAGCCGAGCGATAACGACAGCACCTCGCGGGTATTTTCGCCGAGCAGCGGCGGCGCGCGATAGTGCTTGATCGGCGTCCCCGAAAACGTCAGCGGATTGCGGATCAGCGACAGTTCCGGCGCGAGGGGATGATCGACCTTGATCCGCATGCCGCGCTCGCGGACGTGCGGGTCGGCGAACACCTGCTCGAAATCGTTGATAGGACCGGACGGCACACCGGCCTTCTCCAGCTCGTCGAGCCAGGAGGCCATCGGCTTCCTGAGGAACAGTCCGGCGAAGATCGCCATGATCTCCTTACCGTGCGCGACGCGGTCGTTGTTCTTGACGAAGCGCGGGTCGGCGGCAAGTTCGGGCGCCCCCAGCACACCGCAGGTGCGCGCGAACTGCCCGTCATTGCCGACCACCAGCATCAGTTCGCCATCGGTGCAGCGGAACACACCGGCTGGCATGCCGCCATTGCCCCAGGTGCCGCGCCGCGGCGGCGTCTTGCCGTTGACGAGATAGATCTGGAGCCAGTGCGACAATGAGGCGATCACGGTGTCGAGCAGGCAGACATCGACGTGCTGGCCCTCGCCGCCGTTGACCTTGCGATGATAGAGCGCGGTAAGAATGCCGATCGAGGCGTTCATGCCGGTCATGTAGTCGACAATCGAGGGACCGACCTTCATCGGCCCCTCGCCGGGCTCGCCGTCGATATGGCCGGTGACGCTCATCAGCCCGCCCATCGCCTGCAGGATCGCGTCATAGCCGGCGCGCGGCGAGTAAGGCCCGGTCTGGCCGAAGCCGGTCACCGAGCAATAGATGATCCCGGGATTGATCGCCTTGATCGATTCATAGTCGAGCCCATAACGCGTGAGATCGCCGACCTTATAGTTCTCCATCATCACGTCAGCGCTCTTGGCGAGTTCGCGCACGATCGTCTGGCCTTCGGGTCTGGCGATATTGACGGTAACCGACTTCTTGCTGCGGTTGGCGCAGAGATAGAACGAGTTGTTGTTGTTCTGCTTGCCTTGGGGATCGACCAGATAGGGCGGACCGAAAGCACGCGCGTCGTCGCCTGTTCCGGGCCGTTCGATCTTGATCACGTCCGCGCCGAGATCGGCCAGCATCTGTGCCGATATCGGACCAGCGAGCACGCGCGTCAGGTCAATGATCTTGATGCCTGCGAGCGGCTGAGCCGACATCGGATTTCCTCCAGAGCCTTTGTCCTGTCGTGCAACGTTCGCCCGTGCGGCATCATACGACGCGCAGCCGATTTATATTATTTCATTTCCGGCTGGCGAGCATTGCGTTCCCCGCATAAAGCCATCCGTCTTTCGGGGCGCGGCGGCCGGAACGGGTGAGGCACGGGTCCAACATTCTAGGTGACGGGCGCCATGATGCCTCCGCCACCTGAGCAATCCCCACCCTGTCGTGACGCGCGCACGGGCTTGCGCCAGCGGGCAGCGGTTGGCCTCATTAAGGTTGTAAGTTTGAAATGCCCGATGAAGAAACCAATTAAAGCGGTCAAGCGCTATCGCGCGCCGACCGCGCTCAACGTTGATGTCGACGGGCCACGACGAAAGCATAACCGAGCTGACGCGGCCGAGCAGGCGTGCGACCGTCAATCACCCAGCGATAGAGCGCGTGCTGCATATAAGATCGCGATCGCCGCGTCAGCAGTAAACGACCAATCAAGGCATCGAAGGCAGCAAATATATTAGGCGTTTTTGCCATGGGCTCTGTCCTGCAAGTTTACATGGCGATCAAGCCGGTGACCGCGGCAAAACCCAGACCAGCCACCACAGGAAGGGCCGCCAATGTGCTCAGGACGATGATCAGGATCTCGTGTTTGGTTTGACTGTCCACGTTTGGTCTCCAACGAAATTGTTGGAGGATAAACGGCTAGAGCTGCCAACTGTTCCGGTCAAAATCGGCTATAGCGGAACTTCAGCCGGCCTCATTCGCCATCGCAAGTACCAATCACAATCGCCAAAATCCCCTGCGGTTCGATAGAGGTCAGTTTGCCGCGAACGGCACGTCAGGAACCAGCTAAAGGTCCGCCGGGCTCCTGCTGCCGCAGAACATCGGTCTTTGAATCGCGAAGAAAAAAGGCCGCCGGGATTACCGGACGGCCTATCAGTCGATCGCTCGGGAGTTACCTTGCGCCTGTGTACCGCCGTTACCTTGTTTGCGGCCATACCGTCTCATTGATAGAGCACGGACGCCGATTCGACTGTGACTTGCGCAACACATGCGACGGCCGTCATCAAAGCTGCCGTCATTGGCTTTGTCGAAAGCACCATGGGCCTTTCCGCCGGCGCGCTGGATCCTGCTGGCAAGTTAGATGCGGGCCAATCGGTAGTTGCACCTATCAAGAGACCAGCCCTAAACCGATCATCCCGCGGGGTAGTTGGCGCGCGAAGCCATTCACGCGGCGGCCAAGGGGGAACGCGCCGCTCCATCAGATTCAGTGGGGCACAGCGGCACGGTCGCGTCGGCTTTCTGGCATTGAAAGTCCGACGGCTCGATCAAACGCTGACGGGCCGAAGATAGGTTCCGCCGGCCGGCGACCGGCCGCCGCCGGACCGGGAGATCATCTACGCCGACGCCGGAGCCGCGCTAATGGGGAACTTGGCCAGCGCTCGACGTAACGGTCTCCGCGCAGCGCCAGTTCCTAACTTCGAGCGCTGCCAACAACCGCAATCGGTGAAGAGTGTGTGAGGGCGGCACGGCTTGGGAAAGCGCACAGACGAAAAGCTAAAACCCTTTGCCTGCTCTAGTTTGATCCCGCGGTGTGCCTGTTCGGCCTTCTGATAAATCATCGCCGTCGCCATGGCGCGCTGCCCGGCACCTTTATCGCAGTTCCATAACGACTTTGCGGCTCATCGGATCGACGAGCATTACGCGATCGTCGGAATAGACGTAACGATATTTGGTGAGCGAGCGCCCCCAATCCTCGGGTACGGCCTCAAGCTCTACATCACGCGGGACCGGAAATCCGGGTCCAATTCGCTCGGGGGTTTTCACGGGATGTAGCCTATGCTCCGTGATGTATGTGTGGATGCGAGCGAGAGATCCCGGTTCGAGTGTCACGGCTGTGATCTCGACCACACCTGATTGGGCAAACGCGCCGGTCGACAGCAGCGTGGCAACCGCGCAAATTAGAGCAGTCTTCACCGGTCTCTTCCTTCGCTGCGCGTTAGTGTACACTAAAACTTTCGTCTGCCACATAATCCAATCCGGGACAGCAAAGAGACGCATCGGGGGCAAGCGGAAGCGGATCTATGAACGCGACTTTCCGCAGGAGGCTCTCCGGCTTCAGCCAACCGTGCCAGCGTGGTGCCGACGTGTGGCGGATATGGTCATCGGCGATCTTCCTGCTCTCGCGTGTTTCGACGCTCTGCGATCGTCTCTGCTGTTGCCTGGCTTCAAGGTGGACGCCACCGGTCGAGCTTTCATACCGGGATGATGGTCGGCGTATTCCTTGCCATCGATCGGTGCCACATGCGGTGGATCCTTATCGAGATAAGGCCTTCCGATTCCAAACTCTTTGCCATGTGCATCGATCCAGTTCCAAAAAAGCTCGCTCGAGATCAAACGCTGCGCCCGGGTCGCGCCATTGATGCTCACGATATCCGCCGCAAGCCCATGGCCATAACCCCCACGAAAGCTACCTCCATGGTAGGACCTGTCGTTAGCGGCCTTCAGGCCGCTCGCAATTGACTGGCGATAGTCATCGCGGAATGCGCTGGTTATGCCAGGCGACAGGCCTGCCTCCTCGGCGACATGAAGCATTTGAAACAGCTTCCACTTGAAATCACGATCCATACCGCCGATGACGTAATCCTCCAGGGGCATGCCGGCGTGTTGTGCCGCCTTAGGATCCTTCCAGGAAAAATCCTCATCGGCAAGTTTCGTAAATGTCTTCGTGACCGTAACTCGCTTGCCCTTCTTCTTGAACGTCACCTTTCTTTGTTCTTGGATCTTGACACAGTCCTCCTTTGGCGTTCGCTCGTAAAGCGCCCAAAGGTAACGATCGATGCAGGTATCGCCCTGCGAACACCCGCTGGTTGACTCATTTGGCCGATCGACGTCGTCCGGCTTCGAAACAACTGACGTCATTTTGACTGCCGATTCCGGCGATGTGTCAGACCTCAACCTTTCGGAGGAATCAGCGAGCCGTTGGACGCGACGAATGGTTCAGGCGTTCCGCTGGCCACATCTACTTCCCTGGCCGATCGGGACGCCTCGACCTCGGCGGCATCTGAAGCGATTGGCGACATTTTATCGGCGAACTGCGCGTTTGCGGCCAAAGACGCGAGACGATCAACGGTGGGCCCAGCGTCGGTATTGTCCATCGTCAAGGAACCAAACACAACGATCCATGCAAGGGCTAAAGCAGGTATGGCGAGCTCTCGACATAACGTTGCGATTGCCAGCAATCGCGTGTTCATGGTCATCGTCTCCCAGGAGCCGGTCGGCGGTTCACGCATGTGATGCCTCCGATTCTTGGTATGACGATGAAGACAACAATGGCGAAAGCGCCGGATATTCCGTTTTTCAAACGAACGTTGCCTAAATGCAACATCCTAACTAGGTGCGTAGTCCTGCTGGAGCGGGTCGCTAGTCCATCGGAAGCGAGCCCGTCCGGTCTCACAGGAACGCAGTTGACGAAGAGGATCCATGATCATCGACTGAGGCGATGGCGCCCTGCTTTCATCATGGCGACGAGGCCAAACGGACGCGCAGTAAAACGCACGAACGGCGCATGCAGACACCGAAAAATTGAACGTTTGTCGGAATGGAAATCAACAAGCTCACTGATTTGAGCATTGGAGCGGGTGAAGGGAATCGAACCCTCGTATTCAGCTTGGAAGGGTTTCGGCGGCTGAATACCGTCAATGCCCGTTCGGACAAATCGCGCAGAAACTGTTCATTGAAGCCAAATCGCTTTTCCTTCCTGTCCGAACGGGATCAGCAAATGTTTCTACCCTCCAGGAAGACTAATGTTTCGGTGGCTGTGGATTGTCGCCTTCGTCCACGCGTAGGGCGTGAATGTCGGCGTTTTTTGACGTATCGCTTCTGATGCCGCGGTATCGCGCACATCGTATCTGACCTGATACTGCCACTGAGCGATGACATTCTCCGCCATCTGCGCCACAAGAAAAACTGGGTATTACCCTTAGAACGTCAAGCCCGGCGAACGGGTTCACTCTGCCGTCGGCGAGCAGTCGAATTGCTGGCGGAACATACATAATCGTCATTCATTGCCCCCCGCTTGGAAATTCGATTGAATAAGGCGGCCGCCGGATCAAGAAGACCACACTTCAAGAAGGCTCATGCTGTCATGTCAGATCAAAATGATGACCGGGATTTTGCCGACCACGATGATGCTAAAATGGCCATCCGCGCGGCAGTTCGCTATTTACTCAAGGGCGTTCCCGGCAGCGACCGGACCAATATCGTTTCTGAGATCACCGAGATCGTCCACCAAGCCGTGCACGAGGTAACGCCTGATTCGTCCGATCCCTTTGAGGACGAATTGCCCGGCGGATAGTAATGCTGCTGACGAGGGCGGACTGTGCGGTAGCGCCTTGGGCTGAAAACGCTTGGACGGAGTCCGCTGCGGGCGGAAGCACGGGCTTCTGACAGCCATCACCGGCCGGGTCTTCAATAGGGCGCGAAGCCAGCATTGAGGCCACAGCCCTGCCCCGTGTCTTGCCTTGGATGCGCTGCGGTACTCAGGACAGGGGCTTGGGAGCTAGCACCGGAAAGCTTGATTGGCCCCAGGAATGCGTTTGAGGGCCGTTCTCGTGACCGGGCGCTGGCGAGAACGGCCTGCGCGACCATCGGCGAGTGTGCGAGAACGGCTTGGGCTTGGCGAAGACACTCGTCCGAAAACCTCACAGAAGCTTGAGAGTTTTTAGCCGGGTCTTTTTTGCCGCGTCCGCCCTTGCTCCGCTTTCAGGATAGATCGCCGTCGCGCCATCGCTCGTTGCGCGGGCCGCCATGTGGCGGCGGTTGATGTTGACCGATAGGATGTGGCTGATCGCCGGCTCTGGCTGCACGAGAGCGGCACCTACGTGAAATTCACAACCGCCGGCGTACCTGTTCGCATGAACTGCAGGCTTGGAAAGGTATCACCATGGAGAAGATGTTATTGGCTCTCGCTGCCGTCGCGACTTTAGTCATTTCAGTAGTCCCGCCCGCTCATGCTGGTCCACCTTATGATTACGGCCCGGGCGGTAATCCGAATCCGCGCACTTATCCTGGACCCGGCGGCTATCCGTACTGGTCGGACCACGTCGACGCCCCGGTTGGACAGCCCATCACCCCATGCCACTGGATAACCCAGCGCTTCTGGGACGGGAATGGTTGGCGCGAGCGCCGCGTGCGTACCTGCGGCTAATCAGCTGCAAGCGTCGCGTCTGCATCGAACGTCTCGACAAACCGCAGTGGCAAGAAGCGCTGATCCTAGCGTTTGCTGTGGGCGCGGCGTCGGACATAGGCGTGCACGCGTAGGTGCGCACGAGGCAACAGCATTGTCTTGCTGTCTGCACTGTCTGAAATCAGGGATTGCCTCGCGTTTTCAACGGGTTGTCGTCTTACTCTATCGAAGGCGCCCGGCCATCGCGCGACGGCGAAATGATCCCAATAGCGGCACGTCAATCGCTGTTTGTTGAGAAAACGAAGCTCGCACGGGGCGAGCTCGCTGGCGTTAGTGTCGGAATGGCCGTATCAACAGCGAGCGCGGGACAAGCCGCGCAAACCTTTTCACCCCCTTTGAGCGAGGGCGCGGGAATGCTGTGGATGGCGGCGGCGATGATGTGTGTTTATTGGGGCTGGCAAGGCGCGCCGTTCCTGCGCTGGCCTGTGGCGATAGCCTTATTTGGTGCCGCAGCCACCACAGCGCTGGTCATCGCCTTTCATCACGATGGTGAGGGGCCCGCGCTGCAGCAGAAAATGTTCGACGTGATGCTGACTTGGCTAGTGCTGGTGCCTGTCGCGTACGCTGTGGGCGTGGGCGCTGCCAAGGCGCGCGATATGTGGCGCTCGCGCTAGGCCTGGTCACCGACAGTCGGGGTTCCGGCGCGGTTCAGCGCTTCGACAGTTGAGAAGGCCAAGCTCCTAATCGCAACAGCAGCCGATAACCCGTGTGCGTCATCCATTCGGCGCGCGCTAAGTGCCGAAGTACGTGAAGCGCACCACCAAACAGATCGCGACCGGCACCAAGAAGCGACGTGCCATGCGAACAAAAGACGGACATTTGTCCGAATAAGCAGCAGCACGCTTGTCCGAACGGAAAAAGGAGAGCCCAGCAAGTGCCTGAAAACATTGGAGCGGGTGGAGGGAATCGAACCCTCGTATTCAGCTTGGAAGGGTGCCCCAACCACATTCTCCACGACTCTTCCAATTTCACTGAACGTCTCAAACTCTCACGATTTCAACGCGATAAAAGCCGATCTTCGATCACCGAATTTCACTGAAAATCCGAACATCTCTCGAAGTTTTGCACCCTACCTACGCCATTAACTTTTCAAGAAAGTAAGACGAAACGCGAGAACCGCAGCGTGCGTGTCAAGCGATAAGTCGATCGACTGATAATAAGAATTGGTCTTTAATTTGGACCCGCTAGGCGAGCAATCGATGAACTGCGATTCATGCCGCAGCCAACGCCCATCGTTTACAAATACGTTAGCCAGGACGCCGCCCGTGAAATTATTCGCAACGGGAGCCTTCGATTTGGCCGGCCATCGGGAATGAATGACCCTTTCGACGTCTATATCGATGACCTTTTCAATCTCACCATCGAGCAACTACAGTCGCAGGCGGTTCCCGAACTACTCGACCTGCTTCATAGCAATCCCTCGCGCTTTCAGGAATTCGTTGGGGCCGCACCGCACGGCAGGTGCGAGGTCGGATTTCAATACCGAGCGGATCGTCACCGTTCGCGCATACCCGACCATCGGCGGTAAATCCGGAAACGGGCACACCAGCGGCTTGGTGGTGTAGCCGATCAACCGCCGCTCCGGCGCGACGATCTCCATCGCGTTGCAGATTGTCGGCGTGTCATAGCGCGCCAGGGTCTCAAGCAGCGATGCGGACAGCGGTGCCGATTGCGTCACGACGCTTTCTCCTTGTGAGATCGGCCCATAGGTCGCAGGCCCTGCGCCGGGCTATACAAGACAAAGCCGCGATCGACAAAAAGGGAATCCTCGGCTCAGTTGAGCCGGGGCGGCCGGTCATCCTTGTCCGGGTCAGATGAGCGTGGAGCAAAAGGCGGGGCCGGATTGGACGGCGCTACACCAGCCGGCGCATTCGCGGCCGCCGCAGTCTTGCGTTCATGGTCGCGATAGGATTTCAGGCCCGCGGGCAGACTCATCAGATAAAGTATCGTGCAGATCGAGAGCACGTACCAGGGATAGCCGATCAGCAGCGCGATAAAGAAGATCACCGAAACGAACAGCGGCAGCACCAATTCCGGCGCCACACGCATCCGCACCGTCTTGCCGGAAAATACCGGCAGTCGCGACACCATCAGAAACGCAATCAACAGCGTGTAGAGCGCGATCAGTGCCGCCGGCAGCCGCGGGACGCCAAGGAAAGCGAGATATACCGGCAGCAACACGGTAATGGCACCGGCTGGCGCTGGAACGCCGGTGAAATAATTCGCGGCAAAGGCCGGCTTGTTCGGATCGTCCATGGTCGCGTTGAAGCGCGCCAGCCGCAGGCCGCCGCTGATCGCGAACACCACTGCCGCGATCCAGCCGCCATTGCCAAGCTCGTGCAGTTGCCAGAAATACAGGATCAGTCCCGGCGCCACGCCAAAATTGACGAAGTCGGCGAGACTGTCGAGTTCGGCGCCAAACTTCGACTGGCCCTTGATCATGCGCGCAACCCGCCCATCGAGACCGTCGAGCACGGCCGCGAATACGATGGCGGCCACCGCCAATTCCATCCGTCCCTCGTTGGACAGCCGGATCGCCGTTAGTCCTGCGCAGATCGCAAGCAGCGTAATGACGTTGGGCACAAGCAGCCGCACCGGAATCGGGCGGAATCGACGCCGGCGCAAATCGGAATATCTGGAATCGTCAGGCATCTGCATGGCCACTTCGTATATAGCAAACGGCGAGTTGTTTCGCCATTGCCGCGGCGCGGCGAATTGGTTAACCGGTCCGGTAGGTCCGGCCAGGATCGGCAAGCCCGAGATCGGCCAGAATGGTCTCGCCGGCCACCGCGGTCTGGCCCTCGGCGACCAGCGGTTTGGTTCCTTCCGGCAAATAGATATCGAGCCGCGATCCGAAACGGATCAATCCGAACCGCTCGCCGACGCCGATCATCTGGCCTTCGCGAACGAACGATACGATCCGCCGCGCCACCAGGCCCGCGATCTGGATCACCCCGATGCGGCCGTTCGGCGTCGAGATCACAAGCGAATTGCGTTCGTTATCTTCGCTCGCCTTGTCGAGTTCGGCGTTGATGAAGGTGCCGGGCCGATACGCGATGCGATCGATCCGCCCCGCGACCGGACTGCGGTTCACATGGCAGTTGAACACGCTCATGAAGATCGAGACGCGAGGCAATGGCCGGTCGCCGAGACCAAGTTCGGCCGGCGGCGATACCTGCGTGATCATCGAGACACGCCCGTCGGCCGGCGCGACGATGATGCCTTCACGCACCGGCGTGACCCGCACCGGATCGCGGAAGAACAGCGCGCACCAGAGCGTGAGCACCGTGCCGATCCAGCCGAGCGGCGACCAGATCCAGAACAGGATCAGGCTGGCCAGCGCAAAGCCGCCGATAAACGGATAGCCTTCGGGATGAATAGGCGGAATCTGCGCGCGAATGGAATTACCAATGGACATCAGGTTTTGCTTCCTTTCCCCTTCCCGGCTCGACTGGCATCGAGCCACCCTCTCCCATAAGGAGAGAAGCGATTCGCTCTCCCGAATCATGATTCCAATAATTTCAATCATTCCGCCGCGGCCGGGGCAACCAGGGCATGATCGATCGGCGGCTCCCGGTTCTGACGCTTCGTTCTCCCCAGCGATACGCGCCAGCCGTTCCCGCGCTTCCTCGGCCTCGCGCTGGCGGTTCCACATGCTGGCGTAAAGCCCGTCGGTCGCCAGAAGCTGCGAATGGGTGCCACGCTCGACGATCCGGCCCTGATCCAGCACGATGATTTCGTCGGCGCCGACAATGGTCGACAGCCGGTGCGCGATCACCAGCGAGGTGCGATTACGCGATACCCGCTCCAATGCGCCCTGGATTTCATGCTCGGTGTGGCTGTCGAGCGCCGAGGTTGCCTCGTCGAGCAACAGGATCGGCGGCGCCTTGAGCACGGTGCGCGCGATCGCCACACGCTGCTTCTCGCCGCCGGATAGCTTCAGACCGCGCTCGCCGACCTGGGTCTCATAACCCTTCGGCGACAGCTTGATGAAACTGTCGATCTGCGCCAGTTGCGCCGCCTGCTCGACCTCGGCATCGCTCGCGTCCCACCGCCCGTAGCGAATGTTGTAGCGGATGGTGTCGTTGAACAGCACGGTATCCTGCGGCACCATTCCGATCGAGGCCCGTAGCGACTCCTGCGTCACGGCGCGGATATCCTGGCCATCGATCAGGATCTTGCCTTCGGAGACATCGTAGAGGCGAAACAGCAACCGGGAAATCGTCGATTTGCCGGCGCCGGACGGGCCGACGATGGCGACCGTCTTGCCGGCGGGAACGTCGAAGCTCAGTCCTTTGAGGATCGTCCGCTCGGGATCATAGGAAAAGCGCACGTCGTCGAAACGCACATGGCCCGACGTGACAATCAACGGCTTGGCGCCGGGCACATCCTTGACCTCGGGGTTCTTCGACAGAACCACGAACATCTTCTCGATATCGATGATCGCCTGCTTGATCTCGCGATAGACCATGCCCATGAAGTTCAGCGGCGTGTAGAGCTGGATCATCATGGCGTTGATCATGACGAAATCGCCGACAGTGTTGTGGCCGGCGCGCACGCCAAACGCGCACATCAGCATGGTCGTGGTGAGGCCGGTGGTGAAGATGATCGCCTGCCCGGTATTGAGCACCACCAGCGAGGTATAGGTCTTCACGCTGGCCTGCTCATAGCCTTCCATCGAGCGATCATAGCGCGCGGCCTCGCGCGCCTCGGCGCCGAAATACTTGACCGTTTCGTAGTTCAACAGCGAGTCGATCGCCTTGGTGTTGGCGTCGGTATCGGATTCGTTCATGACGCGGCGGATCCCGATCCGCCATTCCGTCGCCTTGTAGGTGTAATACATGAACAGCACGACGGTGATCAGGGTCGCGATCAGGTAGCGCCAGTCGAACTTCCACAGCAGCACACCCATCATCAGCGAGACCTCGACGATGGTCGGCACCAGTTGCAGGATGACCATTCGCACGATCTGCTCGATGCCGAGGCGGCCGCGCTCCAGAACCCGCGTCAATCCGCCGGTCTTGCGGTCCAGATGAAAGCGCAATGACAGCTCGTGCATGTGCACAAAAGTGAGGACGGCGAGCTTGCGCACGGCATGCATCGCAACCCGGGCAAAGATGCCGTCGCGCCACTGGGTCAGCACCGCCATCAGCACCCGCAGGCCGCCATAGCTGGCAGTCATGACAAAGGGAGACGCGATCAGCCACAGCTTCCAGTTCGACGCTTGCACGGGCGCGCTGTCCGCTCCCGTCAGCGCGTCGATCGCCCATTTGAAGGTGAACGGCACCGTCAGCGTCGCGACCTTGGCGATCAGCAGCAGCACGACCGACCAGACCACGCGCATCTTGAGGTCGGCGCGGTCGCTCGGCCAGATATACGGCCACAAATGCGCCAGCGTCCCGATCAGGGTTGCCCGTTCGACCGTTTTGTCGGGCGCGGACTCCGCGTTTCCGTCGACTGGGACCGAATGTGCGTGCGCCATCTAGCGTGCCCGGCGCGTATGGCGGGGTCGCGAATCGTCTTGGGCTCTCCGGGCCCCGCGAACCCTTTGATCTGATGTCGTCATGCGACTTTCATATAGGGTTTTTGGCCCGTTCCGCACCCCGGCGGAACAATCTTTTGCATCGACAGCGCTGCGCCGGAATGCAGCGGCTTGACGGCTTTGCGTTGCGGTGCCACATCGCGGCCATGAGCAAGATCAACAATGTCTGTGTCTATTGCGGCTCCAGCCCCGGTACCAATCCCCACTTTATCGAAGCCGCCAAGGACTTTGGCAAAGTCCTGGCCGAGAACGGGATCAACCTGGTCTATGGCGGCGGATCGTTTGGAGTGATGGGCGCGTTGGCGACGTCCGTTCTCGACCATGGCGGCACCGTCACCGGCATCATCCCGGAGGCTCTGGTCGCGCGGGAGCGCGCGCTGGACCGGGTCCAGGAAATGGTGGTGACGCTCGACATGCACGAACGCAAGCGGCTGATGTTCGAGCGTTCGGATGCATTCGTCGCCCTGCCCGGCGGCATCGGCACGCTGGAAGAACTGGTCGAGCAACTCACCTGGGCGCAGCTGGCGCACCACAAAAAGCCGATCGTGTTGTGCAGCATCGATTCGTTCTGGAGCCCGCTGCTTGAAACCTTCGCGCGGATGAAAGCGGCCGGTTTTGTCTATAACTCCGGAATACTGGACGATGTGATCTCCAACAATGTTGCCGGCATTCTGCCCCTGATCCATCGCAAGATGGCGGCTGCAGCGGCCGAGCCGGCCAAGACCTAGCTTTTTATTTGACGCGTTTTCTTGACGCGAACCGGCGTCCACTTCGCTTGAAAACACTTTGGATCACTCGTTCGGAAACGTCACCGCTTCGATGCGATTGCCGTCGGAATCAACGATGAACGCTGCGTAATAACGTACACGGTCGTGCGGCCGCAGCCCCGGCGCGCCGTCGGAAACGCCGCCCGCATTGAGTGCCGCAGCGTGGAAGGCATCGATCTCATCGGCCGATTTCGCGCGAAGACAGATGTGGGTGCCGCTTCCGCATGCCACCTTGCCCATGTCTGCACGCAAATTGATCCAGAACTCCGGATAGCTCTCGCCGAAGCCGATGGTCGCAGGCCGCGTCACCAGGCGCTTGAGGCCAAGGGCCGCCAGCGTCGCCTCATAGAAGCGCGCGGCGCGTTCGAGATCGCGGACGCCGACGGACACGTGGTCGATCATATTTGCACCACCTCACGCCGGGGCACCGGATTTCACCAGCTTGTAGATCACCGAGTCCATCAGCGCCTGGAACGAGGCGTCGATGATATTGGGCGACACCCCGATCGTGGTCCAGCGTTCGCCGGCCTCATCCTCGCTCTCGATCAATACCCGCGTCACCGCCTCGGTGCCGCCATTGAGGATACGCACCCGGTAGTCGATCAGCTTCAGGCCTTCGATATATTTCTGGTACTTGCCAAGGTCCTTGCGTAGCGCGACGTCGAGCGCATTGACCGGACCATTGCCTTCCGCCGCCGAAATCAATTTCTCGCCGGCCACATCGACCTTGACCACCGCCATGGCCACCGTGACGCGTCGGCCGTTGGCGTTGTAACGCTGCTCGACATTGACGTCGAACTGCTCGACCTTAAAATATTCCGGCACCCGGCCAAACGTGCGCCGCGCCAGCAGGTCGAACGAGGCATTGGCGGATTCGTAGGCGTAGCCGGCGGCTTCCCGCTCCTTCAGTTCCTCGACCAGACGGGCCAGCTTGGGATCATCCTTCGTGTAGGCGATGCCGGCTCGGTCTAGTTCTGCGATGACATTGGAGCGGCCGGCCTGATCGGACACCAGCACCTTGCGGCGATTGCCGACGGTTTCCGGTGACACATGTTCGTAAGTCTGCGGGTCCTTCAACACGGCGGAGGCATGAATGCCGGTCTTGGTGACAAAGGCGCTTTCACCGACATAGGGCGCATGACGATTTGGCGCGCGATTGAGCATGTCGTCCAGCGTTCGCGACACCTTCATCAACGTCGCCATCTTGTGCGGCGACACGCCGATTTCGAACGCATCGGAAAATTCGCGCTTCAGCCGCAAGGTCGGAATCAGCGAGCACAGATTGGCATTACCGCAGCGTTCGCCAAGGCCGTTCAACGTGCCCTGAATCTGACGTGCGCCGGCGCGGACCGCGGCGAGCGAATTGGCGACCGCCTGCTCGGTATCGTTATGGGCGTGGATGCCGACGTGATCGCCGGGAATGTGTTTTGTCACCTCGGCGACGATGGTCTCGACTTCGTGCGGCATGGTGCCCCCGTTGGTATCGCACAGTACCACCCAGCGCGCGCCGGAATCGTAAGCCGCCCAGGCGCAGGCAAGCGCGAATTCAGGATCCTCCTTGTAGCCATCGAAGAAATGCTCGCAGTCGAGCATCACTTCGCGGCCGGCGCCTTTCGCTGCCTTCACGCTGTCGCGGATCGAAGCGAGGTTTTCCTCTTTGGTAGTCTCGAGCGCAACCCGCACCTGGTAGGCCGAGGATTTCGCGACAAAGCAGATCGCATCCGCCCGTGCTTCCAGTAGCGCAGCGAGACCCGGATCGTTCGACGCCGAGCGGCCGGCGCGCCGGGTCATGCCGAACGCCGTGAAGCGCGCGTGATCGAATTTCGGCTTCTCGGCGAAGAACTCGGTATCGGTGGGGTTGGCGCCGGGATAGCCGCCCTCGACATAATCGATGCCGAGATCGTCCAGCATGTGCGCAATCAGCTGCTTGTCACGCAGCGTGAAATCGACACCATTGGTCTGTGCGCCGTCGCGCAGCGTGGTGTCGAACAGATAGAGGCGTTCGTGGCTCATGGCTGAACTCCCGCGCTATCGTTCAAATTCTTCTGCATGGTGGTATTGGCGAGCCATTCGCCATTGACGGTGACGCTGTTGCGTTGCCTGGCGACATAGCCCCGCTTGGCGAAGAAGCCCTGCGCGTTGTCGCTGGCATCGACCGTCAGGCTGGTTGCGTCACGTGCGCCCGCGAGCTTTTCCAGCGCATCGCACAGTGCGGACGCAACGCCCTGCCCGGCCGCGCCAGGATGCACGTAAAGCATGTCGATGTGATCCTTGCCCTTCAGCGAGGCAAAGCCGACCGGGGAATTCTGCAGCGTGGCGATCAGCGTCAATTCACCGGCAAGCCGCTTGCCGAAAGCCTCCTCATCATCGGCTGCACTGGCCCACGCTTCCTGCTGTGCCTCGCTGTAGTCGTCGCCGGTCAATTCCTCGATCGCGGCGACAAAGATCGCCACCAACATGGGCA
Organism: uncultured Alphaproteobacteria bacterium; assembly: GCA_963806075.1. Taxonomy (GTDB): domain Bacteria; phylum Pseudomonadota; class Alphaproteobacteria; order Rhizobiales; family Xanthobacteraceae; genus Bradyrhizobium. The sequence continues at coordinate 33,123 of CAWDWT010000005.1, forward strand.
CATCCGCCGCAAGAAATGGCCGCAACGCAGGTTTTGGCGGCGGCTGTGGCATCAAGCGCCACCGTTCTTTCCCTCTCCCGCAAGGGGAGAGAGAAAGGAGTCTGCTCGTTGCGAATTCATCGCGCGATCTCCCAAGTGGTACCGTCCTTGGAATCCTTGATGATGATCCCCATCGCAGCGAGTTCATCGCGGATGCGATCGCTTTCCTTGAAATCCTTTCGCGCGCGAGCCGCGGTGCGTTCGGAGATCAAACCGTCGATCTGTGTCGCATCGACCCCGCTGGCCTGCTGTTTACGATCTTTCCAGGCCGCGGCGCTCTCCGACAGGAAACCGAGCAACCGCAGCGAAGCCGCGAATGCGCTACGATCGCGTTCGTTGGCGGCCGCGCTGCTGCGCAACCCGTGCAGAGAAGCCATCATCTGCGGCGTGTTCAGATCGTCCGCTAGTGCTTCGATGACAGCGCCAGCCGGCCGCTCGCCCGTGATATCCGCAGCAATCTCGTACCAGTCGTCCAGTGTCTTGGCACTCTCTTCGAGCCCCTTCACGGTCCAGTCGATCGGGGAGCGATAATGCGTCTTCAGCATGTTGAGACGCGCCACTTCGCCCGGCCAATCCGCCAGCACCTCATTGATGGTGACGAAGTTGCCGAGGCTCTTCGACATCTTGGCGCCTTCGACCTCGAGGAAGCCGTTGTGCATCCAGTAATTCGCCATCGCCTTGGTGCCATGCGCACAACGCGACTGGGCGATCTCGTTCTCGTGGTGCGGGAAAGATCAGATCGAGGCCGCCGCCATGGATATCGAAGACCTCGCCAAGATAAGCCGCGCTCATCGCCGAGCACTCGATATGCCAACCGGGGCGTCCCCTGCCCCAAGGGCTTTCCCAACCGGGCTCGTCGGCGGAAGATTGCTTCCACAGCACGAAATCGGCGGCGTTCTTCTTGTGCGCGTCGACCGCGATGCGCGCGCCGGCCTTCTGCTCCTCAAGTTTGCGGCCCGATAATTCGCCGTATTCGGGCATCGAGTGGGTGTCGAACAGCACCTCGCCATTGGCTTCATAGGCATGACCGCGCGCGATCAATTGCTTGATCAGCGTCACCATGTCGGCCTTGCCGTCGGCGCGCGGCAACACGAAATCGGTCGCGCGCGGCTCGAAGGTCGGCGTCAAGCAACCGAGTGCCGCGACATCGGCATGGAACTGCGCGGCGGTTTTTTCGGTGACCTTGCGGATCGCCTCGTTCAGCGGCAGACCGGGAAAATCCCGCACCGCGCGATCGTTGATCTTGTCGTCGACGTCGGTGACGTTGCGGACATAGGTCACGTGATCGGCGCCATAGAGATGCCGCAGCAACCGGAACAGCACGTCGAACACGATCACCGGGCGCGCGTTGCCGATATGGGCGAAATCGTAGACCGTCGGCCCGCAGACATACATGCGCACGTTGTTGCGATCGAGCGGCGCGAAGGCGCGCTTCTCCCGGGTCAACGTATCGTAAAGGCGCAGTTCCATGGATATCCCGTCCCTTGCGGCCGGGCGTCCAGTGATCTCGGTTGAGAAAAGACGGCCTCAGCCAGCGAATTGCTAGCTCATAATCTCGCGGCAAATGCCACAAATGGCGAGGAAACCGTTCATGGTTCCAGCATGAGGCCATCCGGGGAACGCGTCAAGAGCCGCCCGAAAAGCCCGATTTTGGCGATCAAGATCGGCCAACGGGCCATGGTTAATCATTGTTAACGTTTTGGACCTATCGAATCAGTGGCGTTCCTTTCATTCTCCAATCCTCCATTCCCCGGTGCTGCATGCGATTTCCTCTCGGCGCTATTGGCGTGTGCGTTCCTCCTTGCGTTCGCCTCGGCTGCGTTCGCGGACAGCCGCGTCTTCATCGTCGAAAACCAGGCTGACGGTTATGGCGTCGATCAGTGTCTCGCCAAGGGCGAAAAATGCGGCGCGCACGCTGCACTGTCTTATTGTCGCTCGCGGGATTTCGCCGAGGCCTCTTCCTATCGCCGCGTCGATCCCGAAGAAGTGACGGGGGCGGTTCCCAAGTCGGCCGGCGCCTGCACCCATGCCGGCTGCGGCGAATACGTCGCCATTACCTGCCAGCGCTGAACCTCACCTGCCTGTGACATCAAAGGCTTGCCGCCTGCCACATCGGCGCCCCGGAAACGACGTGACGCTGCCGTGAGAAGCGGCTATGTGGAGCCGCAGCAGCCGTGTTCTGGTTTCCAGCCGCGGTGATCGTCCTCAGTGGCCGGGTATGCAGGAAAAGCTGACATCTTCCTTCTCGAAATGGATTTTGGCCGGTGTCGCGATGCTCGTCATCGTGGCGCCCGGCGCGTGGGCGCAGATGAACCCGCAAATGAATCCAAACCCGCAGGCGCAGGGCGCGCCCGCTAGTCCGGTGTGCCCGCGGCTGGAAGCGCAGCTCGCGAGCATTGATCGCGGCGGCTCTACCGGCGATCCTGCCAGGGACGACCAGATCCAGCGCTATCAGGACGCCGCGACCCGGCAACAGAGCGAGCTCGATCGCGTGACCTCGCGGGCCAGGCGGATGGGATGCGACAGCTCCGGCTTCTTCTCGCTGTTCTCCGGCCAATCGGCGCAATGCGGTCCGGTCAACACCCAGATCCAGCAGATGCGCGCCAATCTCGACCAGATCACCGGCAGCCTCGAACGGCTGCGCGGCGGTGGCGGCGCCGATCGCGACAACCAGCGCCGCTCGGTGTTGACGGCGCTCGCGCAAAACAATTGCGGACCGCAATATGCCAACATGGCGCACGCCGGGCCCTGGCGGCTTCCTGAACAACCTGTTCGGCGGCAACAATAATCCAAACGCTCCGAACGTCCCGAATGCCGATGTCGGGCCGCAATCCGGCACCTACCGCACCGTCTGCGTGCGCAGTTGCGACGGCGCCTACTTCCCGATCTCGTTCGCCACCGTGCCGCAGCGTTTTGCCGACGATGAGAAAACCTGCAAGGCGCTGTGCCCGGCGGCCGACGCCTCGCTGTTCGCCTATCGCAATCCCGGCGAGGACATCAGTTCGGCGGTGTCGATCAGCGGCCAGCCCTATTCGGCGCTGCCGAACGCATTTCGCTACCGTCAGGAGTTCAGTCCGATCCTGCGCGTGCAAGGCCGCAGGACAGACCTGGTCCGACGCGCTGAAGAACATCGACGACAAGGCCGCCGCCGAGGAGCAAGGCGACATCATCGTCACCGAGGAGAGCGCCAAGAAGATGGCACGGCCGCAGACCAAGCCGACCACGACAGCCGGCAAAAAAGGCACGACGGCTGCCACGGCGCCGCCGCCCGACAATGCCGCCAGCACCACGGCGGCCGCTCCTGCAACGCCCGGCGACAAATCGATCCGCACGGTCGGCCCGACCTTCATTCCGGCGCGGTAGCAGCCAGCAGATTTAACCCTTGGGCTTGAGCTACATGGAGCGTGCTCTTTGCGCGCACCTCCAACGACAGGCCAAATGCGACGTCGACCTTTAGCCGTCGAACGCTTCCGACGATCCGCGGCTCGCGCGCGACACCAGCGCGTGATCGGGCTCGGGCAGCGGTTTGCCGACATCGCGAAAGCGGTTGGTGATGGGATAGCGACGATCGCGCCCGAAGTTGCGCCGCGTCACCTTGACGCCCGGCGCGGCCTGCCGCCGCTTGTACTCGGCGATATTGAGCAGCCGGTCGATCCGCGCCACCACCTCGCGATCGAAACCGGCCTCGACGATCGAGGCCAGCGGCTCCTCACGCTCCACCAGACGTTCGAGAATTGCATCCAGCACGTCGTAAGGCGGCAACGAATCCTGGTCGGTCTGGTTTTCGCGCAGCTCCGCGGTCGGCGGCCGGGTGATGATGTTGGCCGGGATGACCTCGCCCGACGGACCCAGCGCGCCGTCCGGTTTCCACGTATTGCGCAGCCTCGACAGCCTGAACACTTCGGTCTTGTAGATGTCCTTGATCGGATTGAAGCCGCCGTTCATGTCGCCATAGAGCGTGGCGTAGCCGACCGACATTTCCGACTTGTTGCCGGTCGTGACCACCATCGCGCCGGTCTTGTTGGAGAGCGCCATCAGCAGCGTGCCGCGGGTGCGCGCCTGTAAATTCTCTTCGGTGATATCGCGCGGCAGGCCCTTGAAGCTGTCGGCCAGAATCGCCTCGAAGCCGTTGACGGCCTGCGCGATCGGCAGCACGTCGTAGCGAATGCCGAGAGCTGCCGCGAGCTTTGCCGCATCGTCGATCGAGACCTGCGCGGTGAAACGAAACGGCAGCATCACGCCGCGCACACGCTCGGCGCCGAGCGCATCGACCGCGATCGCCGCGCACAACGCGGAATCGATGCCGCCGGAAATGCCGAGCAGCACGCCGGGAAAGCCGTTCTTGCTGACATAATCGCGCAAGCCCAGCACGCAGGCGGCGTAGTCGGCCTTGTCGCTTTCGGGCAGTTGCGCCACTGGACCCGAGCAGCGCCAGCCGTCAGCGGTCTTGTTCCAGCGCAGCGTCGTGATGCTCTGCTCGAACGCCGGCAACTGCGCCGCGACTGAGAGATCGGCGTTGAGCGCGAACGATGCGCCATCGAACACCAGTTCGTCCTGGCCGCCGACCTGGTTCAGATAGATCAGTGGCAATCCGCTTTCGGTGACGCGGGCAACCGCGATCGACAGCCGAATATCGTTTTTGTCGCGCGCGTAAGGCGAGCCGTTGGGTACAACCAGGATCTCCGCGCCGGTCTCGGCAAGACATTCGACCACATTTTCGTACTCGGGGGATTCTTCCAGCCAGGTGTCCTCGCAAATGGGTACGCCGACCCGGATGCCGCGCACCGTTACCGGACCCGCGGCGGGTCCGCGCGCGAACACCCGCTTTTCGTCGAACACGCCGTAATTCGGCAGGTTGGCCTTGAAGCGAATCGCGGCGAGGCGACCCTCGTCGAGCAGTGCACAGGCGTTGTAGAGTTTGCCGTCCTCGACCCAGGGCGTGCCGATCAGCATCGCCGGGCCGCCATCGGCGGTTTCGCGGGCGAGTTCTTCGATCGCGCTACGGCAGGCCGACTGGAATGCCGGCTTCAGCACCAGATCCTCCGGCGGATAACCGGAAATGAAAAGCTCCGACAACACGACGAGGTCTGCGCCGTCATCCCGCGCTTTGACCCGCGCGGCGCGCGCCTTGGCGGCATTGCCGGCGACGTCGCCGACCGTCGAGTTCAGCTGGGCCAGCGTAATTGTGAATTGGTTAGTCGGTTCGGTCATGAATCGATCGTGCCTTGCGCGGGCGGAAACTGCAATGAAATGCTCTCAAATGGCACCCAAGCGCTCGGCGATGGCGAAAATCCAGAACAGCCCAGCCATGATCAGCGTGACGCCGACCGCCGCCGACCCCATGTCCTTGACTCGCCCGATCTGCGGATCGTGATCGGTGGTCAGGCGATCGGCGAGCTTTTCGATCGCGGTATTAAGAAGTTCGACGATCAGGACCAGCACCACCGCGGCGACCAATTCGACCCGCCGCATCGCGGTGGCACCGGCGAGCCATGCCAGCGGAATCGACAGCAGCAGGCCGACCAACTCCTCCCGAATGGCTTGCTCCGATCGCGTCGCGAAGATCAGGCCGTTGCGCGAATTGATCGTGGCGCGCCAGAACCTCAGCAACTCACAGACCCGCCGCGGCCGGCATCGGCTTGATTCGGCTACCGCGATCCTGCTTGAGCAATTCGGCAATCAGAAATGCCAGATCGATCGATTGCTCGGCATTGAGACGGGGATCACAGGCCGTGTGATAGCGGTCGCTCAGATCTTCATGGCTGATGGCGCGCGCGCCACCGATGCATTCGGTGACGTCCTGCCCGGTCATTTCCAGGTGTACGCCACCGGCATGGGTGCCTTCGGCGGCATGGACAGAGAAGAACGATTTCACTTCGGACAGGATTCGATCGAACGGGCGGGTCTTGTAGCCGGAGTTCGAGGTGATGGTGTTGCCATGCATCGGATCGCATGACCACACCACCACGCGGCCCTCGCGCTTCACCGCGCGGATCAGGCCCGGCAGGTGATCGCCGACCTTTTCGGAGCCGAAGCGGCCGATCAGCGTCAGCCGCCCCGGCTCGTTGTCGGGATTGAGCACGTCGATCAACTTCAGGAGTTCGTCCGGTTTGAGCGAAGGTCCGCATTTCAGGCCAATCGGATTTTTGATGCCGCGGAAATATTCGACATGGCCGTGATCGAGCTGGCGGGTGCGGTCACCGACCCAGATCATGTGGCCCGAGGTCGCATACCAGTCGCCGGTCGTCGAATCGACGCGCGTGAATGCCTGCTCGTAGCCGAGCAGCAACGCTTCATGGCTGGTGTAGATGTCGGTGGCGCGCAATTCGGGATGGCTCTCCAGATCAAGTCCGCACGCGCGCATGAAATTCAGTGCGTCGGAAATACGGTCCGCCAGTTCCCGGTAACGGCGCGACTGCGGGAAATCCTTCAGGAAACCCAGCATCCATTGATGCACGCTGCCGAGATTGGCGAAACCGCCGGTGGCGAAGGCCCGCAGCAGATTGAGCGTCGCCGCCGACTGCCGGTAGGCCATCAACTGGCGCTGCGGATCCGGCATGCGCGCTTCCGCGGTGAATGCCACGTCATTGACAATGTCGCCGCGATAGCTTGGCAACTCGACCCCGCCAATTTTCTCGGTCGATGAGGAACGCGGTTTGGCAAATTGTCCGGCGATGCGACCGACCTTCACCACCGGCACCGCGCCGGCATAGGTCAGGACCACCGCCATCTGCAGCAGCACGCGAAAGAAATCGCGGATGTTGTTGGCGCCATGCTCGGCAAAACTTTCGGCGCAATCGCCGCCCTGCAGCAGGAAGGCCTCGCCCGACGCGACGCGACCGAGCGCCTTTTTCAGGCTGCGGGCCTCGCCTGCGAACACCAACGGCGGAAACGTGGCGAGTTGCGCCTCGACATCGGCCAAGGCCTTGGCGTTGGGATAGTCGGGTACTTGCATCACCGGCTTGGCGCGCCAGCTATCTGGTGTCCACCGCTCGGACATGATGTTAACTCCTGAGCAGAAACCGCTACTTAGCGGTGGGCCGGGTTATACACACGCTGGCGGCAAACCGCCATCGGATTTCTGGCCATGGGATAGCATCGCGCGCCGCGACGTCCAAAAAAGCCGCCCCAAAGGCAGACGCCAGGTCGCGCTTCTACTCGGCAGCCTCGCGCACGTAGCGCGCGGTCGGGGTGCGCATGGTCACGAGTTCTTCCGCAGCGGTCGGGTGCAATGCGAACGTCGCGTCGAAATCAGCCTTGGTCGCCTTCATCTTGACCGCAATGGCAACGGCCTGGACGATCTCGGCGGCGGTGTCGCCAACGACGTGGCAGCCAACCACGCGATCGGTGGTGGCATCGACCACGAGCTTCATCAGGACACGGGTGTCGCGACCCGACATTGTCGATTTGATCGGCCGGAAATCGGTCTTGTAGATATCGACGTGACTGAACTGCGCGCACGCCTCGGCTTCGGTCAATCCCACCGTGCCGACTTCGGGTTGCGAGAACACCGCGGTCGGGATGCTGGAGTGATCGACCTGCGCCGAACGCTTGCCGAACACATGGTCGGCGAAGGCATGCCCTTCGCGGATCGCGACCGGGGTAAGATTGATGCGATGGGTGACATCGCCGATCGCGTAGATGTTCGGCACCGAAGTGCGTGAGAAGCCGTCGACTGCGATCCCGCCATTGTGGGGATTGAGGGCAACACCGGCCTTCTCAAGGCCAAGACCCCTGATATTGGGATGTCGCCCGATCGCAAACATCACCTGGTCGGAAGCGATGTTCGAGCCGTTCGACAGGTGCGTGCTGAACAGGTTGTTTTCGCGCTCGATTTTGTTGACGGTGCAGCCGGTCAGGATGGTAATGCCCTGCATTTCCATCTCCTTGCGGACGTGGAGGCGAACGTCCTCGTCGAAGCCGCGCAGAATGTTGTCACCGCGATAGATCACCGTCACGTCGGAGCCGAAGCCGGCGAAGATGCAGCCAAACTCCAGCGCGATATAGCCGCCGCCCTGGATCACGACGCGCTTCGGCAATTCCGGCAGATGGAACGCCTCGTCCGACGAGATCACATGCTCGATGCCGGGAATGGCCGGTCCATGGTTCGGCGTGCTGCCGGTGGCGATCAGAATATATTTCGCCGTAACTTTCCGACCGTCCGCCAGACGCAGGGTGTGTGGATCTTCGATCACCGCGCGTGTCTTGACGATCTCGACGCCGGCCTTTTCCACGTTGGTGGTATAGATGCCTTCCAGCCGCGCGATCTCCTTGTCCTTGTTTGCGACTAGGGTCGGCCAGTCGAAGGTTACCGACGGTATGGTCCAGCCGAAACCGGCGGCATCCTCGATTTCGTGATGGATGTGCGAGCCGATCACGAATAGTTTTTTCGGGACGCAGCCGCGGATCACGCAGGTGCCGCCCATCCGGTACTCTTCCGCAATCATGACCCGCGCGCCATAACCGGCGGCGATTCGGGCGGCACGCACGCCACCCGAACCTCCTCCGATCACGAAAAGATCGACATCGAATTCGGCCATCCCAGCCCTCTCAGCGTCGACCGCGCCCGTTTTACCGGATCAGATCGTCCTCAGATCGGCTTGCCGCGCTTGCGCATCTCAGCGCGGAACTCGGCGGTGACCGTCGCAGCGAAGTTCCGTCCCCATTGGGTCATATAGGCCATGCTCATCTGAATCGCCGCAGGCTCCGCAGTCAGCAGTTTCTGCCCGAGCGGCGTCTTGTAGAACGTTACTATATCCTTCAGTTCCTGTTCGGTGAATTGGGTGGCGTAGACCTTTGCCATACCGTCGCCGATTTCATTCTGATGGCCGGCGAACTTCGTGGCGACGATCACGGCGACCTCGTTGAGGTCTTTCTGATAGTTGATATTGTTTTGCATCAATTCGTTCTTGGATTGCTCCACCACTGCCGGCACGGCATTGGCATACAACGCCTCGACGTGTTTCATCTGAAGCAGTTCCTTGGCCGCTGCGATGGCGGCCGCGGACGGCGGCGGCGGATTGGTCTGGCTTTGCGCCGGAGCCGCAGCAAGCGCCAGTCCCAGCACGAGGCCTGCGGCCGACAAAAGACGAATAAGGCTCCTCATTCCGATTCTCCTCGATTGCGGCGTTAGCGCCGTTCAACAACACGAATTCCCTGGGAGCCCGCCAGTATCACGGTGCTGGCAAGACCGATGAACAGACCGTGCTCGACCACGCCTGGTATCGCGTTCAGCGATCCGGCCAGGCGCGGTGCATCTGTTATCCGTTCGAGATGGGCATCGACAATCCAGTGGCCGCCATCGGTGACAAAAACGTGACCGTCCTTGCCCTTTCGGACCACCATTTGCCCGGAAACGCCGCCTTCGGCAAATGCCTTGGCCATGGCGCGCTGGGTCGCCGCCAGGCCAAACGGGATCACCTCAACCGGCAACGGAAAGCGGCCGAGGGTTGCGACCCATTTGGAATCGTCGGCGATGACAATCATGCGGTCGGAAGCTGCCGCGACGATCTTCTCGCGCAGCAACGCGCCGCCACCGCCTTTGATGGTATTCAGCGTCGGATCGATTTCGTCGGCGCCGTCGACCACAAGGTCGAGACGATCGATGTCATCAAGCGTGGTCAGACGAATGCCGCCGCGCAACGCGTCGGCGCGGGTCACTTCCGAGGTCGGTACGCCGACCACGTCGAGCCCGGCGCGCACCCGCTCCCCCAACAATTCGACAAAATGCTTGGCGGTCGAACCGGTGCCGAGACCGAGCTTCATGCCGTTGCGCACCTGTTCGAGCGCACGCGCCGCCGCCTGGCGCTTTAATTCATCCATGTTCACGGGCTGGCTTGTCCTTATACGCATTGAAGAGACATCGCCGATCGGCTGACCGACGTTGTCCGGCGCGGCATATCTAGCGTCGTTTTCGTTGGAGCGACAGCATTTTAGCCCTCCGGATGGCTGTAATTGGTGAATTTAGCGGATTGACCCGGCCACTTGCACGATGCGCCCAAGACAGCTAGCGATCGAAGATGGCCCCTGTTCGCACCGTGGTATTCGATCTCGACGGCACGCTGGTGGATACCGCACCCGACCTGGTCAGCGCGCTTAACTTCGTGCTCGATCGCGAAGGCATGGCGCCAATTCCGCTGGATTCCGCACGTAACATGATCGGTGCCGGCGCCCGCCGCATGATCGAGCGCGGCCTCGAAGCCGATGGCCGCCCCGCAAGCCTCGCCGAGATCGACCGGATGACGGCCGATTTCGTCGATTATTACGCGGCCCATATCGCGGACGCCTCGTGCCCGTTCGACGGACTGGAGGTCGCGCTCGACGATCTGGCCGGGCGCGGCTATCAATTCGCCGTTTGCACCAACAAGCTCGAATGGCTGTCGAAGAAGCTGCTCGATGAACTCGGCTTGAGCGGGCGGTTTTCGGCGATCTGCGGCGGAGACACTTTCGGCGTTTCAAAGCCCGACCCGGCCATCCTGCAACAGACGGTGGCTCGCGCCGGCGGCGAACTGTCCTCGACCATCATGGTAGGCGATGCCGGTCCGGATATCGGGGTCGCGCGACGCGCCGGCGTTCCCGTGATCGGCGTCAAATTCGGCTATACCGAGGTTCCGATTGCGGACCTCAAACCCGACCTCCTGATCGGTAATATGAGGGATTTGCCGGCGGCCGTGGAGAGCCTGATGACAGCTCGAAATATTAGTAAAAAGTCGATGTAAGGCCTTGATCCGGCTGGTCCGTTCCGGCTGGCCGGTTAACCAATTAACCAGCACTGAACGATGAAGTCTTGCATGGTAGCCGGGTCGTGACGCTCCTGCGGCCGCCCGTGTGGCTGCAGGCGGGATCGGCGACCCCAATCCGAGGGCAGCGGAATTGCAACCGGCGGGTCCTCTGCCAGAAAAGAACAAGGGTCCTGCGGTCGAGAGAATCGCCATTCCGGGACCCCAACGTCGGCGCCCGGCCGCCGGTAGCTTGCAGTGCACCAACGCGGGCAGCAAAGTATGGTGTTCGCAAAGTTGGGATTGTATGCAGGTCGCATGATGCATACATTGCGACCTCGATATTGCCGCTCTGCGGGCTTGGCGGCTGTCGCAGTGACAGGGTCTGTTGAATGAACGAACCTATTGTAAGTCCCGGCGCATCGCTGTCCCGTCCGATGACAGATTCGTTCGGCCGGTCGATTAGCTATTTGCGGGTATCGGTCACCGACCGCTGTGACTTGCGCTGCTTCTATTGCATGTCGGAAGACATGACCTTCCTGCCCAAGGCAGACCTGCTATCGCTCGAGGAACTCGACCGGCTATGTTCGGCCTTCATTGCCAAGGGCGTGCGCAAGCTGCGGCTGACCGGCGGTGAACCGCTCGTCCGGCGCAATGTGATGACGCTGGTGCGCTCGCTGTCGCGCCATCTCAACAGTGGCGCGCTCAACGAACTGACCCTGACCTCCAACGGCTCGCAACTGTCGCGCTTCGCCGGCGAATTGCGCGACTGCGGGGTCCGCCGAATCAACGTCTCGCTGGACACGCTTGATCCCCAGAAATTCCGCGCCATCACCCGCTGGGGCGATCTCAACAAGGTGCTTGATGGCATCGAGGCCGCGCGATCGGCTGGTCTTGCCGTAAAGATCAACGCGGTAGCGCTGAAGAACATGAACGAGGAGGAAATTCCCGAACTGATGCAATGGGCGCACGGCAAGGGCATGGCGCTGACCCTGATCGAGGTGATGCCCATGGGCGACATCGGCGATGGCCGTATCGACCAATATGTGCCGTTGTCGCTGGTGCGAGCACGGCTCGCCAAGCAATTCAGCCTGACCGACCTTGACGAGAGTAGCGGCGGCCCTGCCCGCTACGTGAGGGTCGGCGAGACCGGTGGCAAGCTCGGCTTCATCACGCCGATGACGCATAATTTCTGCGAGTCCTGCAACCGGGTGCGGGTTACCTGCACCGGCACGCTGCACACCTGCCTCGGCCAGGAAGATGCTTCAGATCTGCGCAAGCCGTTGCGGGCATCTGCCGACAACGAAATATTGAGCGCCGCGATCGACCGCGCAATCGGCCTGAAACCCAAGGGCCATGACTTCATCATCGATCGCCGTCACAACCGCCCCAGCGTCAGCCGCCATATGAGCGTGACCGGCGGCTGAGCTCTTCCCGCCAGATTTTTCAGCCCGTGCAATCGCTTGGATGCCAATTGGCGATTGCCAATTGACGCCGCCTGCCCGCACGAAATGGTGCCCGAACTTCAAGCTGGCCTGGCTGGACAAGCGGCTTTGCCTGATGTCCCAGCCAAGATAGCAGAAGCGGTAAATTTGGGGAAAGATCGCCGTTGCTATCGCCCCTGCAGACGAGCCGCTTGTGAAGGCCCGGACTCCTTGTACGATCCTGTTGCTTGTGACTCTGTGCATTGCGCGCGCGCCGCGCCGTGGCGACGTCCGCTGAAACGATCGGCGCAGCCGGATGCCAGGCGCCGCGGAGAAAATGATGCGCCCATTGTTGGCAATCAGCAGGGCTATCGACCAGCTCAACGAAAAAATCGGCTATATCTGCAACTTCCTCGTGCTGGCCGCCTGCCTGGTGAGCGCCGGCAACGCCATGATCCGCTACGCCTTCAGTTACAGCTCGAACAGCTGGCTCGAGCTGCAATGGTACATGTTCGCGATCCTGGTGATGTTCGGCGCATCCTATACCTTCAAGCGCAATGAGCACGTGCGGGTCGAAATCTTCTATCTGTTCCTTTCCGAGCGCGGCCAGCTCTGGCTCGACCTGATCGGCACGCTGTTCTTCCTGATCCCCGCCTGCCTGCTGCTCAGCTATCTGTCGTGGCCGTTCTTCCATCAGGCCTACGTGGTCCGCGAAATGTCGGGCAATGCCGGCGGCCTGGTGCGCTGGCCGATCAAGTTCGTGATTCCGTCCGGCTTCGTGATGCTGGCCTTGCAAGGCGTCTCCGAGGTGATCAAGCGCATCGCGGCCCTCAAGGGCTACGTCACGATCGATGCGAAGTACGAGAGGCCGACGCAATGATTACGCTGCAAATGATGCCGCCGATGATGTTCGGCGGCCTCGTGCTCGCGATGCTGATCGGTTTTCCGGTAGCCTTCACCCTCGCCGCGGTCGGATTGTCGTTCGGATTCCTCGCCATCCATCTCGGTTTTTTCGACCTGAACTTCCTGCAGGCGATTCCGGGCCGTGTGTTCGGCAGCGTGCTGTCGAACGAGCTGTTGCTCGCGATTCCCTTCTTCACCTTCATGGGCTCGATCCTTGAGCGCTGCGGACTCGCCGAAGACATGCTGGATTCGATGGGCCAGTTGTTCGGCCCGATCCGCGGCGGCCTCGGCTATTCGGTGATCCTGGTCGGCTTCATCCTCGGCGCCATTACCGGCACGGTGGCGGCACAGGTCATCGCGATGGCGCTGATCTCGATGCCGGTGATGATCCGCTACGGCTACAACATCCGCTACATCACCGGCGTGCTGGCGGCATCCGGCACCATCACGCAACTGGTGCCGCCGTCGCTGGTGCTGATCGTACTGGCCGACCAGCTCGGCAAATCGGTCGGCGACATGTATCTCGGCGCCTGGGGACCATCGATCTTCCAGATCTTTCTTTTCGCCGGCTACACCTTCGTGCTTGGCCTCGTCAAACCGGATCATCTGCCGCCAGTGCCGAAGAGCGAATTGACGCTCACCGGCTGGGCGTTGTGGCGCAAGTGCCTGCTCGGCATCATTCCCTCGGCGGTGCTGATCTTCGTCGTGCTCGGCACCATGATGATGGGTTTGGCGACCCCTACCGAAGCTGGCGCGATGGGCGCTGTCGGTGCGATCGTGCTGGCAGCGATCCACAGCAAGGATTTCAGCGCGACCGGCCGCAAAGTCCTGATCGTCGGCATCATCGCCGGCGGCATCGGCACCGTGATCGGCATCTTTGTGACCGAAGGGCTATTGTTCAAGACCGCCTTCGCCGTCACCTATCTGGCGGTGGTTTGGATTTGTCTCGAAGCCGTCCGCATTCCGGAACTGCGCGACCTGATCAAGCAGGGCTACGAGACGACCATGCGCATCACCACCATGGTCACCTTCATCCTGATCGGATCGACCTGTTTCTCGGTGGTGTTCCTCGGCGTCTCCGGCGGTGTCTGGCTGGAGAACCTGCTGACCTCGCTGCCCGGCGGCGTGTGGGGCTTCCTGATCTTCATCAACGTCTTCATCTTCTTCCTGGCGTTCTTCCTCGATTTTTTCGAGATCGCCTTCATCATCCTGCCGATGATCGCGCCGATCGCGCAGAAGATCCTGGCGCCGGTGGTCGGCCCCGATGCGGCGCTGATCTGGTTCGGCGTCATGCTGTGCGTCAACATGCAGACTTCGTTCCTGCATCCGCCGTTCGGTTTCGCGCTGTTCTATCTGCGCGGCGTGGCGCCCAAGGAAGTGAAGAGCTCCGACATTTATTGGGGTGCAATGCCCTGGATCGGACTGCAGACGATCATGGTCATCCTGGTGATCGCCTTCCCGGTCACGGTCACCGGCCTGCTCGACAAGCCGGCCAATGTCGATTTGAACAAGGTCAAAATCGACGTGCCGCAGATCGACCTGCCGCCGCTGGATTTCGGCCCACCACCAAAACAATAGCGATGCCTGTTCGCCGGCAAGCCCGGGCGTTCGCTCCAAAATTCTTATGCATCAAGCGGTGTAGGATCGGGTCTGGGCTCACGAGGCCTGCAGCAGGCATTGAACATCCGGGTTCGGAAGCCATCGCACGCTGATCTATCGCCACGCAAAAAGCCCGGCCTCTGGGGAAGCCGGGCGTGATGCGCGGCCGCGGAATCAGCCGCGCGTGCGCGAGCGGATCATGAAGCTGTCGAAAGTATACTCGGCCACCTGCCACCAAAGGTACTGGTCGGAACGATAGGCCTGCATCGCGTCGATCGATTTCTTGAAATCCGCATTGGTCGCGGAGATTTCGCTCCACAATTCGTTGGTTGCCTTCAGACAGGCTTCCAGCACTTCATTGGTAAAGGGACGAAGCTGGGTACCGCCGGCCACCAGGCGCTTCAGCGCCGCTGGATTCTCCATGTCATAGCGCGCCGCCATCCAGGTGTTGGCATAAGTGGCCGCCGCCGAGACGATCGCCTGATAGTTCTTCGGCAGCGAATTCCACTTCTCGAGATTGCAGAACGCATGCACCGTCGGGCCGCCTTCCCAGAAGCCGGGGTAGTAGTAATATTTCGCGACCTTCTGGAAGCCGAGCTTTTCGTCGTCATACGGTCCGACCCACTCGGCCGCATCGATCGTGCCTTTTTCAAGCGCGGGATAGATATCGCCGCCGGCGAGCTGTTGCGGCACCACTCCGACTTTCTGCAGAACCTGGCCTGCAATCCCGCCGATGCGGAATTTCAGGCCGGACAGATCGCCGACCGTCTTGATCTCCTTGCGGAACCAGCCGCCCATCTGGGTACCGGTATTGCCACAGGGAAAGCCAATCACGCCGTATTTCTTGAAGAACTCGTTGCCGAGCTCCATGCCGCCGCCCTGATACCACCAGGAGTTCTGCATGCGGGCATTGAGACCGAACGGCACCGACGCGTAGATCGCAAACGTCGGGTCCTTGCCGACATAATAATACGAGACGGTATGACTCATCTCGATGGTGCCGTTGGAGGTCGCATCGAGTGCCTGCAGGCCGGGCACGATTTCACCGGCGCCAAATACCTGAATCTGAAATTTGTTGTCAGTCATGTCGGCGACGTATTTCGCGAATTCCACCGACCCGCCGAAAAGGGTGTCGAGCGATTTGGGAAAGCTCGACGTCATGCGCCATTTGATCTCAGGCGCGGATTGCGCGATCGCCGGAGAGGCCACTGCCGTCGCAGCGGCACCGGCTGCGGAGACTTTCAGAAAATCACGACGCTTCATTCGGGCATCTCCTTAAGGACGTTTCCCAGATTTCCTGGAGTTTCAGTTCGGCGATGCTGTGTCGGCGTCGTCCGAAGGCGATCAGTGCGGACTTAACACGGAAGCACGCCAGCGAAAACGCAACAAAGGCATGACGGTGTGGATTAAACGAAAGTCGCATGACGCGAGACGCGCACGTTCGCGACAAGTCAAGCCGTGGCAACACCCTGCAACCGGTCGCGGACCTTGGCGCCGATTGCGCGATAGATCGCGGCATACGGACCGTCGGGATCACTTTCCACCACCGGCGTTCCCGAATCCGACGTGGCGCGAATCGACATGTGCAGGGGAATTTCGCCCAGGAACGGCACGCCCAGCCGCTCGGCCTCATGCCGCGCACCGCCATGGCCGAAAATATCCGATTGCGTGCCGCAATGCGGGCACTGGAAATAGCTCATGTTCTCGACAATGCCGAACACCGGCACGTTGACCTTCGTGAACATTGCAAGCCCGCGCCGCGCATCGATCAAGGAGAGATCCTGCGGCGTTGAAACGATGACCGCGCCCTTCAGCGGCACGTTCTGCGCCAGCGTCAGTTGCGCATCGCCAGTGCCCGGCGGCATGTCGACCACCAGAACGTCGAGCGTGCCCCAGGCAACCTCGCGCAGCATCTGGGTGATCGCCGACATCACCATCGGTCCGCGCCAGATCATGGCGGTTTCCTCGTCGACCAGAAAACCGATCGACATGATCGCAAGCCCGAAACGCACGATCGGGATCATTTTCTTGTCGTCATTTACTTTCGGCTTTTCGCGAATGCCGGTCAGGCGCGGCACAGACGGCCCGTAGATGTCGGCATCGAGCAGGCCGACACGCAGACCGAGGTCGCGCAGGCCAAGCGCGAGGTTGAGTGCGGTAGTCGATTTGCCGACGCCGCCCTTGCCCGAGGCCACCGCGATCACGGCGGAAATGCCCGGGATCTCCGATTGCTTCGACATCGGCGATACCGGACCTCGCTGCGGCCGATGCGCCGCCACCGGCTGTACGCCCTGATCGCTACCGTGATTTTGGCGCGGCTGCTGCGAGGTATCCGCCTGGCGTTCGGCGGTCAGCGCGACCATTGCGGTGGCGACCCCCGGAATAGCGCGCACCGCGGCTTCCGCCTCGGCGCGGGTGCTTTCCCAGGCTCGCGCCTCTGCTGCATCGACATTGATCGAGAAAAAGACCTTGTTGTCGCTGACCGAAATGGCCGACAGCGCGCCGGCATTGGTAAGGGCAACACCACCTGGCGACTTTACCCTGGCCAGTCCTTCCAAAACCT
Organism: uncultured Alphaproteobacteria bacterium; assembly: GCA_963806075.1. GTDB lineage: Bacteria > Pseudomonadota > Alphaproteobacteria > Rhizobiales > Xanthobacteraceae > Bradyrhizobium. The sequence continues at coordinate 50,369 of CAWDWT010000005.1, forward strand.
GCTGCTTCGTCACGCTCAAACCGGGTCTCCCAAAAGTTCACATCTCGCCGTCTCAGATAGTGCGATCCGGCGCAAAATAATACCCGCTCCGCTGTGCATCAGGCCGCGCTGCCCTCAGGCCCGCTGCGTCAGACCCTCCTTGGCGGTGTCGAAATTGAGTTCGATCATCACGCCATTGGGATCGGTGACGAAAATCTGCCAGACGTCAACGCCCGGAACCTCGCGGACGTCGAACGGCAAGCTCATGGCTTTCAGCCGCTCTTTCATTCCGGAGAAACCGCGGCTGGCAAAGGCGATGTGGTGGACAACGCCGGAATCTGGCTTCTGTTGCTCGCTACTCTGCGAAATATCCACCACATGAACCACCGGCTGGCCCTCACTGTACATCCAGGCGCCGGGAAATCTGAAGTTCGGGCGATCGCCTTTTTTGAGCTCCAGCACCTCCTCGTAGAACCGCACGGTTTCGCCGAGTTTTTTGGTTCGGATGTTGAAATGGTCGAGTAAGCCCACGCTCATCGCTTGCTCCCTGATATATCCTGGCTTTGCCTTGACGGCCCTCTCGCCATTCTAGCACCAAAGCCAGTCGGCTCGCCAAACGAAGCCGTTGCCCTTCATGGGGCAGGGTTTATTGTGCGCGTTCCACTTCTGTCGGCGAAGCCTGTCTCGAGCATCGAACAGCCCACCGCCTTCATCTGCAGCATGCCGTCCGGCCACTAATAGCGCCGGCAAAAACCCCAAGGTCGTAAACATGGCTAAAGTCGCTTTTCTCGGTCTCGGCGTCATGGGCTTTCCCATGGCAGGACATTTGATGAAAAAAGGTGGCCACGAGGTCACGGTCTACAATCGGACGGCGGCCAAGGCGAAGCAATGGACCGACAAATTCGGCGGTCGGGCCCAGCCAACGCCAAAGGCCGCAGCCGAGGGCCAGGATTTCGTGATGTGCTGCGTCGGCAACGACCACGACCTGCGCGCGGTGACAACAGGCGCCGACGGCGCGTTCTCCGGCATCAGGAAGGGCGCGACCTTTGTCGATCACACCACGGCGTCAGCCGAGATCGCTCGCGAGCTCGATGCGGAAGCGACCAAGCGTGGCTTCAAATTCGTCGATGCGCCGGTGTCCGGCGGCCAGGCCGGCGCGGAAAATGGCGTGCTGACGGTCATGTGCGGCGGCAAGGAGGATGCCTATGCCGGCGCCGAGCCCGTGATCGCGGCCTATGCCAGGATGTGCAAATTGCTGGGACCCGCCGGCTCCGGGCAGCTTACCAAAATGGTCAACCAGATCTGCATTGCGGGTCTGGTCGAAGGTCTTTCCGAAGGCATTCATTTCGCCAAGAAGGCCGGCCTCGACATCCCTGCGGTGATCGACACCATCTCCAAGGGCGCGGCGCAGTCCTGGCAGATGGAGAACCGCTACAAAACCATGAACGAGGGAAAATTCGATTTCGGTTTTGCGGTCGAATGGATGCGCAAGGATCTTTCGATCTGCCTCGCCGAAGCCCGCCGCAACGGAGCCAACCTGCCAGTCACAGCCTTGGTCGACCAGTTCTATGCCGAGGTTGAGAAGATGGGCGGCAATCGCTGGGATACGTCGAGCCTGCTGGCGCGGCTGCAGCGCTGATCACCGGTCACCGACTGGCGATTACAACGCCACTTCATCTGGACCTGATTTAACTCTCGCAAATGTCCAGGCCTCTCTTCTATTTGCGTTTCTGATGAGGGACAGCCGAAGCCGCCACGCCCGGCTCAAAGGTTAATTTAACCTCGCGTTAACGCGATTCTCTCGCTCTTTAAGGTCCCTCTTAATAATTTGGAGCGACAGATAGACAATGCAAAGACCCGCGCGGTTCGTGGGCAGGATTTGTGTTGTTTATGAGTAAACCCGCCGAAAAGCCCGAAGTTGTCCAGCTTCCGGCTGAAGCGCCGATTGGGCCGCCGGTCAACACCCGACGGGTCGCAGCCCAGCGGGTGCGCGAAGCCCGCGACCGGTTAACGTCGACCAGCGGAACCCGTCCCGCCTTCGATCGCGAACTGCTCCGGCAATATGCCCAGACCCGCATTTCGGCGTCCTATGTCGTGATGCTGCTGGTGGTGGCAACCGGCCTCCTGTTCGGGTTCTGGATGCAGCCGATCTCGGCCGCGGCGTGGACCCTCGGCATGCTCTGCATTCACGTCGTCATCATGCGCAATTGCAGCCGCTTCCTCGCCGAACCGGCGTCGCTGACCGCGACCCGCAAATGGCGGACGCGCTTCGTGTTGCTCGATCTCTTATACGGCCTGTGCTGGACCGCCATCCTGATCCATCCGACCAGCCCGGACATGACATCGAACACGCTGATGATGTTCCTGATGCTGCTGGTGATCGCAGTATCGAGCATGCTGGCGGCGAATTTGCCGATTGCGGCCCTGGTCGCCACCGCGCCGGTCACGACGGCGATCGCGGTCAATTTCGCGCTGAGCCACACCATCGACAATTACGTGCTGGCGCTGCTGGCGCTGGCCGCCGAAGGCTACTTCGCGCTATTGGCCCGCCGGCTGCATTCGACCACGCTCGACACGCTGGAGGCGCGCGCCGAAAAGGATGCGCTGATCGGTGAACTCGAACAGGCCAAGGCGATTTCAGACGAAGCGCGCCATCGCGCCGAATCCGCCAACGTCGCCAAGTCGCGCTTCCTGGCGCAGATGAGTCACGAACTGCGCACGCCGCTCAACGCGATCCTCGGGTTTTCCGAGGTGATGAAGAGCGAAATCTTCGGCGAACATGTGGTGCCGATCTACAAGGAATATTCGGCCGATATTCACAACTCCGGCGTTCATCTGCTCAACCTGATCAACGAAATCCTCGACCTGTCGCGGATCGAGGCCGGGCGGTACGAACTCAATGAAGAGGCGGTGTCACTGGTGCACGTCGTCGCCGATTGTCACCATCTGTTGAAGCTGCGCGCATCGAGCCGCCGCATCGCCATATACGAGGTGTTCGAGCACGGCATGCCGCGGATCTGGGGTGACGAGCGCGCGACGCGCCAGATCGTGCTCAATCTGCTGTCGAACGCGATCAAGTTCACGCCGCAGGGCGGCGAGATCTGGCTGAAGGTGGGATGGACCGCCTCTGGCGGGCAATATCTTAGCGTCAAGGATACCGGCTCCGGCATCGCCGCCGACGAGATTCCGATCGTGCTGGCCTCGTTCGGCCAAGGCTCCAATTCGATCAAATCCGCCGAACAAGGCGCAGGGCTGGGCCTGCCGATCGCCAAAAGCCTGATCGACATGCATGGCGGCACCTTCACGCTGAAATCGAAGCTCCGCATCGGCACCGAGGTGATCGTCACCTTCCCGCCTGAACGGGTGATGTCGGCCTTAGCTCCGATGACAGAGGAGCCCTCGCCGCCGCTGCAACCGGAACCCACCGACGAGAAGCGACGCGCCCGCAACAAGCCGATCATGAGCGCCGGCACTGGATTAGGAACATGACTTGGACGCTTGCACAAGCGACCAAATACGTTTCAAACTTCATCAATGAGCAAAGACACACCGTGCATCGCAGTCTGTATGATCGATCCCAAGACCAGTCTCTGCTTCGGTTGCGGCCGTACGCTTCCGGAGATCGCGCGCTGGCACCGCATGGACACCGCCGAACGACGCGCGGTAATGGCGCTGTTGCCGGCGCGCATGGCCGAGGCCAACCTCGTCCCGCCCGCGGCGGCGGACGCCTCGAAGACGGACTGAACGGCCGAACCCTTTGCGCGGGAGGGCATGCCATGAGCCGCATCCTGCTCGTATTGCTGATGCTGGCCGCAACCGCCGGTGCCGTCGTCGCCTATGGAGATCCGCAGCGGATCGCGCATGCCGGTGACACCGTGTCCGACCTGTTACGCAAACGGGCCAAACAACCTGCGAAGCGTGCGGTGCAGGTTCAACGCGGGCAGAGCGGCGAATTCGCGCTGCTGGCCAAGATCAATGGCATCAACGCGCCGATGGTGATCGATACCGGCGCGACCTCGGTGGTCTTGACCTATGAGACCGCGAAGGCCGCGGGCCTGCCATTGGAATTGTTGGACTATGATGTCGACGTCGAAACCGCCGGTGGGCATACCAAGGCGGCGCGTCTGACCCTCGATCGTCTGGCGATCGGCCAATTGGTCGAACGTTCCGTGCCGGCGCTGGTGGTACCGCGTGGCCAGATGAAGACCAATCTGCTCGGCATGAGTTTTCTCGACCGGCTGGAAAGCTGGGAGGTCCATGCCGACCGCCTGATGCTGCACGGCTATCCGTAAGCGAAGCGATTACGCGGCGATCGACGCCACCGTGCGATCGCCGACCAGTGCGATCGCCTCGCGCAGAACATTCACACCGGCGTCCGGCCTGACGCCGTTTTCGGCAAGATGCCTGCGGAACGCCCGCGCGCCGGGCACGCCATGAAATGCGCCGACGAAATGCCGCGTGATCGAATGTAGCCGCACGCCGTGCGCCAATTCACGTTCGATATAAGGCATCATTGCCGCGAACACGTCCTTCATTGCGGCATGCGGCGCTGTCTCGCCAAACAGCTCCGAATCCACGGCAAGCAGCCGCCAGGGTTCCTGGTAGGCGGCGCGGCCGAGCATGACGCCGTCGACGTGATCAAGATGCGCCCTCGCCGCTTCGAGACTCGCGATGCCGCCATTGATGATGATGGGCACATCGGGCAGCGCCGCCTTCAGCCGGTACACCCTGTCATAGTCAAGCGGCGGGATATCGCGATTGTGCTTTGGCGACAATCCGTTGAGCCAGGCTTTGCGCGCGTGCACCACGAGTGCGTCGGCACCGGCGGCGACGACACTGCGCGCCAGCATATCCAGCGCCACTTCCGGATCCTGATCATCGATGCCGATCCGGCATTTCACGGTAACCGGTATACGCACGGCGCGCTTCATCGCGGCGACGCCTTCGGCGACGAGCCGCGGCTCTGCCATCAGGCAGGCGCCGAAGCGGCCATCCTTGACCCGGTCCGACGGGCAACCGACATTGAGATTGATTTCGTCGTATCCAAAATCCTCGCCGATCGTCGCCGCAGCCGTGAGGTCGCGAGGATCGGAGCCTCCGAGCTGCAGCGCGACCGGATGTTCGCTGGCGTCGAAACCGAGCAGCCTCTCCCGGTCACCATGCAGGATGGCACCGGTCGTCAGCATCTCCGTGTAAAGCCGCGCCCGCCGCGTCATCAGCCGATGGAACACGCGGCAATGCCGATCGGTCCAGTCCATCATAGGGGCCACGGCAAATCTATGTAATTGATTTATCTGCATTTTTTTAGTACATTCAAGTCGTTAGGTCGCGTCGTGTGCACTCTATTCTACGCCATAGCGCGACGTTTTTTCCGGCTTTTCGACGTCTCAGTGCACACGGAGCGCACACGCGTGGCAACTATTACCAGACTGAAATCGGGCTCTTGGAGAGTCCAAGTCCGACGAAAGGGGAAATATGTCAACGAGACATTTCTCCGCCGAAAGGACGCGGAAGAATGGGGCATCGATATCGAGCGGCGGATCGATCGCCACGAACCGACATCGATGCGCAAATCCCGCGACGTCCAGCTCTTCGGCGATCTCGTCGCACTTCATCGCCAAGACTTGGAAGAGGTCGGGAAGGACATCGGTCGTTCCAAGACTGCCAGCCTCACCTTCCTGGACAAGAGACTTGGCATCTTCGTCTTCCAGAGCTTGATCGAGAGCGCTTCATCAAATTCGGAAAAGAGCGCGCGCGGGAGGGAGCTGGCCCCGTGACCGTCGGTATCGATCTTGGGTACATCAAAACGATTCTGTCACACGCCGCCGCAGTGCACGGGGTCGTTGTGTCAACTGAACCAATTGATCTCGCTCGGATCGCTCTTGGACGTCTCGGGCTCGTCGGAAAAGGCGATGAGCGTGATCGTCGCCCCACGCAGGACGAACTCGATCGCATTATCTCGGCATTGGAAGCAAATATTCGGCAACAGATTCCGGTTGGTCGTCTCATCCGATTTGCGGTCGCAACGGCAATGCGGCAAGACGAAATTGCAAGAATTGAATGGCGCGACTTCGACGCCAGCAGTCGAATGCTCCTCATTCGAAATCGGAAGGATCCCCGAAAGAAGAAGGGCAACGACCAACGAATTCCTCTGTTGGATGTATCAGGCTATGACGCATGCAAGATCATCGAGGAGCAAGGCCGGTTTTCGAATATTCGCGAAGGCCGGATTTTTCCCTACAACGGGCGATCCGTTGGAACAGCGTTTCGTCGCCAGTGTCGGGCATTGAAGATCGATGACCTTCATTTTCACGATTTGCGTCACGAAGGTACGAGCCGCCTCTTCGAGGCTCGGTTTTCCATTGAACAAGTCGCGCTTGTCACCGGGCACAAGGATTGGAAAATGCTGCGCCGCTACACTCACCTGAAGCCGGAAACACTCCACTTAATCGGTTCGGCGAAGGTTGCCTGACGGCTATCCTGATCGATTCACGGCTGCGCAGTGTAGTCGGCAATTGAGCTCACCTTCGCTAGACTGGTGACAAATATGCAAGCTGGCAGTGGCTTCTGCTCGTTGAGATAGAGCATCCGGGTTTGTCGGAACGAAATCTAGCGCTCGCGCTAAGGCCCTGAAAACATTGGAGCGGGTGAACTAAAGCGAACCCTGGTATTCAGCTTGGAAGTCAGACACTTCGCTAGGCTTTCTAAGCCAACTTCCGACAAAGCGCCGCCAAACACGGTCATAGATTCCAAATGACAAATTGTCGCTGGCGGAAGTTTTTTTAGCTGTTGCTCTGGTTGTAGCGGTTCTCAAACGGCGGGACCCCGTCCCCAGCGCCCCTGTGAGACGAAGCCCGCGCCTTTTTGAGATCGTTTCGAAAGTTTAACTTGAGGAACGGGCTGCGCGGCTTCAATGCAAATCGGCTGGTGGGCACCAAAGGGTTCTTCACCAATGACATTGCTTGTTGCATTCCTCGTTTGCTGCAGCGCAACTGTTTTTCTCGCTCAGACCGCCTCCGGCGCCGGCCTCAGCCCCAAGGGCAGCACCGTCGATTGAAGGATCCGGAACGGGCCGCCATCATCGCGTGCCATCGTCTCCTCCATGCGCCGGATGTGCTGCTCGAGCCAGCCAGGCGTGGTGGCACCGAACACGATGATGCCGAACGCGTTGCCGAACCTGGCCTGCAGCGCAAGCAGGTGCTGCTCGTCGGACAGCGAGAACTTGTACTCGAACTGATCGTTCAAGAACTTGCCGGATCGAACCAACGTCGGCGCGTGGCCTGCCAAGTCCTTCACGACGTCGAACAACTGAAACTTGCCATCGCGCAGCAAGTCGGTGTTCGTGAACCAGCACATCACGAGGCAGCCATCCGCGGGGAAGATTGCCCCAGTGTGCATGTAGTAGAATTCCCTTCACGAGCTTGCCCGCGAACACGTCGACGGCTTCGCGCATCTCGTCCGTCACGTTGGCAAGGTGCGTGTCCTGGTGCGTCTGGCCCGGGCCCGGCCGCAGCCCCAGCTCGCGGTTCGCGCGACGCGCCTGGTTCGCGCCCATCATCATTTTCCGAAACAGCTCCGGGTGCTGACGATGCGCCGCCTTCATGAGACCTTCCGCCGCGCCGTCGAGGTTGCCCTTGTCATCGAACGGATCCATGCGCGCGAGCATCGCGATCACGAGATCATGGTCGCTGCTTCCCTTGTTGCACGCCTGGCAGGCGGGAAACTCGAACCCTTCCGGCCACTGGCGATGCTGGAACATCGAGCGCGGCGGGCAATGCTCGATCGTCGAGGACGGCGCACCTCCGCCGCAGAAGGCGCACAGGGTGTGCTTCCGCAGGAAGGCTTGGCGGTGTCGGGTGGCTGCGCCCATGGGTGATTCACTGCCGCAGTGTAGCGGATCACGGGAAAACCGGATTGTTGTTCGTCTTTGAAATTACGTAGTATGCGGCCCCAAGTCCTGACACTGCACCGGGGGCGTCAATGGCCGCGCGGTTTCGTTAAGTTCTCGCTGGTGTCCATATGTCTGGACCAATCTGTCACACGTATGACCGTTAGGTAAACTTTGAATGGTCGAATTTCTTTACCCCCACGGAGTTGTATATGTTTTTGAAAACTCCAAAGCACAGCGCGTGAAAGTTGGTATGACTGGTATTGGCGTCAACAACGTTGGCGATCGGCTTAGAGATGTCAATGACATGTGGCTAGAACGCAAGGTCACTTGCCAGATTTGTGGAGGACGTTTGGTCAACATTGGGGGGGCTTGTTCCCCAACATGTTAAAAGTGGTAAACGTTGTCCGGGAGGGCGAGCGTTACCTCTTGAGAAAGAATGTGAGGCTTGCTGATTTTTATCTAGAGAATATTAAAAATCGTCTCAGCGAGCTTGCCAATAGTGAAAAAGGATCAGCAACTCGAATAGTCAATACGCTTGAAAAGCGAATAGAAAGGTATCGGCACCACAATCGACAAGTTGGAGAGTGGGAATTCAGGGTCGCTTTTTACACGGGAGGTGTTGCGGAGGTTGAAATCGCTCTCACATAAAATCCTAGCGGAGCGTCTAGATAAGCTAGCACCATTTGGAGAAATCTTTTGTTGCTCAGTGTCAGAAGCCACGAAAGCGGTTGAAACAGCGCTGAGTCAGCTAGGATTGTTACATTCAGCTAGGAAAGCAACTCAATTGTGAGTTTGCTTGCGCGCGGAAGGCCTCACCCTTTGAGGGATCATCCGCGCTTGGCTCCGTGAACGAGCACGAGGTACCGAGCGGGTCGGGTTGGTCGCCTCCTCGAACGGCATGCGCCTTAAGCCGGTAGGAGTCTTTGTTAAGGCCAAGTGATCTTCCCCCGAAAAAATGGACAGGGCTAAGCTGCTTTTAGCTCCATCTCGATCGGGCTGATGTAGCCGATGGCGGAGTGGCGACGGGTTCGATTGTAGAAGCCCTCGATGTAGGCAAAGATATCACGCTTGGCTTCCTCCCGTGTTGCATATTGGCGGTGATGGACGAGTTCTGTTTTCAGCGTGTGAAAGAAGCTCTCCATTGGGGCATTGTCATAGCAATCGGCCTTGCGGCTCATCGAGGCTCTGAAGCCGGCGGACTGCATCACGTTGCGATAGTCTGCCGAGGCATATTGAACGCCGCGATCGGAATGGTGGATCAGGCCTGCACCGGGCCGCTGCGCCGAGATGGCCATCCGCAAGGCTGCCAACGGCAGGTCGGTGCGCAAATGATCGCACATTGCCCAGCCGACGATCTTTCGACTGTAGAGATCCAGGATCGTGGCCAGATAGAGCCAGCCCTGATCGGTCTCGACGTAGGTGATATCAACAAGCCAGATCCGGTTCGGCGCAGTGGCGGTGAAGTTGCGGTCGAGCAGGTTCGGGGCGATCGGGAAGTCATGACGGCTGTCGGTGGTCCGCACCCGCCGTGGCCGCGCCATGATGGCCCTGATACCGTGATGGCGCATCAATCTTTCGATACGACCGCGGCTCACCCCGCGGCCTTGGGCTTTCAGCTCGGCATGGATACGCCGGCTGCCGTAGCGTCCGCTTGTGTCCCGATGGATCCGTTTGATGTCGTCGACGAGCTCACGATTGGTGGCGGATCGCCGGCTCTCCGGGCGCGAGCGCCAGGCGTAATAGCCAGCCGGCGAAACAGCGAGAACTTCGCACATGATCGTCACCGGATAGTCGGCGCGGCGATCTTCGATGAAACGGAATCTCATGTCCGAACTCCAGCAAAGATCGCGATCGATTTTTTTAAAATGTCGCGCTCCATGCGCAGCCGCTCGTTCTCCCGTTGCAAACGGGCGACCTCAGCCGCGTGATCCGCCGACGGCAGCGCCGCCTGCGTTGTGGGGCGCCGCGCCGCCGCCGTCGGCTCTCGACCGGCCCCACGTTGTTCCACCCAGCGCCGCAACACCGAATTGCGCAGGCCGAGTTCCTTGGCCACCGATCCGACCGAGCGGCCGCTCGAAGCCACCAGATCGACCGCTTGCCGCTTATAGTCGTCCGTAAACAACCGACGTTGACGTCCTTCCATCCAACACCTCCTGGCTCTCCGAGCCTACTACAGGTGTCCATCAATTCGGAGGAGGTTCAAAGATTGATCCAGCCACGTGGTTAGATCGGTACGGGGAAAGCCGTAGCGATGGACGTCATCGAAGACGGCGGGCTTCCGCCCCAGCGTCTCGTCGACCTTCTGCCAGTCGACCTTCTGCCAGTCGACGCTCTGCGCGCGTGCTTCCGAAGCGAAGGAACCGAAAGCTGGCGCAAGAAGGCATGCGCGCTCGAATTGTCCGTTTCATCGTACTGCTCCTCGAACTCAGTTTCGTTCTTTGATCTGGCCGCTGCTGTCGATGACGAGCCGGACTTCCTTGCCGTTCTTCATCGCCTTGGCGGTCGTGCCTTCTGCCGTCGACTTGATGTCGCTGACCTGCGAGTAGCCGGCCGCCTGGATCTTGGCGACGAGCTCCTCCTGAGTCAGGGCATGGGCTGGCGCCCAACCGCTCGCTGTCGCGAGCAGGATGGCTGCACGAAGGATTGTCCGTGTTCGCATGTTGGTTCTCCTGGTCTTGTCGCTGCCCCAGGTGAAGTTCGGTTCTTACCCGCCGAAAGGTCAGCCGGTCAGGTTCTGGCCTTGTTGGTCGGCCAATTGTGCGTCTCCTTCGTCGCATCGCGACACCATCGGAAGAACGTGTCGTATAGGAGCAGGCCTGCTTTCAACTGTTCGAGGTCGTCGTCGAACATGCGCGACAGACCGAGCGAGGCGGCAAGCAGGCCGGGCGCCTCCGGAGACAAATCGAAGCGGCCGGTATCGGCGGCGCGGACCATCGTCGCCAGCCGCTCCAGGGCAGGCGCGAATCCTTGACCATCACGTCGATGGTGCAGAGTTCGTCGCGATGGCTCCAGAACACGTTCTCGACGTCGAACGGCGTGGCCTCGAAGTGCTCGGCAACCGCTTCCACCTCCGCAGGCGTCACGAAGAGAAAGACTGCCGCCGAAATCGACGAAACGGCGGATCAACCATGGGCAGGCGATGCGATCGATCTTGAGACGAGCTCGCGTAACCCACACGGTGCGGCCGCGTCCGTCGCGCTTGGGATTCTTATGGGCCGGCACCGTCGGGTGGTTCGCCTCCTTCCAGCCGACGTGGCCACCTTCGAGGACCTCGGCGGCGACGTTGCTGCATCGGAGCCAGGCCGCGGTGCCTTCGCTGAGCTTCTTGCCTTTGTGGCAGACCACGACCACCGACTGGCCCGTCAGGCGAGACGCCCAATCCTGAACGTCGAAATGCGAGCGTCGCACGGCGCCCGGGATCAGGTGCGGATCGGCCGAGAAGTCCTCGTCGATGCGCACGTCGATGAGCACCGGCGCTGCGGCCGTGCCGATCGAGAAAGTTTGTCGGGTGAAATGGAGGTGTATGATGAAGACATGCTGCGCCCTTGGTGATTAAGGACGCGATACTTGGGCATGTCGCCTCGCGAGGAGATCGCAAATCCCCGAACCACAAATAGAACTCCTGATGGCGAAGCTGTCAACCCGCTCGCGCTCGAGAGTTCACGCCGGATCGTCACGAAGATTTCACAGGTTCCGAGCCGTTTCGGAGGAACCAGCCAGAGCAGCCCAATCGCCGGGAGAATTCCAATTCCATCGTCTTGAAAGGTCCGGACGTTCTCACGTAGAGTGTTCCCGAGGGGACAAGCAGACTCCCCGTGAGACTTCGGTCCAAGCTCTGCGCAGCACGCACCACGTGGAGCTCGCGCATGGACACCGAAGGTCATTCCCCTTCTCGACGTATTCCGTAGCCGTTCTCTCGCGGGGCGATGCCGCCGCGCGACGGGATGCGACCCCGCAGAACACCCGCTTCGTGCAGGTCTTCGACGCGCTCGCTGCCGTCGGCATCGAGGCACGCCCCGCAATCTACGATGAAAGCTTCGCCGAGGAGGTCCGCCAACAGTTGCTCGCGGTCGATGGCGTGCTCGTCTGGGTCAACCCCATTCAAGACGGGCGAAGCCGCGCCGGTCTCGATGCCCTGCTGCGCGACGTCGCCGCGCGGGGCGTGTGGGTCAGCGCTCATCCGGATGTCATCCTCAAGATGGGCACCAAGGAGGTACTCTATCGTACCCGCTCGATGGGATGGGGAAGCGACACGGCGCTGTATCGAACCGCCGAGGCGATGCGCTCCGAGTTGCCGACTCGGCTGGCCATCGGTCCGCGCGTGATCAAGCGCAATCGCGGCAACGGCGGTCAAGGCGTCTGGAAGGTCGAGAAACTGTCGACTTCCCCCATGATAAGGGTGCTCGACGCGACCAAGGACGCGTCCGAGGAACTGACGCTGGATGATTTCCTCCGTCGCTGCGCGGAGTATTTCGAGAACGGCAGCGTTATCGACCAACCATTCCAGCCCCGCCTGAGCGAAGGTGTGGTGCGCTGCTATATGGCAGGCGATCGCTGCGCCGGCTTCGGCCACCACAAAGTCAAAGCCCTGGTCGACTCGCCGGCCGCGCGTTCCGAGGCCGGACCGCGGCTCTACACGTCCAACGCAGACCCGCGCTTCCAGCGGTTGCGCCGGTTGATGGAAGACGAGTGGACGCTACAGCTAACCTCGTTACTGGACATTGCGCGAGGTGATCTGCCCATCATCTGGGACGCCGACTTCATGCTCGGCCCCTGCCAGGCCGACGGGAGCGACAGCTACGTGCTCGGCGAAATCAATGTCAGCTCGGTGCACCCTTACCCGGGCGAGGCGCCGACGGAGATCGCCAGGCGGGTTGCCGATTGGCTGCAGCGCAAGCTTTGACGCATGCTGACGGTCAGCGGGCTCAAGCGCCTGCACATCTCCGTGTCATTCGACTTGCAGGACGGCGAATGCGTCGCCCTGCAAGGGCCCTCTGGGGTCGGGAAGACCTTGCTGCTTCGCTCCATCGCGGATCTCGATCCCAACGAGGGAACGGTCAAGCTGGACGGAACGCTCAGGGAGGCGATGGCCGGCCCCGTCTGGCGAAAACGAGTGACCTACGTCGCCGCCGAGCCCGGCTGGTGGTCCGACACCGTGCAGGAACACTTCACGGTCTGGGACAATGCTCTACCTCTGGTCACACGCTTGGGGCTGCCGGACAACTGTGGACCCGCCGGCATCCATCGCCTGGAACACGCACAGCAGGGCCCATTCGTTTCGGGCGTACAGGCGGTCATGCAGTGACGAGAGGCGCTGGACGTCCTGGGCGACCATGTTCTCCGCCGCTGACTGGGTCACCCGGCGTCCGCCGGTGTCGGCTGGATCGTGGTGCTTGAGGCGGAAACCCTTGCCGGAGGTCACCCGGTGGCGGTCGAGGATCCGGCGCATGTTGGCGGGCATTTGCGGTGTCCTTGGCTGATCGCGGGGGGCTCCCAGATGAAAACGAGGAAACCCACGCTTCTGACGCTTGCCGGGTGGGGCAAGGCGGGGTGACAATACCATGATGCTGTTGCGGAACGCCCAGTCCTCGGCCGACAGCTTACCATCGGTGAATGAGCCGCGGCGGTTCGCCGGGCCGGCCTTTGCCGCGCTCGATCTCGGCACCAACAATTGCCGGATGCTGGTGGCGACGCCAGCGGGCGATGGCTTCCGTGTGCTGGACAGTTTCAGCCGGATTGTGCGGCTGGGCGAGGGGCTGCATCTGACCGGGGAGCTGAGTGCCTCGGCGATGGATCGCGCGCTGGGGGCGCTGCATGCTTGTGCCGATCGGCTGAAGCGGCGGCCGGTGCGGAAGCTGCGTGCCATCGCCACCGAGGCGTGCCGGCGGGCGGCCAATGGGGCGGTATTCCTGTCCCGGGTGAAGGCTGAGACCGGATTGGATGTCGGCATCATCACCCCCCGCGAAGAGGCCGAACTGGCGCTGGAAAGCTGCGCGCCTCTGCTGGCGGGGTGGGGGCGGCGGGCGCTGCTGTTCGATATCGGCGGGGGGTCGACCGAGCTGGCGTGGGTGCGGCTGGATCCACAGGGGCGGCCGGTGTTGATTGGGTATGACTCGTTGCCGGTGGGCGTGGTGACGCTGTCGGAGCGGTTTGGGCCGGTGGGTTTCAATCCTGACGGGTTCGAGGCGATGGTCGATGACGTTGCCGCACGGTTGGCGAACTTCGAGGCGGTGCACTGCATCGCCCGCGAGATCCGGGCCGGCGGGGTGCAGATGCTGGGGACGAGCGGGACGGTGACCACGCTGGCGGGGGTGGCGCTGGGGCTGCCTCGGTATCGGCGGCTGCTGGTGGACGGTACCGTGTTGACCGGCGAGGCGGCGAATGGGGCGCTGGATAGCTTGCGTGCGCTGGGACGGGCGGGGCTGGAGGCACATCCTTGTGTCGGGCCCGAGCGGGTGGATTTCGTGCTGCCGGGGTGCGCGGTGTTTGCCGCTCTGGTGCGGATGTGGCCGGCGGCTCGGGTGGTGGTGGCGGACCGGGGGCTGCGCGAGGGCATGCTGCTGCGCATGATCCGGGCGGACCGGCGGCGCGGCCGGGCGTGAAGGGACCGAAGGCGCCGGCGCCTCGGGGGCTGTCTGTGGCAGTGCGGACGGCGAAGGGCCGTAGTGTGGCCTCGCAGCGGTGGCTCAGCCGGCAGTTGAACGACCCGTATGTGGTGGCGGCGAAGGCCCAGGGCTGGCGGTCGCGCGCGGCGTTCAAGCTGATCGAACTGGATGAGCGGTTCCATCTGATCCGGCCGGGGATCCGGGTGGTGGATCTGGGGGCGGCGCCTGGCGGGTGGTCACAGGTGGCGGTGAAGCACGGGGCGGCGTCCGTGGTGGGGGTGGACCTGCTGCCGGTGGATCCGATCGGCGGGGCGGTGATGCTGGAGGGGGATTTTTCCGATTTTGCGGTGCAGGAGCGGCTGGTGGAGCTGCTGGGGGGGAAGGCCGATCTGGTGCTGTCGGATATGGCGCCGAATACCACCGGACACTCGGCGACCGATCATCTGCGGATCGTGGCACTGGCCGAGGAAGCGCTGGCCTTTGCCGTGGAGGTGCTGGCGGAGGGCGGGGGGTTCGTCGCGAAAGTGTTCCAGGGGGGATCGGAGCGGGCGATGCTGGAAGGGCTCAAGCGGCATTTTGCGTCGGTGCGGCATGCGAAGCCGCCGGCCAGCCGGAAGGAGTCTTCCGAACTGTATGTGGTGGCGATGGGGTTTCGGGGTGGGGGCGGGGCTATTGGGTGAGTGACCCGGTGCAGGTGTGCCAGGCAGGAAGGCAAGGTTTCTCACGGAGGTCACGGAGTAAGGTAAAGGCACAGAGAGCCACCGAGGTAACCTTGATCCGCTTTGCGCGAAGCGTGTTGGAAGCCTTCTCGGTGGCTTTGCTTCTCGGTGAACTCGGTGTTGAACGCTTGCTTTGCTGCTCGCACGGTGATGCTGGATTGCCGCCTGGGGGGTGGGTTCAGCTGGGGGAGGGGGAATCGGCACGGCGGGGCCGGCCATGCCTCTCGGTGTGAGAGGATGGACAGTCCCCGTTGAGGGTTTGCGGGCTCAGCTATGGGGTTCGGGGTGGGCCGGTGGCGCGGACCGGCGCGCTGGCCATCAGCTCGGGGGTGAGGAGCGCGAGGAGAGCAACGTCCTCTGGCGTGAGGCCGAGTGGCTGCGGTGAGACTGGGCTGAGCGGGGATGAGGTGGCGCTCGTGGATTCGAGCTGCGGGTCGGGGTCGAGGCCGGCGACGGCGCGTCGGACCTTATCCTCGAGCTCGCGGAGGCGCTGCAGACCGATAGTGAGGCGTTCGAGGATGAGCGCGATGTCGGTGGTGCCGAAGGCGCGCGTGATGTCGGTGAGGTCGGTGGTTTCGGTGCGCTGACGGAGCGAAGCGATGAGGCGCTCGGCCCAGGTGGTGATCATCGCGATGACGAGGAGGAGCAGGAGGTTGGAGAGCGTCTCCCGGACCGCTTCGAACCCGGTGGGGGCGGCGGTTGGGGAGGAGGAGGCCGGGGTTGGCATGGGCGGAGTAAGACCATAACGGGCGGACCGCGTCAAGAAAATAATCCTAAATAGGTTCTGGGATACTAACCTTCGAAATCACTGCGGCGTGCGACGAATTTCCGGCAACCTGCCGGGACGGGGTGCGTCGCGTGACTGCGGCGCCGCAGCACAGAAAAGAATCCAACGCAGATGCAGTAAGGCGATGCACGCAGAACACGCTGATGCTTCCGTGCGGCTCCAAGACCGTCGATCACGCAATTCGATATCGACGGAGACGCGTTCCGGCATCGGGTCACAGGTGGAGCCGCGGCCCAATCCCTATCCGCGTGTTCTGCGTGCATCGCCTTGCTGCATCTGCGTTGAAATTCTTGCTTTGCGGTGCCGCGGACCGATGCTGGCGGAGCATTGCCTGGCCCGCGTCGCCGCACAGGCTTCTGGCGCTACACCTTGGCACGGCGCGTGTATGGCGCCCCGTTTTGGTTGTGTCCATCGGCTGCGCTACGTGGCGTCGGTGGGCTGAAAGCTGCTCTCTGAACGATTGCGGAATGAGGTCGGGGACGACCGCCACGGGTGGTTTGCCGCCCGACAGCTATCCGGCGACGAACCTGCGGAGGCGGGGGGTTATTCGTTCTGCTGGCGCCCGAGCACGACGTGCGTTGCGAGGTCTGTGGCAGTGGATTTCATCACGCGGTAGCCGAGGGCGGGGAGATCCAGGCCCTCGAACATCGCCTCGCCGCGTCCGAGCAGGACAGGCGAAAGTGCAAAGTGCAGTTCATCGATCAAGCCGGCCTGCAGGTATTGGCGAACGGTCGAGACGCCACCTCCGATCTTGACGTCTCGTGCTCCCGCGGCGTTGCGTGCGCGCTCGAGCGCGGCGTGGATCCCGTCCGTGACGAAGTGGAAAATGGTGCCGCCCTGCATGACGATCGGCTCGCGGGCATGGTGCGTCAGGACGAACGTCGGGGCGTGATAGGGCGGATTGTCTCCCCACCAGCCCTTCCAGCTGTCGTCCGGCCATTCCCCGCGCACAGGACCGAACATGTTCCGGCCAAGGATGAAGGCACCGAAGCCGTCCATCGAGCGGTGGGCAAAGGTCTCGTCCACGCCCTCGGAGCCGCCGCCCTGGCCGAACATGGCCTTGAACGTCTTGGTTCCGAAGAACCAGGTGTGGAGCTCCGTCCCGCGCTTTCCCAGAGGGTCCTGGAGGCTCTGTTCCGGGCCCGCTCCGAACCCATCCAGGGACAGCGAAAACCCCGCTACTCTGACACGTCCCACCCTGGCCTCCTGTGCTGGTTGCAACATGGTGCCTTAGTAATGGCTGCAATCAGGAAGGGCGAGCGCGGCATTGAACGGCGCGTTTTGGGGCGCAAGCGGCCGTTGCGCTATCATTCAGAGACGGGCTCTAATTAGTCGGGCAGGCGATTTGACACATCCCATCGCCGCAACCAAACTCAATCGTGATGAAATGCAAATTGCGGTTCGCCTTGACGGTCGTTGGAGGCGGCAAAGGGGGGTAGTGCGGATTCGTTCCGTTCACGGCTGATGCGCTGGTGGCTGTCGAGCAATCTCGCCATTGCCGTACTGCTTCCTGGCTTTCTTGCCCATCTTCCCTCGATCGCCGAGGCCCAGGAGAGTTGCGAGATCGAAAAGGCGCAGCAGCTGTTCGGTCAGCAACCGCGGCCCGTTGAGACGGTGCAGCGGTTGCTCCAGACATGCCTCGATGCAGGTTCGACCGATTATCGCATCTACATGTTCCGGGGCGTCATGGCGCGCGATTTCAGGCGACCGGGAACGTGCAATCGAATGGCTGCGAATGGCCCATCAGGCCGCTCCGGAGGCGCTCAATCCGGCACTTGAGCTCGCCTTCACCCTGGAGGCCAAGCATGGGCGCGAAGCCGCCCAGGTCTACGAGGAAGTGCTGAAGCGCGATCCCAGCTCCCGTCCGGCCTTGCTAGGCCTTGCCCGCATCGCTCGCGGTGAGTATCGCCTCGATGATGCGCGCATGATCTACGAGCAACTGCTCAAGACCGATCCCCAATGACCCCGACGCCTCGAATGGCTTGGCGTGGATCGCACTCGCCAACCGCCAGCGCGAACAAGGGCGCGCCGGCTTTGAACACGTCCTGGCCCTCGACCCCAACAACGACGAGGCGCGTATTGGCCTGACCAAGGTCGATGACGTCTATCGCAATGTGGTCGAGACATCGGGCACGCTGGTCTCCACATCGCTTGGCACGTCGTGGGGTTTCGGCGCGCGAGGCCAGTTCGGGATCACGGCCTTCGACACGGTGGAGCTCGGCCTAATCCATTACACTGAGGAGTTGCGGACGGTGACGGCTGTCGGGGTGGCCGTGCTGCCCTCGAACGATGTCACACTTGGCTATCACCGACTGGTGCCACTGCGCTATGCAGTGTCGCTCATCTACGATTACCGCGCCCACACCGGCCTCCCGACGAGCATTGGATCGACGGCGGCTTCAGCTACTATCTCACTGACTACCTGCAATGGTTCGGCGGCTATCGGCAGATGTTCGGCGCGTTCCAATGGGACGGCCGTCTGGTCCGGACCGGGCTTAGCGTTTCGCTTTCCAATTCGTGGCAGGTGACCGGGACGGTCTTCGATTGGCCGCGCGGCGGTCTTTACAGGACTATCGGCCCATTGTGAGCGGCGTTTTCGATGTGACATATTACGGGACGCGAAATATGCTGGTCGTGGCCGGAGTGGGCTACAGCCCCCTGATCGACAATGTGGATCTGCACATCCGCACAATCCTTCCGATTACGGATCGGGTGGCTGTTCAGCTCGCGGTCGGCCACAACTCCGTCAACGCCGACACCCGCGCGTTGGTCGGCCTTCGATTCAATTGGTGAATTTGGGTACGTCGCAAATGCACAACGCAGACCAGGATAAGCCTCGGTTGAACGTCGTGAAACAGCCGCCTCGTAAGCTGCTGCACATCCTACTGGTGGATAGCGACGATGCCAACTCGGTCGCGCTGCGGCGCGAGTTTGATGCCAGCCGGGCGGCCCAACTGGACTATGCCCGAGACACCGAGACCGCTGCGCGGATGGTGGAAGCGGAGGTCTACGATCTTGTAGCCGTCGATCCTGTGCTGCCCGGTGGCTTCGCCCTGCTGAAACATCTGAAGGATAACCATCGCTGGCTCGCCACGATGGTGGTGACCGCCAACCAAAGCCCGCATTTCATGCGCCAGGCTGTGAAGTGCCGCATCGATGCCTTGTTGTTCAAGCCCGAAACGCCGGCCGAGTTTATGGAGCAGGCCCTTGTGCTCGCAAAGGGCGTCCACACCAACCGCGAACGGCAGCAGCGGCGCGTCCTGGCAATCGGCGCCCATCCGGACGATGTCGAAATCGGATGTGGGGGCGCGCTGGTCAAGCATCATACCCACGGCGACATCCTGCACATCCTGACTCTGTCACGCGGGGCGGCCGGTGGTGACGTCAACCAGCGCGCGGTCGAGGCAAATCTGGCGCGGCCGAGCTGCTCGGTGCAAAGCTTCAGCTCGGCAATCTCCAGGATACGCGCATCTCCGGCGGGGTGGAGACGATCGACATCATCCAGGCCGCCATCGGCGAGCTGCGACCTACGCACGTCTATACGCATTGCGCGGAGGACACGCACCAGGACCATCGAGCGGTTCATGCCGCGAGCCTGGTGGCCGCGCGCGGCGTGCCGAATGTCTATTGTTACCAGGCGCCGTCCTCGACAGTGGAATTCCGTCCGAACCGGTTCGTCGACATCACGGAATTCATCAAGCGGAAGATTGAGGCGATCGATGCTTACAAGAGCCAGGTCGAACGCATGGACGCCCTCCAGCACGACGTCATCGTGGCGACGGCACGATACTGGGGCCGCTTTGCCGGCTATGTGCTTGCCGAGCCGCTGCGCATCGTCCGTCAGCGCGACGGCGATTCAGGATCCGACACCGGCAAGCACCTGTCGACTTCCCAACCCATGGTCGCCGCCGGCTTGGAAGTGTGAGCTGATTCGTGCGCATCCTGATCACCGGCGCCGGCGGTGCCGCCGCGATCAGCGTCTGGAAAAGCCTTGCGGCCGCGCACGAATTGCACATGGCCGATATGGACCCGCTGGCTACCGGCCTTTACCTCGTGCCGGCGGACCAACGGCTGATCATTCCCCGAGGCGATGATCCCGAACTGATCCCCGTTCTGCATCAGGCATGCAAGGCGCGCGGCATCGAGGCGCTGTTGCCGACGGTGGATACCGAACTTGCGCCGCTCGCCGCGGAGCGTGAGCGCTTCGAAGCGATCGGCGTCGCGTTGCCGATCTCGCCCGTCGAGTGCCTGAGGATCTGTCGTGACAAGCATGTTCTGCTGGAGAAGGTCGAAGGCGCGGTGCCAATTCCCGTCAGCGAGCCGCTGACGCAGACGGTTGCCGATCGCGTCACGTCCTTTCCCTGGCTGGTCAAGCCCCGCCGAGGCGCCGGCTCGCGCGGCGTCGCCAGGATCGACAGCCGCGAAGATCTCGAGGCGCTGCCCAAGGACGGCTCGCTGGTGCTCCAGGAGTTCCTGCCGGGCGAGGAATATTCGGTTGACGTCTATGTCCGCCGTGACGGTCGCGTCGTCGGCGCCGTGCCGCGCGAGCGCCTGAAGATCGACTCCGGCATCGCCGTGGCGTCGCGAACGATCAACCTGCCCGAGTTGATGGAAGCTGCCGTGCGAACGGCGGAGATCGTGGGCATCCGCGGTCCACCAACGTGCAGTTCAAGCGCGCGGCCGATGGCGTGTTCAAGCTGCTCGAGGTCAACCCGCGCTTTCCCGGTACCTGCCGTTGACCGGCGCGGCCGGTATCGACATGCCGAAGCTGATGGCCGACGAACTGGCCGGCAAGACGCTGCCGGACGGCTTGCTGCCGTTCAAGGAACTGATGGTTGTGCGCTACTGGACCGAACACTATTTCGATCCCCGCGAGTGGGAGGCGCTGTGCCGCCAGCAGTAACCTGGCTCATCCGGCACGGCCAGAGCGCATCGAATGCCGGCCTGCCGGCGAGCGGGCACGGCGACGTACCGCTGACGGCGCTCGGCCGCCAGCAGGTGCGCGAAGTCGCGGACCGGGTCCAGCGTCAGCCTGACCTGCTGATCGTGTCATCATTCCTGCGTGCCCGGGCCACCGCCGAGCCAATTCGTGCCCGATGGCCGCTGACGCGCTGCGAGACCTGGCCGATCCAGGAACTGACCTACCTCAGCCCGGAGCGCTGTCGCGGGACGACGGCCGAGCAGCGTCGGCCCTGGGTCGAGGAGTACTGGCACCGCTGCGATCCCGACTACCGTGACGGACCGGACGCCGAATCGTTCCGGTCGTTCATGGCGAGGCTGCGCGACTTCCACGGGCAATTGCTGGCGCTTGATGGCGACTTTGTCGTCGCTGTCGGCCACGGGCAATTCTTCCGTGCCTATCTGTTCGGCCAGATGGAGGGTTTCGCGGTCGCCGCGGAATGGATGAAAAAATACAGGATCGCGGAAATCGCCCGACCCATGGCGAATTGTGAAATCATCGAGGTCACCGGCGATGCGTTGGCACGCTGCCGGACCTGTTAGAAATCATAGTGCGATGAGGTAGGCGGTCACCAGCAGAGCGACGATGACGATTATCACCAGTTCGCTCCAGAAGATGCGGCGCTCGTTGCGTACGTCCCGGGACTGCAACATCTCGAACGTCCGTTCCGCGGTCATTTCGGCTGCATCCTCGCCTTTCCGGATTTGATCGTCTTGTCCCATTTCAGATCGGCGTTCCTGAGTTGGGCGACGATCGCTCCGATGGCGATGGCGCACAATAGTGGACCGTAGCCGATGAGCACCAACAGTGTATCGCGCAGCCATTTGGGCGCCCCCGCCCTGTCAATTCGATAAACCGCCCAGGCTGCCAGGGTCGATATTGCTGACCAGACGAGAACGAGCTGAACGGCGATGTCGCCCCAGGACCAGCTTGCAGGGACGGGCCACTCTGTCGATCCGGCAAGCTTCACGCTCGAAACCGCAATCGCCATGATGGCGACCGATAGCAATCCTGGAAAGGCCACGCCTTCGAACCAGCATTTCCGACCGGTGGACGGGTCGATGGCGAAGCAGAAAAGCGTCTCAAACAGGTAGATGACGAACGTCACGCTCCAGAACAACGCGAAGGCTTTCACGGCCAAGGGCGGCCAAATATAGTAAAGGCCGATCAGTCCAGCGGAGCCGAAGAATCATGAATACCGGCATCAGTGCGGCGCTGAACCAGAGGATACCGAAGAAAACACTGCCCAGCCTGTGATGTTGACCCGGCCTGAACCACAGATGGCGAAAGGCCGCCGTTATTTGCAAATTGCCGCGCCCCCAGCGAATGCGCTGCTTCCACAATGCGGTCAGGCTGTCGGGTTCCTCGGCCCAGACGATGGCGTTGGGGTCGATCAGCACGCGCTTGCCGTTCAACTGCGTCTTCAAGGTCGTATAGGTGTCTTCGGCCAGCGTGCTGGTATCGATCAAGCCGCCGATCGCGATCAGGTTCTCACGGGTGTGGAGCTGGGCACCCCCGGCCATGCAGGCAAGGCAACCAACGACGTTCTGGGCACGCCTTGCTGCCGCCTGGGCGGTAATGTACTCGAAGGCGATGAAGCGGGCGATGATGCTGCCGGGATAGCTGCCCTCCTTCACGTAGGCGGTGACGCCGCCGACATCGGGATCTGCCAGATGGCGTGCCATGCGCCGCAGCGTGAGCGGCTCGAAGAGAACATCGGCGTCCATTATCATGACGGCCTCGGCCCAGTCCTCTGCGAGAACGGCCCGGATGCCGTGGTTGAGCGTGTGCGCCTTGCCCTGGCCGCCTTTCTCGCGCCGCAGGTGAAACACCGATCCGGGATACTGCGCCATCTTTTCGCGCATGACGTCTGGCGTGTGATCTGTGCTGGCATCGTCCACGACATAGATCCGCCACGACCCGATCGGGTAGTCGATGCTCATCAGCGATTCGATGCTCGAACCCAGCACGTCTGCTTCGTTCCATGCAGGCAGCAAGAACGCCACGCGCGGCGTGTAGTCGCCGCATCTTGGATAGTGGTTCCAGAGACCATGCAGTCCGACGATTGCGAACTGGGCGAAGGAAGCCAGCGTCGGCACCATGCCCAGCACCACGAAAAACAGGCATAGGGCTGTTGCTGCGTCCGTCATGCAGTTGGTACCGTCGGACCGCATCGACCGTTGGGCAAGTCTCATCGCCTCCTGATGCGACCCATAAAGCCATGGATCTCGCCGCTCTTCGACCGAGGCCAGGAGCAGTTCCGGGAGTGTCTAGAATCGCATGACTATTCCGGGAGTGTCCATCCGGATTGTTTGGGAGTCTTGTGAGTCGGTCACGTGGCGAGGCTTGACGTGGTTAAATCGTCTCGGTCCCGTGACGGCAGCAATTCGCGCTGGCCGCGCTGATCAGCCTGATGACCGTCCGACGATTACGGTCGAGCATCCGTTCGGGACGATCAAGCGGATGTCGGGCGACGGAAGGTTGTTCACCGGGGGGTTGCAACTAACAGTCGAACAGCGTGCCCAGGCGCTGCTTGATCTGGTCGGCGATGTAGAGCGCAAGCGCCTGGATCGTGTGCGTGGGGTTGACGCCGGCCGAGGTGATGAAGATCGAGCCGTCGACGATGAACAGGTTGCGCACGTCATGGCTGCGACCCCAGGCATTGACCACAGAGGTTGCGGGATCGTTGCCCATCCGTGCGGTGCCCATCAGGTGCCAGCCGCCGCGGTCCTGTAGTCCTCCCTCGACATCGTAGGCGCCCGCTGCCTGCAGGATGTCGGTGCCGCGCGCGAGGGCGAAATCCATCATGCGGCGGCTGTTCTCGCTCAGGGTGTAGTCGATCCTGGGGGCGGGAATGCCGTTGCCGTCCGTCAGCACCGGGTCGAGGGTGACACGGTTATGGGGCTCGGGAAGGTCCTCGAGGATGGCACCAAGGCCGGTGGTTCGGCGGTGCAGCCGGCGATAGGCTTCATGGTGTCGCCTCGCCCCAGGGAATGCGGCCTGACTCGACGCCTTCGATGGCGGTCGCGGCGGTGCCCTCGCCGCGGCTGAACTCGTAACAGAAGCCTCGGACGAAACCGCGCGACAGGTCGGTCTCGTAGAATTCGTGGCTCCAATAGCTGTTGTCGGGGCCTCGCTCGCCATCCAGTTCTTGGTCGAAATAACCGGTGATCCAGACATAGGGATGGAACATCAGGTTGCGGCCGACCTGGTCGCTGCTGTTGGCGAGACCGCGGGGGAAGCGGGCATTGGCTGAGTTCAGCAGCAGCCTCGGCGTGCCGATGCCGTTGCTGGCGAGGATGACGACATGGGCTGGCTGGAACTGCTCCCGCCCTTCGGCGTCGTAGTACACCACGCCATCGGCCATGCCGTCGGGGCCTAGCGTGATCTCGCGGACGCGCGCGCGGGTGCGCAGTTTCACGCCGGCTCGGATCGCTTCCGGCCAGTAGGTGATGTCGGTGCTGCCCTTGGCGCCCTGGGCGCAACCGAAGGTGCATTTGCCCAGATTGATGCAGGGCGGGCGGCCTTGGTATTCCTGCGAGGCGATGGCGGTGTCGGAGGGCCACCAGTGCCAGCCCAGGCGGTTGAAGCCTCGGGCCAGGGCCATGGTGGCGCGGCCCATCGGCAGCGGCGGCATGACCTGCGGTTTCGGTGGGTAGGCAGGATCGCCGGCCAGGCCGGACGTGCCCATCATGCGGTCGTTCAGGTCGTAGAACGGCGCCAGCGTCGCGTAGTCGATGGGCCAGTCGTCGGCGACGCCATCGAGGGTTCGCACGCGGAAGTCGGAGGGGTGGAAGCGCGGGGTGTGGGCGCCGTAGAGCACGGTGCCTCCGCCT
>CAWDWT010000006.1:0-103527 GCA_963806075.1 uncultured Alphaproteobacteria bacterium
GAGGTCCTCCGCAAGACGCCTTGCTTCATGATCGTTGGTTGTTCTTGTCGACTTGACAACGAAGCCATCAGTTTCTGGAATTTTCAGTCGGACGGTCCATTTTGGATTTTGGTGGTCAGCCCTTTTGTAGAGCACGACCCGGCCGTCACCCCTGAGGTCTAGAAAATCTTTGTAATGAGAATGGGACCTGGACAATGGCCCGACCGGACTTGGTTCAAGTAAATCCGAAGTAAATTAACTGGGTCGGAAAGGACAGGGCTTCCCTGAAATAATTGGTCAAAATGGATCTCGTGCCACTTCACTCCCGCTCAGGTCTCTGGAATCACGAGGGGTCGTCGTGGCGGGATGTCAGCTTCATCCTCGATTGTGTTGCAAAACTCCCTTTGATGCGAATCGCGAACCATGATTCCGTTGGCGGAGACGGTATCGGCGGGGGCGGCGCATGATGGGTCGGCGGGAAGAAGGACAGGAACAGTTTTTCTATTCGTTTGATCTCGACAAGGTGGTTCCGCCCGATCATCTGGTGCGGCAGATCGACAGTTTGCTCGATCTGAGTTGGTGCACAAGGAGATGGCACCTTATTACTCGCACACGGGTCGGCTAAACCTCGGTTACTTGGTTTGAGGCGCGACAGTGTCCACTAGCGGGAGGAGAATTAAAGAGTGATCTGGAAAAAAGCCAAACTCTGGCGCCAATAGGAAAAGCCCCGTCCAGGGTCACATGAGAGAATAAGCCCATGACCGACGTTCGACACAAGCGGCTTGAGCGATACGAAACGTGGGCGGCCGAATGCGAAGCGCTTGCACGGCAAATGACTGATCCCTCAAAGCAAAAAAGGTATGAATACCTTGCGGCGCATTACCAATATCTCGCGGGCAGCTTTCGCGAAGCGCTCGCAACGTACGGTTCTGCGTTAGCCAAATTGACGCTGCACTGAAGAGGCATCGTCACTATAGTTAGCGGGAGGTCTTGGTCATCTCACCGCATTGGCACTTGAAGATACGGATGGTTTCGCCCTTACTTGGGTCAAGCATCTTGCAAATGACGTGAGGCTTGCTTCCGCACCTTTGACAGCTGGGAGGGCCTTGCTCGGTCATTGCGGTCAGGAAATCTTGCAAGCTCATCGGCAGCCTCGCTGCTGAATCAAGGTGGGTCGCGCGAGACTGGTCCAGGTCCCGAGCTGGATACGGTCAGCTCCCGCACGAAATGTAAGTCGCGCTGGCTGACCCTTCCCACCGCGTGTGCGGAACGGGCCAATATTGGTGCTAGGTCCTGCCCTTTGCCGGATAACTCAGTTGGTGTTGCCTTCCACCATCTTGCGTTTGACCTCTTCGCAGGTCTTGCGGACGTTCTCTGTGAACAGCGCGCAATCTTCAATGCGTTTGAAGATTTTCTTGGCGTCCTCGCGATAGGCTGCCGCAGTGTCGCGCATGTAGGCAATTGCGGTATGTACCTCGGCAGTCATCGCCTCGCATTTTTTGGCTGCGTCAATCAGCTCCGCCCCCATCAACTCGATCTCTTTGGCGGCGGCTTCATAATCGCGCACAACTGCTTCGGCGCTGAGCGCGCCGGCCCGGGGGACGCCCTCTTGGTGTTCCACGTAATCCGGCAATGAGAATTTAGGTAATCCAACCGAATGGATCGTATTTGTTATGTCTGCGTCAGTTTGAACTTGATTGGTTTCAGTACTCTTTCGAAATGTTTCGATATTCCCCATCGATCAATCCTCCTGATACACATACACAACACATGGAACGACGCCTGTCCGAAAACGATTGTCCACATAATACTTTCTGTCAATTCATGAATTGGTTTGACAGCCCCGCAATTGCCATTATTTACGCCTGAGCCCTGCGCGCAGGCCACGCGCTTATTAGCGGCGTTAAGCGATATCAACGCTAACCTGGTTGTGCCTAATTGCGCGCAGCGATGTTCCGCTGGTCCTCACCACCGGTGAAGAGCGCGGTATTTGGATGCGCGCAGCCGAGGCGCTGCAACGACCGCTGGCGGACGACAAAGAGGATCGCGGGGCGGCAACATGACGACGCACTGTCTCCCCGACGCGAACGAACCTGCCCTCCAACCGTTCGCGAAGACTTTCGTCGGCATGATGTTCGCCCATGCGGCCTTCGAGCATCGGGTTTCCGACCTGATGGAAGTCATCACAGGCGTCAAGGGGTTCGGCGAACGTTCGGAAAATCAGTGGAAGGTCGACGACCGACCCAAGCGGATGAAAAGGCTTATCAAAGAATATCGTCGTGGTAGCTTGCCTGAAACTGACGCCATCGCGGATGCCTCAAGCGTTCGATTTCATTTTGCCGCACCCGCAACTTGCTTGCACATGGGGTATGGTGGCGGTTCAACATTGTCGCAAACGCGATCACAGTTCGATCTGGGGTCGCGCGGTCCAACCAAGATCAGCATCGAACGTTTAAAGTGGCCGACATACATCTCGTTGCCACATCGCTCGACGCGCTTGAGGTAGAGCTTTGGAAGCTTCAAAGTGCCACCGAGGCGCGACCTCCATCGATCCGCGCGTCAGTCGCGAAACGGAGTCCAATCAGAGCTTTTTGGCGCCGGCTGATCCCCAGGATTCGGTGACCGCGATCAAGGAAATCAGCGGCACGATCGAGCGGCTGTCGGAAATTTCGTCAGCCATCGCGGCCGCGGTCGAACAGCAGGGCGCGGCCACCCAGGAGATTTCCCGCAACGTGCAGAAGGCGTCGCAGGGTACCCAGCAGGTATCGACCAACATTACCGATGTGCAGCGTGGCGCTACCGAGACCGGATCGGCCTCATCGCAAGTGCTTTCGGCTACGCAGTCACTGTCGGTCGAGAGCAATCGTCTCAAGGTCGAAGTGTCCAGGTTCTTCAATTCGGTCCGCGCCGCTTGACAGCCGGCGTCGCAACCCCGGTTGGCGCGTAGTCCACCCGGGTTCGCCGTCATTTGCGGATATTTCAGCGGTCAGGCTATCGGATCGATATCCGTGCGAATTGCGCACGCGCTCCTTTTTCCCGGGCTTTGCGGCAGGCGTCCGACTGCGCTGTTGTTTGCAGTTCGGCTAGCGAGTAGGATGGCTGATCGCGAAGAGTGGGTAGGGAACGAAAAAAGAGCCAAAATAAACTGCCACGAAATTCTGTAAATCAATCCGGTCCCGTAGCTCAGCCGGATAGAGCGACGGTTTCCTAAACCGTAGGTCGCATGTTCGAGTCATGCCGGGATCGCCATCATTTGCTTCGCGTCGGTCAACTCGATCCAAACATGGCGCAGTGACCGGAGCGGACACGGTTCGCCATTCTGTTCGAACGATCGCTGGTGCCGGGTGGAAAAGAAAAAGCACCCGCTTTCCAGAGTGCCTTCCGTTTGGATCAACCTGATAGCGGGGTTAGATCAGCTTGATGGTGAGCACGTTGGAAACGGCTCCATCGCATTCCACAAACAATCTCACGTCCTTACCGATCCACCCCCTGGGAACTGCAACGCGTCTTGCCTTTCGTACCTGAGTGGTCGCGACCGCAATGTCGAACGGGGTCTGCGTCTCGCTCTCTGTGTCGAGTATTGTGGGGACCTCGGTTATGATGCGACATTTGTCGGCTGCCACGTCGCCGGCCTTGCTAATCGTGATTGCGACCAGATCCCATTTCAGCACATCCGGATTTGAGGACGCGTCCGGGGAAATTTCGACGGACGGATTCTCAATCGTCAAGCTATGGTTGCCCTTGCCTGCCAATGATCTGTACTGTCCGGTTATCCAGTTAAGGTTAAACACCATCAACACCAGAGCGACCAGGATGGCCCCTTTAACGATCCAGCGTCCTTTGATCTTCTTGTACCACGGAGAAGGTGTGTCGTCAGACATGTTGCCCTGAGGGTTGGCTGAATTGCCATACTGGCCGTGTTGCGCGCGACTTTCAATGCAAACAATCTTCGCTTTCGTCAAGGAACAACGCATCGCAAATCGCGCCGCACGCTGAAATGGTCAACGGCTACGAATACTCGCGGTAGCAGCCGCATGGCGGAACGCCTCGACGCAGGCCGTGCGCAGATCCGCCTGCGGCGGCTACCAGGGCCTGATCGCTTTCTTCCCCACGGAGATCTGAGTGAAGCATGCGTGAAGTCAAACAACTGCGTCAACAGCTTCCGGTTCAGTCCGATCTTCGGTAGGCTTGCGGGTGCCATGAACGCCGTCAATCCCGAGCCGCTCACGATCGAAACCGGAAACGGCGGCTCCGTCTCCGCGCTTCTCACCCGATCGACACGGGCGAAAGTGTGCTTTGTGTTTGCACATGGTGCGGGCGCCGGGATGAGCCATCCGTTCATGGCGACGGTCGCGGCCGGCCTTGCCGAACGCGGTGTGACGACCTTGCGCTATCAATTTCCCTATATGGAGAAAGGCAGCAAGCGGCCAGATGCCCCGGCGGTGGCACATGTCGCGGTGCGTGCCGCCGCCGCAGCGACCGCGCGTTGCTGTCCAGGTCTGCCGCTGATCGCGGGCGGAAAATCGTTCGGCGGACGGATGACATCACAGGCGCAGGCAGCGGCTCCGCTCGACGCCGTGCGCGGCCTTGCGTTTTTCGGCTTTCCGCTGCATGCCGCCGGCAAGCCGTCGATCGATCGCGCGAAACATCTGGTCGATATCCATATCCCGATGCTGTTTCTGCAGGGCACGCGCGACAGCCTGGCGGAACTGAAGCTGCTCGAACCCGTCGTGAAGAGCCTGAAGCAACCGGCGACCCTGCATGTCGTGCAAGCGGCCGATCATTCGTTCCACGTACCGGCGCGCTCCGGCCGTAACGACAGGCAAGTCATGAACGAAATCCTCGACACATTCGCGGACTGGGCCGGAGCAATCGAAGCCTAAAGCCGAATCGGTTCTGATTGAATCAGAACCGGGCTCTGGTTTTTTGCTTTGACGCGTTTTCTTCACGCGAACCGGACGCCACTTCGCTCGAAAACGCTATAGATCGCAATATATGCTGTTGCCGACCACGAAGGATCTCGTCGACACGATTGCGTGAGGCGGGCGTTATCACTCCGCTCCCCGCTCGTGAAGGGAACGGGTGGGAGCAGATGCGCGGCATCTACCGTGCAAACGATCCCAGCACGTCCCGGCATGCCGGCGAAAGCGCGGCGGCCTGCCCTACCAGGCATTGGACGACACGACCGCCGCCTGGTGGAACGTCACCGCAGAGGGTGCGGACATCGGCACCGCATGCTGACCGCAACACGAACATCACTTCGCGCGGGCGCATCGGCCGCAGCATCATCGGTGCGGCCGCCGGGGCTGCGCCGGGATTTGCGGCAGCGGCAGCGCCGCCCCCGGCCGGCCCCGCCGTGTCGCCGGCGACCGCGTTAACGGCTTGGCGGCACTTCGCCGAGAGCTGAGCGTCATTCTGCTTCAGACATTTCAGCGACGCTGCGCCGCCGGGCGGTATGTTCGAGCAATGCGCCATGTAATCGGAGCGGCAGGCGCTGCGGATCGAGGCAGCTTGCGCGCTGGTCGGCTTTTTGGGCGCGCTGGCCGCAGGGCTCTCGGCAGATTTGGTCGCTGGCGCCGCTGTTTCGGCCGCAGGCTTCTCCGCCGGGGCCGCGGTTGCGGCCGGAGCCGGCTCGGCTTCGGGTTTGGTCTCGACCGTGGGCGCAGGTTTGGCTTCGGGCTCGGCTTCAGGCTTGGCCTCTGCCTTGGGTTCGGCCGCCGGCTCAATCGCGCGCACGGCGCTCTGGCAACCGGACGACAGGCTCGACATGTTCTTCTGCAGGCATTGCAGCGACTCCATGCCACCCGGCGGCACGCTGGAGCAATGCGCCATATAGTCGGAGCGGCAGGCGGAGCGGATCTCACTGCGTTGCGCATCGGTCGGCGCCTGCGCGAATGCCGGCATCGCGACGGTGAACGTCAGGGTTACCGCCAGCGCCGCGAGTGTTGGTGCTAGTTTCGAAATATTGCTCATTTGGTCAAATCCTTTTGGGTTATCGCGGGAGCTGCGGCCTCAACCGAAGTTAAATCTGGAAAAGTCCGGCAAAAAAATCAGGCAATATCATTTTCGTTTTTGGGTTCCGCTGCAAGCAAATTGTTGCGCGCGACCACCGCGCAAGCGAGCAATGTCACACCCTGATCATGCGCTTGCCGCGATTCTCGCCCGGCAGCAATCCGATCAGCACCTTTGGCGTATTCTCTGACATGGGCGGCCGCCCGATAGAACACGCCGTGCATCCAGCCTCGATTGCCGCTTCGAGTGAATACCTCCAAGGAGAGCGCACAACGGACGCCCAACTGCACGCATTGCCGTTGCATCATTGCGCGACGGGAACGTTTCATCCTTGCTCTGGCATACCAGTAGGCATCGCCAGGACGTCGCGTCAAAGCTGGTTGCGCCGGTTCAAAAACCTGCGACACTTGCTGGCGCCGGATGCTTAAGGGAGCAAAAAATACTTACGGGAGCAAAAAAATGTCCAACAGGTTTACGCAATACATTCTGATCGCGATGGCGCTGGGCATCATAATGGGCGCGCTTATCTTTAATTACCTGCCCGACACCAGGGCAGATCTCGCCGCCGACATAAATCTGATCGCGATGTTGTTCCTGCGCCTGATCAAAATGATCATCGCGCCCCTGGTGTTCGCAACGCTGGTCGGCGGCATCGCCCATATGGGCAGCGGCGCGCGGCTCGGACGCATCTTCGCCAAGACCATGGGCTGGTTCGTCAGTGCCTCGTTTGTGTCATTGCTGCTCGGGCTATTGATGGTCAATCTGCTGCAGCCGGGTTCGAATTTTCCCGGCACGCTACCGGATAAGGCGCAATCGACCGGGTTGCCGGTCTCGGCCTTCTCGATCGAGAAATTCCTGACCCACTTGATTCCGACTTCGATCGCGGATGCGATGGCGCAGAATGAAATTCTGCAGATCGTGGTCTTTGCGGTGTTCTTCTCGGTCGCGCTGGGTGCGGCCCCGGAGCGGTCCAAGCCGATCCTGTCGCTGATCGACGATCTCGGCCACATCATGCTGAAGGTCACGGGCTATGTCATGCTTTTCGCGCCGCTCGCGGTGTGGGCGGCGATCACCGCAACGGTAGCCAAAAACGGCCTTTTGGTATTGTGGAAGCTCATCGTCTTCATGGGCGGCTTCTATTTGTCGCTGTTGATCCTGTGGGGCATCCTAGTCGTCGTCGGCTTTGTCGTGATAGGACCGCGATACGGCCATCTATTGCGTTTGATCCGTGAGCCGCTGATGATCGCGTTCTCGACCGCGAGCTCGGAAGCGGCCTACCCCAAGACGCTGGAAGGCCTCAACCGCTTCGGCGCCTCATCGCGAATTTCGAGCTTTGTGCTGCCGCTCGGCTATTCCTTCAATCTCGACGGCACGATGATGTACTGCACTTTCGCCAGCATTTTCATCGCGCAGACCTACCACATCGAAATGTCGCTCGCCACGCAGTTAGCGATGCTGGCCACCCTGATGGTCACTTCCAAGGGCGTCGCCGGCGTGCCGCGCGCGTCGCTGGTGGTGATCGCCTCGACGCTCGGCCAGTTCGGCATTCCCGAGGCGGGCCTGTTGATGATCATGGGCATTGACACCTTCCTGGACATGGGTCGCAGCGCTACCAATGTGATCGGCAACTCGCTGGCTACCGCGGTGGTGGCGAAGTGGGAGGGCGAGCTGTCCGCCGAGCATGCGCTTGGCCCCGACGACATCGTACCGCCGAACATGATTCCCGGCGAAGTCCCGGCAATAGCCGGCCATTGAGGAGGGCGATGCATGGGCCAGACATCGGGGCGACCCGTCGCGGCGTGTCGCTTGTTGCTGACGGGTTGGCTGCTGGCAACGGCAGCAAGCGCCCAAACCGACGGCGAGGGGCTAAGTCCGACGCTTGCCACCATCAAGAGCACGCAGGTCGTGCATCTCGGCTATCGCGAGAGCTCGCCGCCGTTCTCGTTCATCGATCCGTCCAACCGGCCGATCGGATACAGCCTCGAGCTCTGCGAGGCGGTGGTCGACGAGATCGGTGTCGAGGTTGACGATCCCAATCTTAAGATCGAATACGTGAAAGTGACGTCGGACGACCGCATCCCGGCGGTTCTGCAAAACAAGATCGATCTGGAATGCGGATCGACCACTGCCAATGCCGAACGCGCCAAGCAGGTGGCTTTCTCGCCACTGATGTTCGTGGCCGGCACCAAATTGATGGTGCGGAAACCGTCGTCGATTGTGACGGCCGCGGACCTCAAGGGCAAGACCGTCGTGGTTACCAAGGGCACGACCAACGAGCAGGCCATGCATGCGGTCGACGGGAAGCTCGGACTTGGCCTCAACATCGTGGCGGCGCCGGACCATGAGCAGTCCTACCAGATGCTGGCGGACGGCAAGGTCGACGCGTTCGCGACCGATGACATCCTGCTTTATGGTCTGATCGCGCGGCACAAATCGCAGGACAAGTTCCGCGTCACGGGCGATTACTTGTCTTACGATCCCTACGGTATCATGTTTCGCAAGGGCGAACCCCAGCTTGCGGCGGTGGTGGAACGGACGTTCCGCAAGCTCGCCACCAACCACGATCTCATTCCGCTCTACAACAAGTGGTTCGTGTCGCGGCTGCCGACCGGCGAGCGGCTGAACGTTGCGATTTCTCCGCAGCTGGAGGAGGCCTTCAAGGTACTCGACGACAGCGAAGGGGCAAACTAGCGACTCCAGAATTCGAACCATCGCAAACTCGAAAGGCGGCCTATATGGCGGTCCTTTGTTTGAAGTGATCGATAGTCGATTGTAGCCGCTGCCCGCACTGCTCATCCTGAGGAGCGACGCCTTCGCCGCGTCTCGAAGGATGCTGTTCCGGGTCCATGGTTCGAGACGGCGCTTCGCGCCTCCTTACCATGAGGCTTCGCTGCGTTGCGAGCCGCCGCTATTTGATGTTGAAGACGGATTTGGCTGCGTTGACGGTGGAGGTGACCGTGTTGTTGATCGCCGCCTTGGTCTGGCCGGTCAGTGTCGTCGCCTCGTAGGTCGGGCCAGCGGTGAAACCCGCCTTCGGCTTGAGGCCGACGGTGGTCTGCACCCGAGTCAAGGCGGCGGCAAAACTGTTCTTGGCGTCACCGGCGGCCTTTCCGATCTGGGCGGTCTGGTTGGCAACAAAAGCGGTGGCGGACGAGGTGATGGACGACAGGTCGGTCATGTGATGCTCCCGGACATCGGGCGACCATCGGACCGATATGGTTAACGACCGGTTAATGGTCCCTGCGCGATGGGTTCAGAAAAAAGTCAGGTCCCGCGCATTGCCGCCGCGCGCAACGGTCGCGAATTCGATCGCAAGGAACAGGCCGCCGGCGACATAGATCTTTTCATTCCGTGATTTGGCGAGCGAACGGCTGAGTTCGACTGAATCATCGATCGTCGCGGTGACATCGACCCTGGCGTTCGGATTGGCCGCGCGCGCCGACGTTGCGATGGTCTGCGCGTCCGCGCCCTTGTGATAGGCCTTCGTGCAGATGATGGTGCGGAACGACGGCGCCAGCGCGCGGACGATCTCGTCGGCCTTCTTGTCGGCGGAGGCGCCGGTCACAAGAATCCATCCGTCGATACCGAGGATCGATCGTCAGGCTCATGAGCGACTGCTTGATGCCATCTGGCGTGTGGCCGACGTCGATGACGGTGAGTGGATTTTTCTCAATCACTTCCAGCCGGCCAGGCCAACGCGTCTCGCGCAGGCCGGAGCGAATCGCGGACTCGATCGCGGCAGACGCCGCCTGCGGCCGGCTCTCGCGCAGCCAGAGCAGGAACAGCGTGACCGCGATGGCGGCGTTGTTGAACTGAAATGCGCCCAGCACGCCGATCTCCAACGCTTGGAGATCCTGTCCTTCGAACCGGTAGTTGAACCACTGTTCCGGGGCGGAGAACGACCTCGCTATCAATGACGATCTCGTCGCGGACGAACAGCGAGACGACCTCGCGATGCCTGTTATATTCGAGCAGATGCGGCTTCAGGTTCAGGCAATTCTCGCCGTAGACGACGATGCCGCTGGAGGCACAAGCGTCGCTCTTGTCGGAAACGATCAATTCCAGCGATTGGCCGAGCAGTTCGACATGCTCATAATCGACCGAGGTGACGCAGGTGACGCGCGCTCCGACCAGACGTACCGGATCGTAGCGGCCGCCAATACCGGCCTCGAACACCGCGAAATCGCAACCGCTCTCCTGGAAATAGAGGCAGGCCAGCGCGAACATGGCTTCGAACGCGCCGAAGCGCTGGTTCAGCCGCGCCGACGCCCGCGAAATCGCGGCGCTGACCCGCGCAGCAAGCTTCGCCAGCTCGCCGTCGCCGATCGGCGAGCCGTCGATCTGAAACCGTTCATTGATTCGATAGAGGTGCGGTGAGGTGAACAGGCCGGTGCGCAGGCCATGCGCGTTGCCGATGCTGGCGCAAAATGCCGCCGTGCTGCCCTTGCCGTTCGAGCCCGTTACGACCACCGAGCGGCGCTCAAGCCATTCCCGATCGACCGCGAGGGATTCGAGCAGCGCCGCCAACCGCGCCAGGCAAATGCCGGCGCCATATTTCGGCAGCTCAAACACTAAAGCAATCCCATCGAGGAAAAAGTGTGATGCCAGATTTTCAGGATCAGGTCGGCTCGCGCGGAATCTTCCAATAGCCGGATCGACGGATTGGAGTTCACCTCGATCACCGCTGTTGCCTCCGTCGCGCCCTTGACGTTCGTGAACAGGTCCACGGCTGCGACCCGAAGCCCGAGGGCGCGGACGGCTTTCCTTGCTGCGCCGGTCACGGCCGCGGATGGCCTGGCCTCAAGACTCATCGTTCCGCCAGCGCTCAGGTTCATCCGCCCCGGAAGCTCCCAGCGCTCACCTCCGGGCAACACGCGGTCGAGCGCCGGGTCACTTGCTGGGCTCACAGCCGGCGAAAGTCCGCGCGCCAGCAGCGCGGTATTGTGCTCGCGCAAGAGATCGCGGATCGAACGCACGCCATCGCCCAGCACAACAGGCGGATATTTGCGCGCCGCATACAATACATCGTCGTCCAACAGGAAGATGCGGTATTCGTCGCCACGAACCAGCGGCTGCATCAGGATGGAATCGTAGTAGCGCGAGACGCCGAGCATATAGCTTTGGAGCGCGGCCTCGTCGTATACGGCTTGTGCGAAATCGCCGCGCGATCCAAGCAGGGGCTTGACGAAGGCGGTCGCGCCGAGCCTTGCAAAATATTTCAGTGCATCTTCGATCTCGTGACCGCTAGGGCGGCGGGCGCTGTGGCGTTCGTGAAGAAAAAAATAGTCGCCACCAAGCGTCGCAATGCCTGTGCGTTCCAGGATGATGCTGGCAAAATATTTGTCCGAGGCGAGTGTGGTCGCAGTAGCGTTATTTTGCGGATACCACGAACATCGCCCGGCGCCGAAATGAATACGTTTTGCCTTTGACGCTACG
Source organism: uncultured Alphaproteobacteria bacterium (assembly GCA_963806075.1). Taxonomy (GTDB): domain Bacteria; phylum Pseudomonadota; class Alphaproteobacteria; order Rhizobiales; family Xanthobacteraceae; genus Bradyrhizobium. The sequence goes on from CAWDWT010000006.1 coordinate 11,428, forward strand.
CTGAAGGCAAGTCCCGTTCCGCCGTCGATATCCTCGAACGTGAGCCCGAACTCGGCGCAGGCATATTCTGCATAGACCGTTTGGTCCGGATAGGAACCTGGCTTTCCCGATCGAATTTTCGCGAGGTCCTGCATGCATTATCCCGGGGGTCTGAGATTAGCGCGGGGTTAACGCGCAGAGAACTTATTGCTGCACGAGGCTCTATTTCAGCAAGTTAATTGCGCCGCAGCGCTGTTTTATCGAACCAAGTTGCGCAGCGGAGGGACTGCCATTTTGAACCCGCAATTGCGCGGCAATGGCGGTTGACTATCTCCGAAATCAGCGTAGGTCATGCGCTAAATAACAAGGTATTTCAGGGAGTTTTCGCCAATTGGAGGGCCACGTAACCGGCACGATTGCTGGATTGTTCTAAATCAAGACGTCAGGAAAAATCAGAACTCATGAGCGCGTTTTATCGAGAGAAAGTTCTTTCCGTCCGGCACTGGACCGACACGCTTTTCAGCTTCACCGCTACCCGCGATTCCGGCTTCCGCTTCCTCAACGGGCAATTTGCGATGATCGGCCTCGAGGTCGATGGCCGTCCGCTGCTGCGCGCCTACAGCATGGCGAGCGCCAATCATGAGGAAGAACTCGAATTCTTCAGCATCAAGGTCGCCGACGGTCCTCTGACCTCGCGCCTGCAGAAGATCAGGGAGGGCGACACCATCCTGGTCGGCCGCAAGGCGACCGGCACGCTGATCGCCGACAATCTGCTCACGGGCAAGCGACTGCTGCTGCTGTCGACCGGCACGGGCTTGGCACCGTTCGCAAGCCTGATCAAGGATCCGGATGTGTACGAGCAATTCGACACCATCGTGCTGGTTCATGGGTGCCGGCAGATTTCCGAACTCGCCTATGGCGAGGAATTGGTGGCACGGCTACGCGATGACGAATTGTTCGGGCCGTTGCTGAGCGAAAAGCTGCTCTACTATCCGACCGTCACCCGCGAGCCGTTCCGCAACCGCGGCCGCATCACCGACCTGATCACTTCAGAACAATTGTTCAACGACATCCACCAGCCGCCGCTCAATATTGCGACCGACCGCATCATGATGTGCGGTAGCCCGGGCATGCTGGAGGAATTGCGCCAGATGTTCGAAGATCGCGGTTTTCTCGAAGGTAACAGCAGCGAGCCCGGTCATTTCGTGATCGAGAAGGCGTTCGTCGAGCGCTGAAGCTCTGCGCCATCTTCCGGTTCGCGCCATGCGCGAGCCGGAATGACGGTGGTTTAAGTCTTCTAATCCACCCCCCTTTTTGCCGTGGTGCAGCTTCGTTTTCGGCTGCTATAACGCTGCAAAAGCTGCGCGGCCGATTGCCGATGCGGTGATTGCTGGGGGTGGCGGTGTCAGTATCCATTCAGACCGGGCAAGGGAAAACCGCCTTTGTGTTCGCGGGCGGCGGCAGTTTTGGCGCCATTCAGGTCGGCATGCTGCATTCGCTCGCAAGCCATGGGATCACCGCGGATATGGTGGTCGGCTCCAGCGTCGGCGCGCTGAACGGCGCCTTCTATGCCGGCGATCCTACGCTTGACGGAGTGGAGCGGCTGGGAACGATCTGGCGCGGGCTGACCCGGCACGACGTCTTCCCGGTGACATGGAGGACGCTGCTCGGATTCCTGTGGCGGCGTGATTTCCTAATTCCACATGACGGCGTCCGCAAGCTGATCGACGATCACATTCCCTACCGCAATTTGCAGGATGCGAGGCTGCCGCTGCACATCGTCGCGACGGACATCGTTACCGGCGACAGCGTTGTGCTGTCGGAAGGCTCGACCGCGGAAGCCATCGTGGCTTCGACGGCGATTCCCGGCGCCTTCAGCCCGGTTCTTTACCGGAATCATTATCTGGCCGATGGCGCGATCTCGAGCAATACCCCGATCAGGGTCGCGGTTCAGAAGGGCGCGACACGGCTGATCGTTCTGCCAACTGGACACGCCTGTGCCACCGACGCGCCGCCGGTCGGTGCGGTAGCCAATGCGCTGCATGCGCTGACGCTGCTGATTTCGCGGCAATTGGTCAGTGAACTGGAAGGCCTCGATCCCAGCATCGAATATTACGTCGTGCCGCCATTATGCCCGCTGGTAGGATCGCCTTATGATTTCACACGAACCGCTGATCATATCGAGCGGGCGATCCGCACGACCGATGCATGGCTGGCGCAGAGCGGCTTGCAACAGGGCAATATCCCGGACGAGATGCGGCCGCACAGTCACTGAGCGCTGAAAAGCCCGACGACTACGCTGCAGTGCAAAAAGCGTGCGAAGAGTCGTTCGAACAGTCGTGGGGCCTTTTCGGCTGGGGATTCAGTCGCCTTGTCATGTCATATCCATGACCGGCGCGGCGGATATCGTGTAGAGCGTGTTAGCGGTTTTGAACTAGGCTTTACGGCCGGCAAGGAATGATAGGGCAGAACTGCCCAAGGGGTCCTATGGAAACACTGCTGCTTCCGTTCTCTCCGCGTTTCATCGTTCTGACGATCTGCAGTGTCGTCACAGCATTGCTGCTCGGCATCGGAATCGTCGATCACAAGGTGCTCAAGCTGATCGTGATCCCGTTTGCCGTCTTCGGCGCCCTTACCTTGCTCGGTTTTCGTGATCTCACGCAAAAGAGCCATGCGGTGCTACGGAATTATCCGATCTCCGCGCATCTGCGCTTCCTGCTGGAAGAGATCAGGCCGGAGATGCGGCAGTATTTCTTCGAGTCCGAGAAGGACGGCATGCCGTTTTCCCGCGATACCCGCGCGGTCATCTATCAGCGTGCCAAGATGGTGCTCGACAAACGGCCGTTTGGCACCCAATTAGACGTCTACCGCGAGGGCTATGAATGGATGCACCATTCGGTGGCGCCGAAGCCGCATGCCACGGAGAAATTTCGCATCACGATCGGCGGCCCGGATTGCAAGAAGCCGTATTCAGCGTCGGTTTTCAACATTTCGGCCATGAGTTTTGGCGCGCTGAGTCCGAACGCCGTGCGCGCATTGAACGCAGGCGCCAAAAAAGGCGGCTTTGCGCACGACACCGGTGAGGGCGGCGTCAGTCCCTATCACCGGGAGCACGGCGGCGACATCATCTGGGAAGTCGGCTCCGGCTATTTCGGTTGCCGCAATCGCGACGGTTCGTTCAATCCGGACGAATTCGCGCGTATCGCAAGCGACGACCAGATCAAGATGGTCGAACTCAAGATCAGCCAGGGCGCCAAGCCTGGACATGGCGGTGTGCTGCCCGCCGCCAAGGTCTCCGAGGAGATTTCCAGGATTCGCGGCGTCGCGATGAACGAGGACTGCATCTCGCCGGCCTATCACCGGGCGTTCTCGACACCGCTGGAGATGATGACTTTTATCGGGGAGATGCGGCGTTTGTCCGGCGGCAAGCCCGCCGGCTTCAAGCTCTGCATCGGTCATCCCTGGGAGTTTCTGGCGATCTGCAAGGCGATGCTGCAGAGTGGCATCTATCCCGACTTCATCGTGGTCGACGGTAATGAAGGCGGCACCGGCGCAGCGCCGCTCGAATTCATGGACCATCTGGGCATGCCGATGCGCGAGGGCGTCAATTTCGTCCACAACGCGCTGATCGGCATCAACGCCCGCGACCGCATCAGGATCGGCGCTTCCGGCAAGGTCGCGACCGCCTTCGACATGGCCCGCGCGATGGCGATCGGCGCCGACTGGTGCAATTCGGCCCGCGGCTTCATGTTCTCGCTGGGCTGTATCCAGTCGCTGAGCTGTCACACCGATCGCTGCCCGACCGGCGTGACCACGCAGGATCCCTCGCGCAACCGTGCGCTGGTGGTGCCGGACAAGATCGAGCGGGTGTACAACTACCATCACTCGACATTGCATGCGCTGACCGAGTTGATCGCCGCCGCCGGCCTCGAACATCCGCAACAGATCCGGCCGATCCATTTCTCGCAACGCACATCCAACACCACCGTGTGCTCGTTCGCACAACTCTATCCGTCGCTCCGCCCCGGCGAATTGATCAAGGGCACCAAGGACGTTCGCTTCCGCGACGCCTGGACGATGGCGCGCGCGGACTCGTTCCTGCCGGCGGGATAGGATTCTGTCATTCCGGGGCGCGCGAAGCGCGAGCCTGGAATCCATAACCCCTGTGGTAATGTTCCGATGTAACCGCCGTTGATAAACCACAGGCACAGGCGTAGGGATTCCGGGCCCGCGCAAGAGCGCGTCCCGGAATGACGTTAGTGCGGGTTTTCCAGGCTGAACAGCTCAGCCTGTTCGTCATAGGCGAACAGCTCGGCGTAGCGGGCCCAGGACACGATTGTTTTCAGGGTTTCGTCGGCATATTCCTCCGACATGTAGTCTTCAAGTTCGTTGCGGAAGCGCGCCGCCGGTGCGCTATGCGACGGCCGCTCGTCAAGCACGCGGCGGATCAGACCCATGACCGGCACGTAGTTGATCAGGTGCTCGGCGAACAGCTTCTTGCGGGCATCGGTTTCCAGATGCGCGAAGCGTTGGCCCGCTTCTGTCAGCATCAGGTCGCCCTCGCTGAGCTGGGCAAAGCGCAGCAATTGCAAGGCTTCGCCAAGGTGGAAGATCTCGTCGGCTTCCAGTTGCAGGCTGCCGGCAAGCACCGGCAGGTCGGCGTGCCCGTTATAGGGCGGTCCTGCCAGGGTCTCGATCAGCCCTGACAGCACGTTGGACGAGACGTGGTTGAGCACCATGCCGACGCCGGTGCCGTGAATGCCTTCGACAGCGAGGGGACGCGGCTCCGCGCGCTGGGTCATGCGGGCATAGATGCTGTCGACCAATTGCCGGAAAGTCGGGTCGAGGCGGTTGCGCGGATGCGGCAGGTCGACCTTGATCTCGGCCGCGACACGGCCGGGGTTGGACGAGAACACCAGGATGCGGTCGCACATCAGCACCGCCTCTTCGATATTGTGCGTCACCATCAGCACGGACTTGATCGGCAAGCGGCCTTCGATCCACAGATCGATCAAATCGGTGCGCAGTGTCTCGGCCGTCAACACGTCGAGCGCCGAGAACGGCTCATCCATCAACAACAGATCGGGGTGAACCACCAGAGCGCGTGCGAAGCCGACGCGCTGGCGCATGCCACCGGACAATTCCTTCGGATAAGCGGATTCGAATCCGTCGAGGCCGATCAGGTCGATGGCCGCAAGCGCCCGGGTGCGGCGCTCGGCGCTGTCGATACCGAGCGCTTCCAGTCCCAGTTCGACGTTCTGCAGTACGGTCAGCCAGGGAAACAGCGCAAACGACTGGAACACCATGGCGACCCCGTTCGGCGGTCCCTTGATGGTTTCGCCCCGGCATTTCGCCTCGCCCGAGGAAGGCGAAACGAGGCCGGCAATGATGCGCAGCAGTGTCGACTTGCCCGATCCGGAGCGGCCGAGCAGGCCGACGATTTCGCCTGAATGAATGGTCAGATCGACCTTCTCCAGCACCAGAAGATCTTCGCCGCTGCCTTTTGGAAACGAGCGGCAGACGCTGCGGATATCGAGCAGGCTGGTCGGTTTTACTTGATCGAGCATGAGATCCTCTCGCGCTAGCCGAGACGAAGACGGCGCTCGCCGAAGGCGTAAAGCGGTCTCCAGAGCAGCCGGTTGAACAACGTTACCAGAACGCACATCACGGCAATGCCGAGCACGACGCGTGGGAAATCGCCGCTTTCAGTCGCGGTCGCTATATAGGCGCCGAGACCGCTGGCGGTCAGATGGGTGTTGCCCCAGCTTGCGACTTCCGCGACGATTGAGGCGTTCCACGAGCCGCCCGACGCGGTGATCGCGCCGGTGATGTAGTACGGAAAGATACCCGGCAACACGACCTTGACCCACCATCGCCAACCCCTGAGGTGGAAACTGCCGGCAGCCTCGCGCAGATCGGTCGGAAAGGCGCTTGCGCCAGCGATGACATTGAACAGGATGTACCATTGCGTGCCCAGGATCATCAGCGGGCTCAGCCAGATATTGGCATTGAGGCCGTAACGGACGATCACGACCACGAACACCGGAAAGGCGAGGTTGGCGGGAAATGCCGCCAGGAACTGCGCCAGTGGCTGGATCCGCTCTGCGAGTTTCGGCCGCAGCCCGATCCAAACCCCGACCGGCACCCATATCAGGGTGGCCAGCGCGATCAGCACGATGACGCGGGCCAGCGTGAGCAGGCCATAGCCGAACGCGGCGAATACGTCGGAAAGACTCAGCGTGGCCGAGAGATATTCATAAGTCCGCCAGGCGGCATAACCAGTAGAGACAACGATGGAGGTCAGCCACAACGCATCGACGGTGAGTGACGGCTGGGCCTGCTTGGTGGCCAGCTTCCAGGCGCCGGGAGGCACGACATGCAGATTCGAGATCATCTTGTTCAACGCTGCGAATGGCAGGGAAAGCGACCGTAGCGCGCGGGTGCGGCGAAACAGGTCGAGCATCCAGGATGTCGGCGCGGTGCCGGAGGCAGTCTGCTCGAAGCGGAATTTATCGGCCCAGGCCACTACCGGGCGAAACAGCAGCTGGTCGTAGGCGATGATCACCAGCAGCATGGTCAGGATGGCGTAGCCAATCGCGGGCAGGTTGCGCTGCTGGATGGCCAGCGCGACATAGGAGCCGATGCCGGGCAGCGTCACCGTGGTCTTGCCCACCGTGATTGCTTCCGAGGCCACCACGAAGAACCACCCGCCGGACATCGACATCATCGTATTCCAGATCAGGCCAGGCATCGCGAATGGCACGTCGAGCCGCCAGAAGCGCTGCCACCCGCCGAGGTGGAAGCTTTGCGAGGCTTCCTCCAGGTCTTTCGGCACGTTGCGCATCGACTGGTACATGCTGAACGTCATGTTCCAGGCCTGGCTGGTGAAGATCGCGAACACGCAAGCCAGTTCGGCGCCGAACACGCGGCCGGGAAACAGGTTCATGAAGAACACGACCGTGAAGGTCAGGAAGCCCAGGATCGGCACCGACTGCAGGATATCGAGCAGCGGGATCAGCACCATCTCGGCGCGCCGGCTCTTGGCGGCCAGCGCCGCGTAGATGAAGGTGAAGATGATGGAGCAGACGATCGCGAGTAGCATGCGCATGGTGGTGCGCAGCGCATAGGCGGGCAGATGGAACGGGTCGAGCGTCACCGGCGCGATATCGAGCGCCGACAAGGGGGCTACCGTCTGCTCGCCGCCATAGACGATCAGGACCATCGCGCCGGTGACCAGGATCAACGCGACGACATCCCAGATGTTGGGCCGCAGCGCCTGCCCCAGCGCCGGTGGTGAGATATCCCGGAGGTTCATGCGGTCGTCTCAAGCGTGAGGTGCGCCGTGATAGGAGCGGGTCCGATGGAGTCCGTTTTCAGAACTGCGCGTGCAGTCGGGTTGCGACCACCGAAACCGGTCCCCGATCGCGGTTGTAGGCAGGATTGGTGATGAACTGATAGTCGAAGGTCAGCTGCCAGGAATACACTGGAAGCTGGTAGTAGACTTCCATGATCTGCTCGGGACCGGGATGCGGCAGCATCCCGTCGCCGATGATGGGGGTCAAGCCGCCGGCGGCGAGATAGGCTTGATGCTCCTTTGAGATCATGTTGACGACGCCGGCGATCCCGAGCGTGTCATCCGACCGGCCCCAGAATTTTCCGGAAATCGAAGTGCCGGTCGAGACGGTCTGGTCAACGTCGGTGAAGGCAAAGACCTCCAGATTGCCTGGCGTATAGCCGGCGCGCGCGAACAGGCCGACGCCGGGGATGATCTGCTGCTCCAGATTGGCGGTAATACCGGCCTTGCCGGTGTAGGTTCGCACCGACGCGGTGTCGGGCGTCGTACCAGCCAAGGCTGCGGCAGTGATCGCGTCCTGAAAACTTCCCAGCCGCGCGCGGGCCAGGTAGCCGGTCACCAAAACCTTGCCGGGCTGGCCCCACAAATCGTAGCGGCGCTCGATTTCGCCGACCATCTGGAACTGGCCGAAGGTCGGGTCTAGTTCGGTGCTGTTGGGAACGATCGGGGCGTCGAACACGCCGGCGCGGAACGTCCATTGTCCGGTGTACCATTCGAGCGGCGCCGCCATAGGTGAAGGCCCAGGCATCGGCGGCGTAATCGAACGCGCCGGTGTTGACCAGCGTCCAGTTCAGGAAGTCGCCGCGCGGATCGTTGGCGTATTTATTCTTGTCGAAGATATCGACCACGCCGAATTTGCCGACGGTGATGACCAGGCGGTCGCTGGTCTGGGTACCCGCGAACTGGTTGATGCCGGCGTCTACTTTCTGGCTTTCTCCGCCGAGATCGATGGTCTGGCGCAGGAACGCGCGCGGGATGCGTGCATAGGGATAGTTTTGGCCAACCTTGTAGGCCTCGGCGCTCGGGAAACCGGCGACGCCGAACGTGCCGCTGAGGCCGAAGCCCTGGTCGATTTCGGGATCGACCCAGATCTCCGCGCCTTTCCACGGCCGGTAGCCGACATAGAGATCGAGATCGAAAGTCTCGCGGCCGGAATTCGAAGCCAGGCTGTTCTGGCCGGCATAGGGCGCGTGGAACGGCGCCGCGTATTGTTCGACAAGGGTGGCCTGGCCGTGCACCGCGAAATCGCCAGCGTCGAGCGGTGGCACGCCCTTGGTGAAGGCCTCATTCTTGAGGGGATCGACGCCGAGCTGATAATTCACGCCGACGCGGAGGCTTTGTATCGACAGATCGGAATCGAAGGATTGTCCCGCGGCCGGGAAAGACTTCCTGCCGTCGCCAAATCCGGTCGCGAGATATTCGACCTTGGCGGTCCAGTTCGGCGCGACCGGAAACTCGACGCCGGCGCCCGCTGCCCAGCCCCATCGCCACAGGAAAGCGGTCTCGGTGGCGCCCGCAGTGACGGAGCCTCCGGCAAGTTGCGTCCGCTGCAGCCTGTCATAGCTCCAGGCGAGGCCACCGGTGCCGTACACCAGGAAGCGATCGAAGGCGTAGCCGACGCGGGCCCGCGCGGTACCGAAATCGAGCACGGTATCGTCGTAGGTTGCTTGCCCGTCGATCGGCGTCGTCATCGTCTGGCTGCCGGCCAGCGTGTTTGGCGCCGAAGCATCGGCCTCGAAGCCGATCAGCCAGCGCGACGGCAGCACGTAGTTATAACCGGCCTGCAGGCCGAAAAAGTAGCTGCCGGTGCCCTTGAAGGCATCGAACTGGTTGAACAGGTCGAGCGATCCCGCCAGCACAGGCGCGGCCGCGCCGGCGTCGGTCGCCGACCAGTCGGCGCGGCCGGCCGCATAACCGAAATGACCGCCGATGTAAAAACCGGTCCAGCTGAAGACGGCATCGGGGACGGCGGGCGCCTTGAGCGGCAGGTCGGCTGCGGCGGCCGCATTGGCAAGCGAGAGCATGCCAAGGCCAGCGAATGCGCATCTTGAGGTTCGACTGCAGCGGCTCATCGGGTGAGTTTTTCCAGCGCGAACATTCCGACGGTCTCTTTTGCCATCACTGCAGATTTGCCATCGCGCTGCCACCAAAGAAATCAAGCCGACGGGTTCGAGGGGCTTTCTGCGGGCCATAAGCCAGACCCGCGAGCGCAATTGGTGCCGCCTAATCCTTGCCAAGCCTTTGATTTACTTATCAAGGCATTATTGCAAATCATTCGCAATTGCAAGTATGGGTGGGGATAACCCTGATCTGTTGGCATTGTTCTGTGACAGCCATGCAACACGAACGCCTGTGTGAAGTGCGCGGGCGGAGTTGAACGCGACAACGAAAAAGAAGACCCGTCCGGAGGGGACAGCCGGACGGGTCGGGCACGGCACGAGGTGGATGAGGTGCTCGCGCCGGACTCAAAGCGTTTTCGAGCGAAGTGGCAGCCGGTTCGCGTGAAGAAAACGCGTCAAAATAAAAACGTCAGCAGCTCGTCAGTAGTTGCAGGTGCGAACGCGGCCGATGTAGTTGCCATACGCGTCGTACTGGCGAACCCAGACGCAGCGGCGATAGCCGTCGTCGTAATAATATCCGTCGTTGCTGGCGGCGATCGCGCTGCCGACTACGGCTGCGCCGAGCAGGCCGCCAGCGATACCCCAGCCCAAACCCCGGGCTTGGGCGGATTGCGTGGTGGAAGCCATCGTGCCTGTCACGGCAAGGGCGGCGAGAGCGACAGCGGCAATCTTGGTCTGGATCGACATCAGAAACTCCATCATCCCGAATATTTGCGGACCGTTATGGCCCGCGCGACGGATTGGACGGAGCGTCCTCGGATACGGTTCGATCACGGGCCGGTGATTTTTCCTTCCACGACAATTGACCCGATGTCAGAGATGGTTAGCGAGGCGGGGTGTTAACCTTTGGCGGCCGTCCGCCAAGGGTTTTGGCATCGAACTTATCGACGTCGGCGAGCAGTTCGCAGAACGCGCGTGCGCCGTGATCGAGTAGCTGCCGGCCCTTTTCCGCGCTCGCCTGCGTGGCATCGCCGGCCGCGCCGCTCGGATGAATGTCCTGCGCCTGCCAGGCGAACGGCGCCGGCCGATGCGCCGAGAGCCATCGATAGTCCTTTTCCATGGCGATGCTGGTGGGACGAAAATTCGCGATGTTCTCCTTGCGCACCTCCTGCGGATAGCGCGCCAGCATGATCGAGGTCTCGACCGCGCCGCCATGCACGCCGTGGCGCAATTCCTCGGCCGTGATTAGTTCCTCGGGCGCACCAAAGCGCGCCCAACCGGTGGTGACCGCGAGCAACCCGTGCCTGGCGCGCAGATCCTGCGCCACCAGCGTCATCGCCGCGCTGTTGCCGCCATGGCTCGTGACCATCACCAGCTTTTTGATGCCGGTCCGTGCGATGCTTGTGCCGAGCGCCATCCAGTCTCGCAGTGCCTGTTCCGTCGAAAGCGTCAGCGTGCCCGGATAATCGATGTGCTCGGTCGAGATTCCGACCGGCTGGACGGGTAAGAAGGTCGCCGGTAAGGCGGCGGGCAACAGCTCGCGCACCCGTTCCAGATAGGCCTGCGCGATCATGACATCGGTGCTAAGCGGCAAATGCGGACCATGCTGCTCGGTCGCCGCGAGCGGCAGACACGGCGATCCAGCGTTCAGCGCCGGACCCGGAAAGTTCGGGCCAGTGGATGTCGGTCCAGTCGCGGGGCGGAACGGTCGGGATCATCGCAGTGAAGCGTTTCTTTGCAGCCATTTGCAAGGTAGTTTGCCGCGTCCCGAAAGCGGTCGTCCCGCGTTCCGCAACCCGGACAATTTGTCCTATCTTACCCCTATCTTCCCCTATTTTGGGCCAAATTGATCGACGGAGTCCAATCATGAACCCGGTGCTTTTGTTGCGAGCGTTAACGGCCGGGTTGCTCGCTGCCGGCCTTTCGGGCGGCCTCGCCGTCGCACAGACGCTGGACAAGGTCTCGTTCGGGACCAACTGGACCGCCGAAGGCGAGCATGGCGGCTTTTTCCAGGCGTTCGCCGACGGCACCTACAAAAAATACGGCCTCGACGTCACCATCGTTCCGGGTGGTCCCAACAACAACAACCGCATCCAGCTGATCGCCGGCAAGCTCGACTTCTTCATGAGCGCGAACACGCTTCAGTCGTTCGATGCGATCGCCAACAAGGTGCCGGTGGTCGAGGTCGCTGCGATGTTCCAGAAGGATCCGCAGGTGTTCGTGACCCATCCGGAATCCAATGTGACCAAGCTCGAGGACCTCAAGCCGCTCAACCTGTTCGTGTCCAAGGAAGGTATCCCGACCTATTTCCAGTGGCTGAAATCCGAATACGGATTCAGCGAGGCCAAAATCAAACCCTACACATTCAATTCGCAGCCCTTCATCGCCGACAAGCAGAGCGCGATGCAGGGCTACGTCACTTCCGAGCCGCTCGCGATCGAGAAGACCGCCAAGTTCAAGCCTGGCGTCATCCTGCTGGCGGATTACGGTTTCAACGCCTATTCGACCCTGATCGAAACGCGAGCCGACCTGATCGACAAAAATCCTGACCTCGTGCAGCGCTTCGTCGACGCCTCGATCATCGGTTGGTACCACTATCTCTATGGCGACAACGCGCCGGGCAACGCGATGATCAAGAAGCTCAATCCGGAAATGACCGACGAGCTGCTCGCCTATTCCGTCGCCAAGATGAAGGAATATGGCATCGTCGATTCCGGCGACACGCTGAGGGACGGCATCGGCGCGATGAACGACGCGCGGGTCGCGAGCTTCTTTGACAAGATGGTGCGCGCCGGCGTGGTCCGCTCCGATATCGATTATCGCAAGGGCTACACGCTGCGCTTCGTCAACAAGGGCGTCGGCCTCGATCTGCGGCCAAAGCGCTCGGCAGAAAAAGAACCAAGTAGATGAGTCGGGCATCAACCAGGGTGGGAGCGAGCGCCGCTCCTGTAGCGTGTGTCCGACATCAATGTGAATCCGGCGGGCCTCGCTGGTCAGCCTGCGCGGCGTGAGCAAAACCTACGACAGCGGGATCGTGGCGCTGGGGCCGCTCGACCTTGATGTGCGGCGTGGCGAATTCGTTTCGCTGCTCGGGCCGTCGGGTTGTGGCAAGTCGACGGCGCTGCGTCTGATCGCGGGCCTCAATGCACCGACCTCCGGCGTCCGTCCAGGTCTCCCATCGCGGCAGTCGAGATGCGCGCAGGACATTCGATCGGCTTCGTGTTTCAGGAGCCGACCTTGATGCCTTGGACCAGCGTCCGCGAGAACGTGCGGCTGCCGCTGAAACTTGGGCACATGCCCACGGGCGAGGCGAATGCGCGCATCGCCGAGGCGCTGGCGCAGGTAGGGCTTGCGGACTTCGCCGATGCATTCCCGCGCGAACTATCTGGTGGCATGAAGATGCGGGTTTCACTCGCGCGTGCCCTGGTCACCGATCCCGATATTCTTGTTGATGGACGAACCGTTCGCGGCGCTCGACGAGATCACGCGTTTCCGGCTCAACAACGACCTGCTTACATTGTGGCGCGATCTGCGCAAGACCGTCATCTTCGTCACCCATTCGGTCTTCGAGTCCGTCTATCTGTCGCAGCGGGTGATCGTCATGACGGCGCGCCCGGGCCGGATCGCGGCGGAATTCCGCATCGACGCGGCGGAGCCGCGCGGCGAGGAATTTCGGACTTCGGCCGAATACGCCGGTTATTGCCGCAACGTGTCGCATGCGTTGACGCCGCCGCATCGGGAACAGCCGATCCGATGAGCGTGCTGCGAACACCACCGGTCTCCTCGGGCAAGGCCGCGGCTGACGAGCGTCTGCTGCGCTGTCATGCGAATACTTGCTCCCATCGTGGTCTTGGCGGTGAGCATCGGGCTTTGGAGCCTGATCGTGCGCATCAACAACATTCAGCCTTATGTACTGCCGGGACCGGAAGCAGTATTCAAAACCCTGATCGACGACTGGCCGGTATTGTTCAGTTCGCTGCTCGTGACGCTATGGACCACGCTGGAGGGCTTTGTCGCCGCCGCGGTCGGCGGCATCGCGCTGGCATTGTTGTTCAATCAATCGAAATGGCTGGAATATTCGCTGTTTCCCTATGCGGTGATCCTGCAGGTCACTCCTGTCATCGCGATTGCGCCGCTGCTGTTGATCTATCTGCCGCAACAGACCGCGGTGATCGTCTGCGCCTGGATCGTGGGCTTCTTCCCGGTATTGTCCAACACCACGCTCGGCCTGAATTCGGTCGATCGCAATCTGGCCGGCCTGTTTCAGCTCTACGGCGCGTCGCGGCTGCAGACGCTGCGCTATCTCAAATTGCCGGCGGCGCTGCCGTTCATCCTCGGCGGTTTGCGGATCGCCGGCGGCCTGTCGCTGATCGGCGCGGTGGTCGCCGAAATCGCTGCGGGCTCGGCCGGCGCTGGCTCGGGCCTGGCCTACAGAATCGCGGAATCCGGCTACCGTCTCAACATTCCCCGAATGTTCGCCGCGCTGTTGTTGCTCTCCGCCGCCGGAATTGTCATTTATGGGTTGCTGGCGCTCGTTTCGCATCTGATATTGCGGCGCTGGCACGAGAGTGCGCTCGGAAAGGAAAACTGATGGCGAGCTCGAATGTTTCCTCGGAAAAGATCGATCTTCTGATCTACGGTCCGAGCAAGCCGATCGTCACCAACGGTTTTTCCGACCAGTTCGTCCTGCATGCGTTCGAGACCAAGCACGACCTGGAGCGGCTCAGTCCGGCGGTCGCCGCCAAAATTCGCGGCGTCGCGGTGACCTTTAATACGGTGCGCGGTGACAGCACCACGCTGGCGCTGTTCCCGAAACTCGAAATCGTTTCCAGCTTCGGCGTCGGCTACGACCATATCGATGCGGCCTATGCCCGCGACCATAACATCATGGTCACCAACACGCCCGACGTGCTGACCGAAGAGGTCGCCGACGTCGCGCTGGGGCTCCTGATCGCGACCTTGCGCGAATTCGTCAAGGCCGACCGCTATCTGCGTTCGGGATTATGGACCACGCAGAATTTCCCGCTCAGCGTAGGCTCGCTGCGCGATCGCAAGGTCGGCATGGTCGGCATGGGCCGGATCGGACAGGCGATCGCGCGCCGGCTCGACGCCTCGCGCGTGCCGGTGGTCTATCATTCGCGCAAGCCCGCCGCCGGCATGTCGTACCAGCATTATCCCGACCTGATCGAGATGGCGAAGGCGGTCGATACGCTGATGGTGATCGTGCCGGGCGGCGCGTCGACTACGAAAATGATCAATGCCGAGGTCATGAAGGCGCTAGGACCGCGCGGCGTCATCATCAACGTGGCGCGCGGCACCGTCGTCGACGAACAGGCCCTGATCGCGGCGCTGAAGTCAGGAACCATCCTGGCCGCGGGCCTCGATGTGTTCGAGAAAGAGCCGAACGTTCCGGACGAATTGAAGGCGATGCAGAATGTCGTGCTGTTGCCGCATATCGGATCGGCTTCGGTGGTCACGCGCAACGCCATGGATCAGCTTATCGTCGACAATCTGAAAGCATGGTTCGCCGGCAAGCCGCCGCTGACGCCGGTGGCGGAAACCCCGGCGAAGGCGCGCTGATGTCCGCTCGCGCGACTATCGTCGTTGCCATGCTGTTGGCGTTGATGGCCTGGGCCCCGCAGGCCAGCGCGCAGGATATCTCGACCCTGAAAAAGGACATGATCGGCCAGTGGGAACTCTCGACCACCGAGCGCAGCAAGACCTGCGTCGTCACCTTGAAGAGCGATGCCGGACCACAGGGTTTCAAGCTTGAACTCGAGCCCGGCTGCGCCAAGGCGTTGCCGTTCACTGCCGATATCACGGCCTGGAGCATCAAGGGATTGGGCGATATCGTCCGGCTGCAGGATGCCGCCGGCGAGTCGGTGATCGATTTTACCGAGGTCGAGACCGGGATTTTCGAGGGCATGCGCACCGGCGAGGGCATCTACATCCTGCAAAACCTCGCGGCCGCGCGCTCGCTGGCCAAATCGATGGACCAGATGATCGGTGACTGGGCGATGGTGCGCGGCAACGGCCAGGCGATCTGCGGCCTGACCCTGACCAACACCGAAGCGGGCCAGGACAATTTTCAGGTGTTTCTCAAGCCCAAATGCGATCCCATGGTGGCCGCCTTCGCGCCGACGCAATGGCGGCTCGAGCACGGCCAGATCCTCCTGATGTCGGCCGGCGGCGAGACCTGGACGTTCGAGGCCGACGACAACGCCCAGTGGCGGCGGGTGCCCGACAGCGCCGATCCGCTGATCCTGCTGCGCCAGTGACTCGTCATTCGGGGCCTGCGCCAAGATGGCGCATCCCGGAATGACGACGCCTATGATGCCTCCGCCGTGGCCAAATATTTTCCGCTGCCCTGTCGATCGGCCTTAGGCTCGTTCGTCGTCCCCAATAGCGAGACGATTTTGCCGGCCGAGGGCGGCCGCTGCTCGCTCTAACTGAGGAGTTCTTCCGATGCGCTTCATGTATATCGTTACCTCTCCACAGCCCAATCGCGACCCGACACCGGCGCTGATGGAGGCCATGCACAAACTGGCCGACCGGGAGATCAAGGCCGGCCGCATGCTGGATAGCGGCGGCCTGATGCCGGTCTCGATGGGGGCGCAGGTGAAAGTCGCCGACGGCAAGCTCAGCGTCGTCGACGGGCCGTTCGTGGAAGCCAAGGAATTGATTGGCGGTTACGCGATCTTCGAACTGCGTGACAAGGAAGAGGCCGTGGCTGCGGCGGTCGAGTTCATGCAGCTCCACAGGGAGCACATGCCGAACTGGGAAGGCACCTGCGAGGTTCGCTCGTTCGTAACGCCGGGCGACGAAATGACCTGCCAGGCGGAAGCGCGGGTCGCCTCTTGAGCCGAACGCCTCGCGGCCGATGCCGGCGGCGATGATGGCCGCCGATATCCATCGCACCATACTCGCGGTGTGGCGCAACGAACAGCCGCGGCTGGTGACCAGCCTGTCGCGGATGCTGCGTGACGTGCCGCTGGCCGAGGATCTGACCCAGGAAGCGCTGGTCGCGGCGCTCGAACATTGGCCTGCGACCGGCGTCCCGGAAAAGCCCGGCGCGTGGCTGATGGCGACCGCCAAGCGGCGCGCGATCGATCATTTGCGCCGCGGTCGCATGCTGGCGGACAAGCACGACATCGTCGCACGGGACATGGAGCAAGAGCAGCAGGCCATGCCTGACTTCGATGCCGCACTGGACGACGACATCGGCGACGAGATGCTCCGGCTGGTGTTCACCGCCTGTCATCCACTGTTGTCGCAGGAAGCCCGGGTCGCGCTGGCGCTGCGGATGATCTGCGGCCTGACCACGGACGAAATCGCGCGCGCCTTCCTGGTGCCGGAAGCGACGGTGGCCCAGCGCATCGTGCGCGCCAAGCGGACATTGTCGGAATCGGGCCTTGCCTATGAAACGCCGCGACGCGAACAACTGTCCGAGCGGCTCGCGTCGGTGCTCGAGGTTGTCTACCTCATCTTCAACGAAGGCTATACCGCCGCGCGCGGCGAGCACTGGCTGCGACCGCAGCTTTGCAACGAGGCGCTGCGGATGGGGCGCGTATTGACGTCGATTGCGCCGCACGAGCCCGAGGCGTTCGGGTTATTGGCGCTGATGGAGCTCAACGCATCGCGCAGCGCCGCGCGTACCGATGCGTCGGGCGAGCCCGTGCTGTTGAAGGACCAGAACCGCGCGCGCTGGGACCGCCTGCAGATCCGTCGCGGCCTGCTGGCGCTGCGCCGGGCTCGCGAACTCGCCGCAACCGATGGCTTCTACGTGTTGCAGGCCGCCATTATCGCCTGCCACGCCGAAGCGGCCAGTGTCGAGGAGACCGATTGGCAGCGCATCTCGGAGCTGTATGCCGAGCTTGCAAAACGCGCGCCGTCGCCGGTCATCGAACTCAACCGCGCGGTTGCCGTCGGCATGGCCGAAGGTCCGGGAGCGGGATTGGCGATCGCCGATCGGCTGGTGGGCGAGCCCGCACTGAAATCATATCATCTGCTGGGCAGCGTGCGCGGCGACCTCTTGCACAAGCTCGGCCGCTTTGAGGAGGCGCGCATGACGTTGGAGGCCGCGGCAGATCTTGCCACAAACGGCAGAGAGCGTGAACTGTTGAGGCGGCGCGCGTCCGAGGCGGCTGAAGCGGCGTCGCGCCATTAGATCGGCCCCCTGCGATCTCGGGGAAGGCACCTGATCCATTCATCTTCGATCGTGATCGAACCTGATTTCGCCGCAATACCGTGTTGGACCGCATCCGTCCGGCGAACTCCTGCGGTTCCAGGCCGCGCTCAAACCTGCTGACTGCCCCCCGCCAATTGGTTATCTTGCGGTCCAGTCGGCTTGGCAGGCCGAATAGCGTTCGAAATCCTCGGGGAAGGGATCATTCAAATGCTTCGCGTACGCTGGTTTGTCGCCGCTGCCACTGCATTGCTGTCGGTTGCCGCCGGATTTGCCGCATTGCTTTTCTCGGCGGCGCAATCGCCGGCGCTTGCCGCCGCCGATTGCGCCGCGGCCGCCGATCTCCTCGTCTTGCCTTCGCCAGCCGCACCGTGGACCGGCGCGCCGCTGCGCGTCATGATCGCTGCCGAAAAGCCGGTCGAAGGCGCGCTTTCACTAGTGGCCCCTGACGGTAGCGTTGCCGCCACGTCGCCCGACCGGCGCGGATCCGACCCGTATTTCTGGTTTGCTGAGGTCGCCAAGCCTGCCGCCGGAAAATGGCGGGCGGTATTGGCCGTTTCATCGACCGGATGCAGCCCGGTCACGCTGGAGATCACCGTCGAGACGCGCAAGCCCGCTGGCATTTCGGCGCCACCGGGAAAAATCTGGCAGGTGAGGGGAAGCTGGAACAGCACCACGGAAGCGCTGTTTTCGGCGTGGATCGAAAAACTGTTCGACGCGCCGCCCCAGCAGGATCTGTCGTGGAAAGTGTGGAGCGAAGTGTTGCGCGATCAGTCGCGCAACTTCCTGTTCAACTATCTGGGCCGCGGCGAAGACAATGTGGCCACCGGCCGACCCGACTGCGCCGACTTCGTCTATTTCCTGCGCGCCTATTTCGCTTTCAAGATGGGGCTGCCTTTCGGTTATTCGAATTGCTCGCGCGGCATGGGCGGCAGGCCACCCAAATGTTACCAATGGTTCGACATCGATCATCCCGAGGTGACGCGTCCCGCTCCGCCCCCCGAACAGGATGCCGCGGCAGTCATCACGCCCGCCGTGGCACCGCCCCCGACCGAGCCGGGGCCGAGGATCTTCGGTCTGTTTCCGCGCGCCCAACCGCCGGCCGATGCGCAGCCCGGGATGCCCCCCGCGGTGCAGGCGCCGCCGAAGCCCAGGCGCCCGACGAACTTCGCGGAATATCTGCGCGACGTCGGCGACGTCGTTCATACCGGTGCGGTGCGCGTCGTGGCGGCTGATGACAACACCGATTTTTACACCGTGCCGCTGACCCGAAAAGCATTGCACCCCGGCACTGTCTATGCCGATCCCTACGGCCATGTCCTGATGCTGGTTGGTCTGGTACCGGAGCAGGATGGCAAGCCGGGGGTTTTCCTTGCGGTCGACGCCGAGCCCGATGGTTCGATTACGCGCAAGCGCTTCTGGCGCGGCAATTTCCTGTTCGTGCACGATCCTGCGCTCGGCAGTCCCGGCTTCAAGCATTTCCGTCCCATTGTCGGCGACAAGAACGGGCCGTTGCGGCGGCTCTCCAACGCCGAGATCGTTAAGAACCCGCAATACGGCGATTTCTCGCTCGAGCAGTCGCAGATGAGCGCGGAGGATTTTTACGACCGGATGGATGACGTGATGTCGCCCGAGCCGCTCGATCCGGTGAAGGCGATGACCGACGCGATCGCCAGCCTTTACGAACAGGTCAAGGTACGCGTCACCTCGGTCGAGAACGGCCGAAAATACCAGGTGAAGCAGGCCGGAATTACCGCGATGCCGGAGGGTCCCTCGATCTTCGAGGCCACCGGCGCATGGGAGGACTATTCCACCCCGGCCCGCGATTTCCGCCTGCTGATCGCAATCGATGTGGTGCGGAATTTCCCCGATCGTTTCGTGCGGCGGTCGAACCGCTATGCCCTTCCCGCGGGCAAGAGCGTGGACGATATCAAGCGCGAGCTGCAGGGCATGCTGGCGTCCGAACTTGCTTCCCGCAAATTCTCCTATACCCGGAGCGACGGCTCGCAATGGACACTGTCACTGAAGGACGTGGTCGACCGGATCGCCGACTTCGAGATGGCCTACAATCCAAACGATTGTGTCGAATTGCGCTGGGGCGCGCCTGAGAACAGCGAGGAAGCCTCGACCTGCAAGCGGCACGCGCCGCAGGCCCAGCGCGACAAGATGGCAACGGCCTATCGCATCTGGTTCCGCGAACGGCACTGGCCGACGCACAGTTGAACGCTGCTCCTGCCCGGGAGTGGCGACTTGCCGCTAGGAAAGCCGTGCAACACGCTTCGAGGGTTTGACGCGTCGGCCGTTGACGGGACGGCCGGAGCAAATTAATGAAGATGAACTGCCAAAGCTGCCTTTTTGGCGTGTGCCATCGTTATAGTGCACTCTCCCAATCCAAGCAGCCAAGCTCCACCCAGTTCGGAGATGAGCTTCCGACGGTCGCTATTGGATCGCATGAGCGCGCCATGGACAAATGTTCCTGGTTTTTGGAAACCGTCAGGCTCGAGCCAAACAGTGATGATAACCATTGTTTCCAATCGACAGGGATGAGGTTGCTCACGCGAGCGGCCGGAAACGAGAAAGTTTGAAATCATTCGTGGCACGGGCATCGGGGCAAATGAGCCTGAATTGGCTTCGACATCTGGATCCTACGTTGTCCGACCAATTGCACGACGCTCGCCAGTCTGATCAAATCGTCGTTATGAATGGGCTGGGTTAGCCTCCATGAGGCTGAAGCCAACTGCCAAGGAGAGAATAATCATGCGATACCGTACCAACGAGGGGGTGCTGATCGAGGGCGAAACATCGTCCGAAATAATCCGCCGCCTGCGTGAGTCCAGTTGGAATGAACAAAACCTCAGCGACCATGTCTACATGGAGGCGGTTGCCGATCGCATGTACCAGGAAGGCGTTCACGTTTCGACGCTCAGCCCCGACATTTTTGTTGCCGGGCTGTTGGGCGCAGGGCTACTCACCCGCGAAGCTGAAGACTCGCAGTCGAATGCGGTGGGGCAGAGCGATCACTAGGTAAACCGCCGTGGACGCTCTATTGCCGGTCAAAGCCAATTGTTCATGGTTCGTTCATGGCGCCTGAGCGGGTGGCGCCAGCAGGTCCGATTCCGCAATCTTTCTGCTTGCCAACCGCCTTCTCAACAGTGAACGGTCGGCTGAGTTAAGCGTGTCGCGCCAGAGCGGCTTGGATGCCTATATGGATAGGTCAGTGGAGTGATGAGATGACTGATAAAACCGCAGCGACTGACAAGATCCCGGTCACGGTGCTGACCGGCTATCTGGGCGCCGGCAAAACCACGTTGCTCAATCGCATTCTTTCGGAACAGCATGGCAAGAAATATGCCGTCATCGTCAACGAATTCGGCGAGATCGGCATCGACAACGATATCGTCGTCGGCGCCGACGAGGAAGTGTTCGAGATGAACAACGGCTGCATTTGCTGCACCGTGCGCGGTGACCTCATGCGCATCCTCACCGATCTGATGCGAAAGAAGGGCAAGTTCGATGCCATCATCGTCGAGACCACGGGGCTTGCCGATCCGGCGCCGGTGGCGCAGACCTTCTTTGTTGACGAAAATGTCGGGCGCCAGACCAAGCTCGATGCGGTCGTCACTGTCGCCGACGCTAAGTGGCTCAACGACAGGCTCAAGGACGCTCCGGAGGCCAAGAACCAGATCGCCTTCGCCGACGTGATCCTGATCAACAAAACCGATCTGGTCACGCCCGCCGAACTGAACGAGGTCGAAGCGCGTATCCGCGCCATTAATCCTTACGCCAGGCTGCACAGGACCCAGCGGGCACAAATTCCGCTCAATGAGATTCTGGGGCGCAATGCTTTCGATCTCGACCGCATTCTGGATATCGAACCGTCCTTCCTCAAAAGCGACGATCACGACCATGACCATCATCACGAGAACGGTCATGACCACGGCCACAGTCATGACCATGACGACCATCATCACGAGCATCATGACGGCGGCCTCAAGCACTATCACGACGAGGAGATACAATCGATTGCGCTGAAATGCGACAAGCCGCTCGATGCCGACAAATTTTTCCCCTGGGTAGAGGATCTCGTGCAGACGGAAGGTCCGAGCATTCTACGCTCGAAGGGCATCCTTTCCTTCAAGGACGACGATCAACGCTTCGTATTCCAGGGCGTGCACATGATTCTCGACGGCGACCATCAGCGGCCCTGGAAAAAAGACGAAAAGCGCGAAAGCCGCATCGTATTCATCGGCCGCAACCTGCCGGAAAAGAAGATCACTGAAGGGTTCGAGAGCTGCATCGCCTGAGACAGCAGCAATACACGCCACAACTCGATGAGCGAGATGCGGGCGACGGAATCCCCGCTTAAGACTCTTACGGTGCCGCTGAACGGGACGGGCGGAAACGGTAGGCTGATGCGCCTACCGCGCCACGTCTCTGCTCTAAGCCTCGTCGGAGGGGCGGGAGAACATTATGAGCAATAGTCCGACCACGGCGACGCCTCCGCCGTAATAGACCCATTGGCTATGGCTGAAACTCTCGGCGGGATAGGAGAAATAGCGGAAGCCCTGTCCCATGAAGCCTAATCCCGCGACTAAAGCGAGAACTCCGATGGCTCTCAGTAGAGCGTGCATTCTAAGGTGATGTCCCAGATTGTTGAACCAAGCGAAGTCGGTATTACCGTCGGCCATAATATGCGGCATCGGCGTTCGCTTCAACTCTATTTGCGATGAGATGCTTGAGGACGTGAGCGACGAACTGGCGCGGTCGAATTGACGAAAGTCTTATGGTCTCCTCTATGCTGGCTGACGCCGCCCCGCTATGTCGATAGTGCGACAGGCACGCCGCATAGTCCCGAAGGTTTTCGATTGCATTCATACGGGCGAGCCGATGATGCAGCGCACGCTAGTCGTTAGTTCGGCTATTTTTAAAAGCCCCAACCCGGTCACAAGTAATCCGCGAACGACCGGTGAAGGCTGGCTTCGGGGCAAGACTGTTGCGCTCCCATGCTTGGGCTTGGAAGCGACCGTCTAACGCGGCTAGCAGTCCTTCTTCGAGAAGGCATCGCCCAGCGACGGCCGTCATCCTATTCTCACGCAAACAATCGGCCGATATCTGAATGCTTCCGAACCGCTCACACCAAGGAACCCGGCGCGCAAACGCTCCAGAGTTTCCGAACCGAAAATGTCAGTGAGTGAATAAGTCTGCTTGCCGAGGGGCTGCGCGGTATCGCAAGCCGTAGGTCACAAAGAACTGACCACCAAGGCCGAAAAAACAAGAGCCTCGTCCATTGCTGGACGAGGCTCTATCTTCAGCTCATCAGGCTGATTGTTGTTTAGATCGGCTAGACAGCAGCCCTCTCCGGCTTCGGAGCCGCAGGACTTGAAGGCGCTGTCGGTATGATACCCGCTGCGAAATTCGTCCCGATCTCCTCGCCGTCCAAATCCGCAAACACCGCGGACGCAGGCTGCTTGGGGGTCGTCAAGCGACGAAACGATTCCACCAAACCGGTTGAGAAATCGACAGCCGTATTGCGGACGGCTTCCCACAACATCACCGTGCCTTGGCTCGGCATCAGTCCCGCCTTGGTCCGATTCAGGACAAGACGCGAATCGCACGAACGCGCGATGAACTTGCCTTTGTCATGATCGATGGTGTGACGAAACGGGCAACTGCAATACTGTAGCAGTTTGGCCAGGAACCAGCTGTGTAATCTTCAGCACCTGTCCATTCGGGAATTCCAACGCGTCGTGGTGGACGTAGGGATCGTCAACGTCGACCTCCCTGAAACTGGCCACCTTGTGATTTATACGGCCCTTGCCCAGAAACTTGAAGGCGCGATCGTACTGAACCTCTTCATCAAAGGCCAGTTCCGTGCCGGGCAACAGGCAGACCGCCATCCCGGGTGGACTGTCATGAATTACGAGCTTGGCACCGAGCTCGCCGACCGCGGTGAACCCACGAGTACTAGACTTCGCAAGTTCGGTTGAGACCAGCTTATCCGCGACCTTGGCAGGCCGGGAGGAGACGTGATGCAGACTGTAGTCGCACATGGAGGGCTCCTCTAGTTCGAACGAGACATTCCCCACATCAATATAATATCAATGCCCGTACCTCGTTCCGCCAATTTCTCACTTAATAATTGGCGGTACGTGCATCGATCCAATCATGCGTTTGGCATGCATGAAATCTACCACGCCACCGGCGTTGGCGTCAACTCCATTTGCGAACGAGACGCATGGTAGCTGTGGGCGGGGGCTGGCTGTAAGCGACGGACCACCGTTCCGCATCGCACCTGCAACGCTGCTTGCGGCGGGCCAGAACGATGCTTCGATTTGCATCCTATCTGGAAATCATCAGAAAATCTCAGGTGAATTGCCAATTCCAGGCAGTTTTATGCATTCGAACTTCATGCGGAGGCGCGGTAGTTATGGCTTCTCCATCACGTCGGGAAGATCTGCATCGCGCCGGGAGCACTACCCTGATGGCGTGTTTTCTGACAGAGACGGTTGGGGCTCGCCCGTTGAGCGACCGAGGAGGCCTTAGGCTGCGGCAGCCTATCTGCCCGAATTGCCGGGCGGCAGCTACTGGTCGCCGAGCAATTGCAGTGCAGTTTTTCCACCGACAACAGTTGTGAGTAGGCGTCTCTAGATAAGGACTAAAAGCTGACGTAAATTCGAACGGCATTCTCACCAACCCTGACTTTTATGGTCCCGGACCGGGCCTCACGGTGAAGAAAATGCGGCTGACGCTTCATACCGACTACGCTCTGCGCGCCTTGATTCGGGTCGCGATCGCGGACGGAGCGCTGATAACGATCAACGATATCGCGCAAAGCTTCGACATTTCGAAGCAGCATTTGATGAAAGTCGTGAATGATCTCAGCCGCAAGGGCTATCTGGACACAGTGCGCGCGCGAAACGGAGGTATCTGGTTACGGCGGAAGCCCTGCGATATCAATGTCGGCCAAGTGGTGCGCGACACCGAAGAGTTAGATGTTATCGGCTGCCTGGAGCAGCGTGGCTATTGCCCGATTCAACGAGCCTGCGTGCTGCGCGGCGTGTTGCGCGACGCGACCGACGCATTTCTTGCGGAACTGGATGCATATACGCTCGCCGATCTGATCAGGCCACGGAGGGAGTTATCGTCATCTGCGTCGATCAGCATGCAGCCCGCTAGCTAGAGCGAGCGCTCGCTTCCTAGCCGTTCTCGTCGCCGACCCTCAAAATCGGCACCATTCGTGGCGACCTGAAATACCTTTTAGTACTATATTACCGGGAGATTTGTTGTGGACCTTGCGTCAGAGATAAGGGGTGCCCAGATGGTACTCGCATTGCCTGGGTCCCGCGCTCCGCTCGGATACCGCCTCTGATGCCTTTTAGCGCGAGCGGCGATCGGGACCGGCACGCGAGCAACCGCTGCGACCATAAGCTGCAGGTGACATCGTTTGGCGGGCGACAACTAGATCGCATTGGCGCGTGCGAGGGGCCGCATGGCTGAACGATCGAACGTGCGTCGTTGCTCCGAACGTCCGGTAACGTATCTTTTACCGGACGCGAGCGAAGGCCAATATGTTGGCTTTGACGAACGGGATCGCGAAGGCGGTGAGGAAGTAACCGCGCGGCCCAGCTCGGGACACCGATCTAGCATGCGACGTGGGCGCGCGGCCGCGACAAACGCCATAGTCTTGGTCACTGAGGGTGGCCACGCTAGGTGGCTCGTGATGGCAAGACGTCCTCCACGGTTCGTTCGCAGCCCTGGTTGCACTGGAGGCCATACCGACGACGTCTTGCCGCTTGGAGAAGACTAGCAAGTGCGCTATGTAGAGGATGCTGGCCTAAATGGCTGCATTTGCCAACATTTTAGCGACCGTTCGAATGGTTCATTCGGTCGACATCGGGTGACCGGCAGAGGATAGATCTCAGCCAGAACCCGTGTAAGCCACGCGCGCCGGAATAGGTACTTGGCTCAGGCCGCGCGTCAAAGCGTAGGAGTTTTCACATGGTGGACGAAGCAAAAACAGCTGGAACGGAAAGCGCTCTGCCGGCTGGAGCTGACGGCCCTGCGGCTGCCACCGATGGGGCAGCGCCACCGACTATCCCGACCGACGAAATGGCGCGCATGGGCGACGAAATCGTCGGCGCGCTCAAGACAGTCTACGATCCGGAAATTCCCGCCGATCTTTACGAGCTCGGTTTGATCTACAGGATCGTCATCGAAGACGATCGCATGGTCACCATCGACATGACACTGACGTCGCCGAGTTGTCCGTCGGCGGCCGAGCTGCCGGGCCAGGTGAGGAACGCAGTCTCAAGCGTGTCTGGGGTGCGCGACGCCAACGTTTCCATCGTCTGGGAACCGCCGTGGGATCCGAGCCGCATGTCGGATGAGGCTCGCACCGTCCTCAATATGTGGTGACGACTATCTTTATTGCGTCGTAATATGAGCTTCTTGTGTCGCGGATATTTCTTCACGGAGAACAAAAATGACGGCTCCATCATCGAAGGGTGTGGCCGAAAGCGACCTACGTCTGGTTGCGCTCGCGCTTATCATCGAGAAACCCCGTCGTGGTTACGAGGTCATTCAGCTGATCGAAGAAATGACGGCTGATTGGTTCTTGCCGAGTCCCAATGTCGTCCATCCGATGTTGGCCAATCTCGCAGAAGAAGGATGTCTGACCGCCTCCGTCGATCCTCCGCGGCTTTACACAATCACCGACGAAGGACGCGCCCATCTTCAGCAGAACCAAGCTGTCGCGGATGCGGTTCTCAATCGCTTGACGGCGCTCGGCGACCGCGTCCGCCGTTGGCGGCAGGCCTTGGGAATGGCTGACAGGCTGAAGGAAGCGGACGCGAACGCCATGGAAGGTCTTTTGGACGTCCTTGCCCGCGCGGCCAACGATCGGCTTCGAAAATAACGAACCTTGTAGGTGGGCGCGCCCATCAGGCGCCCGGTAATCCGCCTTGGGACCAAGAGTGATGGCGCCACCATTGCGAACGCGCAATGTGGCGCGATTGCAAGCCGAAGTCGATAATCCCGCTTCTTCCGGTTCAGACCAGACGTCACGTCGTGGCACCAAGCGACGCCGACGTGGCGGCCTTCCTCGGCGGCTAAGATTCCGATCTGGCAATTTGACGCGCGGGCAGCGGGACCATCGCCATGCCCGAGACAATCTGCGTTCTATGCTCGAGAGCTATATAATGTATCGGACGTGCTACTTGCCGCCTACATCTTACGGTAATTGAGATTGAACATGATCAACAGCGTGCCGCCGAACAGAACGAAGAGCACGACGGCGGCGAAGCACAGCGCAATCAATTTATTCTGTGACGAAGGTTTCAAGTCGAGCTGCAGAAAGCACCGCAAGTGCACGACGACCTGAATGGTCGCGGCAATGCTAATGACGACCAAGATCTGTATCGGGCGCAGCGCCCGAGTAGCGACGAGTCCGAACGGAATCGCGGTCAGCACTAACGCCAGGGCGGTGCCGACCAGACGGGGCTTGATGGTGGATTGCCTGCGGGGTGAGCTCGGCATTTTAGACATTTGCGGCGAGGCCGCCATGCTAGAGAATCTCCGGCAGATAGACGACGGAGAAGATACCGATCCAGACGATAACGAGGAAATGCCAGAACAGGCTGAGCCGGTAGAGCCGGGAGACGACGAATGGGTTCAGGCCGCGCAATGCGACCTCGCATCCCAACATAACGATCCAGACCAGCCCGGCGCCGACATGAGTGCCGTGGGTGCCGACCAGCGTGAAGAAGGCCGAGAGAAAACCGCTGCGCGATGGGCCGGCGCCCGCGGCGGCCAAGCCGTAGAATTCCGAAATCTCCATGAGGACGAAGCCGAGTCCGAGCACGAACGTCGCACCTAGCCAGATCAGCGTGCGCCCGCGTTGCTCGGCTGCGACTGCAACACTCGCAAAACCAAAGGTTGCGCTGCTGGCCAGCAGCAGCATGGTCTCCGCGAAGGTATGCGGGAGCCGAAATAATGTGTGGCGATCAGGCCCGTCCGCCATGTTATGCGACATCACCACAAAGGTCGCGAACAGCAACGCGAAGATGATCGCGTCGCTGATCAGGTAGATCCAGAAGCCGTATGTCTTTTCGTCAAGGGCACGTTCGGTTGCTTCGGCTGCGGTTTCATCGCCGTGCCGCGCGGTAATAACGGCGTCGGTCACGTCGGCGCCCCGGATATAAGTGCGGGGGCCAAGATCCGGCGGCTCTCGATGGCTTCGACGTCGCTCGCCGGGATGCGGTGCTCGGCGTGATCACGGAAAGTCTGCGATAACACGGCGGCAAATATGCCAAGCGCGCCGATGGCGGCCAGCCACCAGATATGCCAGATCATCGCAAAGCCGAACACAAACGACATCGCTCCGAGCGCCACCCCGGCGCTGCTGTTGTCGGGCATGATGATGTCGTGGAATCGGGCGGGCCCGCGGGCTGCGGCCCCTGCCTGCTTCATGGCCCACCATGGATCGATGCCATGCACCTGTGGCAGGACGGCAAAATTGTAGGCCGCCGGCGGCGAGGCGGTTGCCCATTCCAGCGTCCTGCCGTCCCACGGGTCTCCGGTCGGAACGGCAAGCGCGGCGCGGTCGCGGATGCTGACTGCGAGCTGGACGGCAAGAAAGATGATGCCGCACAGAATAATGAGGGCACCAAATTCAGCGACGATCAGATACGGCTGCCAGCTAGCATCGTAGTAGCGATTGAGGCGCTGCGGCATGCCCATGAGGCCAACAATGTACAGTGGAAGGAAGGCCAGGCAAAAGCCGACAATCCAGGCCCAGAAGGCACGTCGGCCCCATTTTTCCTCGAGCGTGAAGCCGAACGCCTTGGGAAACCAATACTGATAGCCGGCGAAATAGCCAAACAGTGCGCCGGGAATCAGCAAGTTGTGGAAGTGCGCCACCAGGAAGGTCGTATTGTGTATGTCGACCGGCACCACCGCGAGCAAAGCGCCGGTCATGCCGCCAATGATAAACGTTACGATAAAACCGAGCGTAAACAACATCGGCACGGTAAATTGGACTCGGCCGCGATACATCGTGAACACCCAGTCGAAAATCGTGACGGCTGTCGGTATGGCGATGAGTGGCGCGGCACTGCCAAAGAAGGCGTTCACGTCGGAGCCGGCGCCCATCGTCAAGAAATGGTGCAGCCAGACGACGAGCGAGAGCACCGTGATGGCGACCGTCGAGTAGACCAGCGACTCGTAGCCGAAGATCCGCCTGCCCGAGAACGTGGCCACGACTTCGGAATAGACGCCAAACGCCGGCAAAATCAGGATGTAGACGTCGGGATGGCCCCAGATCCAAAACAGGCTGACATAGTTCATGACGTTGCCGCCATCGCCCTCGGTGAAAAAGTGCATGCCGAGATAGCGGTCGAGGCCGAGCAGCGCAGCGGTAACGATCAGGGCCGGGAAGGCGAATACCATCAGAATGTTGGTGCACAGCGTCGCCCAGGTGAACAGCGGCATCATCATCAGCCGCATGCCGGGCGCGCGCCGCTTGACGATCGTGACGAGAAAATTGATTCCGGTCAGCATCGAGCCAACCGCGCTGAGCAGGATCGCCCAGATCCAGTAATCGACCCCGACGTCCGGACTGAACTGTGCTTCGGAGTAAGGCGGGTAAGCGTTCCAGCCAGCGCTGGAAAAGTTGCCGATGACGAGGGAGATCATAACGAGAGCTGCGCCGGCCGCGGTCAGCCACAGGCACACCGAGTTCATGAACGGGAAAGCGACGCGGCGCGCGCCGATTTGCTGGGGAACGACGACGTTGAACAGGCCGACCAGGAAAGGCAACGCCACGAAGAAAACCATGATGGTGGCGTGGGAGGTGAAAATCTGATCGAAATGGCCCGGCGGCAGATAGCCGTCCGAATCGAGCGCGACCGCCTGCTGGGTCCGCATCAGCATGGCATCGATGAAGCCGCGCACCAGCATTAACAGCGCCAGCGTCACGTACATGATGCCGATCTTCTTGTGGTCGAGGCTCGTCAGCCATTCAGTCCACAGATAGCGCCATTGGCCGAGCCAGGTGACGAGCGCGATCACGCCGAGTACGCCGAACACGACGATCAACGCGCCGCCCATGGCGATGCCACTGTAAAACGGCAAGGCGTCGATCGTCAGCTTACCAAACATGTTAGCGTTCCTCGGACAGGACGGGCGCGCTGTCGCGATTGCGTTGGAATTAGTCAAGAATTTTCAATCATTTCGAGAGTACCGAGTAGGGCTGCGAGGTCAATTGAAATTGCTGGCGCGTCCAGAGGGTGCGGAACCCTTGAGCGCTTGTGTGGGTGCGACATTCGGACGCTTCATCTCGCGGTGGGTGGAAGCCTGACGGAGGATCCGGACATCGAGTCGATGTGGATAGTTACGGCCGCGATATCGTTTGGTCGACGTGGATGCGGCGACCCTTCGCGCCAGCTTTTCCATCGGCAATCAAGTTTATCTCTTGGGCAATTCCGAATTCGTTACGGACGACCGGCTGTTCTCAACCGTGCCGTGTTGCCCGATTCGATCGCGACGCCGTGCCGCCGTCGCGCGGAGAGATGGTAAGTAATGCGCGCAGCTTCGCGTTGGGCCGAATCAGGTCACCCAGCGTATAACCGTCAAGAGCTTTAAGAAATGCGGCGCTGGCCAGGACGATAGCCTGACGCAGGACGCAGGTCGGACATAAAGTACAGGACCTGTCGTTTGGCTTCAGGCATGGTACGAACGCCATGTCAGGCTCGGTTTTGCGAATGACTTCTCCAAGTATGATTGCCTCGACCGGCTCTGCGAGCCGCAGGCCTCCGCCGCGACCCCGCGCGAGCGGACTCGCTACTGATCCCTCGGGCTTACGGGCGTGCATCGGGTTTTTTACTGAGCGGTTACTGTAGGCCGACCGTGTCGTCGTCGCGGCACCTGAGCCGGAACGATAGACCATTGCATCTGCCGGGGCCGCGTTGATGCTGTGCAATTCGTCGCACGGTGCTCAGGTCGATGAGATGGGGCCGCGTCCCAGGCGGGGTAGGAGAACCGGCTCAGGCTTCGCGTCACTGCGCGCCCACAGGTTTCTGCTATCGAGGGGGCACTCATGCCTAAGCCGCTGACAAGCAAAAAGGGCGGCCCTGCGGCCGCCCTTTTGTAGCGCATGTGACGACCGGTTACTCGGCGCCGACCAGTCTGCCGCCGCCGGTGCCCCAGACGTAGATGCAGACGAACAGGAACAGCCAGACCACGTCGACGAAGTGCCAGTACCAGGCGGCAAATTCGAAGCCGAGGTGCTGGGTCGGGGTGAAATGACCGGCATTGACGCGGATCAGGCACACGATCAGGAAGATGGTGCCGACCAGCACGTGGAAGCCGTGGAAGCCGGTCGCCATGAAGAAGGTGGCGCCGTAGACGTTGCCGGAGAAGTTGAATGCGGCATGGGTGTACTCCCAGGCCTGCACGCCGGTGAAGGTGGCGCCGAGCAGGATGGTGAGCAGCAGGCCGTATTTCAGGCCCCTGCGGTCGTTGTTGAGCAGCGCGTTATGCGCCCAGGTCACCGTGGTACCCGAGGTCAGCAGGATCAGCGTGTTGAGCAGCGGCAGGTGCCAGGGATCGAAGGCATTGATGCCCTTTGGCGGCCAGGTGCCCGGCACGTCGCACGCGCCCGCCTGGATGGCGGCTCCGCAGCCGAACACCGCATCGCGCGTGGCATGAACCGCGTCCGCCGGCCACAGCGAGGCATTGAAGAACGCCCAGAACCAGGCGACAAAGAACATCACCTCGGAGGCGATGAACAGGATCATGCCGTAGCGATGGCTGATCTGCACCACGCGGGTGTGGTCGCCCTCAAATTGCGCCTCGCGGATCACGTCCATCCACCAGCTTGCCATGGTGTAGAGCACGCCGATCACGCCGATGCCGAATACGATCGGCGCGGCGCCATAGGAATGGTGCATCCAGCTGATGGCGCCGACCGCCATGAAGAAAACCGCGATCGAGCCGACGATCGGCCACTGGCTAGGATTGACCAGATGGTAGTCGTGGTGATTAGCGTGCGCCGTAGCCATTGTCCCTCTCTCCTTCGAGGATGCCGGTCCAACCGGTACCTCATTCGTCAAAAAAACATGCCTGGATCTCAAAAATCCCGGCGGTTAAAGGCTATCCCTAGGTCTATCCGATTTTCTGCGCCTCGGTGAGAACGATACCGTCTGGTTTGCGCTCGTCGTCCATTGGCTCGCCATGCGCCCCCTACCAGATCAACGGGATAATGGCGCGCACCACGACCTCGAGCAGCAAGATCGCAAACAACCCGAACAGGTACAGGATCGAGAATGCGAACAGCTTTCGGGTCGCGCGCAGCGCCTGGCTGCCGGTACGGTGGCGGTAGACATTGACCGCGAGCACCAGCATTCCGGCGCCGAGCAGCAGCGAGCTGACGCCATAGATCGCGTCGAAATAGCCGAGCGGCCAGGGGGCGGCGGCAATCGCCACCAGCACCACGGTGTACAGCAGGATCTGCAGCCGCGTCGCGTCGGGACCGGCGACCACCGGCAGCATCGGCACGCCGGCGCGCATGTAGTCGTCGTTGCGGAACAGCGCCAGCGCCCAGAAATGCGGCGGCGTCCAGAAGAAGATGATGAGGAACAGAAGCAGCGGCTCGGCCGACAGCGAACCGGTCGCCGCCGCCCACGCCACCACCGGCGGCAACGCGCCGGCAGCCCCGCCGATCACGATGTTCTGCGCGGTACGGCGCTTCAGCCCTATGGTGTAGATCACCACATAAAAGAAGATCGTAAAGGCCAGCAGCGCCCCGGCAAGCCAGTTGACCAGGGTGCCGAGCGTCATCACCGAGAAGAACGCCAGCGTCATGCCGAACGCCATCGCCTCGGCGCGCACGATGCGACCGCGCGGGATCGGCCGGTTGGCGGTGCGCGACATCAGCGAGTCGATGTCGCCTTCATAGGCCATGTTCATCGCGCCGGAAGCGCCGGCGCCGACCGCGATGCACAGGATCGAGGTAAAGGCCAGCACCGGATGGACATGGCCCGGCGCGATCATCAGCCCCACCAGCGCGGTGAAAACCACCAGCGACATCACCCGGGGCTTCAGCAAGGCAAAGTAATCAGAGACGCTCGCCTCCGAGATCCGGGGCGGCAGTTCGATGGCACTGTGATCGACAACTGACACGACAGGTCTCACTCTGTTGGCTGCGCGGCGCGCCGGGCGCGCCGCGCAGTACTGTTGCTGTTAGTGGATACGCGGCAGCGATTCGAACTGGTGGAACGGCGGCGGCGAGGACAGCGTCCATTCCAGCGTGGTGGCGCCAGCGCCCCACGGATTGTCGGCCGCCGCTTCCTTGCGCACGAACAACGCATCGAACATGCAGTACAGGAAGATCAGGACGCCAAACCCCGTGATGAAAGCGCCGATCGACGAGATCTCGTTCCAGCCCGCGAACGCATCCGGATAGTCAACCGAGCGCCGCATCATGCCCTGCAGTCCCAGGAAGTGCTGCGGGAAGAACAGGACGTTGGCGCCGACGAACATGAACCAGAACTGCAGCTTGCCGATGGTCTCGCTGTACATGTAGCCGGTAATCTTCGGGAACCAGTAGTACCAGCCGGCGAAGATCGTAAACACCGCGGCAATGCCCATCACGTAATGGAAGTGCGCGATGACGTAGTAGGTTTCCTGCATCACCCGGTCGACGCCGGCGTTGGCCAACACCACGCCGGTGACGCCACCGACCGTGAACAGGAAGATGAAGCCGATCGCAAACAGCATCGGCGTCTTGAACTCGATCGAGCCGCCCCACATCGTGGCGATCCAGGAGAAGATCTTCACCCCGGTCGGAACCGCGATCACCATGGTCGCGGCCACGAAATAGGCCTGCATCGCCGACGTCATCCCGACCGTGTACATGTGGTGCGCCCACACCACAAAGCCGATGCCGCCGATCGCCACCATCGCATAGGCCATGCCGAGATAACCGAACACCGGCTTCTTCGAGAAGGTCGAGATCACCTGGCTGACCATGCCAAAGCCCGGCAGGATCAGGATGTAGACTTCAGGATGACCGAAGAACCAGAACAAATGCTGGAACAGCACCGGATCGCCGCCGTTCTCCCCGGAGAAGAACGTGGTGCCGAAATTGCGGTCGGTCAGCAGCATGGTCAGCGCACCGGCAAGCACCGGCAGCGCCAGCAGCAGCAGGAACACCGTCACCAGGATCGACCAGACAAACAGCGGCATCTTGTGCAGGGTCATGCCCGGCGCCCGCATGTTGAAGATCGTGGTGATGAAGTTAATGGCGCCCAAAATCGAGGAGGCGCCCGCCAGATGCAGCGCAAGGATCACGAAATCCACCGCCGGACCGGGATGCCCGCTGGTCGACAGCGGCGCATAAAGCGTCCAGCCCGTGCCTGCACCGCTGGCGCCCGGCTCGCCCTCAACGAAGGTCGAGATCGTCAGCAGCGCGAACGCCACCGGCAGCAGCCAGAACGAGATGTTGTTCATCCGCGGGAACGCCATGTCCGGCGCGCCGATCATCAGCGGCACCATCCAGTTGCCGAACCCGCCGATCATCGCCGGCATCACCATGAAGAAGATCATGATCAGGCCGTGCGCCGTCACGAACACGTTGTACTCGTGCGTCTGGTGGAAAACCTGAACCCCGGGGAACATCAGTTCCGCCCGGATCCCCATCGACATCAAGCCGCCGATGAGGCCCGCGATGATCGCGAACACCAGGTACATCGTACCGATGTCCTTGTGGTTGGTCGAATAGACGAAGCGACGCCACCCGGTCGGGTGGTCGTGCGCATGATCGTCGTGAGCGTGATCGCTATGAGCCGATGCCGTCGTTGCCATTTTCAAGTCCTGCCTTGTCGTCTATGGGACCTCGAAGGCCTCGTCGCCCTTGTCCCGTCGATGCGTGTGAACCCTGTGAACCTTGCGCCCTGAACCTTGCGGCCTATTGCGTGCCGGGGTCGGCTTGCGCGTAGGTGCTGCCAGGCAGCGTCGCAAACTTCTTCTTCGCCAACTCAACCCAGGTCGCAAAATCCTGATCGCTCACCACCCGCACCGCGATCGGCATGAAGGCGTGATCCCGGCCGCACAGTTCCGAGCACTGGCCGTAGAATATGCCGGTCTTGGTGGCCTTGAACCAGGTTTCGTTGAGACGGCCGGGGATCGCGTCGATCTTGATGCCAAACGCCGGCACCCCGAAGGAATGGATCACGTCAGAGCCCGTGACCTCAACCCGCACCACCTTGTTCACCGGCACCACCAGCTCGTTGTCAACCCCGAGCATCCGCGGCTGCTTGTCCTGCGCCAGCAGCGAGTCAAACTCGAACTTGCCGTTGTCCGGATAGGCGTAGCTCCAGTACCACTGCTTGCCCGTCACCTTGACCGTCATGTCGGGCTTGGGAATGTCGAGCTCTTGGAACAGCAACCGGAACGACGGCACCGCGATGCTCACCAGGATCAGCACCGGGATCAGCGTCCACGCCACCTCAATCATGGTGTTGTGCGTCGTCCGCGAAGGAACCGGATTGGAGCTCGCATTGAACCGCACCACAACAATGACCAGCAGCGCCAGAACGAACAGCGTGATCACCGAGATGAGTACCAGCACTCCATTGTGAAAATGCTGGATCGAACTCCATCACGGGCGTGGCCGCCCCCTGCAGATCCAGTCCCCACGCCGTCGGCTGGCCCAGCTCTTCCGCCGATGCCGCTCCACCGCTCATCAGCGCCATACCGCTAAACGCTAACCCTAAAAACCAACGGCCCACATGGCCAATCGACATCCTCATGCCGCTCGCGCTCCTTGTGCAAATCCCAGCCCTGCGCCTGGCGGCCGTCGATGCGGACGTTACAAGCGCGCTTCATACGATTATTTTGCAAAGAACTATATTTGACTCTATTTAAGATGCAAGCCTGATTTAAGACGCTCGTCGATCCTTTGGCCTACGAGGTTCGCGCCGACGTTCAACCGGGAGTTTCCGAGCGCGCAATCAGCCACTGGAAATCTCCTCGGTCTTTTGTCTTTTAACCAACCCTCTGCCGGTTCACATCATCGGGGATGCTATCGGCTGCAATGCGAAATCTGATCGCTGCACGCATGCCGGCACGGAGTTGCAGATGGATGTCTAACGTTGGATAGAGCTCTTCGACGACACAACGGGCAGGTTGCTTGGGGCAAATCGCTTGGGGCAAGGTGCTTGAAGATCCGGTTGCCAACGTGTTCGCGCCATGCAGCGCACAAGCGCTCGGCGCTGATGCAGTATAAGAGCGTGACCAGCGGCCAACCCAACAACGGCATCACGGCAACAGCATCCTCTTTAGGACGCCGAGGCGATAAGTGCCTACTCACTTCAAAACATTACGTCGAAAGAACGCGAACTGCAGAGTTCCTCAAGGAAAAATATCGGCAAGGTTAATTCGCCGATAGCCACAGAGGTCACGAATGACGATTTGCATGCAATCCATCGCCACCGTACGTAGTCCCTTCACAAAAACGGGCGCACGAATCCCTCGCCGCGAGATCGTCGCGGAGATCATCGTGCGCGAGGAACTTGCAGCGGCTCTGACTGGCATTGAGGAATGGTCACACTTGTTTGTTTTGTTTTGGATGGATCAAGGCGCTGGAAAGTCGGATCGATTGACCGCGCATCCCCGGCATCGCGCGGATCTGCCGGAAGTGGGTGTGCTCTCCGCCCGCGGCTCCGAACACCCCAATCCGATCGGTCTGGCCGTCGTCGAGTTGCTCAAACGCGACAAGAACGTTCTGACGGTCAAGGCGCTCGATGCCTACGACGGCACGCCCGTTCTTGATATCAAGCCCTACGACCATTATGACGCCATCACTCCACTTCGGTTACCGGAATGGTGGATGATCGTAAGTGGCCGCCTGACGCCAGGAAGGTAGGGCCGCGTTTGGATGAGATACTTCCTTCGGCAAGCGGTTTGATGAGCTGCGGCTATATCCCTGGCGCCCGCCGCGGGGCTATGCCATTGGCGACTACCGCGGTCGCCCCGATCTGAGCTGAATTGGGCGGCTTCCTGCGCCGCACGATCAACGCGACGGGCCCCGCGTCGGCGCTGCCTGACGCCATTGTCGCGACAGGCTTATCAGCCGATCTCGGGAAATGGACTTGCCATGGTAAACGGCGCGCGCCACTAAAGTCGAACCCAGCACGGCATTTCCAAATTCGTGCCGACGTATGAACGGATGATGCGGCAGGTACGTTCGGATCATATCGTTGTATTTTTCCATGTCGGCCAGCGAAAGCGCCACCCGGCCAGTGCCCTGCAAAGGCCTCGATTCGACGTACTGCGCGAGCAATGCCATTTGCTCTTCGGCGTCATAAACTGAACTCGGCAACGCTGACTCGCATTGTTCGCTCAATACCTTCCGCAATTTGACCTGTTCGCGGCTCAGTATCTCGTACAAAACCGCCTCGATCACGCCCCATGCCTCGCGGCCATCGTTTGCTCTGAGGTTGTTAGCGACAGCAGGGAAATTATCGATGGCGGCCAGGATAGATCCTAGCGCCGCAAGGACGGGGGCGTAGCCGGCGAATACCTTGCCTTGTTCGTTTTGCCACAGTTCTCCCGCGGGCAAACCGAGCACGGTCTCGATCGCCTCAAAGTAGGTGGCTATGAAATCTCGAGCGGCTTCCGGCTGCTGCAGATAGTGTGAGCCGGGCTTGGCCGCGGCGGCCGCATATGCCTGGATTAGCTGCCAGGCTCCCTCCTTGTCGAAGAACTCGACTTTAGCCGTGGCATGGGTAATTCCGGCTGCCGTGAGTTCAATCGACTGCCGTGCCAATTCGATCGACTCGAACCTTGCCAAGAAGACCAGCTTCGGCCGTGAGGTAACACTTCGGTTGCTCAGCAAAAACTCGGCGCTGCTCACGAGAAAACGGTCGATTTCCGTCTCGTTCGACAACAGCCTCCCTTCATCGAGAGCGTCTATGATTACCGGAATCTTGCCCTCGTGGAACGCAGCGACGGGGTCGCTTTTGTCGGCGGCTTCCAGATCGGTCAGCAAGGTGCGGAGAGATCCGGCTGTGACGGGAACTTTGGCCAGGTCGAGGATCGGCGCTTTAAGTGTCGCCGATAGCTGTCTCGACAACGTGCTTTTACCAACCGCTGCAGACGCCTCGATGAAAAGGATCTCCTTCTGGATAGCGGTTGGGTCCTGCCCCGGGATATCCAATGTGGGCGCCACAAACGGCTTTGGCGGCTCAGCGATAAAGAGGCTTCCCGCCTCGGCACCCCTTGGGAAATGGACGGGGCGGCTCAACAGGTTAACAAGTACGTCCAGTGCAGTTTCGGGCATAACATAAACGGGCTCTTCGGGGCGAAGGGGCGGCACGTGTTACAATTCCGAAGCCTCTGGTCAATGACCTCGCCATCAAGTGGCGATCGTCACCCGCATACACTCCAACCAGCCGCAGAGGCGATGTTGGCGAAGATTGCTCCGCGCTTCATCGCGCGCCAGTAGCTGCGTCGAGCGCCGACCGGTTCGCCCTCGAATAGAAAATAGACGTGGGCGTGCATGCCCGTTGGCGTTGGGAGGACAGGCTCAGTCTCTTCGAGCCAAGAGCCGGCGCAAGGCCACCCGATTTCTCCGGGTGGTCGGCTTTCAGTTTCAGCGCAAAACTGAGCGTGATGGCGAGGTCTGTCACATCAGCGCGGACCGCGGCCTTTCCGAGCATCGCGAAGGCCTGGCCTGCGGCTGTTTGACAGCTTGCTACCGTCATTCGATTGTCAGCGGGAAAATAAACCGGAGACCAAACGGCCATTTTGCTGCGGCGCGATAAGATCGAACGTGGTATATCGCATCAATCCGAACAGCGCACCCATTCGCTCACTTTGGGACGAAATGAGCCGCGATCATACAGCGGGATTCAATTTTGAGTACGCATCCTGAAAAACCTGTGTCATAGTAAGCCATGGCAAAGGGTTGGAAAATCAGTACCGCGAGGCCTTCCAAGGCCGGCACTGCAATGCGTGAAGAACTATTCCTTGTCGCCATTCCTGACCAGGGCGAGGCCATCCGAGCGGTCCAGGCGTGCCTTCCCGACGCGGAAATTAAGGTCGATTCAGAAGCCAGCGCGGAACTCCTTTTGCAATATCAGGTCATCGACGGCGAACTCTTGGTGCTTCAGGACGAGTCCTAACTCCCAGGAAGAGACCTCCTTCGTTGTGGTCGAGAGGTCGGCGATTGCTTCGATTGTGAGCGTGTTCGCCTGGCAGCGGGCAGTGCCGTAAAGACAATTGCCGCCATAATAATATAATTTCGGTATCTGATCGGCGCCTATTGGGTCTGGAGCGGTCTTCGCCAACCGACCTTCAGCAACCGGGCGACATCCGTTCTGGGCGCTGGCCTGTCATTCCGTATGTTATCGTTGCCTGGTGGTGCCAGCATATGCCGGCTACCGCTCAATCCAGGGCCGTTCAGGTAATCAGGTGTTAGCCGCTTTTGCTGTCGCGCTGTTCGTCGTCGGAGCAATGCCCTAATCCCCCGCTCGCGT
Organism: uncultured Alphaproteobacteria bacterium; assembly: GCA_963806075.1. Taxonomy (GTDB): domain Bacteria; phylum Pseudomonadota; class Alphaproteobacteria; order Rhizobiales; family Xanthobacteraceae; genus Bradyrhizobium. Next base: position 50,542 of record CAWDWT010000006.1, read on the forward strand.
TCGCTGGTTGGCGAGCCGGTTGTGCGGGTTGTTCTCGATCGCTCCGTAGTAGACGTGGGGCTCAGCCCTGACCGCGTACTCGGTGCAAAAAGCTTGCGGCCGGGGGCAGGGATCAGAGCATACCGTTGCACGATAAACATGTATTTGATATGCACCTGCAGGCCGCGCCGCGCGGGTGCTGCCAAAACGGGCCGTGATCCGGTAATACCGGGGGCTCCTCCGTTACCGCTTAGGAGTGATTCAGTAATGCATTCGAACCGGACCAACGCGGTTCTCGGCTTCGTGCTGGGAACCTTATTGTTTGTGCAAACGATACGTATCGTCGACGCGATGTTCTTGCCGGGCCACGAGAAGCCGGCCTCTGAAGTTAAGAAAACCGCCGGCGAGGAGCAGCCCGCAGCGGCCGCTGGCGGCGGAGGGCTCAACGCAGCTCTCGCGGGCGCTTCGGCCGAACGCGGCGCCCAGACCGCCAAGCAATGTGAGATTTGCCATAACGTCGAGGAAGGCAAAGGCGCCAAGATCGGGCCCGACCTTTACGGCGTCGTCGGTCGACCGGTCGCTTCGGAGCCGGGCTTTAGCTACTCGGCGGCTTTGAAGGCCAAGGGCGGCAAATGGACCTTCGACGCGCTTAACAAATGGATCACCGATCCACGCGCCGATGTTCCCGGCACGTCGATGACTTTCGCCGGCATCTCGTCCGAGAAGAAGCGCGCGGATATAATCGCCTATCTCAATACGCTGTCCAAGAACCCGCAGCCGCTGCCGAAGTAGTAGTTCGCCGGCAGCAGCCGCCGAGCAACAGCAAGGTCGGTTCATAATAGAGGTAGAAGTCATTAGGCATGGCGCTCACGAGCGCCATGCCTTCGTTTATTGTGGCCACGCTTGTAGCCACCACGCGATAGTTGTGCACGCCAGCGCACGGCGTTGAGAGACCAGGCAGGCCAACTTGAAGCATGAAGGGGATGGGCCGGAGGGCTGCAAAAGTGGCGGCGGTTGGCAATCCCGACGCAAGTAGTTCTCGCGAGCGTCGTCGGCCGCTGGCCCGACTGTCCGTCGATCGGACAAGTTGCCTTATGAACCATCATGCCTATTTCGCCGAGCCGCATTTACACGTGGCGTAGATGGTTCCGAACCCATTCGGTCGGATGCCTTGAACTGCCATTCGATGATCGAGGGCAACGCCTCACGAGAAGCAGATTTTCCGCCACAACGACATGGCGGATCTGTAGAGGTGCTCGCGCTGGCCGCGCCGGCACGGCCGAAGCTCAATCGCGTTCGAGAACCTCCATTCAATAGGCGGCTACGTTAATACATGCGAATTGCGATCTCGCCGAGCAACACGACGCCGATAGCCTGGCGCCATTGTCTGTATGAATGGCCTATATGGATGAGATGCTATGCGATCGGCATGTAGGGCCACGCACTGACAGCCTTGCCGAGCGTGACGGTGCTGTGGGCCGCATCGACGTAATCAACGCAAGGAGGAGTTCGGCCGCGCAGCGCCATGTCGCCGCCTTATCCGCGCTGATCGACGCCGTGCCTACCTGGTTACCCGGCCTCATAAAACCTTGCTTCCGCGCGATCCTAATCCTCTTGCGCGCGCTCGAGATCCTTCACTTTGAGGCCGTGTTCGACGAAAAAGCGGTATTGCGTGGAGTTCTCCTCATAGAAAGTTTTTTCTTCCACGGGCCCGCCGAGTTCGAAGGCATAATTATAGAATTCGCCGGATGGCGACTTGTCCTTGAACGAGGCCATTTCCATAATCACGCCAAACGAAGGGGCGCGCAGAACCTTCAACTGATCGATCAATTTGGTTGCCGCCTTGAGGGCCCCCCACTGCAATGTCAGCACCGCAGGCGGCCAATTTTTCCGGTCCGGAAATGAACAGACGATCGAATACATGCGCGTTGCCGCAGCCGGCGAATTAGGATCGCCGGGATCATAGCTGCCCCGTTTGTTAAGACCCGATGCCGCCACCGTACGGGCGGTCCGCCACGTCACCTCCTGGCCGCTGTTGAGCTTGAACGCAAATTCGGAATCGGCGGGCATCCAATGCTTGCCGTCGTCGGCACGAGCAAGAATGCCGCCGCCCGCCTCGCGCGGGCGCCACAGAATAAAGCACCAGCTGATAAAAACCGGGCAAATGCGAACGGTCGATCCGATGCGTTCGTTGGTCATGCTGTGCCAAAACTCGCCCTGCTTGGCATCGCTGAATTCAGTCAACTCCGGCGACGATGCCTGAAGCAGTTTCAGTCGCGGCACTTCCACGTTGCCCAGGCTACCAAGGCCCGGGTGTTCCTCCAGGAATGCGGGCAACAGCTTCTTCGCCATGATTTTCTCCAGGACGTGGGGACGAATTGATTTCGGTAGGATTGAAGGTTCCACGCTGGGATTTCAATGTGACTGATGGATCGTCGATCGATTGCGGAGTGTCGACTTGCGCACCACAAATGACAGAACTGGATCGGCAGGCGGCGATTGCGGCTTTTCGCCGCGCCGCCGCGATGCCCAAGATGGCAACGATCGGCTGCTTTTGGAGGAGCGCGGCATCAACTGGTGCGGCGTATGGAAGCATTTGAACGGTTGGGCAAGGAAATCGTCTACGAGATGTTCTTCGGCCGTTGGCTTCGTTGAATTCACAACGCATCAAATGCAGCTGCTCGCTTGCCACATGCTTTGCGCCGATCGTCTGCCATGTGACCCACTAATAAGTAGCTGAACGGGAATTGCAATCTGTACCGCGTACCGGTTCGTCGGGGCGCGCGCGCACCGCAATATCGCCGAGAATGTAACGGGAACTGGCGCGTGCTACGCGCTGATCGCGCCGCAGCACGCGCGTCATTCGCGTTATACGATGCAAAAAAATAATTTATAACATGCGAAAAAAATACGTATTTGGAGGGGTAGTTCCCCCTTGCAGATCTCTGACCGTTAGTTTAGCGTTTCTAGACCGGCGCCGATCATATGGATCTGAGAACGACGGGTCATTAATTTTTGCCGCCCCGCCGATCATGTGGATCCGAGGACGAGGGATGATGAACGAGAAGCCTGTTAGGTCAAGGCGATTACTGCCTGTTGTTGCGCTTGCGACGATTGCAGCCACGTGGACCGCACTACCTTCCGCGGCGAATGCCGCTGATGCGGGAGCGGGAAAACAACTTTTCCAAGACAAGACATGTGCGGCCTGCCACACCATCGGCAAGGGTCCGCTCGTGGGTCCCGATCTGAAGGACGTGACCAAGAGGCGTCAGCACGATTGGCTGGAGCAATGGATCATGGCTCCGGACGCAGTACTCGCCAAGAAAGACGAGTATGCCACCAAGTTGCTGCATGAGTATCACGACATGGCGATGCCCAATCTTGGGCTCAGCAAGGGTGATACCGACAACATCATTGCTTATCTCGACGCTGCCGCCGCGGGCGGTGCTGCTGCCGAGAGCGCGCCTGCGGCCGAGCCCGCAGTGCAGGGTAATGCCGACACCGGCAAGGAGCTGTTCACTGGCGTAGCGCGCTTCCAGAACGGCGGACCGCCGTGCATGGCTTGCCACAGCACCGGCGGCCTCGGCGCCTTGGGCGGCGGAGCTCTCGGCCCTGACTTGACCACTGTGACCACGCGCATGGGTGGTCCAGCCGGCGTCAATGCTTTCGTCTCCGGCTTGCCGACGCCCACCATGAAAGCTGTCTGGACAGAGCATCCGCTGCTGCCCGAAGAGCGCGCGAACGTCGTCGCCTTCCTCGCCCAGACTGGTGTCACCGGGCGCACAACAGAAGCGATCTGGCAACTGATGGGCCTGACCGGATTGGGTGTTGTAATCCTGCTGTTTCTCGCGGGCATCAACTGGCGTAACCGGCGGAAATTCGGAATGCGCCGTCCAATGATGGCTCTCCCGACGACCGGTCGGAGCTCGGGCCCATACACCGGTGGTTGGTTTAAGGGCACCTATTCCGACGGTTGGATTGGTAGATTCAAGAATCCGAATGACAATCGAAGCAATCAAAAGCTTGGCCGACGGGCACCAAGGAGTCACTAATGAGCTGGATACTCGAGCTAGTTAATCCCAGGGAACGCAAGTGGGAAGAGTTCTACCGCAATCGCTGGTCCCACGATAACGTCATCCGCAGTACGCATGGTGTGAACTGCACCGGAGGTTGCTCCTGGGCGATCTACGTCAAGGACGGTATCATCACCTGGGAGATGCAGCAGACCGACTACCCGCTGCTTGAGCGTAGTCTGCCGCCCTACGAGCCCCGCGGTTGCCAGCGCGGCATCTCGGCCTCCTGGTACGTCTACAGCCCGATCCGGGTTAAGTATCCCTATATTCGCGGCCCGTTGCTCGATCTGTGGCGCGAAGCGAAGCATGCGAATTCCGATCCGATCGCGGCTTGGGGTTCTCTGATGAGCGACCCGCAAAAACGTGCGCGCATTCAGCGGGCGCGAGGCAAGGGCGGTTACCGCCGCGCCGATTGGCAAGAAGCGGTAGAGCTGATGGCTGCCGCCGCTCTATATACGTCGCGCAAGTGGGGGCCGGATCGGATCATGGGCTTCTCGCCGATTCCGGCGATGTCGATGTGTTCGTTTGCGGCCGGTACACGCTTTTTGTCGCTCATGGGCGGCGGGCTCTTGAGCTTCTATGACTGGTACGCCGATCTGCCGACCTCGTTCCCGGAAATCTGGGGCGATCAGACCGACGTGTGCGAAAGCGCCGACTGGTACAACAGCAAGTTCATCGTCTCGATGGCGGCGAACCTGAACATGACGCGTACCCCGGACGTGCATTTCATCGCGGAAGCGCGCACCGAAGGTACCAAGTTCGTCGCTCTGTCGCCGGACTTCAGCCAGGTCTGCAAGTACGCCGACGAATGGATTCCGATCCAGGCAGGTCAGGACACCGCGCTGTGGATGGCGGTCAACCACGTCATCCTCAAGGAATACTATATCGAGCGCCAGGTTCCGTATTTCGTCGATTACGTCAAGCGTTACACGGATCTTCCCTTCCTTGTTGAGCTGCATCCCGATGGGAAAGGCTACAAGATGGGGCAGTTGCTGCGAGCCAAGCACCTTGATCGCTACAAGGACGTCGAAAACGGCGACTGGAAGATGCTGGTCATGGATTCCAAGAGCGGAGAGCCGCGGGCATTCAAGGGTCAGGTCGGCGATCGCTGGGGTTCTACGCATGGTAAGTGGAACCTGTCTGCGGAAGACACGCTGGACAACAGCCCGATCGATCCGGTGCTGAGTTTCCTCGATCGGTCCGATGCTGTCGTGCAGGTGGGCTTCGACGATTTCGTCAACGGCCGCACCTTGCTGCGCGGGGTACCGGTGCGACGCCTCGCCACCGACAGAGGTGAGGTTGTGGTCGCCACCGGCTTCGACATCATGATGTCGCAGTTCGGTCATAGCCGTGGCCTGGACGGTGCGTTCGCGACCAGCTACGACGATGAGGAGGCTCCCTACACGCCTGCATGGCAGGAGAAGCATACCGGCATCGGTCGCGAGACGGCGATCAGGTTTGCGCGTGAGTTTGCCACCAACGCAGAGCTCACTTTTGGCAAGTCGATGGTCATCGTGGGTGCCAGCGCCAACCACTGGTACTACAACAACCTCTGCTACCGTTCGGCCACGGTCGCGCTGATCCTGTGCGGCTGCTGCGGCGTCAATGGTGGCGGCATCAACCACTACGTCGGCCAGGAAAAGCTCGCGCCTGTTGCGCCCTGGGCCACGATTGCTTTGGCTATGGACTGGTCCAAACCGGCGCGGGTGGTGCAATCGTCGACCTGGCACTATGCCCATAGCTGTCAGTGGCGTTACGAGGCGGAGTTCACGGAGTACGGCCTGACGGCGCCCAATCCGCGCTGGGCCAAGGGCCATTCTATCGATCTCGAGGCCAAGTCGGTGCGCTGCGGCTGGATGCCGTTCACACCACACTTCAACCGCAACCCGATCGAGGTTGCGGCCGACGCCGAGCGCGCCGGTGCGAAGACCAATGACGACATCATAAATCACGTCGTCGATCAGCTCAGCAGCAAGAAGCTGGGTTTGGCGATTGACGATATTGATGCGGAGGAGAATTGGCCGCGGATGTGGATCATCTGGCGCGGCAACGCCATGCAGTCGAGCGCCAAGGGACACGAGTACTTCCTGCGTCACTACCTTGGAACGCACGACAACGTCGTTGCCGAGGAACGCGCTAGGGGCAAGACCAATAGGGTGAAGTACCGTGATGAGGCGCCGCGCGGAAAGTACGACCTGGTGGTCGACATTAATTTCCGCATGAACACCACGGCACTCTATTCCGACATCGTGCTACCGACGGCGTTCTGGTACGAGAAGAACGACCTCAACACGACCGACCTGCACTCCTTCCTGCACGTGCTCGGGGCGGCGGTGCCGCCGGTCTGGGAATCCAAGACCGACTGGGAGATTTTCAAGCTGCTCGCGAAGAAGGTCAGCGAGATGGCGCCGCAAGTCTTCCCGAAGCCGTTCAAAGACGTGGTCATGCAGCCTCTCATGCACGACACGCCGGACGAACTGGCGCAGCCCCAAATTCTCGATTGGGCCGAGGGCGAGTGCAAGCCGATCCCGGGCAAGACCATGGCGCATGTCCGGATCGTCGAGCGCGACTACGCGAACATATACAACAGGTTCATTTCGTTGGGGCCGAAGGCGCGTGAAGACGGTATTTCTGCGGTCGGGGTGCAAATCCCGATCAAGAAACAATACGATCAAATGCTTGAAAATCCCATCCAGCCGATGCCTGACCCCAGGCACATGCGTTGTGTGGAGTGGGGCGGCAAACGGTATCCGAGCCTTGAGGACGTGCTCGACGCTTGCAACACGATCTTGTTGTGCGCGCCCGAAGCCAATGGCGAGGTATGCTACCAGGCGTTCCGTAACGAAGAGGAGCACGTCGGCCTGCCGCTCGTGGACCTTGCCGAACCGACCCGCAGCGTCTCGACCACCTTCTACGACCTCACACGTCAGCCGCGGCGTCTTCTCACCAGCCCGTGCTGGACCGGCATGATGAACGACGGCCGAGCCTACTCGGCCTGGTGCATGAACGTCGAGCGGTTGGTGCCTTGGCGCACCCTTACCGGCCGTCAGACGCTCTACGTCGACCACCAATGGTATCTCGACTTCGGCGAACACATCCCGACCTACAAGCCGAGGCTCAATCCGCGTAAGACCGGCGACATCGTGAAGAGCCGGGTGGACGACAAGACGCTGATTCTGAACTACATCACGCCGCACGGTAAGTGGAACATCCACTCGACCTACAAAGACAATCATCGTATGTTGATGCTGTCGCGCGGCATGGATCCGGTCTGGATCAACGACCGGGACGCCGAGAGGATCGGCCTCGAGGATAACGACTGGGTCGAGGTCTACAATGACAACGGCGTGGTGGTTACCCGCGCCAACGTCAGCCGCCGTATCCAGCCCGGCACCTGCATGTACTACCACGCGGTCGAACGCACGGTGTACATCCCGATATCGCAGGAGCGTGGCAAGCGCGGTGGCGGTCACAACAGTGTGACGCGAACTCGTATCAACCCGTTGTTCCTGGCTGGTGGATATGCCCAGTTTACGTACGGCTGGAACTACTGGGGGCCGACCGGGATCTTCACGCGTGATACGCACGTTTGCGTCCGCAAGATGGAGAAGCTGGAATGGTAGCCGTCCCCGCTGATCACGACCATGACCATGACCATGAGAACGATCATGAGCATGAGCGCGCGCCGAGACAAGTCGGCGCGCCGCAAAAGATCAGCGTCGGAAAGTACGTGACTATCAACTACACCCTGCGCACCAACGGCCAGATCCGTCACATCCGTTCCGCGGTCTGGGGCGATGAGCCGTTGATGTTTCAGCAGGGTGAGGGCCGGCTGTTGCCTGCGCTCGAACGGGCCCTTGAGGGCAAGGTAGAGGGTGACCAATTCGTCATTACTCTACCGCCCGAAGAGGCTTATGGGGAGCGCAGGAAGGAGTTGCAGCAGCGGGTTCCGATCGAGACCTTTGGCGGCGTCGACCAGATCGAGGCGGGGATGTGCTTTTTCGCTGAATGCGAAGATGGCAAACACGTCGAAAACGTGATAGTCACCGAGGTCGACGAGGATAACGGCTACGCCGTGGTGGATACCAATCACCCGCTCGCGGGCATGGCGCTTGAGTTCGATGTCCGTGTGGTATCTGTACGCGATACCAAGCCGGCCCCGGGAGCAGGGCCGTCCGATCCGGTCCTGGTCGGGATGGGGGACGGACTTGCAGTTGCTGCGGCGCGGGCCACGCTGGCATCGCGCACTAAAAAGCCGGCAGGCGGCGAGGCGGAACCTACTGAAGATAAAGCCGACGTGGTCGGCAACGCATAGAAGTTACAAGCATTAAGCTATAACGACGAAGCCATAGGAACGAAGGAGAAATAGACATGGACATCCGAGCTCAAGTTTCGATGGTCTTTCACCTCGATAAGTGCATCGGCTGCCACACCTGCAGCATCGCGTGCAAGAATATTTGGACCGACCGCAAGGGCACCGAATATATGTACTGGAACAACGTGGAGACAAAGCCGGGCACCGGCTATCCCACGCGTTGGGAAGACCAGAACCACTACAAGGGCGGCTGGGTGGTCGACGGGAAGAGGGAGAAGAGGCTGCGCCTGCGCCTGCAAGGCAAGTGGGGAACGCTGGGCAACATTTTCTATAACCCCAATCTGCCCCAGCTCGACGACTATTTCGAGCCCTGGACCTATGACTACCAGAACCTGTTCACCGCGCCCCTGACCGAAAAGCAGCCCACGGCGCGTGCGATCTCGATGGTTACCGGCAAGTACATGGATACCATTGAGGCGGGTCCGAACTGGGACGACGATCTGGGTGGCTCGCAGGTTTACGCGAACAACGACCCGAACTTCGATGGCGCTTCCGAAGAGGAAATGCGTCAGATCAACGAGATCAACAGCACGGTCTTCTTCTATCTGCCGCGTATCTGCAACCACTGCCTCAATCCGGGCTGCGTGGCAGCCTGCCCGCAAGGCGCGCTCTACAAGCGTGGTGAAGACGGTATCGTGCTGGTCAGTCAGGAGCGGTGCCGTGCTTGGCGCATGTGCGTCTCGGGTTGCCCGTACAAGAAGACCTACTTCAACTGGTCGACCGGTAAGGCCGAGAAATGCATCCTGTGTTATCCGCGTCTTGAGAGCGGCCAGCCGCCGGCATGCTTCCACTCTTGCGTGGGACGTATCCGCTATATCGGCCTCGTGCTCTACGACGCAGACCTTATTGAAGAGACAGCCAAGGCTCCGCAGGACCAGCTCGTGCAGGCGCAGCGTAACATCATCATGGATCCCTTCGATCCAGCGGTGATTGCTTCGGCCAGGGCGAACGGAGTCCCGGATTCGAAGATTACGGCGGCCCAGCAGTCGCCGGTCTTCCAGTTCGTCAAGAAGTGGGGAATCGCGCTGCCGCTCCATCCGGAGTTCCGCACCCTGCCGATGCTGTTCTACGTGCCGCCGCTCGGGCCGGTTCTCGCCAAGGTGGAAAACGGCGTGTACAACAACGTCGCTTCGGAGGCCCGTTTGGGGCCACTGATGAGCTCGCTCGAACGGTCGCGTATCCCGCTCCGTTACATGGCGAGCCTCTTGTCGGGCGGCAACGAGGAGATCATCCGAGACGTCTACCGCAAGATGGTCGCGGTGCGTGTGTACATGCGCTCGAAGAAGGTCAAGGATATTCCTGCGGAAGAAGTCGAAAGAGCGCTCCAACTCGGCAAGACTACCCCTTCCGAGGTAGAGGCGATCTGGCGGCTTACCTCGATGCCTACGTTCGAGGAGCGCTTTGTGGTTCCCCCGATGGAGCGCGAGACAGCGGTCGATGCTCTGTTCCCAGTGCTCGATCCGGTGTCGCGCAACTATCCAATTCGCAAAGGCGCGGTCGGTGTCGGCTTCCACACCGATCCGGCTCGAGGACCATAGACCACTATTTGCATCGCAGAGCGCGAGACGGCGGTCGAGCATATATGTTCAATGCTCGATCCTGCCTCGCGCAGCTACCCGGCTCGCAATAGCGGGATCGATATTGGCTGTTTCATTGGCTCGTAGAGGATCATAAGTCGTTTTTCATACCGAGCAGACGTCTTGTCCGCGAACCGCGCCAAAGTCTTGGAGCTGTTCGCCGACATTCTCGATTATCCGGCGCCGGGCTTGGCCGACAAAGCGGCCGAGTGTGCCTTGCTGGTTGGTAGAGTGCAGCCGCAAGCAGCCACATTGCTGGGGGTCTTCCGCGACTTCGCCGAGGAGCATCCCTTGGGCAAGCTTCAGGAAGTTTACAGCGGTTTTTTCGACCTGAACTCGATCTGCCATCCGTATATCGGCTATCAGCTGTTCGGTGAAAATTACAAGCGCAGCGTCTTCATGGTCGAACTCAAGAAGAACTACCGCGCCGAGGGATTTGAAGAGCCGGCCGACGATGTTCCCGACCGGTTGTCCACCGTGCTGCGCTTCGCTGCGCACAGCAGCAGCGAGGACGTCGACGACTTGGTGAGCAAGGGACTGCTTCCGTCGCTTGAACGCATGACGACCAAGCCGGAAACCGAGGGCGACGCACACGGACACGGACACGCCGATATCGACGGCGACACCGGGATCGAGCGCGGTAAGCTTGACGAGCGCCAGCTCATCAAGCAGCGCAGAGAGCAGGCCCGCGAGGCGCGCAATCAGGTCAAGCTACTCAATGGCGAGGGCCAAAAAGACGATCGCAAGCAGATGAAGGGCGGCGCCGCGGGCGATGTGCTCGAAGGTGGCTTCCTGCTCGCAATGAGCGAGGATTACGACATCCGGAACGGCGAAACGTGCCAACACCCCTATCACCAGGCGCTCGATGCGCTTCGTCTTGTGCTGCACGACGGCATAACGAAGAAAGGCATCGACCGATCCGCGGACCAGGAACGCGTTCTTGGCTGGACTCGCGAGCGGTTCAAGCTCGACGAAGAAGAAACCATCATGGTGTCGGAGCTTCCATGCTCCGATCCAGGATGCCCGCCGGTCGAAACGCACGTCGTGTTCTGGACGCAGGCCGGGCGTCAGCATTTCAAGGTTTACAAGCCACTCGCGGAGGTCGCTGCGGACGACCTGCTGGATTGGCGGGCGTAAGAGGCACATTCCCCATGCAAGACAGAGGAACGTTCTATGAGTGACATAGTCGTATATGCGGTTTTCCCGTACCTTGCGATTTTTATCGCGGTGGTCGGTGGCGTCTATCGCTATCGTACCAACCGCTTTTCCTACTCCACCCTATCTTCCCAGCTTCTCGAAAACCGTACGCTGTTCTGGGGTTCGGTGCCGTGGCATTATGGCATCGTCGTGGTTTTGTTCGCGCACCTGATCGGGTTTCTCATTCCCGGCATGTGGGCGAACCTCACGTCCAATGCCGGAACGCTGTACACGGTCGAATTGATCGGCTTTACGTTTGGCTTGGCCGCACTGGTTGGACTGTGCGTGCTGACCTTCCGCCGCTTCACGACGGAGCGGATCCTTGCCGTGACCAGCCCGATGGACGGCGTCCTGCTGCTGTCGCTGCTCGTCCAGGTGGGTCTCGGCTTCTACGTTTCGCTGGCCTACCGCTGGGGCGCTGACTGGTATGTCGACACGGCCGTGCCGTGGCTTATCTCGCTGGTGAGCATGAATCCCCAGACTCACTTCGTTTCGTCGCTGCCGCTGCCGGTCCGGCTGCACATGATCAACGGGTTCGTGGTGATTGCCCTGTTCCCATTCTCGCGACTGGTGCATCTGATCATGTTCCCCTTCTGGTACCTGTGGCGGCCGTATCAGCTGCAGATCAGGAATACTGCCAGGCCAGTAGGGGGTCACTAAGCCCTTCGGGAAAAGGTTGTCTTGATCGACGGATGCGACGAAGATCAAGACAACTCCCTAAGCAGTGCTCAAACGATCAGAACCACCTCAAGAGGTGGTTCTCTGTTGACCAAGGGGTTATTGACCAAGGGGTATTTCGGCGGCCATCGATCAAAATGTGAAAGAGGGCCGTAGCGACATTCGAAGGAATGTTCCAGGGGGCGATGGTAAAAGAAGTCTCGCGACCTGCCTCCATTGATACTTGATCTCTCTTCCAAATGTCTCGGTCGAGAGTAGCTTACGGGCCGCGAGCGTGATCGGCAGCCTTATGGGCAGCTCGAGCTTTCCGATCGCCGCCGGACACCTTTCCTTAGTTCACCGGAGTTTGTGGGTTGGATGCACCTAGTGGTGATGCGCGGGTACGCCCGCAAATTGATGCGCAGGGTGGAAACCCCGGATTTGTGAACTGGCTGGCGAGGGGCGCCCGGGATCTCGCCCCGGGCTATTTCGCCTTGGTCATGGCGACCGGAATCGTCTCCATTGCTTCGAACCGTGCCGGCTTCGAGACAATCGGCGGCATCCTGCTATGGCTGAATGTCGTGCAATATCTGGTGCTCTGGATCCTGACCTTGTGGCGGATCTTGCGCTACCGCCGGGCACTGCTTGACGACATGACGGATCATCGGACTGGGCCGGGGTTTCTCTCGGCCGTGGCAGCCACGGGGGTGGTGGCAAACCAGCTGTTGCTCGCCGGCGCCTTTGATGTCGCCTTCGTGCTCTGGATTTTTGCTATTTTGCTCTGGATCATCCTGACCTATTCGATTTTCGCTAACCTGACGATCAAGGAGAACAAGCCGACGCTTGATCAGGCGATTAGCGGGGCGTGGCTGCTGGCAGTTGTCTCGACGCAAGCAATCGCACTTTTAAGCGCACTCCTCGCGCGTCATTTCGACCAGCCCCTCCGTCTACATGTCAACTTGATCGCCGTCTCGATGTGGCTATGCGGTGGCATGATGTACATCTCGATCATTTCGCTGATTTTCTATCGCTACATGTTTTTCAAGTTTGCGCCGGCCGACTTCGTGCCTTCGTACTGGATCAACATGGGAGCGATGGCAATCTCGACGCTTGCCGGGTCGCTCTTGATTGAGAATGGCGCGGATGCGTGGTTCCTCGAGTCGATGGTGCCCTTTCTCACGGGGTTCACAATCTTCTTTTGGGCGGCTGGAACCTGGTGGATCCCGCTGCTCATTATCCTGGTCGCGTGGCGGCATCTCCTTAGAAAATTCCCGCTCAAGTACGATCCGGTGTACTGGAGCGCGGTGTTTCCACTTGGCATGTACACCGTCTGCACCTTCGAAATGGCGCATGCCATGAAACTGGATTTTCTGCACCCTATAGCCGACGTGTTCATTTACGCCGCCCTGCTGGCCTGGACAGTGACTTTCATCGGGCTCGTCAAGAGCCTTGCCAAGAGCCTGATCCCTGCGCTCTATCCCGCTAGTGGCGGCCCGACGCCGACGGCCTGATTGTGGGGGGCGGGGGGCAGCCCGGTCGCCTGGTTTTGGCTTACTGGCGGTTCTGCGGCGTTCACGTCGATCGTCCATGATCGTCGCCGTGGCAGTCCAACTTTGCCGATCTGCGAAAGAGCTTGACGGTAGTGCCACCCGAGCGTCGCCGGCCGGCTCTCGCCAGGTTGACAGGCTTGCGCGTCATGACTTCTCTCTCGGTCCACATTCGAGGGCGTTTGACAATTGCGTCGCCTTCGTCGGATGCCTGATGCGGCGCCCAAATAAACCTAACCTTCATCGCGTGTGGCGCAACGGAAGCGCTACAACTCGCCACAGGCCTTGAGCATCGATCCCGAATAAACACGGTTGATCTCAGAACCCGACGGCGCGACGGGTTCACGCTGACATAGCCGCGTGGAATCACTTGCAGGAAAGTTGAGATTGATCCACCGGGATCGCCTCGTCGCTCAGGCACCTGAGCTTGCCGTCGAAAATTTCTGGAAGCGCCAGGGTTTGTCATGGCTTCATCGTGGGCGTCCACGTCCGCGCCGCATTGATGAAATTCTGCAAGCTTCGTCAGGTATAAAAAAAGTCGGCCCCCGAGGGGGCCGACGCCGTCGATCAATTTCTCTACGGGAGCTCATGCAACATCAGGGTCAAGGCGCTTGACGCCCGCGGAGAGGAAATCAACTTCCTGCCCGCTTCCTTGCCAACCAACCGCCGCCACCGCCGACCCGGCATAGACCGGTTTCGTCTCAATGGCGGAATGGCTTGCCGTGGACGATTTTGCCTGGCTGAAGCCGACGCGTGTATAGGCGATGTAGAACGCTGCGCCGTTCATCAACGCCCAGATGGCAAAGCCAAGGGTGTAGTCGCCCAGAAGGTTCTTGCTGGCAGCCAGGGTCATGGTCATCGTGAAGCCGCATGCCGCGCCGGCAGCCTTGGCCAGCCCGCTGACCGCCCCGACCTGCCGGGGGAAGTAGAGCGGGATCAGCTTCATGACCGCTGCCGCAGCTGCGCCGGACAGCAGCGCAAGCCCATAAATGGCGAACAGCTCGACGGTCAGTGAAATCTGCATGGCCATGACCACGGCGAGAACAACCATGACACCGAACATCTTGCCAAGAAGCTGGAGGGCATCATGACGGTCGGCCAGCAAGCCGCCGATCGGCCGGGTGATGGCGACGCAGACTACCAGCATCGGAGCGTACACCATGGACGAGCGGGCGGCATCGACATGCCACTCGTCGACCAGATAGGTTGGCATAAATGACGCGAAGAAGGTGAGGGTGCCGAAGGCTACCCAGTAAAGGTAGGGCACCAGCCACACCACGGTGCCAGACCGGAACACGGCGGCGATTTCGCGCACCGAAGCGGCCTTGTGCTGCCGGTGCGGGGGATCGGAGGTGAAAAACCAGTAGACCGCCGCCATCACCAGTGCGGTCGTGGCGAAGATCGGGAATATCAGGCGCCAGCGATCCGCGCCCTCCAGGACGCCGGTAATCAGGAACGTGACGGTCATCATGCCAACCGTGATTCCGACATTGCCCATGGCAAAGATGCCAAGGGCGGTACCCTGCTTCTTTTTCGGGTACCAGGATGAAACGTGACCGGCACCGACCACGAAGGTCGCGCCTCCGAGTCCGAGCATCGTCCCAAGAAGCAAAAAGGAGAAGTAGCTCTCGGCGAAGAGCCCGAAAAATAGGACCGCGGCGATGCACAGAAGCAAAACCGTGAAAACTTTCCGGCCGCCGAACTTATCGGTCCAGATGCCCGAGCGGAATACTGACAGCGGCCGCGAAAAACGGCTCCATCGCGGCCAGGATAAGCACCTGGGTGACGGTGAAATCGTACCATTTGATCAGGAAGGGGGCGAGTGCGGCAAACATCCCCCAAACCGCAAAACCGAGCGTAAACGCCAGGGACGATATACACAGAACCCTGGTGTTGCCCGACGGCTCGGCCGCCGTATGGTCAACCGGAAGTTTAGCCTCGACAACTGGAATTCTCACGGTCGCTCCTTACAAAAAGGTATTGTTTGCTGGGTGTATTTTAATTGCTGGCTCACTGCGCTTGCGCCAACAGACAAGCTCCGCGTCTTCAGTCCGCCTTCCACGGGTGGGGAAAACGGCTCCCGCCCGGCAACACACCTATCGTTTTCCTTCCTATGCTACTTTAGGTCACGCATCAAGAAATATATAGACACAAAACGAAATATATATACACAGACTTTCGCTTCGTGGCGGAAGGATTGGCAGGACCGTTCGCAACGGCGGTTGGCCAGGTTGCCCCGCTTTTTAGCGAAATATTGCTCCAAAGCCGCTGGTGGCACCTGTTCTTGGGTTGCGCGCCCTCGGCCAGCATAGGCGAGCATCCCCTCACATTCGCCCGGTGCCAGCGGTGAGGGCTACCTACCTGCAGGGTGTCTCGCTACGGCGCTTGGGGGCAAAGGCGCGATGCCCGGTGAGCATGACGGTCCAAGCCACGACTAAGCCAGCAACGGCACCCGATCCGGGTATTCAGCGTTGTGGCTCTGTGCTTTTTCTCTGTGAGGCCGAGGGGGAGGTTCGACGACCGCGATCGGGCCGGAATGGTTAACCAGCGGTTGACGTTACCGCGCGTCCGTATGAACGCGCGCCGCGGATGTTCTATCGGCGCGGATAGGCGCTCGCACGAGGAACGAAGCGCCGCAACGTCATGCCGGCAGGCTATCCGCCTAAGCCGTACAATTGGCTCAGTCGTGGACAGGCCCCGTCAATGCCTCCGACCAGCTGGCGGTGACTCTTCCCGAGAGTTTAAAGGCGATGGTGAGGGGCGGGCGTGCGGCGATCATCCGCTTTGTCGAGAGCGCAGGGGTCCATTGACGGTTCGACCCAAACTTCAGGATTGGCTAACCGACAGACGCAGTCGTTGCGGTAGCGGATTGGCAGATAGCTGGTCGGCCGAAATAAAATAATCGATCGACCTAATGGATCAGGGGCGCAGCGCGCCCCTGATCGTCATTGCAATGCAGTCCGGCAAGTCCCGGTTTACGCCCGAGCAGGCCGCGCGAGCGAACCGCTGCCGCTGCCGGTCTTTTCCGCCAAAGTATGGGTGTAGTACCACAACGTGCCGTTTAGCACCATCGCACCCAGGATATTGCCGATGGTGACCGGGATCTGGTTCCACACCCACCAATCATAGAAGCTCACATGGGCACCGGCGAGGATAGCGGTCGGGAACAGCCACATGTTGACCACGGTGTGCTCGAAGCCCATCGCAAAGAACATCCCTATCGGTATCCACATCAGCATTATCCGGCCCACGGTGCTACGCGTGGCTTTGGACATGACGGACCCCAGGCTCACCAGCCAGTTACAAAGACAGCCCATGCCAATGGCGGCGCACCAGCCCAGGGCGCCGTTCTGGCTATACGAGACCTTGTGCTCGGCGGTGTGGGCTATGACGGTCAGAAAGCTGTTCGGCGGGATCGGGACGGCTCCGCCTCGGGTGAATGAGAACCAGAGCAGCCAGGCGAAGAATATGCCTCCGAGCAGGTTGCCCACCATGGTCCAGAACCAGTTGCGAATCACCTGCGACGGCGTGACCGTTCCGGCGTACATGCCGATCGGCATGGTCGCGAAGCTGCCGGTCGCCATCTCCAGGCCGAGGAAGCTCAGCGTAACGTAGCCGGCCGGGAACACCAAGTCCGGCCACGGCGAGCGGTATGCCAGTGGCGATCATGGCGAATATCACACAGGCTCCATAGGCCAGAAAGGGCGTGCATAAAAAGCCGCGAATGAGAAGGTGAATAGCGCCGAATTTGGCTTTCTTGGCGGCGTCGTCCGCCAGTGCCGCTCCCATTTCCGCTGGCGACACTGTCTCGACTACAATGCTGGCATTCGCATAATCGGCCATTTCGTTTCCCCTGTTACCCGGTCAGCCGCCATTTCTTTGCTGGCGATACCGAGCGCAAATTCATATCTGCACATCAGATATGTTAGAAAGTGCATATCAGATATATGCCTATCGCGCAACGGGACGGCTCCCGCTACGTTGGTCGACGACGTGCGAGATTAGTTTCGTTTATTTCGTTTAGTTTCTGAGAGGCACCGGTTTCGGGCGGCGATCAGAAATCGGACGGCAAAGGCTGCAGCCGATCGCATTGAGGGCATTGCGCCATGCGCGCTGCCCTCCTGGTTCCCTTACAGATGCGCGGAGCGACTATTCTTTCTCCCAGGTCGAAACCTGTTCGTCGAACCAGTCGAGGTCTTTTTTCCAGCCGGTATTGCCCGGCGCGAGCTCTACCACCCGCTCCATGATGGCTTGTCCCTCTCGCAGTGCGGCCTCGGCTTTTTCGGCATCATTGGCGCGACGATAGACGTCGCCAAGATGCCCATAGCTTATGGCAAGACTGCGCTGCCAGTCGGCGTTGTCGGGCTGGGCGCTTGCCAGCCGGTCGGCAATCGCCAGTCCATCACTGTAGGATTTCAGCGCCTCGGGCAGCTTGCCCTGCCCTTCCAGCACTTCGCCGATACGATCGTAGGAGACGGACAGATCGCGTTGCCAGCCGGCATTGCCGGGGTCGGTACGCGCCAGCCGTTCCCTGACCGCCAGCCCGTAGCGGAAAGATTTCAGCGCCTCCGGCAGATTGCCGATCGCCGCCATCACGTCGCCAACACAATCATACGAAACCGACAGACCGCGCTGCCAGCCGACATTGGTGGGGTCGGCCTGCGCCAATCGCTCTCTGATCGCCAGCGCGTCGTTGAAGGATTTCAGCGCCTCGTCCATTTTGCTCTGCGACATCAGTACGTCGCCAACCTTCTCGTGCGATACCGACAGGTCGCGTTGCAAGCCGACGTTGCCGGGATCGCCGCGGGCCAGCCGTTCGGCAATCGCGAGCTGGTCTTGGAAGGATTTCAGCGCCTGCTCCACGTCGTCCCGCGCCATCAGCACGTCGCCCATACGATCGTGCGATACGGCCAGGCCGCGTTGCCAGTCGACGTTGTCGGGGTCGAGACGGGCCAGCCGCTCTCTGATCAGCAGCGCGTCGCTGTAGGATTTTATCGCCTCGGGCAGCGTGCCTTGCGCCACCAGCACGTCGCCAATTTTGGCGTAGGACACCGACAGGTCGCGCTGCCGGCCGGCGTTGCCGGGGTCGGCCTTGGCCAGTCGGTCGGCGATCGCGAGCTCGCTGCGGAAGGATTTCAGTGCCTCGTCCAGACTGCCCTGCGCCACCAGCACGTCGCCGACACGGTCGTGAGACATCGACAAACCACGCTGCCAGGCAGGGTTGTCGGTGTCCACCTCAGCCAGCCGTTCCCGGATCGCCAGCCCCTGCTTAAAGGACTTCAGCGCCTCGTCCAGATTGCCCTGTGCCATCAGCACGTCACCGATGCGATCGTAGGCTACGGATAGATAGCGGTCCCGCTCAGCGGTAGGATGGGCGTCCGCGAGCCGATCAGCGATCGTAAACCAGTCGCGGAATGATATCAGCGCCTGGGGCAGATTGCCCTGCGCCATCATCACCTCGCCGATCTTCTCGTGCGCTACTGCCAGATCGTGCTGCCAGTCGGCGTTGTCGGTGTCCGTGCGCGCCAGCCGCTCTCTGA
This sequence comes from uncultured Alphaproteobacteria bacterium, assembly GCA_963806075.1. GTDB lineage: Bacteria > Pseudomonadota > Alphaproteobacteria > Rhizobiales > Xanthobacteraceae > Bradyrhizobium. Next base: position 69,487 of record CAWDWT010000006.1, read on the forward strand.
TCGCCAGCGCCTCGCGCAAGGATTTCACCGCCTCGGGCAGATTGCCCTGCGCCACCATCGCGTCGCCGATCCTTTCGTGCGCCGCCGCCAGATCGCGCTGCCGGTCGGCGTTGTCGGCGTCCGCACCCGCCAGCTGTTCTCTGATCGCCAGCGCCTCGCGGAAGGATTTCATCGCCTCGGGCAGATTGCCCTGCGTCGCCAGCACGTCGCCGATCCGCTCGCACGCCACCGACAGATCGCGCTGCCAGCCCGCGTTGCCGGCTTCGGTGCGAAGCAGTTGCTCGAACGCTTGTTTGGTCGAATTCAAGACGGCCAGGCGGGCCTCGAGCGGGACGTGTTGTTCAATCGTATCGGCGAGATTGAACAGGAAACGCTGCGCTATTACCGCGCGGACAGAACTGTCGGGGACATCAAGCAGACGACACAGGTCTCGGGCTGCGCTTGCCGGATTGCCCGTCGGCGGTGCGATCAGGGCATCGGCGAGTGCGCGCGTGGCGCCTTGCAGCTCCGCTGCACTTAACGATAAATCGCCATAGTACCGGGCAGCGCGGAGGTCGTCCTTGCTCGCCAGCAGGTGGACCATGGTTTCGGTCGCGCGCAGTGGGTCGCTCGCCGCGAGCGTGAGAAGGTGATCGGCAATCAACAAATGCAGTTGCGGCATGGAAAGACGCAGCGCCGCGAGTCGCGAGTGGGCGGCGGTGCGCATCTGCTCGTGGTTGAAATCCCATTGCGCGTGATCGCCACGCTGGCGTAGCTGGCCGCGGAACAGGCGGCGCAGCGCGGCGAACCGCGCGTCGTCCCAGGGCTCGCCGCTCACCTGCGGCAGCAATTGCCGGAGATCGCTCTCGCGCCATCCCGTACGGCTCACGGCGAGCAAACCGACAAACGCCGGCGCCGCGGCGGCGCCCAACCGTTCCGCCGCGCGATCAAACGTGGCGCGATAGAGGCGGGAAATATCGCCCGGCATGTCGCCGACGACGTCGAGCTTCGTGCGGCCAGGCTCATCGGCATCCAGAGCGGTGAGCTCCTCGACGGCGAGCACCAGCCATAGCGGGCTGCCCCATGCGGGCTCGCCCGCGTGCTTCTTCGCCAGCAGCGCATCGATCACGGGGGTTTCGAGCTTGCGTTGATGACGATTGGCTATGCTCTCGATGATGCCGGTAGCCTCGGCAGCGTCCAGTGGCGGCAGCGACAGCGCTTCCATGCCCGGGCGCCCGGTCAATGCTTTGGAGGCTCCGCCGGGAACGGCGGTTGCGACAAACCGCGCATTGTCCGGCCACAGCCGGGGCGGCCAGGTCGTAAATCTTCCGCGCGTGGTCTTTTTGAACTGGTCGAGCCCGTCGATCAGGACGATGACGCGACGCTGTAATGCCATCCGGCCGAGCAACGAGGCGAAAGCCAATTCGACGGTCTCGGGCTCGACATTCTCGGGGAGGTCAACGTCGCCGACCTCGAGAGCGCTGCCGAGTTCCTCGATCCAGCGCCGCAACATCGCATCGACCGATGATGCCCGCGGGCTGGCGCCGGCGGCGTGCGCGAGAACGAAAGCATCGGTATCCTTTATGCGGCGAAGCAGCTCGCCGAACAGCGCGCTCTTGCCCGACCCCGGCTCGCCGGTGACGCAGATGCCCCACGGCGTGTCCTCCTCTTTCGCGGGGGACTGGCAGAGGCCGGTGAGACGTTCGATGAGCGCCTGCCTGCCGACGAAGCCGTGGGCGCGTTCAGCGGCAAAGTCTTGGAGCGAGTTGCGCTCGGCTTCGAACGTGCTGCTAATGGATACCGAACGCGATTGCGACATCGTAGGAACCTCACCAAACCACTGATTTTTAGAGCATTGCCATGGAGATAGGACACAGCGCGAACGCGCCGGCCGTGAGCGCGAGCAAGCCTTGCAAGGCCTTTGCAAGTCAAGCACTATTTCACGGCGAGCCGCGTAGGCAGGAAGCGCCGGCTCGACTAAGTAATCATTCTGAATCGTTCCGGCATGCCTGCGGCGGCATTGGAGCGAGACCGGCCGGGTACTTAAGGTTGCATTCCCCTTGCTATTGCTCCGTCGAACAATTTTTCCGCATTTTCGACAGCCTGCCTCAAGGTTTCGGCCTCTTCCTCCAAAGACATCCCGCTCATCGTGGAGTTCTTCAGATTCCGGATGCAGTTGTCACGGAGGGCGGCAAGAGAAGCATCGTCAAGCGGACGTCCGCTGCGGACATGCTTGATAAGCTTGGCTGCAAAATCCTGAAACGCGAGCGCGATCATGCCCGCTTGAGTAGCGCTGCGGTTCGCATTTTGGAGGATCTTTTTATCATCCATCGCGTCTCTTCACCTGTTTGCGCCCGGGGGCGGAAGGCGCGCCGGTTGCTGCTTGCTTCCGAGCGTATCGGTTTTTCGCCGGCGATTCTACCGTCCTTCGCGCATTGATCGAGGCGCCTCGAAGATTACGAACCTCTCCTTGAGGGCATCGCATCCGGCGATTTCGGGGAAGCCCGGCGGCGGCCTGATGGCCCGACTGGCGGGCGGTTCAAGCAGGTCTGATCGCAGGAAAATGGGCCCCGGAGCAGGCCGGCCACCTTGCGTTCCCAGACACCAGGCGGTTACTCGCTTGTCATCAACCGCCTTATGCTTGCACGGGCGATAGCCGCGGCTGCAATTGCTGAGTTCGACGTTCAATCGCATTCCAGCACCAGGCCGTCATTGCCTCGATGTCGGGCCCCAGACGTGTGGCCGAATCGCCGACGAATGTCAGAAAGTCGGACAGATTTTGGGTGGAGATACCGATTAACAGCGGGATTTCGGCGATCAGGGCCTCGGCAAGGACCGCTCGCAGCCCCCGGCCGTTTGCTTCTTCCTTGCCAAACTTATTGATGACCAGCAGTTCGACATGTTCAAGCACGGCACGCTCGATCCATCCGTCGATGCGGGCGAAAGCGTCCGGATCAAGGCGGCAACCTCTTGCTTCGTTGCCACGGTCGAACGAGATCTTTATCTCGTCACCGCCCATCAGGTCCTTTACGTACATATCGCATCGCCGCCGACCGGGCCGGTGCGCATTTGACTGCACGATGCCGCCCAGCCGGTAGCCTGACGCGGCCAGATCGGTCGCGCATCGGGTTATGAGAGCATCCCTGACAAGGCCGTCGTCATAGACCACAACCGCGATCTGGCTCGGACCGGCGGCTGCATGCTCGGCGGGAAGCAGTGGCTGATGGCGCCACTCCATCGTTTCCTCTCCTCAATCGGTCGTTTCTTGCAGTCGTTTCTTGATTACTGCCCGGCAGCGTCATTGATCGTCGGCGCAGAGAAAACCACGGGCATGCGGAAGCGCCGCCACGGTCCATCCCGCAGCGCGCGCTGCTTCATTTTACGGCGGGGTAGTCCATAGAACAGACAGTGTACGACGGATAAGTGAAACCGACCTGAAGCAGTATGTCAAGTGCATCTGTTTCAAGGCGAAATCTACTTCAGGATGCATAAGAAATTTTGTGCTGAGAGATCAAGTTTATTGATGATCAGGGTCGTGGTCTTCGTGTTCCGGCGGTCGATGCCTGAAGCAGATCCGTTCCGCAGCGCGGCAAGTGTGAATCGCTACATCAGCCGCATTCCCTTCAAGCTCGCATGGCCGTTTCGGCCGACGATGATGTGGTCGTGCACGGAAATCCCGAGCGGCGCGGCGATGTCGACGATCGCTTTCGTCATCTGGATATCGGCCTGCGACGGCGTCGGGTCGCCGCTGGGGTGGTTATGCACCAGGATGATCGCGGTTGAAGATAGTTCCAGTGCGCGCTTGACCACTTCGCGCGGATAGACCGGCGTGTGGTCGACGGTGCCGGTCTGCTGCACCTCGTCCGCGATCAACTGGTTGCGCTTGTCGAGGAACAGAATGCGGAATTGCTCCTTGTCGGCGAACGCCATACTGGTGCGGCAATAATCAATCACGTCATTCCACGACGATAGCAGCGGCCGCTGTTTCAACGGCCCTTTGGCAATGCGGGTGGCGGCGGCCGCCAAGAGCTTGATCTGGGTGATCGACGCTTCGCCGATGCCTTCGACCTCGCGCAGCCGGCTTTCCGGGGCATGGATGACCTCGGCGAACGAGCCGAATGTCTTGAGCAGGGATTTCGCCAGCGGCTTGGTGTCACGCCGGGGCAACGCTGCAAACAACGCCAGCTCGAGCAGTTCGTAATCGCTCAGCGCATCGGGTCCGGCGTTGCGAAAGCGCTCGCGCAGCCGCTCGCGATGGCCGTGATAATGTGGCGTCGCGGCGGGCTCGGACGGCGGTTGCGGTTGGCTGGTTTTGTGGGCCATTGCCGGCAGCATGCCGCGCCGCCCGGCTTTTGCAACCGTGAAGTGTTGCCGCAAGCGGCGGTCGGGCGCGGCGAAATCAGGCCGTGGCCACCTGCTTTTCGCCGTGGCGTTCCGACAGCGTGAAAATCTCGACGCCGGTTGCGGTCACGCCGACCGAATGCTCGAACTGCGCCGACAGCGAACGGTCGCGGGTCACCGCAGTCCAGCCGTCGGACAGGATTTTGACGTGCGGCTTGCCGAGATTGATCATCGGCTCGATGGTGAAGAACATGCCGGGCCGCAGGGCCACGCCCTCGCCGGGACGGCCGATATGGATAATGTTCGGCTCGTCATGGAACAGACGGCCGAGGCCGTGGCCGCAGAAATCGCGCACCACGCTCATGCCCTGCGGCTCGACGAAGCTCTGGATGGCATGGCCGATATCGCCGGTGGTGGCGCCGGGTTTGACGGCGGCGATGCCGCGCATCATCGCTTCATAGGTCACCTCGATCAGTCGCTCTGCCTTGCGGGCGATCGGACCGATCGCGTACATCCGGCTGGAATCGCCGTACCAGCCTTCGACGATGAAAGTGACATCGACATTGACGATATCGCCTTCCTTCAGCAGCCGGTCGCCGGGCATGCCGTGGCAGACCACATGGTTGATCGAGGTGCAGGTCGAATAGCGATAGCCGCGATACATCAGGGTCGCCGGATAGGCGTCATGGCTGAAGGCGAAGTCGCGCACGAAATCGTCGATCCGCGAGGTCGCCACGCCGGGCTTGACGATATCGGTCAGTTCATCGAGGCATTTGGCGACCAGGTTGCCGGCCTTGCGCATGCCGGCAAAACCGTTCTGCCCGTGCAGTTTGATCTGCCCGGTCTTGCGGAGGGAGATATCGGTGGCTTCGACGTAGCTCATGGACGGATCATGCCTTGGCGGGCCCGGTGAGGGGGTGTCGAGAAGATTGATTTGAAAGGCAATTTAATCGCTGCCGCGCCCGGCGCAAGCCGGGGTTGCCGCAGCCATCATGACATCAGGTTGGAACCTCCACGACGGTATTCTCGACCGGCAGCGCGCCGCCGCGGACGCGGATTTCGCGCACCGGGTAGGGCACGCGGATGCCCTCGCGCTTGAACGCATCCCACAGCGCCAGCATCACGTCGCTCTTCACATTGTCCATGCCGTCGGGATCGGGAATCCAGAATGTCAAAGCGAACTTCATCCCGGCCTCGGTGAATTCGGTCAGGATGCAGCCTGGCGTCTTTCCCTTGCTGGCGCGGGGATGAGCGGCGGCGATCTCGATCGCCAGCTTGCACACCAGCCGGGGGTCGGCATCGTAATTGGTGCCGAAAGTGACCTTCACCAGCGTGTTCTTGTCGGTGTAGGTCCAGTTGGTGACCTTCTGTGTCACCAGGTCCTCGTTCGGAATCAGGAACTCTCGGCCGTCGCCGGCGGCGACCGAAATATAGCGTGTCTTCATCGCGCTGATCCGGCCGGAGCTGTCGCCGATGGTGACGAGGTCGCCCGGCTTCACCGATTTGTCGGCCAGAAGGATGATGCCGCTGATGAAATTGGCGATGATCTTCTGCAGGCCGAAGCCGATGCCGACGCCGACAGCACCCGAGAAGATCGCGAGCGCTGACAGGTCGATGCCGACCGCGCTCATTGCCATCGCCACCGCGAGCGCCATCAGCGCGAGCCGGATGATCTTGACCAGCAAAACCTGGATCGACGGCGTCAGGTCACCGGACCGGGTGATCCGGCTTTCGGCGAAATTGCTCGCGATATTGGTCAGCCACAGCGCCACCGACAGCAGCACGGCGAGCTTGATCAATAGCAGCGGCGTCAGCCGCAGGCCGCCGAACACCACGGAGACCGAGTCGAGCGCCTCGATGGTCGGGTCGAGCTGTCCGATGATGCTCAGCGCTGCCACGAGCCACGCCGCGAGCGACACCAGGCGAACGAAGAATTCGTTGCGGATCACCGAGGTCAGGACGCGGATCACCAGCCACGCCAGCGCGAGCTTGGCGGCGATCGCCAGCAAATAGCTGCGGCTCGGCCAGGTCAATTCCTTCATCACCACGCGCGTGATCCGCATCAAGAGCGCGAACACCGCTGTCGAAGAGTAACCAACCAGCACGCGCAGCATCATGCGCAGCGGCGCGGGCCAGCCCATCGCGAGCGAGGTCAGGTCGGTCCGCGCGCGGATCGCGGCGCCGGCCGCAAACGATATCCCGGCGCCGGTCAGCACCATGCCGAGCTGCAGGTAGAACCATGGCGAGGTGACCTCCGCGCCGACCGAGCGCATCGCGGAACGCAGGAAATCAAGGATGTCGTTTATGTCCATCGTCAACATCTCGTCACGGAGCAGATCGGCCTTTCCGGATAGGCTTGATTCGAATGTCCGTCAGATTCCCACACAAGCCGCCGCGATGCCATCGCCACAACAGCATGATCCAGCCAATAAACCCGGTTTATCCGGGCACATTGTCGCCGCGGCACGGAATTGCCTTGGCGTGCAACTGCGGCGACGATAAGGATGCAAACGCAGCTATCTGCGGTGATTGTGAGCGTTCATGGCTTCCCTCGACTCGGTCAGCATCGCCATTCTTCTCGGCGCCGTTCTGGTGATGATCGGAATCCTGTCGAGCCTGCTTGCGCTACGCTTCGGCGCACCTTTGCTGTTGGTCTTTCTGGTGATCGGCATGGTGGCCGGCGACGCCGGTCCCGGTCAGCTTTCCTTCGACGACGTGCGCACGACCTATCTGGTCGGGTCGGTGGCACTGGCGCTGATCCTGTTCGACGGTGGCCTGCGCACCCGGTTCCAGAGCATCCGCGCGGTGCTCGCGCCTTCGATGGTGCTGGCGACCGTTGGCGTGCTGCTGACCGCGCTGATCACCGCGCCGGTCGCCCGCTATGCGCTCGATCTGAACTGGACCGAGGCGCTTTTGGTCGGCGCCGTGGTGGCCTCGACCGATGCCGCGGCCGTATTCCTGCTGGTGCACGCCCAGGGCCTGCGGCTGCGCCCGCGTGTCGGCGCGACACTGGAGGTCGAATCCGGCACCAACGATCCCTTTGCGGTATTTCTGACCTTGATGCTGGTGGAGTTCATCTCGAGCGGGGAAAGCTCGTTCTTGCAGATCGTCCGCGAGTTCACGCAGGAAGCCGTGTTCGGCGCGATCGTCGGCGTGGTCGGCGGCAGGCTGGTGGTGCTGGCGCTCAATCGCGTCGCGCTGCCGCAGGGCCTCCACGCGCCGTTCGTCACCACCGCGGCGCTGGTGATTTTCGGCGGCGCGCAGATCGCGCATGCCTCGGGATTCCTCGCGGTCTATCTCGCCGGCATCATCGTCGGCAACCAGCCGACGCGCGCGCATAATTCGGTCGTGACGTTCCTCGACGCCGCGACCTGGCTGGCACAGATCGTGATGTTCGTATTGCTCGGCCTGCTGGTTTCGCCGCACCGGCTGCTCACCAGCGTGCCACCGGCGATCGCGGTTGCGCTCACGCTGATGCTGGTGGCGCGGCCGCTCGCGGTGTTCCTGTGTCTGGCGCCGTTTCGCTTCAACTGGCGGGAAAAGATCTTCATGGCCTGGACCGGCCTGCGCGGCGCGGTTGCGATCTTCCTGGCGTCGATCCCCATGCTGGTCGGCTTGTCGAAGGCCTATCTTTATTTCGACGTCGCCTTTGTCGTCGTCATCATCTCGCTATTGCTGCAGGGCTGGACGCTGGCGGCGGCCGCGCGGCGGCTGCATGTGGCGCTGCCGCGTGCCGAGCGCGGCCCGCGGCGCGTCGAGCTCGATCTGCCGGGCCAGCTCGAGCAGCAACTGGTCGGCTATCCGGTGCGCCCGAAAAGCCTGTATCTGAAGCGCGGGCTCATTCCATCCTGGTCGAAGCCGACGCTCGTCATTCGCGATCAGCGCATTCTCTCGCCCGCCGAGGCCGATCCCGTCGCTGCCGGCGACTACCTCTATCTGCTGGCGCCTCCGGAAAAGGCCGAGGCGCTCGACCGCTTCTTTGTCGACATGCTGCCGGGCACGGCGCCCGACCCGCATCTGCTCGGCGAATTTACGGTATCCGGCGAGCATACGCTCGGCGAATTGGCCGACGCTTACGGCGTCAAGGTGGCCGACGAGCAGGCCGGGCTGACGCTTTCGGATTATTTCGACGTCCATCTCGATCATGCGCCGAAGGAGGGCGCCGAACTCGTGCTCGATCCCATCGTGCTGGTCGCGCGCAGCATCGGCGGTGGCCGGGTCAACGTCGTAGGCCTCCGGCTGCCGGAAGATGAGGACGAAGCCGCGCCCGAGACGCGGATGGCATTTTTCAAGCGCAAGCTGTCGGAGATCTGGTCGTCAGTGGCCGGAACCTAGGGTACAGGCGGCCTATTCAAATACGACGCCGATTCGATATTTCGTACGCCGGACAACGCGGCACTGCAAATTCAATCCGTGCTCCGGCAGAACCAGGGTAAACGCTGCGGGGATTGTCGCAGGATTGGCCACCTCGATAGCCGCTCCGGTCGTCGACAGATCGTAGAGCGTGCATGCGATCTTGTCGCCGCCATGCTCGATCCGGGCGGCTTTTGCCACCCGATAGCGACGTGCAGCCCGGGTTTCGACCATGAAGATTGGCTACTCGATCCTGGAGTGCAGCAGCCAGAAACGCACGGTCCGCTCGGCGGTTTCCGGGGACAGTTTGCTATAGTCTCTCATGGCCAGTTTCAGCGTTGCGTCGTCGATCTTTCGCTTGATCGGCCGATGGCAGAGGATCGCTTCGACGGTCGTCCAGTTCAGGCCGGCCGACTTGCACGGGATCAGGATGAGATCGGCGCGCAGCCCTTCCAATAAACGTGCCATCATATCGGTCGGCGCACTGTTGTTGAGAATGCCAAGCGATGCAGCGACTTCGTCGAACCGGTTGTTTTCGGCAAAGCCGGCGATCGCTGCGTCGTTCAGTTCGTTCAGTCCCTTCATTCGCCTCGCGACGGCTTCAGCCCGGCTGAAGTCCCGTGCCGGCGCAAGCTCACCGCGCACCTTGCTGGCGATCGCTTTCAGCACGCGCTGAATCTCTTCCTGAAGCTCAGGGGGCGCAATTCGGGCCAGCCGGGCGCGCACCGCCTCGGTCGCGCGCTGCAACAGGTCGCGGAGAAAATTCACCGGAAGGTCTATTCGCAGCCCAAGTGTCTCGGTGAGTTCGTCATCGGCCTCGGCGTGCGCGATCATGCGCTTGTAGCCGGCATCCGAAAAGCGTGCGCTTGCGTTGTCGGCCAGCCTGTGAATGACCTTGCGTTCACCGCGATCGACAATCACGTCGGTGACAGCCTCGGGGAGGTTTGTTCGAGCGGAAATGGCAAGCAGATGATCCTGGCCCTTGGCCTTGGCAATCTCGACCAGGGTGCCGGTCGCAAGACAGTTCGAGTGGGTCAGTACGGTCCCCGCAACCGCGATTTCATCGTCCCACGCAAGCTGTTCGATTACTCCCGACGGAGCGTATTCCAGCGGAGCGAGCCGCGCACCGAGTTCGGCCTTCACACGGGTTTCAACGCGGGTGGCAAGATGGCAGAGGACGTCGTCGAACACCTTGATTTGTTCTTCGCTCAGGCGTTCTCCGTCATGCAGGAAGAGATCCGTGACTTGCCGAAGGGTGCTGACGCGCTTGGCCGATGAGCCGCTTCTGACAGCCTCCTCGAGTTCATCTATGATGGAAACCGGCTGTTGCATAACTCGCTCGATGCCTTCGTTGGCACGCCAATGCGCAGACTATGGAAATTCAAGTGCGAATGTCCTGAAAATCCGCAAACGTTAAGACGGCGCTGAGCTCGAATGGTCCCGCGCCGCTGCAATTTGATCATGATACTCACGATCTAATTATTTATTAATCCTTGCGCTCCGGATTGCTTAAATCAGCGGGCGGACCTTGCGATCAGTGCGCATTGAGCGGGTCGAACGAAGGCTCGCTATGGCTTGTTTGTGAGATCTACACCTCAGCGGAAGGCCTCGCCCGGCTTCTTCAGATGGATCAAGCTTAATAGCGCCTAAAAAATGACTTGACAGGTGCCGCACCGATTTGCCCGTCGTGCCAATCTGTCGCACCCGTCATTCTTGATTGCGGGCGCAAATCAGCAACACATCCCATGCCATCCCGCGCCCGAGAAGAGGGGCGTATCGCGATCGTCACGAAACGTTGGGCGGGGATGCGATGGGCGCGGCAGTTCACAAGACGAATGATGCTGCCCGCGCACGGCGAAGTCGTGTGGTCCTGACGCCCCGACGCTGGCGTCAAGTTCCTAAGAAGCTAACGCTTCTCGGGGGCGATGGTGGCAAGAAAGCCCGGTCACCAAGGAGAGCGCGTTATAAGCCGTAAAGCCATTGCGCAGGGAAGGCCGGACTGCCTCCGCTGAACCTGTATGCTCGTGTGCGTTTTTGCATGCATTTTTGCGCACGAGACCGCGGGTGCAGCGCGCACCCGGTCTTCCCTGCGTCCCTCTTAGTTTTGAGGGAGCGAATGATTTTGTAAAGCTCGGACGAAACCATGTCGCGAGAACGAGAACGCATACCCCATCGTCGTCCCGGCCTCCGAGCCGGGACCCACACAGCGTCTCGTCGTGCGCCCGATATCGCCCGAACTAACTAACGGTTATAGGTCCCGGCTCGATGGCCGGGACGACGAGAGTGGCTGTTTGAAATTTGAATCAGACAAGTTCGCGGACGAGGGGGTATTGCGGCATGTCTTCGTTACGAGAGGGATCTCGACCAAGGCTCCCGCGTTATCGCCAACATACCAACAACAAATGGCCCCGACATCGGGCGGAACGCATTGTGGTTCCCGGGGTTCTCGACCGTGTCGTTCCAACAGGACGATTTGGACCAGGAGAAACCGATGCAAAGATACATTGTGCCGATTGCAGCAGTGCTCGGGCTATCGATCGCGACGCCTGCGATGGCCTATGATTCAGCCAGCCCGATGTCGATGGATGCGGCGGTCGAAGTTGCGACCGATGCCGGCCTTGTCACCGTATCCCACACCCAGTTCGCCGGCGACGAATGGCAGATCCAGGGACGCGACGTGAGGGGCGAATACATGGAAGTGGACGTCGAAGCGGCGACCGGGCGAATACTCAACGTCGACCACTAATGTTGTTCGGATGAAACCGACAACACCTTGACGCCGCCGAAAGCAGTTATGTTGCCGCCCTTGAGCATCACGATCTGGGTTGCGAGCTGGCGCAGTTCCGCGGCGTCGTGGCTGACATAGACCATGGGAATTCCGGCCTCGTCGCGCAAGCGCACCAGATAGGGCAGGATTTCCAGCTTGCGGCCTTCATCCAGCGCGCCGAGCGGTTCGTCCAGCAGCAGCAGCCGCGGCTTGGATAACAGCGCGCGGCCGAACGCGACGCGCTGGCGCTCGCCGCCGGAGAGCCGGCCGGGACGGCGGCTGAGCAGCGCGCCGATGTCGAGCAGGTCGACAACCCGCTTGTGTTGCGCGGGATCCTCGGCGAGATGGTTCATGCGCCGTCCGTAATCGAGATTTTGCTGCACATCGAGATGCGGAAACAGCCGCGCATCCTGGAATACATAGCCGATCCGGCGGCGATAAGGCGGAATATGCACGCCTGCCGCGGTATCATCGAGCGTCTCGCCATCCAAGGTGACAACTCCGCGATCAGGCTTCAGCAGTCCCGCGATGATGTTGATGAGCGAGCTCTTGCCGGCTCCCGACGCGCCGAACAGGCCGGTAACCCTGCCTTCGCTGGTGAAGGAGGCCTCGAGCGTGAAGTCGCCAAGCTTCTTTGCAATATCGACGCGCAGCATGGTCAGTTCCCATGCAGACGCTGGGTCGCGCGGCGGGCGAACAGTTCGGACGCCACCAGCGCCGCGGTTGCCATGAAGATCGATACCAGCACCAGCCGCAGCGCCGCGACGTCGCCGTCCGGCGTCTGGATCAGCGAATAGATGGCGGACGAGATGGTCTGGGTCTCACCGGGAATGTTCGATACGAAGGTAATAGTCGCGCCAAATTCGCCGATGGCCTTGGCAAAGCCGAGCACCATGCCGGCCAGCACCCCGGGCAGCGCCAGCGGCAGCGTGACGGTCAGAAACACCCTCCAGGGCGCCGCGCCAAGCGTGGCCGCGGCCTGCTCAAGCCTGCGATCAACGGCCTCGATCGATAGCCGGATCGGCCGCACCAGCAGCGGAAACGACATCACGCCGCAAGCGAGCGCGGCGCCGGTCCAGCGGAACGCGAACACGATTCCAAGGTGATCGGCAAGCCACGCGCCGACCACGCCGCGTCTGCCGAACGTCAGAAGCAACAGGTAACCGGTAACGACCGGTGGCAGCACCAACGGCAGATAGATCACCGCGTCGATGAATGCCTTGCCCCAGAAGTCGCGGCGCGCCAGCAACCACGCGATGCCGATCCCGAGTGGCGTTGCGATCAAGGTTGCGACGGTGGCGACCCGAAGCGAGAGCTGGATCGCCGTCCATTCCGTCGGCGAAATATCGAACACGCTAGCGCCCGTTTCCAAAGTTCGTATGCAATTGCGACCCCTCTGATACGAACTTTGGAAGCAAAAGGGCGCTAGCAAAAATCAATATTTCCAGTCCCGCCTATCGATTTGAAGTTCCCAACCGAGCGTGCGGCAAATTCTGCGGGACTTCAAATCGATAAGCGGGACTGGTGCTGGTCGTCAGGTCGTCGGCGTGATCAGGAACTTGAAGCCGTATTTCTCGAAGATCGTCTTGGCGGCGGACGACTTCAGGAAGGCGAGATAGCTGGTCGCATCCGGCTTTGCGTTCGTCGTCGCGGCCACCGGATAGACGATCGGGGGATGCGAATCGGCTGGGAAGGAGCCGACGATCTTGACGCCGGGCTCGACCTTGGCGTCGGTCGAATAGACGATGCCGAGCACCGCTTCGCCGCGCGCCACCAGCGCAAGCGCTGCGCGCACGCTCTCCGCCATCGCGAATTTCGGTGCGGCAGCCTGCCACGCGCCGAGCTTCTCGAGAGCGGCCTGCGCATATTTGCCGACCGGGACCGCCTTGACGTCGCCGGTCGCGATCTTGCCGTCGCCGGCGAGCTTGGCGAGATCGAAGCCTTGCCCAATCGTCACGTTGTCGATCTTGGAATCTTTCGGCGCGATCAGGACGATGCTGTTGCCGAGCAGATCAACCCGCGTCGGCACGTTGATGTTCTTCTTGCCGATCGCATAGTCCATCCAGTCGGTATCGGCGGAGACAAAGATGTCGGCCGGAGCGCCCTGTTCGATTTGCTTGGCGAGCGCCGAACTTGCGGCATAGCTGGCCGAGATCTTGACGCCAGTCTTGGCGGTATAGGCGGCATCGACGTCGTCGAGCGCGTTCTTCATCGAGGCGGCGGCGAATACCGTGAGACTCTTATCCTGTGCAACCGCGGGCGAGAAAGTCGATCCGAACAGGATCGTGAAGGCGAGAAAAGAAAGTCCGGCAAGACGATACATATGGGCGCTCCCGTGCGGATTCGCGGACGCTTGGCGTACGCAAATCGGGCATTGAAATAATGGCCTGCGAAGATAATGGCCTGCGACAAGCGGAAGCACCTTCCACGGATCCCGAAGACTTACGGCCAAGCGGGATATCGCGGGAAAACCATAGCAGGCTGAAATGAGGGGTAAAGGCTTCCTTTGTCTATTCGGACGGCAGGATCGCAACCGACATGACATTGTCCCGGGCGCCGCTGATCTGCAGCACGAAGGGGGCCGCCGACATCTCGTACTTCATGGTCTTGCGTATGCCGTGGCAATCGGTCGCGCCGCTGAACCCTCTCGGCTTTAGGGCATGTCCGTCCTGGACCACATCGATCCAGGCGCCAGTCGACAGGCTGATGGTGTAGATTCCGGGCTTCGATACGGTCTTGAAGCTGGCGAAGCCGGCAAAGGTGCCGTCCTTGGGCGCGCGTTCGGGCGGGGTCGGAAGTCTGGCTTCCGCGGGCGTTACCAGCGCGAATGTCATTGCCGTCGCGGGAACGGCGGCAAGTTCGGCGCCGTAGGCGAGATTGACGCGATCCGGCGCGGTCAGCGCGGCGCGCTCATGCTCGATCGGCCATTTGAACTTGTCGCAGCCGCTCGGTTCCTCCGCAGCCAATGTGGGAGCCGCATTGAGCAACAACAGCGCGATGAGCAGAGCGTTTCGCATGATAGTCAGTCCACTGCGATCATGACATGGGGCCTTGAAATCCTGCAAACCTGTGTCCCGAGATGATGGCGGGCGAAAACAACGCACCGGCGGAAAACGACGTATCTGAGGCGACACATCGGAGTGAAATGAGATCAGAACCTGATCGCGGGAAATCCACCTGCGCTTGCGGCGCGGCGGATGACCGATACTAGCGTATTTCCCGACGCAATCAACCGCGCGCCGCTATTGCTTGGCATTAGGCGCCGCCAGAACCTGGCGGCAATCGGGCGGCAACTTCGCCAGCGTCATCCCATGGCGAGGCGGCTCCGTCGACGGCTTCGGATGCAACACCGAATCCTTGAACCAATAGGCGAGATCGGAAGGCGCGCAGCCTTCGTCCTCTTTTGGCGCCGGCTGCGGCTCGCATTGCTTGCTGCCTTCGGGGCAGGTGATGCGAATATGGAAATGATAGTCGTGGCCCCAGAACGGCCGCACCTTGGCGAGCCAACTGCGATCGCCTTTCGCCTCGCGGCACAAAGCTTTCTTGATCGCAGCGTTGACGAAGATGCGCTGGACCCGCGGCTCGCGCGCCGCGTCGCGAATAACGGCTAGATGACCTGGCGTCCAGACATGCGGATCGATGTCGAGCCGGTCGGGTCGCACCATCATCACCGCCGACATGTCCTCGCGCTCCTCGCGCGACAGACGATGGTTCGGCATCGGCGTCAGCCAGACGTCGGCGTCAAGCCCGACCTGATGGCTGGCATGGCCGGTGATCATCGGGCCGCCACGCGGTTGCGACATGTCGCCGACCAATATGCCCGGCCAGCCGGCATCCTTGTGTGCCTTCGCCGACAGCCGCTCCAACAACGCAACCATGTCGGGATGCGCCCAGTTGCGATTGCGCGACAATCGCATCACCTGCCAGGTGTTGCCGTTGATCGGCAGCGCTTCGGCGCCGGCGAGGCAGCCCTTGGCATAGAACCCGATTACCCGTGTCGGCATCGCCGCCGGCAGCGGCTTGCGGCCGAATAGCTCCTTGGCCGCGATCTTGGGATCGTTGGGATTGGCCAGTGGCGGCAGCGGCTGTGGATCGACGCTGCCCTTGTCCTGAGCTCGCGTGCTGGAGGTGCCGGCGATGATGCAGGAAGCGATCAGCGGGATCAGAATCAGGCGGACGTTCATGGGAAGCACTCTATAGCCTGAACCCGACAGGGAAGCAGCACCCCCAATCTCGCCTTCAATCGCAATTGCTTGATCTCCACTGAGATATTGTCGGAAACGCCGTCAAACGGATGCCGCGGAGCAGGGGGAACGAATGGCCACGCCTATTTCGTTCGCGTCGGCTTGCGGTCGTTCACTTGCGATGGCGCATGTCGTGGAAGCGCCGGTCGAACTCGTTGGCGGCCAATACCGGCAAGCGTCGGCCATGTGATAGGCGGCACACCGGCAAACTCGCCTAGCCTACGCGATGTGGTCTCAGCTATCCACCTTCAGCGCGGCGATGAAGGCTTCCTGCGGAATGTCGACCTTGCCGAACTGCCGCATCTTCTTCTTGCCTTCCTTCTGCTTCTCCAGAAGCTTGCGTTTGCGAGTGATGTCGCCGCCATAGCATTTGGCGGTGACGTCCTTGCGCAGCGCGCGCACGGTTTCGCGGGCGATCACCTTGCCGCCAATCGCCGCCTGGATCGGAATCTGGAACATGTGCGGCGGGATCAGCTCCTTCATCTTCTCGACCATGGCGCGGCCGCGGCCTTCGGCGCGGGTCTTGTGCACCAGCATCGACAGCGCGTCGACCGGCTCGTTGTTGACCAGGATCTGCATCTTGACCAGATCGGCAGGCTTGTAGTCGGTGAGATGATAGTCGAAAGACGCATAGCCCTTGGAGACCGATTTCAGACGGTCATAGAAATCGAACACCACCTCGTTGAGTGGCAGGTCGTATTTCACCATCGCGCGAGAGCCGACATAGGTCAGCTCCTTCTGTGAACCACGGCGGTCCTGACACAGCTTCAACACGCTGCCGAGATAATCGTCCGGCGTCAGGATGGTGGCCTCGATCCACGGCTCCTCGATCTCGGCGATCTTGACCACATCCGGCATATCGATCGGATTGTGGATCTCGATGGTTTGACCGTCGGTCAGGTGCATCTTGTAGATCACCGACGGCGCGGTCGCGATCAGATTGAGATCGAACTCCCGTGACAATCGCTCCTGAATGATCTCCAGATGCAGCAGTCCGAGAAAGCCGCAACGGAAGCCAAACCCTAGCGCAGCAGAAGTTTCCATCTCAAAAGAGAAGCTCGCGTCGTTGAGACGTAGCTTGCCCATTGCCCCGCGCAACGTCTCGAAATCGTTGGCGTCGACCGGGAACAGGCCGCAGAACACCACCGGGATCGCCGGCTTGAAGCCTGGCAGCATGTCCTTGACCGGCTTGCGGTCGTCGGTGATGGTATCACCCACGCGCGTATCGGCCACTTCTTTGATCGCGGCAGTGATAAAGCCGATCTCGCCGGGGCCGAGCTCGTCGACCTGTTGCATCTTCGGGGTGAAGAAGCCGACCCGCTCGACATCATAAGTGGCGTTGGTGCCCATCATGCGGATGCGCTCGCCCTTTTTCATGACGCCGTCGACGATGCGGACCAGCACCACGACACCCAGATAGACGTCGTACCAGCTATCGACCAACAGGGCCTTCAGCGTCGCGTCGCGGTCGCCCTTTGGCGGCGGGAGCCGCGTAACGATCGCTTCGAGGACGTCGGGAACGCCGAGCCCGGTCTTGGCCGAAATCATCACCGCGTCGGATGCGTCGATGCCGATCACGTCCTCGATCTGCTGCTTGACCTTTTCGGGTTCGGCCGCGGGCAGGTCGACCTTATTGAGAACCGGCACGATCTCGTGATTGTTGTCGAGCGCCTGATAGACATTGGCGAGCGTCTGCGCCTCGACGCCTTGACTGGCGTCGACCACCAAAAGCGAACCTTCGCACGCCGCCAGTGACCGCGACACCTCGTAGGCGAAGTCGACATGGCCGGGCGTGTCCATCAGGTTGAAGATGTAATCCTTGCCGTCTTTGGCATGATAATTCAGCCGGACAGTTTGCGCCTTGATGGTGATGCCGCGCTCCCGCTCGATATCCATGGAATCGAGCACCTGTTCCTTGCCCGCCATTTCGCGATCGGTCAGGCCGCCGGTCATCTGGATCAGGCGGTCCGCGAGCGTCGATTTGCCATGGTCGATATGCGCAACAATGGCGAAGTTGCGGACGTTGGAAATAGGTATGGATGTCATGGGCGCGGGATAGCATCAGCACCCAGACGCGGCAACCTTATTGCGCCGCTCGGGCGATCTATCTTCACGCCAAGCTGATTCCACTTTGCGCGAAAACGCGCTAGGCAATCGGTCATGTCGTTGGCCGTTCTCTCACCCGCAAGATTGCGCGTTTCCGCATCCTCGAAAGTCCGACGGTTGGCTGTCTGGCTGGCGGCGTCGGCTTCGGATCGCACGGGCGGGATGATGCTGGTGATCTGGTTTGCGACCGCCCATGCGCTGCTCTGGACCGAGATCCTGACCAAACTCAAGGCAGCGCAGGATGTCCATTTCGACGTCGCCGAAGCCTTTGCCTGGGGGCAGAAATTCCAGCTCGGCTATGGCAAGCACCCGCCACTGTCGGGATGGGTCGCGGGGCTGTGGTTTCAACTGTTCCCTGCGGCCAACTGGGCGACCTACGCGCTGGCGATGACGACTGTCAGTGTCGGGCTCGTGGTCTGCTGGCTGATCGCGCTGCGCGTGGTGGATCGGCGCCGCGCGTTCTTTGTGGTGGTGATGCTCGCGCTCTATCCGATCTTCAATTTCAAGGGCTTCAAATACAACCCCGATTTGCTGCAACTCGTCACATTGCCGCTGCTTGTGCTGGCCTATCTGAATGCATTCGAGAAGCGAACCGCGCTGGCCGGAGTCTGGCTCGGCCTCGCCGGCGCGCTGGCGCTGCTGACGAAATACTGGGTACTGACCATGATCGGGGCGATCGGCATCGCCGCGCTGGTGCATCCCGAGCGGCTGGCTTTCCTGCGCTCGCCGGCGCCGTGGGTCGCGATCGCCACGCTCGTCGTCGCCATCGCGCCGCATCTATGGTGGCTCAAGCAGGTCGATTTCGCCCCGCTGACTTACGCCGGCGACGTCTACGCCCTGACCGATCGAAGTGAGTGTCTCAAGCTTGTGCTCGGTTATATCGGCCACAACCTCGCGCTACTCTCCGCGCCTGTCATCCTGGCCGCCTTGGCGCTGGTATGGCGTCATCCGCTGACGCCGGCGCGCGTATGGGCCCGCGGAGCCAATCATGATGTGAATGGGTCGCAGGCGCTCAATATCTGGATCGTCCAGATCGTGGTTGCGATCGGGCCGCCGCTCGGTGCACTGGCTTTCGTAATCTACCTGAAGACCGATTGGGGAATCTCGCTGTTCTTCCTGGTGCCGCTGGCGCTGATCGCGATGCCTGGCCTGCGGCTGCCGAAAATCGCGCTGCTTGATCTCACCATGATCTGGCTTGCGATCACGCTCGCGGTGCTGGCGGCGGCGCCCTACATCGCGACACGTGAAATGGCTGACTATCCCAATAGCGCCTCGGGCTATAGCGCGCGTTCCGAACTCGCCCGCGAACTGACCGAAGCCTGGCACCAGCGTTTCGGTTCGCGCTGGGCCGTGGTCGCCGGCACCACCGAGATCGGCGAGCCGATGACGTTCTACAGTCCTGATCATCCGGCGACGTACACGCCGAATGAACTATGGTCCTCGGGGCTCACTTCGCTCGAGGAGGCAAAGCGGCTCGGCTTCATCGGCATCTGCGATACGACCGACGAAAGATTGGCGGCATGCGAGAAGTGGATGGCGGCCAACACGGCCGGTGCCGAGAATCTCGTGATGACGACGCAGCGCTTCTTTAACGGTCATGCCGGCCCGTCGACGACCTGGAAGGTCTATATCGTGCAGCCGCGGAAATAGCTGCCTGACGCTACATCACCGGCGACGGCAACAGGCTCAGGCGCCTTCTTCGTTGAATTTACCGGCCACCAGTTCGCCGATCGCGAGAATGGCGGCTTCGGCCTCGGGCCCCGCCGCGGAGACAATGATGGTTGTTCCCGGACCTGCCGACAGCATCATCAAACCCATGATCGAGGTGCCGCCGACCGTCTCGTTGCCGCGGGTCACCCAGACCTCCGCATTGAATCGCTCGACCATCTGGACGAATTTCGCCGAAGCGCGCGCGTGCAGACCGCGCTTGTTGATGATCGGCATTTCACGGGATATCGCGCCAGGCGGAACAGCCGGCCCCGTGGTGTTTTCGGGCGGCACGTCTTCTTCGCTCATTTGCCTGCGAGAACGCGGCTGGCGATGGTGACGTATTTACGGCCGGCCTCCTGCGCCATCGAGATGGCGTCGGGAAGCGAGCGTTCTTCACGAACCTTGGCAAGCTTCACCAGCATCGGAAGATTGATTCCTGCGAGCACTTCCACTTTCGGGCGGCTCATGCAGGAGATTGCGAGATTGGATGGCGTGCCGCCAAACATATCGGTCAGGATCGCGACGCCATCGCCGCTGTCAACGCGGTTAACCGCTTCAATGATGTCGCTTCGGCACAAATCCGAATCGTCTTCGGCTCCGATCGTGACGGCTTCGATTTGCTTTTGTGGGCCCATCACGTGCTCAAGCGCCGCCTTGAACTCGTCGGCGAGGCGCCCATGGGTCACAAGCACTAGACCAATCATCGGAAACTCCTCGTGGGTGCTTTTGGTGCACCGCACGAACGCGCCACTTTGACCATCCGAGCCCCCCGCGCAAGAGGGGATCTTTGCGATTCTCCCGGAATTTGAAGGTAGGGGGAGCCTGCGCCGGTCTATTCGGTCGCGATACTGGGCCTTATATGGTTACCAATTCCCTTCGCACAATCGGCCGAAATCGAGCGCGGGCCATTACTATCGGTTGTCGTCAAGGCAGCAACAACCAACGAGAGTGCTGGCAAGCCTGTTTCGACGGGAATTCGCGGTAGTTGCACACCATGAAGGCGGGTCTGCAGCTTTTCCGGAGCCGGAAGGCGCTCGGCGTCCGATGCCGCCAGGTCGACCACCAGCCCCAGAATGGCCTCCGCAATGAACTCGCAGCGGCGAATGCCGAGTCCTCTGATCTCGATCAAGCCCGAAAGCACCGGCGCCGGTCGGACCATCAGTTGGCCGCTGCTGGTCCACAGATGCACGCGGTCGTCGCCGACCAGCACGGCCGGGGGAATCTGCCCTGCGCGCCCGGCCAGGATAAGATCGAACGCGAGCCGCGATTTGCCCGCGCCTGACGGCCCGCGGATCAAGACGGCGCGCGTTCCCACCAGCACCGCCGAGGCGTGGATGCTCGCCTCCGCGACGTCGGTCATGACGCGGGAAGCCGGACCACAAAGCGTGCGCCGGTAACGGTGGCCTCGCCATCGGCATTGGTCGGGCCGGGGCGGTTTTCCGCCCAGATGCGGCCGCCATGGGCCTCGATGATCTGTTTCGAGATCGACAACCCAAGGCCGGAATTCTGTCCGAATCCCTGATGCGGCCGGTCGGTGTAGAACCGCTCGAAGATACGCTCCAGCGCGTCATCGCGAATTCCTGGCCCGTCGTCATCGACGACGATCTCGATTCCGGATTTCACGCGACGGCAGGCGATCCGCACCTTGCCGCCAGCATTGGAAAACGACTGGGCGTTGACCAGCAGATTCGAGATCACCTGGCCGAGCCGGGAATCATGGCCCGGTACCGAGAACGTATCGTTGGCGGCGCGGCCTTCGAAGCGGACCTGGACGGCGACGTCATGACCGAGTTTGGTTTCGTTGGCGACCGAGGTCAGCGTGGAGAGCAGACGGCGTACATCGACCGGCACCATGTCCTGCCGTTGCAGTTCGGCGTCGAGGCGGCTTGCATCCGAGATGTCGGAAATCAGCCGGTCGAGCCGCTTGACGTCGTGCTCGATCACCGCGAGCAGCCGCGCGCGGCTGTTCTCGTTGCGCGCCAAGGGCAGCGTTTCGACTGCCGAGCGCAGCGACGTCAGCGGGTTCTTCAATTCATGGGCGACGTCGGCGGCGAACATCTCGATCGCCTCGATGCGGTTATAGAGCGCGTCGGTCATGTCGCGCAGCGCGCCGGAGAGATGGCCGATCTCGTCGCGGCGGCGGGTGAAATCGGGAATCTCGACGCGGGTGCGAATGCGGCGACGCACCCGCTCGGCGCTGTCGGCGAGCCGGCGTACCGGTCCGGCGATGGTGCTGGCCAGCAGCAGCGATAGCACAATCATCACAGCCGCAGCGACGCCGCCGACTTTCAGGATCGCGAGCCGTTCGGCCGTGACCATCTGGTCGATGTCGCCGCCCTGGGTCGAAAGCATCAGCGCGCCGTATACTTCGCGGAAGCGCTGCACCGGAACGGCGACCGAAACGATGACCTCGCCGCGCTCGTTGATGCGCACCATGCTGCCCTTCTGGCCGCCGAGGGCCTGGGAGACCTCCCGGTAACCCTTGCCGTTTTCGAAGCCGAGTTCGCGGTAGAGCGGCAGGTCGCCGCGATTGAGCCGGGTGCGGATCGCGATCATCGAGCGTTCGAAAAGGCCGGGCTTCTCCTCAGACGGGGGCGGCAGCTCGAAGCGCAGCACGTCGCCCTTGCCGTAGAGACTGCGGCTGTCGAGGATCAGGCCGCCATCGCGGTCATAGATGCGGGCGCGGGTATTGGTCGGCGAAATCAGTCGCCGCAGCACCGGCGCGACGCGTTCCGGATTGATCGGAAAATCCAGACCCGAATATTCGTCCGGGGCGCCGTAGGTTTCGCCGGGCTTCAGGTCGGACAGACGATCGGGGTCGATGGTGATGGTGTTGGTCTCAACGGTCGCGGAGGCCGCGATCGCTGCGGCAATGATCTCGGCCGACACCTGCAGGCTTTGCGCGCGGGCGTCGATCAGGCCGGCGCGGAACTGCGAGAGATAGAGAATGGACGCCACCAGGGCGACGAGGCCGGCGAGATTGAGCGAGACGATCCGGCGCGTCAGGCTTGAAAACGACAGCGCAAAGAAAAACTGGCCGGCGCGGCGCAACCATCCCAGCGGCACCTGCCAGCCTTTGGGGCGCGGGCTGTCGGCGACAACGGAATCGGTCGCGACGGACGAAGGTTCGTCCGCCTCGTTCAGGTTCGGATCAGGCTGCGTTCGATCGAGCAATAGCCAGAACTGCCGGTTGTTTCGAGCCGTGTTGTGATGCGCCCTCGCGCGCGATCCTATCCCAGACCGACGGCGGCGTCAGTTACCAATGCATGCGCCAGAACCCGCACCAATGGATTCGCTCAGGTTTCCTTGAAACGGTAGCCGACCCCGTACAGGGTTTCGATCATCTCGAAATCGTCGTCCACCACCTTGAATTTCTTGCGCAGCCGCTTGATGTGGCTGTCGATGGTACGATCGTCGACATAGACCTGGTCGTCATAGGCCGCATCCATCAGCGCGTTGCGGCTCTTCACCACGCCGGGCCGCGTTGCCAGCGCCTGCAGGATCAGGAATTCCGTCACCGTCAGGGTTACCGGCTCGTTCTTCCAGGTGCAGGTGTGGCGCTCGGGGTCCATCCGCAGCAGCCCGCGATCGAGAGCCTTGGCGTCGGTCTCCTTGGGTACCGCGGTCGGATCCTTTGGCGCAGCGCGGCGCAGCACAGCCTTGACACGCTCGACCAGAAGGCGTTGCGAGAACGGCTTGCGGATGAAATCGTCGGCGCCCATTTTGAGACCGAACAGTTCGTCGATCTCTTCGTCCTTCGACGTTAGGAAGATCACCGGCAGGTCCGATTTCTGCCGCAGCCGCCGCAGCGTCTCCATGCCGTCCATGCGCGGCATCTTGATATCGAGGATCGCAAGATCGGGCTGGCTGGTGCGAAAGCCGTCGAGTGCCGAAGCGCCATCGGTATAGGTCATGATACGGTAGCCTTCGGCTTCCAGTGCGATCGAGACCGATGTAAGAATGTTGCGGTCGTCGTCGACCAAGGCGATTGTGGGCATGAGCCTGCTTTCGAAAAACGTGTGGCTGGTGCGGCGGGCTATCCAGCAATGCGCCGCGCAAGTTGGCTACGAACCCGGTCAACGAGCAATGCAAGCTGGGCTGAAGTGTGACCGGGTTCCGCAAAACATCGGAGGCGGCGCAACAGTTCCGCCTTATACGGGTGCTAAGCTAGCTGAAAAGGGCTCGTTTTGCAATGAGATACCGGGAGGGGATCGATGCAACCCACCACTGATTTTAGCTCCTCTAGGTTGGCGCGTTCGCTGCTGCGGCGGAGCCGGCAAGGGGCGCTGGCGACCTTGATGGCCGGCAGTGGCAGTCCTTATTGTTCGCTGGTCAATGTCGCAAGCTACTCTGATGGCTCGCCTATCCTGCTAATTTCGCGGCTGGCACTGCATACCAAGAACGTCCTCGAGGATTCCAGGGTCTCGCTGATGTTGGATGAGCGGGTCGCAGGCGACCCGCTGGAGGGAGCTCGCATTATGCTGGCCGGCCGCGCAGAGCCTGCCAGCGACGACGACAAGCCGGTCTTGCGCCGGCGTTATCTTAACGCTCATCCCTCGGCGGAAGCCTTTGCAGGATTTAACGATTTTTCGTTCTTCCGAATTCGGCCCACGGGCGCTGCATCTGGTAGCTGGATTTGGCCGGATTGTGGATCTCACGCCGGAGCGGTTCCTGACTGATCTGACGGACGCCGCCTCGCTGCTGCAGGCCGAGCAGGACGCGATCGACCATATGAACGCCGACCATCGCGAGGCCATGAATCTCTACGCGACGCGACTATTGGGCGCCAAGGCCGCCGACTGGCGCTGTACCGGCTGCGATCCTGACGGTATCGACATGCAGGCCGGCAACGCGACATTGCGACTGGATTTTCCGAAGCGGATTGCGACGCCTGCCGCGCTTCGGCAAACACTAAAGCAGCTCGCCGATCAAGCCCGGCTAGAGCAGGCGCCTGAATAAAACCGGAACTCCCCGAATAAACCAAATATCACGGGATCGCCTCGGACAGGGTCCGGCGTTCATCAATATCAGTCGCCGGACCGGCGCCGGAGGGCTATATTGAAAGTCACCGCAACAACAGGCGCACTTGCTCGCGCCGAAGAAATGCGGGTTCGAGGAGATTCTGGTGCAAGAGAACGGCATGCGTAACGGTGCCTTCGGCGCCGACAAATTCGGATTGAGAAATCTCAAGGGCGTTAACTGGAACTTCGGCGCGCCCCAGCTCTGCGAGCATTCGTTGCAATCAGCCGAAGCAGTGCTGTCTTCCGACGGCGCGCTCTGCGCGGACACCGGTGTGTTCACCGGCCGCAGCCCAAAGGACAAGTTCACGGTTCGCGACGCCACCACGGACAAGAATGTGTGGTGGGGCGGCAACCAGTCGATCACGTCAGATCAGTTCGCGGCGCTTTACGCCGATTTCCTCAAGCATGCCGAAGGCAAGATGCTGTTCGCGCAGGATCTGTATGGCGGCGCCGATCCGTCCCATCGGATCAAGACCCGGGTCTTTACCGAGCTCGCCTGGCACTCGCTGTTCATCCGTACGCTCTTGATCCGCCCCGAGGTTTCGGAGCTTGCGAGCTTCGTGCCGGAATTGACCGTCATCGATTTACCGAGCTTCCGCGCCGATCCCAAACGCCACGGCTGCAAATCCGAGAACGTGGTCGCCATCGATTTCGCCCGCAAGATCGTCCTGATCGGCGGGTCATATTATGCCGGCGAGATGAAGAAGTCGGTATTCACGACGCTGAACTACTATTTGCCGGAAAAGGGCGTGATGCCGATGCACTGCTCGGCCAATGTCGGCCCCGACGGCGATACCGCGATCTTCTTCGGCTTGTCCGGCACCGGCAAAACCACGCTCTCGGCCGACCCCGAGCGCACGCTGATCGGCGACGACGAGCATGGCTGGAGCGAGAATGGCATCTTCAACTTTGAAGGCGGTTGCTACGCCAAATGCATCAAGCTGTCGGAAGAGGCCGAACCCGAGATCTATGCCGCCAGCAAGCGCTTCGGTGCGGTGCTGGAAAACGTCGTGCTGGATCCGAATACCCATTCGCCCGATTTCGACGACGGCTCGAAGACCGAAAATACCCGTTCGGCCTATCCGCTCGACTTCATCCCGAACGCTTCGCGCACAGGTCGCGCCGGCCATCCAAAGAATCTGGTGATGCTCGCCGCCGACGCTTTCGGCGTGATGCCGCCGATCGCCAAACTGACTCCGGCGCAGGCGATGTATCACTTCCTGTCCGGCTACACCGCCAAGGTCGCAGGCACCGAACGCGGCCTTGGCAACGAGCCGCAGCCGGAGTTTTCCACCTGCTTCGCTTCGCCATTCCTGCCACGCGACCCTAGCGTCTACGGCAATCTGCTGCGCGACCTGATCGCCAGGCATGATGTCGATTGCTGGCTGGTCAACACGGGCTGGACCGGCGGCAAATTCGGCACCGGCAGGCGCATGCCGATCAAGGCGACACGGGCCCTGTTGACCGCAGCGCTGAACGGTTCGCTGCGTAACGCCGATTTCCGCACCGATCGCTATTTCGGCTTTGCCGTGCCGACCTCGGTGCCCGGCGTCGAGCCTCACATCCTTGATCCGATCAAGACCTGGGCCGATAAGGCAGAGTTCGAAAAGACGGCGCGGGCGCTGGTCGGCATGTTCCAGAAAAACTTTGCCAAGTTCGAGGCGCAGGTCGATGCCGACGTCCGTGCCGCAGCACCCGAAGTGAAACTCGCGGCGGAGTAAAGGAAACGAATGGCGAATAGGGAGTAGTGAATAGGGATTGCGTGTAGCAATCTGCCGTGATGTCTCTCGCTACTCGCTACTCGCCTCAATCCGGCAGTACCGCATTGCTTGGGGTTGCTCGGTCGGTAATCTGCAAGCCGAACAGGCTCCCGATCAGTTCCACGGCAACCCGCGCGGTGCGTCCGCGTTCGTCGAGGAACGGATTGAGCTCCACGATGTCGGCCGATCGCACCAGGCCTGAATCGTGCAATAGTTCCATGATCAGATGCGCTTCGCGATAGGTTGCGCCTCCCTGCACCGTGGTGCCGACGCCGGGCGCGATCGCGGGATCCAGGAAGTCGATGTCGAAGCTGAGATGCAGCACGCCGTTGCGCGCCCTGACCCGTTCGACCACCCGGCGGATCAGCACACCGACGCCGAACTCGTCGATCGCGCGCATATCGGCGATCGCGATGCGACGATCCCGCACGAGAGTCCTTTCCAGCGGATCGATCGAGCGAATGCCGAACAGATCAAGCTGGTCCGGCGCGATGGAAACGCGCGGGCCACCGCCGAGCAGGCCGTCGAGGCCGGGCTCGCCGCAGAGAAACGCCGCCGACATGCCGTGCATGTTGCCGGTCAGCGTGGTCGCGGGCGTGTTGTAGTCGGCGTGCGCGTCGAGCCAAAGCACGAATAGCGGCCGGTTCTGTTCCTGCTGCCAGTAGCGCGCGACGCCATTCACCGATCCCATCGAGAGAGAGTGATCGCCGCCCATGAAGATCGGGATCGCACCGCTGCGGGCGATCGAGAAGGCGCGTTCAGCGAGCGCGCCGACCCATGCCTTGACCTCGTCATAATATCTGGCGTTCGCGGGCGGGGTATCCGTTGCCGCAATCGCGGGCCTCGCCATGTCGCCGTGATCTTCCACGACATGCCCCAATTGTTCCAGCACCCGTGCGATTCCGGCGGTGCGCAACGCTGACGGTCCCATCAACGTGCCGGCCTGCGAGGCGCCGATCTCGATCGGAACGCCGAGCAGTGCGATTTTCGCGCGGGGTGGGGTTTCCGTATCAGGCATCCGCTGCCTTACGCCTTGCAGCCGCCGGCGGTGATCCGGGTGGCGTCATCGAAAACGTGATCAGCCGGAGCCAGCATGAAATTTCTCAGATCGATAGGAGAGGGAGCCTGCGCATCCTTCTAACGGATCGCGCCGAACTGCGCGGCTGGTTCATGCAACGCGGCCGATTGCGTTCCGCTTACCGGCACGTTCCAGATATCCTCCGCATATTCCCGGATGGTGCGATCGGACGAGAACCACGGCATCCTCGCGACATTGAGGATGCTGGCGCGGGTCCAGGCCGATATCACCTGCCAGCGCGCGTCGATGCCGCGCTGGGCCTCATAATAGGAATCGAAATCCGCACTCACCATGTAATGGTCGAGATAGCGCAGCGCGTGAGCAATCGATTCGAACCGGCCGGGATCGTCAGGCGAGAATTCGCCGCTGCCAATGGCATTGATGGCACGCGCCAGCCGCGGCGAGCGCCGGATCACGTCGGTGGCGTCAAGGCCCCACTGGCGCCGTTTCACCACGTCGATCGCCTCCATGCCGAAGATCGCGATATTTTCCGGGCCGACATGGTCACGGATCTCGATATTGGCGCCGTCGAGCGTGCCGATGGTCAGCGCGCCGTTGAGCGCAAGCTTCATATTGCCGGTGCCGGAGGCTTCCATGCCCGCGGTCGAGATCTGCTCGGATATATCGGCGGCGGGAATGATCACCTCGGCAAGGCTGACGTTATAATCGGCGAGGAATGCGATCTTCAGCCGGCCCGCCACGACGGGATCGTTGTTGACGACGGCCGCGACGTCGTTGATCAGCTTGATGATCAGCTTGGCATAGCGGTAACTCGCCGCCGCCTTGCCGGCGAAGATCTTTACCCGCGGTACCCAGTCGCGCTGTGGCTCGTCCTTGATCGCCTGATATAGCGCGATCGCTCCCAGGATGTTGAGCAGCTGGCGCTTGTATTCGTGAATCCGCTTGATCTGGACGTCGAACAGCGCCGCCGGATCGACCGTGACGTGAAGGCGTTCGCCGATCAACCGCGCCAGCGCGATCTTGTTTTGATATTTGACGTCGCGGAACTTCTGCTGGAAGGCATTGTCGCTGGCGAGCGCTTCGAGCCGCTTGAGGCGCGAGGGATTGTCGAGCACGGCTTCGCCGCAAACCCGGCGTAGCAGATCGGTCAGCCTCGGGTTGGCCAGCATCAGCCAGCGGCGGAAGGTGATGCCATTGGTCTTGTTGGTGATGCGCTGCGGATAAAGTTGATTGAGTTCGTGGAACACGGTCTCCTTCATCAGCTCCGAATGCATCGCCGAGACGCCGTTGATCCGATGTGATCCGACAAAGGCGAGCTGCCCCATTCGCACCCTGCGGCCGGACCTCTCGTCGATCAGGGATACCGAGGCGCGGAAATCGAGGTCGCCGGGGCGGCGCGCCTCCGCCAGCGCCAGATGCGTGACGTTGATGCGGTAGATGATTTCGAGATGCCGCGGCAACAGCCGCTCGAACAGCTCGACCGGCCAGGTCTCCAGCGCCTCCGGCAGCAGCGTGTGGTTGGTATAGGACAGCGTATCGACCGTGATCTTCCAGGCTTCGTCCCAGCCGAAATTATGCAGGTCGACCAGGATGCGCATCAATTCGGTGACGGCAAGGCTCGGATGGGTATCGTTGAGCTGCACCGCCGCCTTCGATGCCAGGTTGCGCAACTGGCCGTCGGAAGCGAGATGACGATTGACCAGATCCTGCAGCGAGGCCGAGACGAAGAAATATTCCTGGCGCAGCCGCAGCTCGCGTCCCGCCGGGCTTTCGTCGTTCGGGTAAAGGAATTTGCAGATCGCTTCCGCACGCGCCTCCTCGGCCACGGCGCCGAGATAGTCGCCGGTGTTGAAGACGTCGAGCTTGAGCGGGTCCGGCGAGCGCGCCGACCACAGCCGCAAGGCGTTGACGTGCTGCCCGCGCCAGCCGACGATCGGCGTGTCATAGGCGACCGCCTTGATGGTTTCCGCCGGATGCCAGATGATGCGTTCGCGGCCCTTTGCCTCGACAAGGCGTTCGAGGCTGCCGCCGAAATGCACATGGTAGACTACGGCCGGCCGCTGGAATTCCCAGGGGTTGCCGAAGCCCAGCCATTCGTCCGGATATTCCTGCTGCCAGCCTTGCGCGATGATCTGGCGGAACAGGCCGAAATCATAGCGGATGCCATAGCCGATGGCCGGAATCTCCAGCGTCGCCATGCTCTCCATGAAGCACGCCGCGAGCCGTCCCAGCCCACCATTGCCGAGCGCGGCGTCAGGTTCGCATTTGCGCAAATCCGACAAGGAGACGCCGAGATCGCCAAGTGCGGCCTCGAACACCGGGAGCATACCCATATTGTTCAAGGCATCGGTAAACAGCCGGCCGATCAGGAACTCCAGGCTCAGATAGTAGACCCGCTTGCGTCCCGCGTCATAGCTGTGCTTGTCGACCGTGAGCCAGTGGTGCACGATGCGGTCGCGCAACGCCAGCGCTGCCGCCTTGTACCAGTCGTGCCGGGTCGCCATGCCGACGTCCTTGCCGATCGCAAGCCGGAGCTTCGCGAGGATCGCGCTCTTGATCTCGGCCAGGGCCAACTCGTCGACGGGCTGGTCGAGCGCGGGAAAATTGGCCGGGAAAGATGGATCGGGCAACCGTTCACCTCACAACATGAGTTTCCACCGAATGATACCCGTCTTGGACGGGGATCGAAACCCGCCGAAAGTTCCGTTTGTGCAAGCTTATGCATGATTTTAGGCAAGTACCGGGCCGATTCGCCACAATCGGCGGGTGCAGCTTTGGTGATATAAGCAGCTATTCACGCTCCGCCATTGCGTGGCTACAGGAAGGGAACCGGCCATGAGATTGCTGATCGAAATCGCTGTCACCGCACTTCTGCTGTTCTGCATCAGCGCGTCCAGCGCAGCTTTCGCCGCAGGAAGGGTGGGTCACAGCGCCGATGGATTGAGCTGTTCGTTTAGCGTGCCGGCGAACGCATCGCCTGCGGCGCGCTGCGCCGCGATCCGCCACCAATGCGGCGGAAAATTCTACGCCAATTATTGCGGCGACAAGCTGCTGTCGGCGATGTGAACTTCTCGTCGTCCCGGCTCGGTGGCCGGGACGACGAATGGGAAGGTCAGCCTTTCAGGGCTATCTCGCTGTGCCGCCATTTGCGCACGTCGCCGAAGCTTTCGATGCGATCGACGTCGGCAAGCCAGCGGATGCGTGCGCTGACAACGTCATGGTCGATCGATAGTCCTCTTTCTTCAAACACCTTCCAGACATCGGTGAGTATCCTCGCGACCTTGAGCGGGCGCGGCTTTAGTTTGGAGAAAATGATGGCGTCGAGATCGGCTTCGGAAACGGATGGCGGAAGCTTCACCTCTTTCCACCGCAAGTCACAGACGATCATGGGTGGGTCGTTCGACAGCGGCCCAAGTTGCGGATGCTGATCGCTGATCAGTCGCAAAGCGTTGCAACGTAGGCCCTCCAGAAGCCTGTCCAGCAGACCGGTCAACATCTCCTTGTCCGCTTGCGGGAGGTGGGATACCGCGGCGATCGCTTCTTGAAGAGCAAAGTCGACGTCCAGCAGATGATCTCTCATCTCGATCGCTTGTGCTTCGTCCATGGTGCCCCTTCGCCCGATTTGTTGAAACCAACTTCATTGGAACAAATTAAGAACACTTTAGCAAGGCTTTGATATATCATTGTGATTCGGCACAGGGCCGACACAATATCTGGGGTTTATCCGAGAATTCGAGGACTACATGTCCACCATCGCCTTCGATCAATTCGCTCTCACCCGCATTGCCGATTTCGCGCGCTCGCTGTCGCGGCTGCATCGGGCTTCACGCCATCGGCTGGTCGATGACGACCAGATCGACCGCGAATTCAACGCGGTCTGCATGTCGGTGTGGGGCTACACGACCGATGATTTCAGCGATGACCTGTTTTCCGATGCCGACCATGCCTGGCTCGACACACTTGACGAAGCGCATGCGCGCATCTTCGCCGCCGAGCAGGGCTACGACCTGATCGACGACAACGGCATGCTGACGGACTGGTGGGGCTATTGCTGGATGATCCTCGCCGAGAAGCGCGGGCTGCTGACGCCGGAAAATCGCGCGGCGGCGCGCGCGGCGATCGAGGAAAAATATCTTGCCGCGCCGAATGTGATCGGCGTCATCGTCGGACGCTGATTGATCAGCCGTCCTCCGTCGGAGGAGGTGCTAAAGCGCTCCTCCCTTGAGGGGATTGCGACCCTAATCCGCCTCGGCGCGCCGGTCTCGGGCCAGCGCGGATTTTGGCGTCGCGGGCAGGGGATTGACCGGAGGCGACAGTGTCTCATCGGCAATCGTTTCCGCGCTCACCGGCGCCACCTTCATCTCGCCAAGGCGGGCGCGGACCTGCGGCGGTGAGGCCCCGATAGGACGCCACCGGCGTGAATTCGGCGGTCTGGCTGTTGCCGACCCGGACGCCGGAATAGGCCACCAGCCCGTCCGTGGTGGCGATCAGGTCGCCGGCGCGCAATGAAGTATCCAGCGTCGGATCGACCGGGGCGAGGCCTACGGAGTTGCGGCCGTTGCAGGTGCAATCCGCGCGCAGCGCCTTGCGGTAGGCAAAGGCGTTCTCGCTGTCGGCGTAGCGTTCGCCGCTTGCGGACGATGCGCTCTCGATATGGCTGCCGTAGAAAACCTTGGTCGGACTTGCCGGACAAAACGCCTGGCACATCTGCACCGGAGAAGCGTTACCGCGCGACAGCGGGAAATAGCGGCCGTCGCAGCTGCGCACGCAAAACGCGGGTCCCGAACCGCCGGTACGGGCCGGCACCGGCGCGGCCTGCTGCGGGCGACGGGTCGGCGAAGAAACTCGCCAGCCTCGGGGCTTGATGCTGCTGTTTTTGCAGTCCACTGAACAGGAAATCGAACAGTCCTTCAGCGGATGCCTCGCGCGGCGCGACCGTAACTGCGCCGGCAAACGCAAATGCGGCAACAAGCCTCGCGCAGCGCCGCATGCGCCGTTCATTCCACTCTGTACGCAACGCGAACTCCACCCGAACGCAACGAACCCTGGGCTTGAGACCCTCGGCTTCAGCCCTGATTCACCTTAATTCGGGATGGTAAACGAGCGGTTGAGCAAGCCCCGGCGGCGGCGAAAAGAAAATGCGGATGCCGCGTTTGTTTTCGTCATAGCCGGCTCAAGCCGGGCGTGACGGTTGATTGCGGTAGCGGTTTTCAGTCGTTGAGAAACTCGGCCGCCTTGTAGAGCGCGCGGAAGGCGAGGCCGGCCTCCGCAAAGGCTTCGGTGGCGCCTTCTTCGCGGTCGACCATGGACAGCACCAGTACGACATTGCCGCCGGCGTCCTTGACGGCTTCCGCCGCCTTCAACGCCGAGCCGCCGGTGGTGGTGACGTCCTCGACGATGACGATGCGCTTGCCCTGCAGGCTCTCGCCCTTGGCAAGGCCCTCGACCGCAAGACGCGCGCCGTGCTCTTTCGGGTTCTTGCGGACGAAGAATGCCGCGATCGGATGGCCCTTGAGCCAGGACAGTTGGGCGATCGCGCCGGCCAGCGGCACCGCGCCCATTTCGAGGCCGCCGATATAATCGAGGCGGTCGTCCTTCAGCGTTTCATAGGTCAATTCCGCCAGCAGAGCGGCGCCTTCGGGATCCAGCATCGTCGGCTTGAGGTTGAAGTAGAAATCGCTCTTGCGTCCCGAGGCCAGCGTGATCTCGCCGCGGCCAAACGAGCGCTTGCGGATGATCTCGGCGAGGCGGGCGCGGGAGGCTGACTTGGACAAGGTTTTGTTCTCTGGCTTCGGGGCGGGCGCAATCTATCGGCGTCCACAGCGACATTCCAGAGCCGATATCGCGCCGTCAACAGCGCGCAAAAGCAATGGAAAGCCCAACCAAACGGCGGTTGTCGCATCAAAAGGTTCCCTGTACTGCATATTCCGCGTCGCGGGATCGGAAAAATGACCATCGAACTTCACACCTGGAACACGCCGAACGGCCGCAAGATCAGCGTCGCACTGGAGGAGATGGGGCTTTCCTACAAGGTAATCCCCATCAACATCAGCAAGGGCGAGCAGATGGCGCCCGCGTTCCTCCAGATCAGCCCCAACAACAAGATCCCGGCGATCGTCGATCCCGACGGGCCCGGCGGCAAGCGCGTCAGCGTTTTCGAATCCGGCGCGATCCTGCTTTATCTCGGCGAGAAGACCGGCAAGTTTCTGCCGAAACCGCTGATCGACCGCATCCCGGTGCTGGAATGGCTGATGTGGCAGATGGGCGGCTTCGGGCCGATGCCCGGACAGGTGCATCATTTCATCGCGCTGGAGAACGAGCGGGACCGCGCCTATGGATTGAACCGCTACATGGCGGAGACGCGAAGGCTCTACGGCGTGCTCGACCGCCGGCTCGCGACATCATGAGTTCGTCGCGGGCGATCTGTCGATCGCGGATTTCGCAATCCTCGGCTGGGCGTGGCGGCATCCGCGCCACAAGGTGGAATTGTCCGACTTCCCGCATGTCGAGCGCTGGTACAAGACGC
The DNA here is from genome assembly GCA_963806075.1 of uncultured Alphaproteobacteria bacterium. Lineage (GTDB taxonomy): Bacteria > Pseudomonadota > Alphaproteobacteria > Rhizobiales > Xanthobacteraceae > Bradyrhizobium. Next base: position 103,333 of record CAWDWT010000006.1, read on the forward strand.
TGATGGCGCGCCCCGCCACCAAACGCGGCATGGAAGCGAAGCTGGATTGAGGACGCGAAGCAGCGTCCGCTTTCCCCTCTCCCGTTGTGGGAGAGGGTGGCGCCGAACGAAGTTCGGCGACGATGAGGGGTAGCCGCAACTGTTGCGCTCGTGGCTACCCCTTATCCGGCGCTTCGCGCCACCTTCTCCCACAAG
>CAWDWT010000007.1:0-19778 GCA_963806075.1 uncultured Alphaproteobacteria bacterium
AGGAAACCGTCGCTCTATCCGGCTGAGCTACGGGACCGGATTGATTTACAGAATTTCGTGGCAGTTTATTTTGGCTCTTTTTTCGTTCCCTACCCACTCTTCGCGATCAGCCATCCTACTCGCTAGCCGAACTGCAAACAACAGCGCAGTCGGACGCCTGCCGCAAAGCCCGGGAAAAAGGAGCGCGTGCGCAATTCGCACGGATATCGATCCGATAGCCTGACCGCTGAAATATCCGCAAATGACGGCGAACCCGGGTGGACTACGCGCCAACCGGGGTTGCGACGCCGGCTGTCAAGCGGCGCGGACCGAATCGAGGAACCTGGACACTTCGACCTTGAGACGATTGCTCTCGACCGACAGTGACTGCGTAGCCGAAAGCACTTGCGATGAGGCCGATCCGGTCTCGGTAGCGCCACGCTGCACATCGGTAATGTTGGTCGATACCTGCTGGGTACCCTGCGACGCCTTCTGCACGTTGCGGGAAATCTCCTGGGTGGCCGCGCCCTGCTGTTCGACCGCGGCCGCGATGGCTGACGAAATTTCCGACAGCCGTTCGATCGTGCCACTGATTTCCTTGATCGCGGTCACCGAATCCTGGGGCGCAGCCGGCGCCAAAAAGCTCTGATTGGACTCCGTTTCGCGACTGACGCGCGGATCGATGGAGGTCGCGCCTCGATGGCACTTTGAAGCTTCCAAAGCTCTACCTCAAGCGCGTCGAGCGATGTGGCAACGAGATGTATGTCGGCCACTTTAAACGTTCGATGCTGATCTTGGTTGGACCGCGCGACCCCAGATCGAACTGTGATCGCGTTTGCGACAATGTTGAACCGCCACCATACCCCATGTGCAAGCAAGTTGCGGGTGCGGCAAAATGAAATCGAACGCTTGAGGCACTCCGCGATGGCGTCAGTTTCAGGCAAGCTACCATGACGATATTCTTTGATAAGCCTTTTCATCCGCTTGGGTCGGTCGTCGACCTTCCACTGATTTTCCGAACGTTCGCCGAACCCCTTGACGCCTGTGATGACTTCCATCAGGTCGGAAACCCGATGCTCGAAGGCCGCATGGGCGAACATCATGCCGACGAAAGTCTTCGTGAACGGTTGGAGGGCAGGTTCGTTCGCGTCGGGGAGATAGTGCGTCGTCATGTTGCCGCCCCGCGATCCTCTTTGTCGTCCGCCAGCGGTCGTTGCAGCGCCTCGGCCTCATCCTACGATGCGCGCATCCAAATACCGCGCCCTTCACCGGTGGTGAGGACCAGCGGAACATCGCAGTGCGCAATTAGGCACAACCAGGTTAGCGTTGATATCGCTTAACGCCGCTAATAAGCGCGTGGCCTGCGCGCAGGGTTCAGGCGTAAATAATGGCAATTGCGGGGCTGTCAAACCAATTCATGAATTGACAGAAAGTATTATGTGGACAATCGTTTTCGGACAGGCGTCGTTCCAGGTGTTGTGTATGTGTATCAGGAGGATTGATCGATGGGGAATGTCGAAACATTTCGAAAGAGTACTGAAACCAATCAAGTTCAAATTGACGCAGACATAACAAATACGATCCATTCGGTTGGATTACCTAAATTCTCATTGCCGGATTACGTGGAACACCAAGAGGGCGTCCCCCGGGCCGGCGCGCTCAGCGCCGAAGCAGTTGTGCGCGATTATGAAGCCGCCGCCAAAGAGATCGAGTCGATGGGGGCGGAGCTGATTGACGCAGCCAAAAAATGCGAGGCGATGACTGCCGAGGTACATACCGCAATTGCCTACATGCGCGACACTGCGGCAGCCTATCGCGAGGACGCCAAGAAAATCTTCAAACGCATTGAAGATTGCGCGCTGTTCACAGAGAACGTCCGCAAGACCTGCGAAGAGGTCAAACGCAAGATGGTGGAAGGCAACACCAACTGAGTTATCCGGCAAAGGGCAGGACCTAGCACCAATATTGGCCCGTTCCGCACACGCGGTGGGAAGGGTCAGCCAGCGCGACTTACATTTCGTGCGGGAGCTGACCGTATCCAGCTCGGGACCTGGACCAGTCTCGCGCGACCCACCTTGATTCAGCAGCGAGGCTGCCGATGAGCTTGCAAGATTTCCTGACCGCAATGACCGAGCAAGGCCCTCCCAGCTGTCAAAGGTGCGGAAGCAAGCCTCACGTCATTTGCAAGATGCTTGACCCAAGTAAGGGCGAAACCATCCGTATCTTCAAGTGCCAATGCGGTGAGATGACCAAGACCTCCCGCTAACTATAGTGACGATGCCTCTTCAGTGCAGCGTCAATTTGGCTAACGCAGAACCGTACGTTGCGAGCGCTTCGCGAAAGCTACCCGCGAGATATTGGTAATGCGCCGCAAGGTATTCATACCTTTTTTGCTTTGAGGGATCAGTCATTTGCCGTGCAAGCGCTTCGCATTCGGCCGCCCACGTTTCGTATCGCTCAAGCCGCTTGTGTCGAACGTCGGTCATGGGCTTATTCTCTCATGTGACCCTGGACGGGGCTTTTCCTATTGCCGCCAGAGTTTGGCTTTTTTCCAGATCACTCTTTAATTCTCCTCCCGCTAGTGGACACTGTCGCGCCTCAAACCAAGTAACCGAGGTTTAGCCGACCCGTGTGCGAGTAATAAGGTGCCATCTCCTTGTGCACCCAACTCAGATCGAGCAAACTGTCGATCTGCCGCACCAGATGATCGGGCGGAACCTTGTCGAGATCAAACGAATAGAAAAACTGTTCCTGTCCTTCTTCCCGCCGACCCATCATGCGCCGCCCCCGCCGATACCGTCTCCGCCAACGGAATCATGGTTCGCGATTCGCATCAAAGGGAGTTTTGCAACACAATCGAGGAGCTGACATGGATGAAGCTGACCTCCCGCCACGACGACCGCTCGTGATTCCAGAGACTTGAGCGGGAGTGAGGTGGTACGAGCCATTTTGGACCAATTATTTCAGTGAAGCCCTGTCCTTTCCGACCCAGTCAATTTACTCCGGATTTACTTGAACCAAATCCGGTCGGGCCATTTGTCCAGGTCCCATTCTCATTACAAAGATTTTCTAGACCTCAGGGGTGATGGCCGGGTCGTGCTCTACAAAAGGGCTGACCACCAAAATCCAAAATGGACCGTCCGACTGAAAATTCCAGAAACTGACGGCTTCGTTGTCAAGTCGACAAGAACTACCAACAATCATGAAGCGAGGCGTCTTGCGGAGGACCTCTACTACCAGCTGGAGGGACGAGCACGCCGTGGTGAAGCAATCAATTCCCCAACGTTCGGACGAGTATTCGATGCATGGTCGAAGTCGCTCATCGGTCAGAACCAGCGAGCTCAGAAGTACGTCAACGGCAACGTCAGACGAATTGAACTGTGGGCACTTCGATATTTCCGGGACGACCGCATTGATCAGATCACCGAGAACAGGCTGGGTGACTACATCGAGTGGCGACTGAACCGACCTCGTCGTCCCGCCGTCGCCAGTCTCAAGAATGAGCGTACTGCCCTCAGGCAGCTCTTCGCATTTGCGAAACGGAAGGGGTACATCAACGAGATTCCGGAACTGAGGATAAAGTCAGCACGACCCAATGCTCGACCTGACATTCCGGATGCTGAGTGGAAGCGGCTCTGCGATTACTTGCCGATGTTTGTCGACAAAGCCCAGGACAAACGCCGCCAGCGTGAGCGGTATTATCTCGTTCTGTACATTCTTATCATGGCAAACACCGGAATCAGGATCGGAGAGGCTCGAAAACTGCAGTGGAGGGATATTTCCAGCACTCGAACCCTCATTGGGGAGACCCGAGCTGTCCTCACGGTACGCGGCAAGACAGGCGAGCGCGAGACCGTGTGCAACGTCGGAGTAGACCGATTTCTGGCTGAACTGAAGTCATTTCGGACGGCAGAATTGGGACGGATACCATCTGACGACGAACATCTCTTCTGCAGTCGCGGCGGCGTACCGATCGGCAGTTTCAAGGTCGGATTCAATCGGGTTTTGAAGGAGGCCGGCGTCCTGTTTGGATCGGATGGAAAGCGACGGGTGCCCTACTCTCTACGGCACACGTATGCGACGATGACCGTGAAAACCCGTTGAAGTAGCCAGAGCGTTTACCGCGAGTAGAATGCGACGATGAATAACGATGGCCTTTATCACCAACCTCGCTGGGTTAATGCGATAGTCATCGCAGGGTGCGTGCCAGTCATACTGAGCCAATATGTGATGCCGAAGGGCTTGTCGCAGGCTTTTGTTCTTTTGGCGGTACCACTGCTGTTTCTGTTTGTTGGAGTTTGCAACAGAGTTAGATCGGGCGCGTTCTTTCCGCGCTGGGCAGAACGCAAGAGGATCGCGGAGCGGCTTGACTCCGAAAATACTCGGCGAATTTCAGAGGCGGAGCTGGCAGTTATCGAAAAAGAGGTTTTAGCTCGTGATACCAAGCCGCGAAGCCTTCATCTTCTGTGCAAAGCCGTTCAACATATAGCGGCCAAACTGGAGATCACCATTCGTGAAAATTGGCTTCAGCCGAGCAATTTGCGCTCGAATGGGGCAGTCGAATTTCGCTCTGGAACAAGAATTGTTAGTGTCGAAATACGCAACGGCAAATATGAGTGTGTTGCCAGCTATGCTTCGCAGCAGAGTGAAAGCTCAGAGTATTCTGAGGAGATCACATCGACGCTTGCTTGGAACATCACCGGCCATCCGTTCGGTTCAAAGAGTTTCCGTAAGGTCTATTTCTCTTTACCAAGTCGGCGAGTTCAATCTTAGCGCCCACTGACATCTGTTCTCCTTAGACCAAGTATCAATGAATGGCTCGAAGCGCGGCCAACGGATGAGCTTGTAGATTGACTCAACCCGATGTCGGTTCCGGGCCAAACTGAGAAGAACTCAGTACGAGCATATGTTTTCGGCTTCACCCTCCGCACCGGACATTGCTCGGCACAGTCGGCGCTTCGCATTTGGGCCAAACCCGGACATCACTCGATCACCTCGTTGGTGCGCGGTAACGGCTTATAGCAGTTTTGGTGGACTGCCGCCGCAGACGCCGGGAGGATCAGCAGCGCGGTCCGCCTCGAGGCTGACCCGGACCCGCCACGGCCCTGGGCTGCTGTGGCGCGATCAGTGTAAGACAGTAGGCCAATCGACCCAGCTGTGGCTTCCGTCCGGAGTGCACGAAATTTCCATCCCGATGTTAGGTAGCCAGATTCTCGATAATCTCATTTGGCCGCCCGCCGGAAACTGAATCCAATTCGCTATCGCAAAGCGTATCGATTTCTCGCTCAGCAGCGTTCGTCTTCATTGCAATCTGCTGTTTTACGAAGGGACGATTCCCCTCGAAGTAGGGATACGGCAACCTACTAGCGACGATCAGTGATTTAGATCACACGTCCATTCTGCGCGGGTCGTTCGGTTACAGGTGCGACCCTAGAGGACGTCGATTAGCCCAAATTGATGCGGCTGAAGCTGGCGCTTCAGAGCGGCAGATCACGGATGACCTTGCGCCAGTGACGTGGCCCAAAAGAAAGCCTTGCCTGCCCGAGCGCATGTCCGAGTTGGGTCAAACTGAAGAACTCAGTACGAGCATATGTTTTCGGCTTCACCCTCAGCACCGGACATTGCTCGGCGCAGTCAGCACTTCGCATTTGTTCCAAGAGGCGACATCGCAGACTGGGCATGATATGAAGGAGGCCGTCAACTGGGGCAGCCTTAGTTCGTCATGCATGGCATCAAGCGCGTATTGCTGGTGATGGTTTCAACCGTAGCGCTGACGGTTGTCGCGCTGGTTATTTATTTCCTATTTGCTCGCCCCAGCCTCATCTCTCTCATTCTCTTCACCATGGTTGCGCCGGTGTTCTTGATCCTCGGGCTTGGCCTTTTCAAAGCCGCCCGAGATTCAAATTAGGACACTCCCAAATTCAGGACACTGGTCCGCGTGGGGACATTGAGAGATGCAGGAGGCAAAAATGCCAAAACGTGAGGAGCCGAAGGGAGTTCTAAGGAATTCTCGGTTCTGGCCCAGAAACCTCGCGCGACACACCACTCTTGTTGCCCCGCGAACCGATGCGCAGTGCCGATGAACTTAGGCCGCTTGCAAAGCAGATTGCAGCAAATGCTGACCTAATAAGGAGCTTTCAAGAGAATGTGGGCAAAGACGATGAAGACCGAGCACGCAACTTCATCGATGAAGTCAGGAATTACGCCCGTAGCATCGATCCTGCGCTGACATCCGCCGAAGGTGCCGCCTTGGCACTTTTGCTAACGGAGATATTCAGAAGTGAGGCTCAGACCGGCGGATCGGTATGACACGACAAGGTCCGTTAATGGGATGGTCCGGTCGTGCTCCTGCCCCGCCAGCCAGCGAAGCTGGCAAGGGGCGCCAAAGACAAGGAGCACGCCATGTCTCAGACAACACACAATACCGCGATCGCCGTGATCGGCATCGATATCGGCAAGAACTCGTTCCACGTCGTGGGCCACGATGCGCGCGGCGCCATCGTGCTGCGGCAAAAGTGGTCGCGTGGCCAAGTGGAAGCGCGGCTCGCCAATATACCGGCTTGCCTGATCGGCATGGAAGCCTGCGTCGGCGCACATCACCTGAGCCGCAAACTCGCATCGCTTGGCCACGATGCCCGGTTGATGCCGGCCAAATATGTCCGCCCCTATAGCAAGGGACAGAAGAACGACTTCAATGATGCCGAAGCGATTGCCGAAGCCGTACAGCGCCCGACGATGAAGTTCGTGGCGACCAAGACCGCGGAGCAACTGGATCTGCAGGCGTTGCATCGGGTGCGCGAGCGGCTGGTGTCGCAACGCACCGGCATCATCAACCAGATTCGCGCCTTCATGCTGGAACGCGGGATCGCTGTGCGCCAGGGCATCGGCTTCCTGCGCACGGAGCTGCCCACTATCCTTGCAACGCGCACCGATGCCCTGTCGCCACGCATGTTGCGTGTCGTCGAGGAGTTGGCAGTCGACTGGTGCCGGCTGGATCAGCGCATCGATGGCCTGTCCGGCGAGATCGAGGCACTGGCCCTTCAAGATCAGGCATGTTCGCGCCTGATGACGGTGCCTGGCATCGGACCGATCATTTCGAGCGCCATGGTGGCCGCGATCGGCACTGGAGAGGTATTCTCCAAAGGCCGCGACTTCGGCGCCTGGCTCGGACTGGTGCCCAAGCAGATCTCGACGGGAGACCGCACGATCCTCGGCAAATCTCGAGGCGCGGCAATCGCTACCTGCGCGTTCTGTTCGTGCAGGCGGCATGGGTTGTGCTGGTCAGGATAAAGAACTGGGAACGTTACGGGCTCAAATCCTGGATCGAAGCCGCCAAGAGGCGGTTGCACCACAACGTGCTGGCGATCGCGCTCGCCAACAAGCTCGCCCGCATCGCCTGGGCAGTGCTGGCTAAAGGACGCGCCTTCGAGCTGACGAGGGTCGACGATGCAGACGTCCGAACCGCTTGATCCTCGCGCCGTGCTCGGCGCGGTCAAGGCGCCGCCTGGTAACGCCGGAGCCAGCCGCAAGCCAAGCGCGAACGGCCTTGACCGCCCCAGCGCGCGACGCGATCGACGTTCTGCGGGCCGGGACGAAGGAACGGCCCCTTGGCTCGAACAAAGGAACTGCGCGATATCAGGAGCAACCGATGACGTAACCAACCCTATCAACAGTTTCCAGCCGAGGTCTGCGAGAGGATGAGACGAGATGGAGGATCGGTCTTCCGAGCGCGTGCGAATACTGGTGACCCAGATGGCCCGTCGAGGCCTGTCCGTTAATGAGGTCTCACGCGCGCTGATGTCCATGATGGTCCGGAGCAAAACAGCTCCAACTAGAGACCGGATACATTGATGCAAGACCGCTTGCCACCAGCTCGACGAACCTCTTGCAACGCACGGCCGGACCATACATGTGGGTCAAAATGCGAAATACTCGCACCGAGCAGATGTTTTCCGCTGTTGATCCGACAGCGGACATGGTCAACGGCAGCGGTGACGATTAAATTTTGAGAACTGAGTACCCGGTCAAAAAACTGCCGATCCAAGAAGCGGAATCATTTACTTCCGGTTTACTTGGGCTCGCCGTTCATCGTTGCCATTTCGGGTCAACGGCTTGTGATGAAGCAATATCTTAGGAAACCGTCGCTCTATCCGGCTGAGCTACGGGACCGGATTGATTTACAGAATTTCGTGGCAGTTTATTTTGGCTCTTTTTTCGTTCCCTACCCACTCTTCGCGATCAGCCATCCTACTCGCTAGCCGAACTGCAAACAACAGCGCAGTCGGACGCCTGCCGCAAAGCCCGGGAAAAAGGAGCGCGTGCGCAATTCGCACGGATATCGATCCGATAGCCTGACCGCTGAAATATCCGCAAATGACGGCGAACCCGGGTGGACTACGCGCCAACCGGGGTTGCGACGCCGGCTGTCAAGCGGCGCGGACCGAATTGAGGAACCTGGACACTTCGACCTTGAGACGATTGCTCTCGACCGACAGTGACTGCGTAGCCGAAAGCACTTGCGATGAGGCCGATCCGGTCTCGGTAGCGCCACGCTGCACATCGGTAATGTTGGTCGATACCTGCTGGGTACCCTGCGACGCCTTCTGCACGTTGCGGGAAATCTCCTGGGTGGCCGCGCCCTGCTGTTCGACCGCGGCCGCGATGGCTGACGAAATTTCCGACAGCCGCTCGATCGTGCCGCTGATTTCCTTGATCGCGGTCACCGAATCCTGGGTCGCAGCCTGGATGCCGGCGACCTGCTGGCCGATCTCGCCGGTCGCCTTCGCCGTCTGCTCGGCCAGCGCCTTCACCTCCGAGGCCACCACCGCAAAGCCGCGCCCGGCTTCGCCGGCGCGCGCGGCTTCGATGGTTGCGTTGAGCGCGAGCAGATTGGTCTGCCCAGCGATGGTATTGATCAGCTCGACCACGTCACCGATACGGCTTGCCGCGCTCGACAGCTCGCTGACGCGGGCGGTCGTCGAGCGGGCCTGGCCCACCGCATCGCCCGCCATTCGCGCCGAGTCCTGAACCCGGCGGCTGATCTCGTTGACCGAAGACGTCAGCTCTTCGGTGGCCGAAGCCACCGACTGCACGTTGCTGGAGGCTTCTTCCGAGGCCGATGCGACCATGCCGGTCAGTTGCTCGGAACGCTCCGCGGTGGCCCTCAGGGACGTGGCGGAAGTCTCGAGCTCGGTCGAGGCCGACGAAACGGTGTTGACGATCTCGCCGACGGCGGACTCGAACTTGTCGGCAAGCCGGTGCATCTCCGTCTTGCGCTGCTCGCCGGCGAGCTGATCTTGCCGGCTTTTGGCCTCGGCTTCGTCGCGAGCCCTTTGCTCCGCGTTGGCGCGAACAACGCCGATGGCTTTTGCCATATCCCCGATTTCGTCGCCCCTGCTGGTACCGGGAATGGTGATGTCAAGGTCGCCCGCAGCCATCTTCGAAACCGCCGCGGTCATCCGGACGACCGGACGAACTACCCCCATCGCTATTCCCGCTATTCCGAGAATGATGATGAGCACGACGACAAGCGACACGCTCCAGACCAGGGTCGAAAACATGCTGATGCGCCGCGTAGCCGTCGCCTCCTGTTCCGCGTTGGCGGCGTTGGCCTGCTTGACGAGGTCGTCGATGGTGGCGCGATGAGCGGCATAAGCGGACGTGAGCTGGATGTAGGAACTCCCGGCGGCGGCCTGATCTCCCTTGGCAAGCGCGGGAAGCAGCTCGCTCTCGACGATCGTCCAGAACTTCTGGACGTCCGCGTAGGAATCCAGCGTAAGCCTCGATTTTAGCCCGGAATCGAGATCGGATTTCTTCCAGAAGTCCTGACGTTCGTCGAACTCCTTGCGGAGTTGAGCAAGGCGCTTCTCGTGCGCAGCCAGTTTCGACGGCTCCCGCAGCGCCAGCGTCGCCTCAAGGTAGGCTTCGATGACATAGGCCGGAGGCGGCAGAATATCCGCCACCAGATCATTACCGAGCTTGATCTTCTCATAGAGCGGGCCGCCGACGCGAAGCTCGTGGTTCGAATAGGTGCTGACCCCGAGAATCAGAGCAAGCCCAAGCGCGGTAACGACGCCGAATAGTACGATTGCGGTGAAGATGGAGATGCGCAGTTTCATTCCGAGCACTCGCTGTAATGAGGGGAGCCTGGCACTCGTGCGCTGCACGTCAGGCAAGATCCGAAGATCGATTGCCGGGGGCACAGTGCATCTATCGTTTACGATGCCAACGCTATGCTAATATCAAGTTAAGGAGCGCGTATAGTACAACGTATGCGCGAGATCATTATTGGCGCTGCACACCGTGCTCAGGCACATGATACCAAGGGGCATAGCGCCATTCTTCGAAATGGACCTCGCGGCGCTAAAGCAGCCCCCGATAGATGCCGGGTTCGGATCCCTCGATCGCGACGGCACCGACGGTCCTTGAATAAAAATCCGCCGGACCGACCCCGCCGATGATGGCATAACCATATCCCGCTTGCCTCATGTCTTCGAGGCAGGCGAACAGCAGCACCGCGCCGATGCCCTTTTTGCGCGCTGCCGGCTCCACGCCGGTCGGACCGAAGAAATTGGGACAGGTTGCGTCATGGCAGGCGAACCCCACGACATTGCCCCCGTCGATGGCAATGAAGCAGGAAACGGGTTGACGGCTGAACGCCACTTCCGCCTCGCTGGCCCACCCCTCGCTGAATGCCTTGCGCACCCAGGCGATCACTTTGTGTTTCTCAGGCGCAAGCGCGCGCCGCACGCCAATTCCGGCTTCGTGCAACCGCGCGAAGGCGGAGCCGGAGTCCGGCAGGTCGTACAGTTTGACCAGCATGTCCATGGGTTCACAGGTCCCCTTCAAGCCGGTTGAGCAGCATCAACATCAATCAATATTCCTATGCATTGAACGCAAATCCGTGGTTGATTTTCGCAATCACGGTCTGTCGAAAATCATTCGGCGACGATCTTAATTCGCTAGCCCATCCAGACTGTTCAGCCCAAGCTTACTTCAACGCCCTGCCCCGTTCTTCAACGATCGCCGCAATCGCTTCGCCGGCAGCGCCCGCCTCGCGAAAACCTGCGACCACGCCGGCGCGATCCGCCGCAGGACGATTCTGACTCATCTTCCACTTGCCTTCGGTGCGCGAAATCGGGATCTCGACCCCGATGATAGCCCGCATCTGTGCCGCGATAAAATCAGGCGGCGCATCGTCCACTTTCCAGGGCGCGGCGCGCAGCCTTTCGCGGCTATCCGTCAGGTCCTCGATCTGGCGTCGCAGCCAGACGTCGTCATGGATCACGCGCGGACGCCCCCAGACATGCACCATGACGTAGTTCCAGGTCGGGACCACCTTGCCGGTTTCGCGCTTGGTCTCGTACCAGGACGGCGTCACATAATCTTGCGGTCCGCAGAACACGACCAGGCATTCCTCGACCGCTTCGAGTTCGCGCCATTGCGGATTGGTGCGCGCGATGTGAAGCCGCAGCGTGCCCTTGTCGGTGCCCTCCGAATCCAGCAGGAACGGAAACAGATTGGCGAGCAATCCTGCCGGTCCCGCCGTGATCAACAGGCCCAACGGATGCGCGCGGATCAGCTGGTGCTGAACCTCGACGTGATCCTCGCGAAAGACGGGCGGCTGGTACATGACGGGCCTTTGATCCGTTAGTCTGATGCTTATTAGCTATAATCAAATTGGCTGGGCCGCGCATCCAATATGGCCACCGCGGCGGTCCCAATTGTGCTAACTTTCCCGCTGTACTTGCGGGGGCCAGCCGCTTGGCAGCAACATGTCCGTTTTAGACGGTTCGACCGGCACGGGAAAATTGGAGCTCCGCAGCCGGAAAATAAAGCGATCGCCGTTTCTGGTGCTGGCCGCCGGACTGTTGCTGGTCGGCGCCATCGTCAGTGCATTCCTGCTGCTCATGCGGCCGACAACGTTGCGAATTGCGGTCGGCCCTGCCGGCAGCAGCGACCAGAACCTGATCCAGGCGCTGGCGCAGAAATTTGCACACGACCAAAGCCCGGTCCGGCTGGTGGTGATTCCGTCGGCAGGCCCCGTCGACAGTATTGCAGCGCTGAGGACTCACAATGCCGATCTTGCGGTCGCCCGCAGCGACGAGGAAATGCCCGACGGCACCGAATTCGGTAGCGATCCTGCGCAAGAATGTCGTCGTGCTGTGGGCGCCGCCGCCGCGCAAGGGATCGAAAAAGAGCGCCAAGTCGAAGATCAAGGCGATCGGAGATCTCGCCGGTCGCCGCATCGCCGTGGTCGGCAAGACGCAGATCAACGTCAATCTGCTGCGCGTCATCCTGACGGAATCCGGCGTCGATCCCGACAAGGTCACGGTCGTGCAATTCGGTACCGACCAGATCGCGGAGATGTTGCGCGATACAACGATTAACGCGTTCATGACCGTCGGGCCGGCCGACAGCAAGATCACCGCCGAAGCGATTGTGGCGACCGCGCGCGCGCGCGGTGAACCGGTGTTCTTGCCGGTCGACGTTTCGGAAGCGATCGCCGCGCGGCACCCGCTGTACGAATCCGAGGAAATTCCGGCGAGCTCCTTCAGCTCATCCCCGGCACGGCCCGACGATAAAGTCGAGACGGTCGGCATCAATCATCTGATCGTGGCGCCGAAATCACTTTCTGAAACCACGGTCGGCGCACTCACCCGGCAACTATTCGCGGCAAGGCCATCGCTCGCACGGGAACTCCCGAGTGCCGCTAAAATCACCAAGCCTGACACCGACAAGGACGCGGCGCTGCCCGCGCATCCCGGCGCTGCTGCCTACATCGACGGCAACGAACGCACCTTCATGGATAATTACAGCGACTATATCTGGGGTGCGGTGTTGCTGTTTTCCGTACTTGGATCCGGTGTCGCAGGATTGCGCCACTATGTGAAGCGCGACGAGCGCCGGCTCAACTTCCTGCATCGCGAAAAGCTGCTGGCGGCGATCGTGCTGGTACGGCAGATCAATTCGATCGATGAACTCGACGCCATGCAACGGGAGGCGGACGGCTTCCTGCGTGAGACGCTCGAAGCCTATGACGATAGCGCGATCGAACCGTCCGATCTTGCTGCCTACGGGCTGGTCCTCGAGCAGTTCCACAATGCCGTGATCGATCGGCGCACCGCGATCGGCAACAGCACCGGCAATATGGCGCGGATGCGCGTCGGCCAAAGCATGATTAAACCCGGTTGAACCGCGCTCGGCCGTGCCGGCGAACCGGGACGTTCAGCCGCGACGTGGCAACGCCTTCAACGCGTTGGCAAGGCCTTGCGGATCGTCGGTACCAATGCGACGGATATCGTGGGACTTCAACTGTAATTCGACGGCGTCGAGGCCCGACACGTTATAGAGCCGGAAGCCGGAACGCACTCTGATTCCGAAGCCGTTCCACCAGTGATTGCGCACGATCGCCACGGTTTCGATGTCGCCGAGCGGCAATCGATAAGTCCACAACCCTGGCCCGAAGCTCATCGCAATTCGTACTCATTGACCTCGACGGTAAGGGACGAAAACACGACCGCAACGGCAGCGAGAACGATCAGCACTATCCCTGCCGGCAGCCATTGGCCGCTCAACCAGATCAGAAAGCGTTGAGCGCGGCAGCCGCGAGACAGACAGAGACGATAAAGACACTGTGCTGGGTATGACGATACAGCATGACGAAGTCTCCCTGTTGGATCTTCTGAATGCATCGATATGCTTCGCGTATCGTCGGCGTACCTGGCACCGTGACTTGGACGCTGACCTAAGCGCGTGGGTTCACGTGGCTTGTTCTCGCAGGTTCCATCGGGTACGGATGTGCTGTCGGTCACGGAAGAGAAATTCTTGCAACTTATGCGGGAACGAATCCCCTATTTTTGAAGTGACAAGCCGGCGAATAATGGCGACATTCAGCGCGATTCGTGCCGAATGATTTGTCGTTCCAAGTCGCGTTGGGGAACATCGTCCGTGATCGCATCGCGTTGCTCCATCCTGTTGACGACCGCGTTCGCCGGCTTCGTGGCACTGCAAGCGTCGCGCGCACATGCGCAATGGTGGTCCCATGCGCCCGCCGATTTCGAGGAGTGCGCGGACACCGCCGAGAAGGCCTCGACCAAGGAGACGAAGGGCTCCGCGCTGGCCGAATGCAACGCGAAATTCGCCGGACGTCGCAAGCCCGGCGGCGGCTACACTTATTACGATTTCATGCAGAACCGCAGCTTCGACATCGCGGGGCCGAACCCGACGCCGGAGGAACAGCGGAAAATCGATGAGCAATATACCGAGTTTCTCGATCAGGAACGGCGCAACAGCATCGCCGCCGCGTTCGCGGCAAAGCAACAGCAGCAACAATTGCAGAAGGCGACGTTCCGCAGCGAGACCCAGAGAGTACCGTTGCCGGTGCAAGCGCCCAACAGGCAGCCGCCCACCGCGAACGTCGGTAGCAAGGCGCGCCCCAAATTGGCCAATTGCGCGCAGCATTCCTTCTCCTGCGAATGGCCGCGACTTTCCGAAAGCATCAATGATTTGAAGAAGGCACTGTTCGGTTCTCCGGATGCCAATTCCGCACCGGCGGCAAAGCCAAACGCGGCCAAGTTGCAGGCAAATCGGCAAGCGTCCAAGCTGGTGGCCAATCCTTAGATCACCGTCGCCCGGAACCTCCAGCAGGGCGATTCGGACTGTTCGCCAGGCCATGCCGACGCGGGAAGCCGACCGCTAACAGGCCTTCGCGATGGCCGGAGCCTGTCTTCTCAGAGCTTCAACATTCCGGAAAATATCAGGAATCCGGCGCTGACGGTTTCGGTCGCGGTGTTTGTGCAAAGGCGGCATCCATCGGTTGGTCGGATCATTCCACAACCGTTTATGGGCACCGGCGATGTCGTTGGCTTACGGCCGGCGCAGTGCAAAGCGGTCGCCACGCGCTAATCGTCTCAGGCACCGCGCCTTGTAACCGTCACGTCGCGCCAGTATGTTTCCGACCGGCGGGGCACGTAGCGGCAGGAGAGAACCATGGGTTTACTCGACGTCCTCAACGGCATGCAGAACGGCCCGCGCGGCCCCAGCAATCCGAGTTCGCAATCGAGCGGAATGTCGCCGATGACCATGGCGGTCATCGGTCTGCTGGCCTGGAAGGCCATCAAGCATCTTACGGCCGGCCAACCCGGCGCGACACCCGCGCCGTCGCCCCCGCCGTCACCCTCGCCCGGCGGCGCAACAAGCAGCGGCGGGTTTGGCGATATCCTGAAAGGTAATCTGGGCGGCCTGCTTGCCGGCGGCGCCGCGGGCAGCGTCATCAGCGGCGGACTCGGCGACCTGCTCAGGCAGTTTCAGCAGAGCGGCCATGGCGACACCGCCAATTCCTGGGTCGGCCCCGGCCAGAACAAGCCGATTGCGCCGGGCGATCTGGCCAAGGCGCTCGGTGCCGACCAGATCAACGCGCTGATGTCGCAAACCGGTCTGTCGCGCGAAGAACTGCTGTCGGGCCTCAGCCAGCAATTGCCCGAAGCGGTCAACCACTTGACGCCGGAGGGCCGGCTGCCGACCGAAAACGAAGTGTCGAGCCGGCTTTGATCTCCGGCGATACCACGCGCCATTGGCGGCGCGTGGGGCCGCAGTGAATTGTTGACACTGATTTTTTCAGGGAAGGACGATAGCTATGCTGCATATTTTGATCGTAGGCCTCGTTGCCGGAATTCTCGCGCGCATCGTGTCGCCGGGTCCGAACAATCCGAGCGGATTCATCCTGACCGTGGTGCTCGGCATTGCCGGCGCGTTTCTCGCCACCTTCGTTGGCCAGGCGATCGGCCATTATAGCCTGGACGAGGGTGCGGGCTATATCACCGCAACGATCGGCGCGCTGGTGGTGCTGTTCATCTGGAACAGGCTGGTGGCGAGCCGCGTGATCCCCGATCCCGGCAACAAGTGACGAGTAACAAGCTTTAAGTTCGTCATGCCGGGTCTCGGGCATGACGGCGACGAACGCAGCGCTTGCGCGCTCCGTTAAGGTTCCTCACGCGATCAGATGGGCGCCGGCGTCCATGCGGACCACTTCGCCGGTCATGTTGCCCGACGCCGATGTGGCGAGGAAACAGACCAGCTCAGCGACCTCTCCTGCGGTAGAGGCGCGCTTCAGTGGCACCTTGGCGACTACGGAATCGCGTATCTTGGCCGCGCCTTCGACGCCGCGTCCCTTGGTGAACCAGGGCGTGTCGATGTAGCCGGGGCATACGGTGTTGACGCGGATCAGCGGCGCGAGCGCCCGCGCCAGCGAAAGGGTCATGGTGTTGAGCGCGCCCTTGCTCGCGGCGTAGGCGATCGACGAACCGATGCCGGTGATGCCGGCGACCGACGACACGTTGACGACGGCCGCCATCCCGCCGGAGGCCTTGGCGCCAGCTTCCAAAAGCGTTCGCGCCGCGCGGACCATCTGGAACGGGCCGATGGTGTTGACGCCATAGAGCCGCTGGAAATCCTCTGCCGACAGGCCATCGAGATTTTCGTGCGCCGTGTGCTTGGTGATGCCGGCATTGTTGACCAGTGCATCGAGGCGGCCCCAGGTAGCCGCGGCTGCGACGATCTTCCTGCAATCCTCATCCCGCGACACGTCACCCTGCACGACCACCACTTCGGCGCCGGCCTTGCGGCAGAGATCGGCGGTCTGTTCCGCTTCCTTCGCGCTCGAGGAATAGTTGACCACGATGCGAGCATCGGCGCCTTGCGCGAGAATAGCGACGGTCGCAGCGCCAAGGCCGGACGCCGAACCCGTTACAATCGCGCATAGACCATCCTTCGACATCCGCATTTCCTCTTCTTGATTTTCTAACAGCCTTGCGATGCGCGGTTACCATATCGCGCCAGGCTTCGCCTGCAAGTCCGGCAATCCGTTTCGCGGATTAGCCTGCGTCAACCGGCACTTATGCCGACCTGACAGGTTGCCCTGCGGACATCGGCGCTTGTCATGGTGCTGGCTTTTCCCCATCATGCAGCACAACGAAAGGCCGCACGTGATGCTCGGGACAACAGCCCGGCAGATATGTCCGGATTGAAAAACGGGGAGCGCTGTGGCGGAGAGCGAAAACATCGTCGTCGATACCGCCGAGAAGATATTCGCCGATCTCGGCGACAGCCAGACCATCAACCGCGACAAGGAAGGCGCCTGGAAGGCGCCGCTCTGGCGAGCGCTGAGCGATGCCGGCCTGCCTTTGTCCTGGGTACCGGAGGATTGCGGCGGCTCGGGCGCCAGCACGGCCGAGGGATTTGCAGTGCTGAACGCGGCCGGCCGCTTCGCGATCGCGGTGCCGCTCGCCGAAACCATGCTCGCGGGATGGCTGCTGGCGCAGGCGAAAATCTCCTCGCCGGAAGGCGAGATGACGGTCGCGCCGGCAAGCCCCCGCGATCATATCGCGCTCAATGCCGATGGCATCCTTTCCGGCCGCGCGCGCGGCGTGCCCTTTGCGAAGGCGGCAAAACACATCGCGGTGCTGGCCAATAGCAGGAACGGGCTTTCGATCGCACTCGTTGACGCGAGCAAGTGCCGGATCGAGGCCGGGCTCAATCTCGCCGGCGACAACAGCGACACCGTGACCTTCGACAAGGTTGCGCCCATCACCATCAAGCCGGCGCCGAAGGGCTTCGATCCCAATGCGCTACTATTGATGGGCGGCGTGGCGCGCAGCCTGCAGATCGCGGGCGCGCTGGAATTCGCTGCTCGACATCAGCGTGCGCTATTCCAACGAGCGCGTCGCGTTTGAGAAGAAGATCTCGAAATTCCAGGCGGTGCAGCACAATCTGGCGCGGCTCGCCGGCGAGTCCGCGGCCGCCCTCGCCGCGGCGACCTCGGCGGCGGATGCGATCTCCAACGCGACCGGCTTCAACGACGAAATTTTCCTCGAAGCGGTCTCGGCAAAAATCCGTTGCTCGGAAGCAGCGGAAAAAGGCAGCGGCATCGCCCACCAGGTGCATGGCGCGATCGGCTTCACCAGCGAGCACATTTTGCATCGCTATTCGCTGCGTGCGCTGGCCTGGCGCGACGATTTCGGCTCTGAAAGTTACTGGGCTGTCGAACTCGGCAAGCTGGTCGCCAACCGCGGCGCCGACGAGCTGTGGCCGCTGGTCGCCTCGCGCTGACATCAACGGAATTTCGCCGGCACGAAAGTCGAGATCAACATGACCGCAGCTCTTCGTTTCGATCCGATCCGCCTGCCGCCCGAATGTGAGCAATTGCGCAAGGAAGTGCGCGCCTTCCTCGCCGACGAGATCGCGGCCGGCACCTTCGATCCGCACAAACCGAACCGCGAGGACACCGACGCGCCGGAATTTTCCCGCAGGGTCGGCGCCAAGGGCTGGCTCGGCATGACCTGGCCGAAGAAATACGGCGGCCATGAACGCTCCTTCCTCGAGCGCTATGTGGTGACCGAGGAGATGCGCGTCGCCAACGCGCCGACGCGGCGCTTCTTTGTCGCCGACCGCCAGAGCGGCCCGGTACTGCTGAAATACGCGCCCGAGCGCATCAAGATGGACATCCTGCCGCGCATCTGCCGCGGCGAGGTCTGTTTCGCGATCGGCATGAGCGAGCCGAATTCCGGCTCCGATCTGTTCGCGGCGAAAACCAAGGCGACCAAGACCGACGGCGGCTATCTGATCAACGGCACCAAGATCTGGACCTCCTCGGCCCATATCGCCGACTACATGATCGCGATCTTCCGTACCTCGCCGCCGACAAAAGAAAACCGCCGCCACGGCCTGACCCAGTTTCTGGTCGACATGAAGACGCCCGGCATCAAGGTCAACCCGATCAGCCAGATCACCGGCCAGTCCGAATTCAACGAAGTGGTGTTCACCGACGCCTTCATGCCGGATGATCACGTGCTCGGCGAAATCGACGGCGCCTGGAAACAGGCCACCAGCGAACTCGCCTATGAACGCTCCGGCCCCGAGCGCTTTCTGGAAACCTATTACGTGCTGACCGAACTGGTGCGCGCAGTCGGCAACAATCCGGACACCCGCAGCGCCGAAGGCATCGGGCGCCTGGTGGCGCAGTTGCACACCATGCGGCGAATGTCGGTGTCGGTCGCCGGCATGCTGCAGGCCGGCAAGGAGCCGGTGGTGGAAGCCTCCATCGTCAAGGACATCGGCACGGTCTGGGAGCAGCAATTGCCGCACCGGGTTCGCGATCTCGCTGCATTTGTCGAGGAAAACGCCACCAACCGCGAGACGCTGGAGAACCAGCTCTCGTTCGCCATCAAGACCGCGCCCAAGCTGACGATCCAGGGCGGCACCACGGAAGTCCTGCGCGGCATCATCGCCCGCGGGCTTGGCCTGCGCTAATTCACTCAATCGAGGACCATCATGAGCACCTACACCGATATCGGCGTCGAGAAGCACGGGCATGTCGGCCTGATCGAAATCCGCCGGCCGCCGCTGAATTTCTTCAACGTCGCGCTGATCAACCAGATCGCGGACGCGCTGGAGGAGTTCGACCGCGACGTCGAAATCCGCGCCTCGGTGCTGGCGGCACAAGGCAAGGCGTTCTGCGCCGGCGCCGATTTCAGCGATCCGGCTCGGCAGGAACAGGAAGAGCGCTCCAAGAGCGGATCCGGCGTCCAACCTGCCGATCAACCATCTCTACGTGCAGGCGGTGCGCATCTTCCGCAACAAGAAGCCGATCGTCGCCGCCGTCCATGGCGCGGCGATCGGCGGCGGACTCGGCCTGGCGGTCTCGGCGGATTTCCGCGTCACCTGTCCCGAGGCGCGCTTTGCCGCGAACTTTACCAAACTCGGCTTCCATCCCGGCTTTGGCCTGACCGCGACGCTTCCCG
>CAWDWT010000008.1:0-84757 GCA_963806075.1 uncultured Alphaproteobacteria bacterium
TGTCGCCGAACCGCCAGCTCGAATTCCTCAAGCTGCTGCGCCGGATGGATGAGATCGGCCATTGCCAGGTAATCATGGCCACGCACGCGCCGATGCTGATGGCCTATCCGAACGCGACGCTGCTGCGGTTGACGAAAGATGGGCTGGAGCAGGTAAGCGTGAAAGACACCGATCACTACCGGGTAGTGCGCGAATTTTGTGACGATCCGAAGGGGTTTGTGGAGACGGTTTTGGGGAGTGAGCGGCGCTGACAAGGCGTCCTTTGTCTGGTAAGGTAACAGCCCAAGAGGATGTTATGGCGCACGAGCGGATTGAAGCTAACCCTGGCGTTATGGACGGCAAGCCGGTTATTCGCGGCACCCGCGTTCCAGTCGAACTCATCCTGCGCAAACTGGGCTCCGGCATGTCGTCGGAGGCAATCCTCGCTGACCATCCGCGGCTGACGCGAAATGATATTCTGGCCGCCCAGGTGTTCGCTGCCGACTATCTCGCCGCCGAAGACATCGTTTACGGCTAGCGGGTGCGTTGGCTCGCGGACGAATGCGTCGCGGCGCCATTGGTCGCGTTTCTACGGACGCATGGCCACGATGTGCTCTATATCGCAGAAACGGCTATCGGTTTGAGCGACGCGGATGTAATCGCGCTCGCGCTACGTGAGAAACGACTCTTGCTGGACTGAAGACAAGGATTTTGGCGATTTTGTTTTTCGTAGGGAACACGCGGTCCCCGGGGTTTTGTTGATTTGGATCGGCTCCGAAACTCCTGTGCTAAAGACGACGCGGTTGGCGACGGCGGTCGAGCGATATGGCGAAGGACTTTTGGGCCGTTACACCGTGATTGAGGAAGGTCGTTTCCGGTCGCGCCCGCTGCGGAACGACAGCTAAGGTTTTGGAGCAATTGTAGCCCGGACGAACGAAACGATATCCGGGCGTTCTACTACCACAAAGGTTGAACAACATGGCTCCCGTCGTACATCCCGGCCGTCTATTGAAACGCGAATTGACAGCCCGCAGACTCAGCGCGAACCGGCTGTCGCTCGACATCGGCATTCCCTCATGGCGGCGACCACGCTACTCCGCCGCCTCGCTCGCCGCTCCGCCCTTCCGCGGCTTGGCATCCAGCTTCTTCAGCACCGGCGCCAGAAACTTGCCGGTGTAGCTGCGCGGCGCCTTGACGATGTCTTCGGGCGGGCCCCAGGCGACGATTTCGCCGCCGCCGTCGCCGCCTTCGGGGCCGAGGTCGATCACCCAGTCGGCGGTCTTGATGACTTCGAGATTGTGCTCGATCACGACCACCGTATTGCCCTGCGACACCAGCTCGTGCAGCACTTCCAAGTAGTTTTTTGACGTCGTGGAAATGCAGGCCGGTGGTCGGCTCGTCGAGGATGTAGAGCGTGCGGCCGGTCGCGCGTTTTGACAATTCCTTTGCCAGTTTGACGCGCTGGGCTTCGCCGCCGGACAGCGTCGTGGCCTGCTGGCCGACATGGATGTAGTCGAGGCCGACGCGGTGCAGCGTTTTAAAGGTTTCGCGGACGCGCGGCACCGCCTTGAAGAACTCGGCGGCTTCCTCGACCGTCATGTCGAGCACGTCGGCGATCGACTTGCCCTTGAACAGCACTTCCAGCGTCTCGCGGTTGTAGCGCTTGCCCTTGCAGACGTCGCAGGTGACGTAGACGTCGGGCAAAAAGTGCATCTCGATCTTGATGACGCCGTCGCCCTGGCAGGCCTCGCAGCGGCCGCCCTTGACGTTGAACGAAAACCGGCCGGGCTCGTAGCCGCGCGCCTTGGCTTCGGGGAGGCCGGCGAACCATTCGCGGATCGGCGTGAACGCGCCGGTGTAGGTCGCGGGGTTGGAGCGCGGGGTGCGGCCGATCGGCGACTGGTCGATGTCGATGATCTTGTCGATATGCTCCAGCCCCTCGATGCGATCGTGAGGCGCGGCGCCTTCGCTGGCGTTGTTGAGTTTGCGGGCGATGGCGCGATAGAGCGTGTCGATCAGCAAGGTCGACTTGCCGCCGCCGGACACGCCGGTGACGCAGGTGAACAGGCCCAGCGGAATTTCCGCCGAGATGTTTTTCAGATTGTTGCCGCGGGCGTTGACCACTTTTATCGTGCGGCGATGGTTCGGCGGCCGCCGCTCCGGAATCTCCACCGACAATTCGCCGGTGAGGTACTTTCCGGTCAGCGACTTCGGATTGTTCATGATGTCGGCCGGCGTGCCTTGGGCGACGATGCTGCCGCCATGCATGCCGGCGCCGGGGCCGACGTCGACGACGTAATCGGCTAAACGAATCGCGTCCTCGTCATGCTCGACCACGATCACGGTATTGCCGAGGTCGCGCAGCCGCTTCAGGGTTTCCAATAGCCGCGCATTGTCGCGCTGGTGCAGGCCGATGGAGGGCTCGTCCAGCACATAGAGCACGCCGGTCAGGCCGGAGCCGATCTGCGAGGCCAAACGGATGCGCTGACTTTCGCCTCCGGACAGCGTGCCGGAGGAGCGCGCCAGGGTGAGATAATTCAGGCCGACGTCGAGCAGGAAGGACAGCCGCTCGCGGATTTCCTTCAGCACGCGCGCGGCGATCTCGTTTTGCTGTGCGTTCAAAGCGCCGGGCACGGTCTCGAACCATTCGCCGGCGCGGCGCACCGATAATTCCGAGATTTCGCCGATATGCTTGCCGCCGATCTTGACGCACAACGCCTCCGGCTTCAGCCGGTGGCCGTGGCAGGCGTCGCAGGGCACGTCGGAAAAATATTTTCCCAACTCCTCACGCGCCCACTCGCTGTCGGTCTCGCGATAGCGGCGATTGATGTTGGTAATGACGCCCTCGAACGGCTTCTTGGTGTCGTAGGAACGCACGCCGTCTTCATAGGAGAACTTGATCTCGTCGTCGCCCGAGCCGTGCAGAAGGGCGTTCTGCGTTTTCTTCGGCAGATCCTTCCACTTGGTGTCGAGCGTGAACTTGTAGAACTTGCCGAGCGCGGTCAGCGTCTGCACGTAATAGGGCGAGGACGACTTCGCCCACGGCGCGATCGCGCCCTTGCGCAGGGTCAGTTCCTTGTCGGGAATGACCAGGTCCTCGTCGATGTGCTGCTCGACGCCGAGGCCGCCGCAGGCCGGGCAGGCGCCGTAGGGGTTGTTGAAGGAAAACAGCCGCGGCTCGATTTCGGGAATCGTGAAGCCGGAGACGGGGCAGGCGAACTTTTCCGAAAACAGGATCCGCTCGGGCCCGCTCTTGTCGTGGATTTTTGCGGTCTTCTTGTCCGGCTTTTTCTCTTCGGCGGCCGCCGCCGGCTGCGTCGGCATATTCGATCACCGCCAGGCCGTCGGCCAGTTTCAGCGCGGTCTCAAAACTTTCCGCCAGCCGCTGGCCGATGTCGGCGCGCACCACGATGCGGTCGACCACGACGTCGATGTCGTGCGGGAATTTCTTGTCGAGGGTGGGCGCTTCCGCGAGTTCGTAAAAGGTGCCGTCGATCTTGACCCGCTGGAATCCCTTCTTGAGGTATTCGGCGAGTTCCTTGCGGTATTCGCCCTTGCGGCCGCGCACCACCGGCGCCAGCAGATAGAGCCTGGTGCCCTCGGGCAGCGCCAGCACACGGTCGACCATCTGGGAGACGATCTGGCTCTCGATCGGCAGGCCGGTAGCCGGCGAATAGGGCACGCCGACGCGCGCCCACAACAGGCGCATGTAGTCGTAGATCTCGGTAACGGTGCCGACCGTCGAACGCGGATTTTTCGAGGTGGTCTTCTGCTCGATCGAGATCGCCGGCGATAGGCCGTCGATCTGGTCGACATCCGGCTTCTGCATCATCTCCAGGAACTGGCGCGCATAGGCCGACAGCGATTCGACGTATCGGCGCTGGCCCTCGGCATAGATGGTGTCGAACGCGAGTGAGGATTTGCCGGAGCCGGACAGACCTGTGAACACCACGAGCTTGTCGCGCGGGATTTCCAGATCGACGTTCTTGAGATTGTGCTCGCGCGCGCCACGAATGGTGATCGCGCGCGTGCCCGTGCCGGTGTTTTGTTGGCGCTTCGCCTTGATCACTTCATCCATTGCCGGCCATTCCCAGGCGCGCAGATTTCAGGCGCGCAAAATGATTCGGGCGCGCCATCGGGAAAGATCCGCAAACGGACGCCTAGGGTGTGTGCGCTACGGAACGTAGGAAGAACGAGGGCTGATTTCCAGTGCCGCGTGCGCGCCATCAACGGTTTGTTGCGACGGACGTTGCGTTCCCGTGGAAATGACAGCAGGTGGCACACGCGCAGCGCGCCACGCGTCGAAAGAGAGTGTGTGCACAAAGTCCGTACAACAAAAAAGGCCGGCGCGAGGCCGGCCTTTCGAGGATCCCGGCGTTGGCCGAGATCAATGTCCCCCGTACTGGATATCAGTATCTCGCTGCGACCGGCGCGCCGTAACCCCCGAAGCGGTAGTTGATGCGCAGCGTGAGCATATCTACATCCTGGTTGATCCGATTGTTGATAAAAGCGGCCCTAATCGGATTGACGACCGAGAACGTGTTGTTTGAGTTACCCATAAACAGATGGTCGTATTCAATGCCGGCAGACCAGTTCGGTGCGAAGCCGTACTCCCAGCCCACCCCCACGGTACCACCCCAGCGGGTCGCGCTTGCCGAGGCCAGTTCAATGCCGGTAGGCGTGTTGAGGATGCTGAAACGGTTGTCCGTCACCGCCGCGCCGCCCTTGAAGTAAAACAGCGAGGCGTTCCAGGCGTAGCCGATCTGGCCGGTGAACAGGCCGATGCCATCAGTTTTTGTCTGGGTCGAGAACAGTGGATCGATAAGGCTGAGACGCGTGTTGCTGAGGTCTGCCCAATCACCCTGAGCTTCCAAGCCAAAAACCCACTGACTGGCTTGCCAACGGTAGCCGAACTGGCCGCCCACCACGCCTCCGGACCGATTGCTGCAGCCGTTAGCGAAGTCTACGCCAGTCGCATCAAAGAAATCCAAACAGCTATGGCTCTCGCCCCAGCCGCCATTGCCGCCGATGTAAAAGCCGCTCCAGTCGTAGATCGGTGCGACCATCGGGGGCGCCTTGTAGACCGGCCGTGCCGCAAGATCGGCTGCGGAGGCGGGTCCCGCCGCCATGCCCAGTGCTACCAAACCAACTGTACCCAGCAAAAACTTCTTCATCATTCATTCTCCAGTTTTCAGTCGCTTCGCCATTTTTCGAAGCGATATTCGTTAGGCGGTATCGTCGAGAGCCCATCCAATTTCCAAAAACGACCATAATCGATTCACTCGAAAAATCCGTCTCCCAAATGCAACACTGGGAATTGATCTGCAGCTGCGGAAGACAATGATTTGTTTAGGATATCAACTCCCAATTGAATCTAACGTGTTGAAAACTGGGCGATTGTTCGCCTCGAATGGCATAGCGTACCCAGACTTGCTTCTGTGCCGGCCGAAAACCTGACGCGAACTTTTAGGCGCGTTGGCAGGGATTAGTAACGGCGACCGAGCTGATTGTTGAATGATCAGCAAGAGCATGAGCTAAGGCGCTTATTTTGGGAGCGTCAGCTGTTTCACCCTGGCGGTGGAAGGCTTTGGAACTTCGTTCACGGTCGGAGAACTACGGTACGGAAGAACCAAGGAAGTCTGTTCTTGACGGCGTCTGGCTCGGGACCAAGCGGACAGAAACTTTTCGTTCGGAACAAAACTGGAACATATGGCGGTGCGATGCTATATGTGGATAACCTCGGGACGTCGGGGATCGGCCGGTTGGCCGGGTCAGCGAGCGTATAGGGTTGCTGTGAAGCAGCCTGATATTTGAGACGTTGGAGCGGCGCTCAAGGCCGGGCAGGCGAGCGCGGCGATCGGTCCAGTAATTTTCGAGCGGAGAGTGACGATGGCGGGAAGCGTGAACAAGGTGATTCTGATTGGCAATCTCGGCGCCGATCCGGAAATCAAGCGGACGCAGGACGGGCGGCCGATCGCCAATTTGCGAATCGCGACGTCGGACACTTGGCGCGACAAGAACACTGGCGAGCGCAAGGAAAAGACCGAGTGGCACCGTGTGGTGATTTTCAGCGAAGGCCTGTGCAAGATCGCCGAGCAGTATCTGAAGAAGGGCGCCAAGGTTTACATCGAGGGTCAGTTGCAAACCCGGAAATGGACCGACCAGAGCGGTGTTGAAAAATACTCGACCGAAGTGGTGCTGCAGAATTTCAACTCGACGCTGACCATGCTCGATGGCCGTAGCGGCGGCAGCGGCGGGGGCAGTTTTGGCGGCGACGATGCCGGTGGCGATTTCGGCTCCAGCGGACCCTCGAGCGCGCCGCCACGCCGCGCGGTAGCGGCCGGAGCGCGGGGCAACAGTGACATGGACGACGACATCCCGTTTTGAGCAGCAGGCGGCAACGCCAAGGGCTGCGCGGGCGTCAGGTAGGCGTCGGATAGCCCATGGCTCGGAACTGTTATCATGCACGCCGTGACATTCGGTTCCTGACGCGATTTTGTTGCGATTTTCGCGAGCGTTTTCAGGCCTGTTTTCGGGCCCTCGTCGGATGCTTCCGCCAACCCCTTAAGTCTCTGGAAAAACGAAGGGAAAAACCCCTTTTTGGAGCCAGTTAAGGGTGGTTAGGAGAGCTGCGATACGCTATATGATTCCCGATCAAGAACTGACCGGATTCCCTCTTGTCTGACACCAATGATACCGACTCCGACAAGCCGTCGGGGCCATCCGATATTCGTCCCGTTTCCATCCTCGACGAGATGAAGCGCTCCTACCTCGATTACGCCATGAGCGTGATCGTGTCGCGTGCGCTGCCGGATGCGCGCGACGGTTTGAAACCGGTGCATCGGCGCATCCTGTATTCGATGTACGAGACCGGGTACACGCCGGACAAGAAGCACAAGAAGTCCGCTGGCATTGTCGGCGACGTGATGGGCAAATACCATCCTCACGGCGACCAGGCGATCTATGACGCGATGGTGCGTCTCGCGCAGGACTTTTCAATGCGCGTGCCGTTGATCGATGGTCAGGGCAATTTCGGCTCGGTCGACGACGATCCGCCGGCGGCGATGCGCTACACCGAATCCCGCCTGACCAAGGTCGCGCTGAAACTGCTCGACGACATCGACCGCGACACCGTCGATTTCCAGGCCAATTACGACGGCTCGACGCGAGAGCCGCTGGTGCTGCCCGCGAAATTTCCGAACCTGCTGGTCAACGGCGCCGGTGGCATCGCGGTCGGCATGGCGACCAACATCCCGCCGCACAATCTCGGCGAGGTGATCGACGCCTGCACGGCGCTGATCGACAATCCCGCGCTCACCATCGATCAACTGATCGACATCATCCCGGGGCCGGATTTCCCGACCGGCGGCATCATCCTGGGCAAGCAGGGCGTCCGCTCGGCCTATCATCTCGGCCGCGGCTCGATCGTGATGCGCGGCAAGGTCAGGATCGATACGATCCGGAAAGATCGCGAAGCGATCATCGTCACCGAGATCCCCTATCAGGTGAACAAGGCCGCCATGGTCAAGCGGATCGCCGAACTTGCCCGAGAGAAGCAGATCGATGGCATCGCCGAGGTCCGCGACGAGTCCGACCGTCAGGGGTATCGCGTCGTCGTCGAACTGAAGCGCGAGGCGGTGCCGGACGTCGTGTTGAACCAGCTCTACCGGTTCACGCCGCTGCAGACGAACTTCCCGGCCAATATGCTGGCGCTCGACAATGGTCGCCCGCAGACGATGAACCTGAAGGATTTCCTGACGCTGTTCATCGCGTTCCGCGAAGAGGTGGTGACCCGCCGCACCAAGTTCCTGCTCAACAAGGCGCGCGATCGCGCGCACATCCTGGTTGGCCTCGCCATTGCGGTTGCCAATATCGACGAGGTCATCCGGGTGATCCGTACCTCGCCGGACCCGAACACGGCACGCGATACCCTGATGTCGCGCGACTGGTCCGCCCAGGACGTCGCGGCGATGATCACCCTGATCGACGATCCCCGTCACCGGTTGGCTGAGGACGGTACTGCGCGGCTGTCGCTGGAGCAGGCCAAGGCGATCCTCGATTTGCGGCTGCAGCGGCTGACCGCGCTCGGACGCGAAGAAATTTCAGAGGAGCTCGACAAGCTCGCGGTCGAGATCAACGACTATCTCGACATTCTGCGTTCGCGCGCCCGCGTGCAGGCAATTGTCAAGACCGAGCTCGCCGAGGTGAAGTCGGAATTCGCCACGCCGCGCAAGACCGTAATTGTCGAGCAGGAAGGCGAGGTCGAGGACGAGGACCTGATCCAGCGCGAGGACATGGTGGTCACGGTCTCGCATGCGGGCTACGTCAAGCGGGTACCGCTATCGACCTATCGCGCGCAACGCCGCGGCGGCAAGGGCAGGGCGGGCATGCAGACTCGCGACGAGGATTTCGTCAGCCGGCTGTTTGTGGCCTCGACCCATACGCCGATGCTGTTCTTCTCCTCGCGCGGTCAGGTCTACAAAGAAAAGGTATGGCGGCTGCCGATGGCTGCGCCGAACGCCCGCGGCAAGGCGATGATCAACATCCTGCCGCTGGAGCAGGGCGAGCGCATCACCACCATCATGCCGTTGCCCGAGGATGAATCCAGCTGGGCCGAACTCGACGTGATGTTCGCGACGACCGGCGGCACCGTGCGCCGCAACAAGCTGTCCGACTTCGTCGATGTCCGCCGCTCCGGCATCATCGCCATGAAGCTCGGGGAGGGCGAGGCGATCGTCGACGTCCAGATCTGCACCGAACGCGACGACGTGCTGCTGACGGCGGCGGGCGGCCAGTGCATCCGCTTCCCCGTCACCGACGTGCGGGTGTTCACCGGCCGGACCTCGATGGGCGTGCGCGGTATCGCGTTGTCCAATGGCGACAAACTGATCTCGCTGTCGATCCTGCGCCATGTCGAGACCACTTCGGACGAGCGCTCGGCCTACCAGAAGATGCGCCGCGCGGTCGCCGGCG
The DNA here is from genome assembly GCA_963806075.1 of uncultured Alphaproteobacteria bacterium. Taxonomy (GTDB): domain Bacteria; phylum Pseudomonadota; class Alphaproteobacteria; order Rhizobiales; family Xanthobacteraceae; genus Bradyrhizobium. The sequence goes on from CAWDWT010000008.1 coordinate 8,953, forward strand.
AGGCATCGCCGGACGAGCCCGCCGATGCCGAAGCCGAGGAAACCTCTGGCGCGATCCAGCTCAGCCAGGAACGCTATGTCGAGATGTCGGCGCAGGAGCAGGTGGTGCTCACCGTATCGGTCAACGGCTACGGCAAGCGCACCTCGTCCTACGAGTACCGCACCACCGGCCGCGGCGGCAAAGGCATCGTTGCGATGTCGGTCAATGATCGTAACGGCAAACTGGTGGCCTCATTCCCGGTTGAGGATAGCGACCAGATCATGCTGGTGACCGACAACGGCCAGTTGATCCGCTGTCCGGTGGAGGGCATCCGGATCGCCGGTCGCTCCACCCAGGGAGTCATCGTGTTCGACACCGCCGAGGACGAACACGTCGTCTCGGTCGAGCATATCGGCGATGATGGCGAGAACGGCGAAAACGGCGAAAACGGAAACGGCGGTTAGTACCCGGAATCAGATGCTGTAAGCTTGTTGCTCTTTTGTCGCACAATTCATCTTTCTTGCGGTAAAATTCAATCCTGTCTGAATTTGCATAGTGAGCCGTCCCCTCTCCAAGCGTAAGGTGCGTTACACCCGGAAGTTTATCGGAAGCGACACACTTACAGCTACAGCCCAATACGCTAAGGGGCAGAACATGACACCGAAAATTGGGCGGCCGGAAATTGGGCGGGCGATCTCAGCAAATCGACGCAGACTTGGCGTTGCTGTAATCGTCATGGCGTCCGCGATCACGTTTTTTTCCCATCGTGCGTTAGCCGACGAAAGCGGCGTGAGCTTCTGGGTGCCCGGTTTCTTTGGAAGCCTCGCAGCCACCCCCCAGCAACCGGGGTGGTCGCTCGCTGATGTCTATTATCACACTTCGGTGTCGGCAGGTGGCAACGTTGCCTTGGCTCGAGAATTTCAAATTGGACAGGTGCCAGGCAATTTGTCGGCTCGTCTGAACGCGAGCGTAAATGCCACTGGTAATCTCGGATTTGTCATTCCAACTTATGTGTTCGCAACTCCGGTATTCGGAGGCCAGGCTTCGGCATCCCTTGTGGGTGCCTACGGTGTCGTAGACACGACTCTGGCAGGCCAATTGTCGGGGACCCTGACAGGACCGGGCGGCGGTAGCATCCCGTTCATGCGATCAGACAGCTTCAGCGATACGACGTGGGGTTTTGGCGATCTGATTCCGCTATTCGCTTTGCGCTGGAATGCCGGCGTCAACAACTACATGACCTACATCACCGGCGACATACCTGTCGGAGCCTACCAATCCGATCGCTTGTCGAATCTAGGTATCGGACACGGTGCGATCGACGCTGGTGGTGGCTATACGTACTTCAATCCAACAACTGGCCATGAGTTCTCAGGTGTGCTTGGGTTTACTTATAATTTCATCAATCCCGTAACGCAGTATCAGAGTGGCGTGGATCTGCACTTTGATTGGGGCGCATCGCAGTTCCTGACCAAGCAAGTCCAGGTAGGTCTGGTGGGCTACGCATACAAAGACATCGGCTGCGATAGCGGTTCGGGCGACCACGTCGGTTGCTTCCGCTCGCAGGTGCTCGGCGTCGGGCCGCAGTTTGGCTACGTCTTTCCCCTTAGCCAGACCCTTCAAGGTTACATCAATCTCAAGGGCTATGCGGAATTTGCCAGCTCGGATCGGCCCTCCGGCTGGAACACATGGCTGACATTTGCCATCTCACCCGCGGCAGCGCCTCCACCCGCCACGACCCGGATGGTTACGAAATAGCAGTAGAGCGGGGGTCCGGGTAATCGGTGGCTACACCTTGGGGCCGATCATCGGTTCAGCCGGATCTTGGCTACCGTGGGATGTTGTGGTCCTTTACGGTTATGACCAAGCCAATGCGCACGCACTGCCGATCTTCGCTGCGCAGCGTCACAGCAAGCAGCGAACATACGGCATTTCCACTGGCACCGGTTCCTTTGAGCTGAGCGTGATGTTATTTTCTCCGGAGATTTTCACGTCGAATGCTACGTCCGAAACCGAGACGCCATCGGAGCACGACGCAATCACTTTCACATTCGACCCGTCATCGTGCGACGATTTGACAGTGCATTTTTGAAATGTGCCGGTTATTCGCCTTCCCTCGACGATCAAGCCGCCCGCGTGGAGATCGGCGTCCGGCCTGAAGGCAAGCTTGTTATTCTCCTTGGTAAATACCTTATTGCAGGACGCTGTGTCGACCGTCCAAGCTCCATTCAAATCCGCAGCCCGTATTGCGGCCGATGGAGTAACGAGAAGTGCCAACAGCACCAGACGATTGAAGATTTTCATGAAAGTCTCCTATCAACGGATCATTGGGCGCTATCGGCGTCCGTTCGATTAGGCGTGAAGCTACCCCACTAATGGGTCAGCGGTGCTGGCCTAGTATTCCCTTTTAGCCGCAATGCTGGGGGGAAGGCGCGGTACTGGCTATGCAATTTCGGCAACCGAGCCCAGCAGAATTGATTACCAGAGGCGGGACCTCTCGAAAATTCGTGGGTAGCCCAACGTTTTCCCTGCATCGGCGCCGCGAGCGAGGCGTAAATTTGAGGTTTGATATCGAGTGCCGCCCAAGCAATTTCTTTGCCGTAGCAAGGCGGTGACGGCGCACTTAAGCCGCTGAAATGGCCCTCTCGGTCCTGGCCTATAATCTGACAGGCGTCATGAACATCGTCGGGATCAAGCCGTTGAACGCCGCGGTTGTGGCGGGCGGCAGCTAGCCAGGATTGGATCGACACTTTCCGGGTGGGCTTCTACACGACCAAGACCCATAAACTGACGCCTGAGAATGGTCGGATACAGCGCCATCGCGGCGGGTCGTGTCCGCCCTCGCTCGACAGGCTTATACGTCTGTCTAAATTCCTGTTATAAGTGTCGAGCTAGGCTATCACCACTCGTTGTGTCAGTGGGGTCTCCGATGCCTCAAAGTACAGCGTTCACGTACGACGATCCAATGCAATATCAGACCGCCGTTCGGGGCGGAGAAGTTGAGGTTTCGGTTACCGCCAGGGGTAAATTCCGGGGCTCCCTGATAAAAATTGACCTTTGCAATTTGTGGATGCAATCAGGATGGGAAAATCTGCCCCGAGTAATCCGGGCCTCGCTGGGCCAGAAGCGTACGGGAATTCAATTCCTAGCGGATGCGGGACAACCAGTGTTGCAGCACACCGGCCAGGAATTGCACACAAAAGCCATTGCGGCGTTCCAGCCCGGCGCAACATTCCACGTTCGAAGTCAGAGGCCCTGTCGTTGGGCAACGATATCGCTGACCTCGGAGACTTTCTGCGCCCTGAGTAACGCGCTGGTGGGACGTGATTTGAGAGCTGCATCAAATATTCGTTTTATGCATCCCAATGCTGCGCACATGACACGTTTGGTGTTCCTCCATACGTCCGCACGACAGCTTGCCGTTGCAGCGCCCGACATGATTGCCCATCCGGAAGTCGCCAGTGCTCTGGAGTACCACCTCGTCCATGCGATGACGACTTGCTTGGCTGATGGGGAGCCTACCACCGCTGGATCAGGATGGCGGCAACATACCGCGATTATCAATCGCTTCGAGGAAGTGGTGGCGAAGAATTGCGATCGGCCCTTGTATCTGGCCGAGATTTGCGCCGCTGTCGGCGTCAACGAACGCACGCTCCGCGCCTGTTGCGAAGAGCACCTGGGGATGGGCCCGATCCGCTATCTGTGGATCCGCCGGATGCATCTCACGCGACGCGCTCTGCTTCGCGCCGATCCGTCAAAGGCAACGGTAACACGGATAGCTACAGATCATGGCTTCTGGGAGTTGGGACGCTTCTCCGTTTCCTACCAGGCATTGTTTGGAGAATCGCCTTCGGCATCTCTACGTAAACCCCCCGACCATCTCTTAGCGACCAAAAGCCGCCCGTTATCGTTGGCAGATTCCGATTTTGCATAGCCGCCGCCCAGGCGGCTGGCGATACTCAACTTCCGTGTACAGCGCAGCTCACAAGCGCGCGTCATCTCGCGCGAAGTGAGGCGGTGATCCGAACCTCATGACGAGTCCGCGCGCATGACGGCAAGCGGCACAGCCGTCTTTACCGATCCGGACGATTACCGAGCCGGCATGGACGATGCGAGCGTCGATCTTGTCCTTACCGAGCCGGGCGATTTCAGCGCACGACTAACGTGGCTGAAGCTGGGCTATTTCCACGCATTTCGCGGTCGCGAAAGCACGTCCCGCATCGCCCACATGTCGTTGGTGCCCAATCGTCTCTTTGTTTCCTTTCCGCTGACCTCCTCTTTTGCGTTGGTATGGAATGGAGTCGAGTTGCAGCTCGGCGATATTGTCCTTCACTCGCGGGGTGAGAGTGGACATCAATGGACGAATGGAACGAGCCAATGGGCACTCGTGTCATTTCCCGCTGACAAATTCGCTGATTACTGCAGGGCGCTGGCAGAGTTTGATCTGCCGAACCGGCCGGTCGGTCAAATCCTGCGACCGCCACCAGGCGTGGCAATGCGATTGCGGCGCCTCCATTCCAAGGCATGTCACCTCGTGGAGACAAAGCCTGAAATATTCACTCATCAAGAGGCTGCGCGAGCGGTCGAGCAGGAGTTTATTCTCGCTCTCGTCGAATGTTTGGCAATTGCCGGCACAGGCCAAGCTCCGATCATACGGCAACAACACGCGGATATCATGACGCGTTTTGAAAACGCGTTGCGGATGGATTTTGACAAACCGTCGAGCTTGTCCGAGCTTTGCGCGACAATTGACGTACCAGAACGAACTTTGCGAGACTGCTGCGCAAAATTCTTGGGCGTGAGTCCGGGCCAATATATACGGCTGCGACGATTGAACTTTGTGCGCGCGGAGCTCCGGCGCGCCGATCCCGCCACGACCAGCGTTGCACAGATTGCCCGACGCCATCGTTTCTCGGAACTCGGGCGTTTCGCGGCTGTTTACCGCCGGATATTTGGCGAGTTTCCGTCGGTGACGCTGACAAGCAAGTAAGCCATTTTCCGCCGAAATTGCATAGACGGGTCACGCCCCTTCTCCTAGTTACATGACGGAGCAACACGTCCGCCGCGAGTATCCCATGAGCGACGTTGGCTTTGTGGCATGCGTATCCTTGTCGGATGAGCCAAGCCATCCGGGACGGTCTGGATTCCGGGCGGTACGTTCCGCAGGGGCTCCGACAAGCACTATCCGGAAGAAGCGCCTTCCCACCGTGTCACCGTGAGTGGCTTTTGGATGGACCGGACGCCGGTCACCAATCGTGATTTTCGCAAATTCGTCAACGCAACAGGCTACGTGACATTCGCGGAGACGCGGCCCGATGCGAGGGATTATCCGGGCGCGCTGCCGCATATGCTCAAGGCCGGCTCGCTGGTTTTTACGCCACCAAAACATCCGGTCGATTTGCGCAACTGGTCGCAATGGTGGCGCTTCAAGTTTGGCGCGAACGGCGACAAAGGCTCCCTGGCTTTCTACAATTGGTTTGCTTACGAGTTCTGGCGCTTTGTCAACGTGCAGCAAGAGGTGGCAAAGCTCGCCCAGACCGCGATCGACTTCCCGCCGATGCAAAAGGGCGCGAGCTTCAATCTAGAAGCGGTCAAAGCCCAGATCGAGGCGGCGATCAAGGCACACACGGGCAACTAGATCTCGATCTCGGTGCCGAATTCCACCACTTGCCTGGTCGGCACGCCGAAGAAGGCGGCGGAACGTTCTGCGTTCCGCTGCAGGAAGGCAAACACGCTTTCGCGCCACACCCACATGCCCGGAATATCCTCGCTCGGGATGATGGTCTCGCGGCCGATGTAATAGGTGATATCGGAAAGATCGATGCCGGGCAGCTTGCCCTGGCCGCAGGCCAGCATCAGCCCCTGATAGATCGTCGGATACTGCATGAAGCCGTAATGCAGGATCACGCGGGTGATGCCGGGGACCACCTCGATCACCTCGGCGCGATCGTCGTCCGGTATGCGTGGCAGTTCCTCGATCAGTACCGTGACCAGCAGCACGCGCTGGTGCAGGCAGTGGTTATGCTTGACGAACTGCGTCAACGCCAGCGGCACGCCCTTGGGCGCCGAGGCCAGGAATACCGCGGTTCCCGGCAGCCGGGCGTGGCAGCGGCTAACCGCGGTCTCGATCAGATCCTCTTCCGGCTGACGCAGTTTGGCGCGGGCGCGCTCGACAAGCCTGACCCCGCTACGCCAGGTCAGCATCAAAAACGCTACCGCTCCTGCGAGCAGCAGCGGAAACCAGCCGCCTTCGATCAGCTTGGTCGAATTCGCCGCGAAGAAAATACAGTCGATCACCAGGAAGAACCCGTTCACCGCGATCACGATGATGGGCGAGTAACCCCATTGGATCGCGACCAACGCTGCCAGCAGCGTCGTGATCGCCATCAATAGCGACACGGCGATGCCGTAGGCCCCCGCCAACGCGTCCGACGTGCCAAAGCCGATCACGGCCCCGAGAGTCGCTGCCGCCAATAGCCAATTGACGAGCGGCACATAGATCTGGCCGATGGCGTCGCTGGTGGTGTGGGTGATCCGCATGCGCGGCAGGAAGCCGAGCTGGATCGATTGCTGGGTCAGCGAGAACACGCCCGAGATGATGGCCTGCGAGGCGATCACGGTGGCGAGCGCCGCGAACGCGACCAGCGGATACTGTGCCCAGTCCGGCGCGAGCTGGTAGAACGGATTGTCGATCGCGGTCGCGTCCGTGATCAAGAGCGCAGCTTGCCCGAAATAATTCAGAACCAACGCCGGCAACGCCACCACAAACCATGCCAGCCGGATCGGGTTGCGGCCGAAATGGCCCATATCGGCATACATCGCTTCGCCGCCGGTGACCGCGAGGAACGCAGCGCCGAGAATGGCAAAACTGACGTGGAAATTCTGGTGGATCAGGAATTCGAAAGCGTAAAGCGGGCTCAGGGCCACCAGCACTGTCGGAGCCTTGACGATGCCGTGGATGCCGAGCAGTGCGAGCGCCACGAACCAGCCGAGCATCACCGGCCCGAATATCCTGCCGATGAAGCCCGTGCCCTGTTTCTGCATGATGAACAGGCCGATCAGGATCGCGATGGTCAGCGGCACAACGACTGGCGTCAGCGAGGGCGCGTCGACCTTGAGGCCCTCGATCGCGCTCAGCACCGATATCGCCGGCGTAATGGCGCCGTCACCATAGAGGAGCGCCGCGCCGATCAGGCCCACGACCAGCAATTGCGCGCGCCATGTGCGGGGCGTTGCATTGCGTGCTGACAGCAGCGCCAGCATCGCGACGATGCCGCCTTCGCCGCGATTGTCGGCGCGCATGATCAGCATCGCGTATTTGACCGAGATGATAAGAATCAGCGCCCAAAGGATCAGCGAGGCCACCCCGAGGATGGCGTCATGCGTCAGCGCGCCGCCATTTGAGGCCGCCTTGGCGGCTTCCTTTAGCGCATAAAGGGGACTGGTGCCGATGTCGCCATAGACCACACCAAGTGCGCCAATGGTTGCTGTCAGGGGAAGGGCACCGGAGCTGACTTGCGCAGCGGCAGGTGTGGCGGTCACTGGCGGCTCTCCCCGAGGCGACCACGCCCGCTAGGCAGATCGCCGACGGGCGCGGGGGTCAGCGCACACTCTGCGACGCCACGTCGCAAATTGCCATGGAATTACTTTTCTGACGAAGCCGATCGCTGCGTTATCGCGGGCGGTCCGCCGTCACCAGCCTGACTTCCCGGATTGAGGCCTTGGTGCCGGCGACGCGCAGGCAGGAGGCTTCGAAATTGGGCCAGGCCCGTTGCGAACAATCGTGACCCGCCGAATGAATATCGAGCCGGTCTGCCTTGGCGAGGACCTGCGGGACGCTGGCTTCCACCTGGGGAGCAAAGCCGGGAAGGAGGGTGAGCGAGGCGGCGATTGCCGCAGCGACGGCGAGAGCGGAAAGAGCCTTGATCATGACGGTCCCCTGTTGGGCCTTTGGCCCCCAAATTTGTTGTCGGCTTGATACGCACGGCCGGTTTCGGGACGTCTTCGCGCGGGCGGAAAATGATTTCGTCCCACAGGAGTTTTGTTTCGTCGCCCTTGCCGTGATGAAACACATGCTCTGCCGAACAGACGCGCTGAGCCCACAACAGGTTCAGCGGGCGGCCAAAAATAAAAATCGGGAGTTTGACCAGGGTTTCGGGAACAAGCGCGCCTTGCGACCTCGACCGGGGCGGGGTAGAGGGGTTTATGGCCCGTGTTGCGCTGTATCCCGGCTCCTTTGACCCCGTCACCAACGGCCATATGGACGTGGTCCGGCAGGCCGCCAGCCTGTGTGACCGGCTGGTCGTCGCGATCGGGCTTCATCCCGGCAAAAAGCCGTTGTTTTCGGTGGAGGAGCGCCTTGCCATGGTACGGACGGTTTTCGGGCCCATCGCGGCCCAGGCCGGCTCATCCCTGGATTGCACGACGTATGACGGCCTCACCGTCACCGCAGCACAGAAGATCGGCGCTACCTTCATGATCCGCGGCCTGCGCGATGGTACCGACCTCGATTATGAGATGCAGATTGCCGGCATGAACGAGGCCATGGCGCCGGAAGTGCATACCGTATTCGTTCCGGCCTCGGTGACCGTCCGCCCGATCACCGCCACACTGGTACGCCAAATCGCGGCGATGGGCGGCGACGTTTCGGCATTCGTGCCGTCTGCGGTCGCCGCCAGCCTTAAAGCCAAATTCGCCTGATCGTGCCTTCGTTTGTCACAACGGCGACGGGCTTCGCGACCAGAACAACCGCAACACCAGACTATCGTCCTTCAATCATTCCGGGGTTCTCATGATTCGAATTCTTGCCCTCATCGCCGCGCTGGTTTGCGTCGCGCCGGCGATCGCCCAGCCGCTGCCTGCCAATCTCGACAAGGCCAATGCGATCGTCATCGACACCACCCAGGGCCGCATCGTCATCAAGCTGCGGACCGACATCGCGCCCCAGCACGCCGAGCGTATCAAGCAGCTTGCGCGCGACGGCTTCTACAACAACGTGCCGTTCCATCGCGTCATGGACGGCTTCATGGCGCAGACCGGCGACGGCCAGAATTTCAACGGCAGCGGTGGGTCGAAATATCCGAACCTGAAGCAGGAATTCTCCAAGGTGCACTTCAAGCGCGGTATTGTCGGCATGGCCCGGCGTGGCGACAGCGTCGATAGCGCGAATTCGCAATTTTTCATCATGTTCGCCGATGGGGCCAGTCTGGACGGCCAGTACACGGTTGTCGGGGAAGTGGTGCAAGGCATGGACGTGGTCGACAAGCTCAAGAAATCGCCGCCTGGGTCGGCCAGTGGCGCCGTCACGGATCCCGACAAGATGCTGACGGTGCAAGTCGCCTCCGACATCAAGTGACATGCCATCAGCCGAAGGTCCGGTTTGCGGCGGCACTGCTGGTGTCGGCGTCGACCGCTTCGGCGCAACCCCTTGTCCAGGCGCAGGTCGCAGGCCCAGATTCAGGCCCCGGCTCCAATGCCGATTCCGAACGAGGTTCCGGGCGAGGACCAAAAGCAGCCTCCTATTGAGCCGAGTAGGGTCGACAACTTCAAGGATCTGTTCGCGCGGTTGCGTGCCTGCTGGCGGCCTCCGCCGCGATCGAAGGCCAATCCGGAAAACATCACGGTGATCGTGAGCTTCGATCGTCACGGCAACATCTTGGGGCGCCCGAAAATCACCTATGAATCGGAGCAGGCCACCGATAACGACCGTATATTGTACCGCATTGCCGTCATGGAGACGTTGCAACGCTGCACGCCGATGCCATTTACCGATAGCATGGGCGGCGCCGCGGCTGGCCGGCCCTTCGCTATCCAGTTCCGGAACCTGAACCCCCCACCCAAACCAGTAGAGAAGAGAGTATGGCTGACACCGAAAATACTTTGATCCTTGAGACCACCCAGGGCCCCGTGACCATCGAGATGCGCCCGGATCTGGCGCCCGGCCACGTGGCCCGGATCAAGGAACTGGTGCGCGAAGGCTTTTACGACGGCATCGTGTTCCACCGTGTGATCGACGGGTTCATGGCGCAGACCGGCTGCCCGCAAGGCACCGGCATGGGCGGATCCGGCCAAAAGCTGAAGGCCGAATTCAACAAGGAGCCGCATGTGCGTGGCACGACCTCGATGGCGCGCGCGTCAAGCCCGGACTCCGCCGACAGCCAGTTTTTCATCTGCTTCGACGACGCCTCGTTCCTCAACAACCAGTACACGGTCTGGGGCAAGGTGACCGAGGGCATGGATAACGTCGACAAGATCAAGCGCGGCGAACCGGTCAACAATCCCGACAAGATCGTCAAGGCCCGAATGGCCGCCGACGCGGCGTAATATCTGCCCTCATGGTGAGGAGCGTGCGAAGCACGCGTCTCGAACCATGACACACAGCGCGTGATCTCATCCTTCGAGACGCGGCGAAGACGCCGCTCCGCAGGATGAGGCGCGCGTAGAACTTGATCATGCGCACCGATCTCTTCGATTTCGAGCTTCCCGCCGACAGCATCGCGTTGCGGCCGGCCAGCCCGCGCGATTCCGCGCGGATGCTGGTTGTGTGGCCGGGCAGCGTACTACGCGACGGTGTCGTCGCCGACCTGCCGAAATGGCTGGAGCCGGGCGATCAGCTGGTCGTAAACGACACCAGGGTGATATCGGCCCAGCTCAGCGGACGCCGCATCGGCCGCGATACTGAACCCAGGATCGAGGCGACGCTGATCAAGCGGCTTGACGGCTCGCGCTGGCGGGCATTGGTCAAACCCGCGAAGAAATTGGTGCCGGGCGATAGGATACGGTTCGGCAATGAAGGCAGGGTATGCCTGCTCGGCCATCTCGACGCTGAGGTCGAGCACAAGGGCGATGACGGCGAGGTTACGCTGTCGTTCTCGTTCCACGGCCCCACGCTCGATCAGGCTATCGCCGACCTCGGCAGCCCGCCGCTGCCGCCCTACATCGCTTCGAAACGCGCGCCCGATGAACGCGACGTCGGCGACTACCAGACCATGTTCGCGGTCAACGAAGGCGCGGTCGCCGCCCCGACCGCAGGATTGCATTTCACGTCAGGGCTCGAGGCCGCGTTATGCGCTCGCGGTGTCGGACTGCACCGGCTCACACTGCATGTCGGGGCTGGGACGTTCCTGCCGGTCAAAGCGGACGATACCGCTGGACACAAGATGCATGCGGAATGGGGTGTCATTTCCAGGGAAACCGCCGACGCGCTCAATGCGGCGCGCGCGCAGGGTGGCCGCATCGTGGCGGTTGGCACCACCTCGCTGCGGCTGCTGGAAAGTGCTACCGCCGAGGACGGCACGGTCGAGCCATTCTGCGGCGACACCGCGATCTTCATTACGCCCGGTTATCGCTTCCGCGCCGTCGATATTCTGCTGACCAATTTTCATCTGCCACGCTCGACCCTGTTCATGCTGGTGTCGGCGTTTTGCGGCCTCGAACCCATGAAGCGGGCCTATGCCCACGCGATAGGCAGCGGCTACCGTTTCTATTCCTATGGCGACGCCTGCCTGCTGTTCCGAGCACGCGAGTGAACCGGACGGAATGGTCAGGCCGGAGGCTTTCGCCGGGCTGTGAACGCGGGAGTATTAATGACTTTCGGCAGCAAGTTTGGGCTTAACGAGGTTGAACAGGACGCGGTTGTTACGCGATAAGCTGGCGCATGACCGTGGCCAATCATTTCGAACTGCTGGGACAAGACGGCCAGGCTCGCGCCGGCCGGCTGACCACGCCGCATGGCGCGGTGCAAACGCCGGCGTTCATGCCGGTCGGCACCGCCGGCGCGATGAAGGGGATGCACTGGCGCGAGGTGCGCGATGCCGGCGCCGATATCGTGCTCGGCAATACCTATCATCTGATGTTGCGGCCCGGCGCCGAACGGATCGCCGCGCTCGGCGGCCTGCAGGCCTTCACCGGCTGGCACGGCCCAATGCTGACGGATTCTGGCGGCTTCCAGGTGATGTCGCTGTCGGAACTGCGCAAGGTCACTGAAAAGGACGTTACCTTTCGCTCGCATATCGACGGCACCAGCATCGAGCTGTCGCCGGAACGTGCGATCGAAGTGCAACGGTTGCTCGGCTCCGATATCGCAATGCAGCTCGACGAATGCGTGCGGCTGCCCGCGGAACGCGGTGATATCGAGCGCGCCATGCAGCTCTCGTTGCGATGGGGCGAACGCAGCAGGCGCGCATTCGAAACCGCGCCTGCCGGCACCATGCTGTTCGGCATCGTTCAAGGCGGTGACGAGCGTGAACTGCGCCGGGCCAGCGCCCGCGGACTGATCGATATCGGCTTTCACGGCTATGCAATCGGCGGCCTTGCGGTCGGCGAACCACAGGCTGTGATGCTTGCGATGATCGAGGAGGTCATACCGATCCTGCCGCCGGACCGTCCGCGCTATCTGATGGGCGTGGGCACGCCCGAGGACATACTGGAAGCCGTTGCGCGCGGCATCGATATGTTCGATTGCGTGATGCCGACCCGCAACGGCCGCCACGGCATGGCGTTCACCCGGTCAGGCCAGATCAATCTGCGTAACGCCCGCCATGCCGACGATCCCCGGCCGCTGGACGAGCAGAGTGCATGGCCGTCAACACGCGACATTTCACGCGCCTACCTGAATCACCTCGTGAGGTCGGGCGAAACGCTTGGCGCGATGCTGTTGTCGGAGATCAACATCGCCTACTATCAGCATCTGATGCGCGGCATCAGGGATGCGATTGCGAAGGGAAATTTCGCCGAATTCCGCGAACGCACTCTGGCCGGCTGGGCGCAAGGCGACATCCCGCCGCGTTGAGCAGGGGTTTTGCAAAACGGTCGCGAAACTTTTCGCTAGGACCGCGATCTCAATTGCAGATGAACCGCCTGAGCGCGTGCTTGGTTACGAAGCCGTAACCGCAGGTATCGCAGGTCCAGAGATAGCTGATGACATCACTGGAGATGTAAGCTGATGCCTCCGCCGCTATCATGGAATCCGCGCAAACAGGGCAGCTCGGCAAATCGGATCCGCGGGGGCAGGGCTGAGGCGCGACGGTCGACAGGACTTCAGCAACTGCTGGCATCGTGACCTCCTTGCGTTCCGAACCTGGGCCGAACCCTACACCCATTTGTTTGACAATGTCGCAACACAAATGCGTTGGTTTTACGTTATTTTCGATGATTCACATCTCATCGAGCGGTGTTCAATTTTTGCGATGCAGCGAATGGCGACGGAAGGCTTGATCCAAATCAAACGCGACGATTGAGCGCAGCATCGGACGATGGCGAGCGGAAGTGCGGCTTTCGTCCGCCGACGCCGGAATGGTAAGCCGGCGCAAGGCGTTATCGTCGAACCTCTCACATTTTAGCCGTCGATGCGTTATGCAATGGTAGCTTGCGGGAACAGGGAGATCATCATGGAAGCATCAGCTTCAAATGCAGGGCACCGTCCGGGCCGGGGCCGCGTGTTCGACAGCATCGTCGATGCCATCGGCGATACCCCGATCGTGCGTTTACGCAGAATGCCGCAGGTACACGGGGTCAATGCGACCATTCTGGCCAAGCTGGAATATTTCAATCCGGCCGGCAGCGTGAAGGACCGCATCGGCGCTGCGATGGTAGTCGCGATGGAAAGGGCGGGCCTCATCAACGCCGATACGGTGTTGATCGAACCGACCTCGGGCAATACCGGAATCGCGTTGGCTTTTGTTGCAGCTTCGCGCGGCTACCGGCTCAAGCTGGTGATGCCGGAATCGATGTCGATCGAGCGGCGCAAGATGCTGGCGTTCCTGGGCGCCGAAATTGTGCTGACGCCGGCGGCGCAGGGCATGAACGGTTCGATCGCAACCGCCGAAGAACTGGTGCGGACCACGCCCAATGCGGTGATGCCGCAGCAATTCAAAAATCTTGCCAATCCGGAAATTCATCGCCGCACCACGGCGGAGGAAATCTGGAACGATACCGGCGGCAACATCGATTATTTCGTTGCCGGGGTCGGCACCGGCGGCACCATCACCGGTGTCGGCCAGGTTTTGAAGCCGCGCAAGCCGGACTTGCGGATCGTGGCCGTCGAGCCCGAGGAAAGCCCGGTGCTGTCGGGTGGGCGGCACTCTCCGCACAAGATCCAGGGCATCGGCGCCGGTTTCATTCCCGACGTGCTCGATCGCTCGGTGATCTCCGAAGTCGTGAAGGTCGATAGCGCGACCGCGCTCGAGACCTCGCGCGCGCTGGCGCGCATGGAAGGGATTCCCGGCGGCATCTCCTCGGGCGCTGCGATTGCCGCCGCGCTCCAGATCGGCAAGCGGCCGGAGGCTGTGGGCAAAACTATTTTGGCCATCGTGCCGTCGTTCTCGGAGCGTTATCTTTCGACCGTGTTGTTTGAAGGAATTTAGCCAGGAAATCCCGATGCCCGATCAGCCGCGACGCCCGCGAACCCTGAACGACGCCCGCAGCGAAGCCGAGGCCGCGTTCAAGAAGGCCACCGCCAAGGTGGCGGAAGCACCGCCAAAGCAGACGGCATTGCCGGGCGTCAGAGAACTGGTGTCGCTACGCATCGACCAGGACGTGCTGGAATATTTCCAGCAGGGCGGGCCGGGCTGGCAGGAGCGCATTAACGCCGCACTGCGCAAGGCGGCCGGAAAATAGGCGACAATCGCCGAGGCTTCGCTGAATAAAAACCATCCGGAACAAAAGCCCGGCGCGAGCCGGGCTTTGTCGTTTCCATTTACGGCGATTAACGGAATAGGCCGCCCATGACGCCGCCGATGAAGCCGCCGGGTCCGATCGGCCCGCGATAGTGACCACCGCCCCCTCCGCCATGGTGACGGCGGGATCGATGTTCGTCGGAATCCTCGCTGGAACTGGTTTGGGTTGCGGAGACGATTTCGTTCAGCAGGGCCTTGTGTTGCAGCGTGTTGAGATAGCCGCTCTTCGGATAGCCGCGGGCGGCCTGCCAGCGCATGATCACCGCGCGGGTCGCTTCGTCGAACTTGCCGTTGACCTTGGTGTCGAAGCCGAGACCGTTAAGCCGGCGTTGCACGTCGCGGCGCTGGCCACGGTCGAGCCCGATCTGGTCTTCGGTGACCTGATTGGCTTCGTCGTTGAAGGTCGCAGGGTCGACGCTGGTCAGGTTGCGGGTCTGGGCGTCGCTGTTGCCCGCAGCGTTATTCGAAGGGTTCCCCAGTGAGGCGAGCCGCGAAAGCGCCAGCGAGCGGAACTGACCGTTAGGATAGCTGCTCAGATAGGCGTTGAGTTCCTCGGGCTTTTTGGAGTCCTTGATCGAGCGCCAGAATTCCAGCTCGACATCGTTGTTGCCGCCGGTCGAGGCCAGCGTCGGACCCGTGGATGCAGCGGCGGTCTCCGCGGCAGGTGCGGGTCCCGGATTGAGGTAGACCGATCCGATCAGGTTGGTGTGGCCCCAAGGCAATTGGCCCTTATTGGTCTGCTCGTTGACCTCGGCGCGGACCTTCGTCATGGCCTGCTGGATCTCGACCCCGGGCTGGGTGATGTTGTCGATCAGCGCGCGGGTGAACGGACTGTTGGCGCCTTCATGGCCATCCAGCGCAGTCTGTCCGGGACCGGTCGCGAACGCGATCAGGGTGCCTTCGCCCGATTTCATCTCGGCAAGGCCGGCCTGCACCGAGACACTGCGGGTCGCGGAATTCGATTTGATCCTGGCGGCGAACGGATTGTCGCGGCAAGCGTCGAGGAACACCAGCTTGACCTTGGCGTCGCTCATGGTCTGGTCGAGCGTCAGATCGATATTGATCGCGGCGCCGAGCTTGACGTCCATTTCGGATTTGATGTCGGCATCGACCGGCAAGAGATAATTGGTGCCGCTAATGGCAATGCCGTGGCCGGCATAGAAGAACACCGCGACATCCGCTCCTTGCGCCTTCTTTCCGAAGTCGAGCAGCTTTTCGGTCATGCTGTCGCGGGTGAGGTTGGTGCCCTCGACCACTTCGAAACCGACATTGCGCAGCACCGCCGCCATCGCCTTGGCGTCGACCGGCGGGTTCGGAAGCTGCGCAACGTTCTTGTAGGCGCCATTGCCGACGACAAAGGCGACCCGTTTGTCGGCCTTGGCAGAATCCCAGGCGGCATCGGCCGCGAACAGAATGCAAATCAGCGAAAGAAAAACGGTAAAATAGCGCATCGGAAATCCCCAGACTCTTGAGCAATTTCGGCTGCAATTTGCTGCCGCAGGCTACACGAAAAAACCACACTTGCGTCAGGAAAGTTCACCATCGCCCGGTTTTGCCGGCGCGATCCCCGACGGCCTGAAGGGTACGGGATCGTTCGGGTCATTCGCCGAATGCCGGCAATCAGGTTCCGGCGCGCGCGGGCAGTGGCGCGGGTGCTTTCAGATTCAACAGATTGCCGGCGAGGATCAACGTCGCGCCGAGGACGGTGAACAGGTCAAGCCGCTCCGAATAGATCAGCCAGCCGGCCGCGGCGGTTAAGGGAACCCGCAGGAAATCCATCGGCACCACGATGGTTGCATCCGCGTACAGCATCGCGCTTGCCATGCAGTAGTGGGAAAAGGTGCCGCAAAAGGCGATCAACACGATCCAGATCCAGGAGTAGGCCGAGGGCCATTGCCAGTTGTAGAGTGCCGGCAGGATGCCGGCGCTCGATTGAACCACCAGCATCCAGAAGATGATCGCCAACGTCTTTTCGGTTCGCGTCAGCGATTTCACCATCGCGACAGAAACACCGAAGCCGACCGCCGCACATAGCGCGATCAGTTGCCCTGGATTGATCTCGCCGGTCGCGGGCCGCACGATCATGACGACGCCGATCACGCCGAGCACGATGGCCACGACCTTCCAGCCGTCATGCGTTCGCCCAGAAAACTCGCGGCCAGGATTGCGGTCCAGATCGGCATGGTGAACTCGATCGCCACCACCTGGCTGATCGGGATCAGCGTCAGCGCGAAGAACCAGCCGAGCTGCGCACCGTAGTGAATCAGGTTGCGCGCGATATGTTGCGGCAACCGCCGTGTCCTCATCATCGCGAAGCCGCCGTTGCGATGGATCAGCGGATACAGGAAACAAAAGCCGATCACCGTGCGCAGCTCCATGAGCTGGAACACGTTCACCTCGCGCATCGCCTCGCGGCCGGCGACCACGACGACCAGCATTAGCGACAGCCAGCCGGCCATCCAAAGGGCCGCCTTGGGTTTCGAAGGTGTTCGGTTCATCGACGAGAACAGCAGATGGGTTGGAGGTGTGAATAAGAAGTTATTCGCGCGAGGTCAAATGCCCGCCGGTATCTGCGAGCTCGCAGCCGATTTGCAACGCCCAATTATGCCGATGCAGTGCTGCATTCGGCTCCATTTCCGTGTGGGATCGGCTGCCCGATCGATGCTAAGGATTGGCGCGGTGACCCGATTACATGGATCGATGCTTTTACCGCGCGCTTTACAAAGCCGACTTCAATACTGGATGAGGAATGTCTCCCATGACGACAGCAACGCCACGATCGACATCTGCGGACTACGTCACCGCCTTTGCCACTGGCTGGCCCGAGAACCAGCCGCATATCATGGTGCTGTCACTGACCACGCACAAAGGCGTGCAGGATTTCGCCTTCAACAAGGAACAGGCGCTGTTGATCGCAAAGACCCTGAAAGACACCGCCGCTCGATTGGCCACACCGAAATAGCCGTACACCACGAGACCGCAGCCTATCGTGTCGGTCGCGAATCTAAGCGGATGCCGTACTCAAGAACGCGACAGGGTAATTGTCGCACCTCTGAATGAGCCTTCGGATTTGATCACGACCGATTGGCGGTTGCCGCGCGTCGTCAGCGAAATGTTGGCATTGAACCCGGGCGCGCTTGCGATCACCTGGATAACGCCATTACCGCCGCGCCCCTGGATGGCGCCGCTGATGTTCCGGCTCATCTCGCTCCAGTTGCCGGAAATCTGGGCACCTTCTGCTACGACATTGGAGCGAAGATCGAATTTGTAGCTGTCGCTGGCGCAAGTCAGGGTCTGGTTGAGACCATGGCCGCCTTCGCCGACCGCATAGGTCGCGCGGCAACGGATGCGTTCGCTCGAACCATCGTCGAGCGTAACGGTCCCGCTGCCAGACCAGACGCCCGCCAAACCAGTGAACATGCCGGATTGGGCCTGGCTTGGCGTGCTGAACGCGAAAGCCGCCAGGACCGCGACCGCGCCGAGGATCAGCGTTCTGACTCGAGCGAAAGCTCCGGACGTCTGGCGTGCGCTGCTGCCGCGATGTTTGCCAACGACCGCTGCAAGGTATCCCGGCTGATGCCCCATTCCACTTCCTCGATCCTGCGTTGCCACTGAGCTGACCACTGGCATATGCACCATGGATTGAGACACGCACAAGACCATCGTGTCCCAACCCGCCGGAAACATGGGCGCCTGGCCTGTCACCTTTTCCGTTCGTGGATAAGTGAGGAGCCGGCTGGTGGTTCGCAACTGCCGGTCCTGGTCACAACCCTGACATTCCAGCGACGTCATAGGGCGGCGCGGGGAGGGGGAAGTGGTGAAGCATTGGTCTAGCAGCAGGAAGGAAACCAAAGCCATTCGAGTGCGGTCGGAGCGCGTAACATCATCCGATTTGCGGACGAGGAGCATAGAATTGGTGCATCGCAGCACTGCCCGCGGTCCGAGCCACGTAAGGGCGAGAATGTTTCTGCCGAGGACCAAACCCATTCGGGAGCTAGACGCGCCGGTATCGGCGCCGAAAATGCCCTATGTTTTGGGAGCGCGGGTCGCAAATTCCTCGTCCTGCGGCTTGGCTGGCAGGCTTTTATGGATCTTGGCGTAGTCGATCACCTCGCCGAGCAGCTTTTGGCCCAAGGGTGCCAGCGCGCGCTCCCAGAGCTCCCGCGCGGTCTCTCCCTTCCGGACAAAAACCCACTCCTGGGCTGCGATCGCGCCCGCATCCATACGTTCGGCCAGATGGTAGATACTGCCGCCGGCGATCGGATCGCCCTCGCGAATCGTCCATTCGACCGCGGCGATGCCACGGTGCCGCGGCAGCAGTGAGGGGTGGTAGCCGATGCCGCCGAGTTTGGCGGCGGCCAACGCCTCCTCGTTGATGCGGGCATGGCTGTGCGCGGTCACGATCAGATCGGTATCGGGAGCGATCTCGGAAGCGACCACGCATTTAGGATCAGCTTGCACGGCAACTTCGATGCCGGCGGCGCGGGCCGCCGTGGCCAACCGGTCGTCGCTATCGGCGACGACTACCCTGACCACATCGACATCGCGCTGGCGCAGCATATCCAATGTCGTCACGCCAAAATGGCGGGAGCCGATAAGGGTAATTCGCATAATGTGTTCCGTCTAAAATGCTCTGAAAACAAGCGCCGGGATCGGGCGCTGATGCCATGCGGATGCCCTAACCCGGACCGCCATCTTGATCCATACTTTTTCGAAGGGAACCGGGCAGTCCATGGCATGTTACTGCGCCGGGGTCGGGAAGGAAGCCGGGCGCGCGGCAGGGCTTCGCTTGCCGCTGAGCAGCCTGGTCACCGGTGCGATCAGGGGACGCTCGACGAACGCATGGATAAAGCCCGCAATCGCGATAAAGACAGTCGGTGCCAAAAACAGTCGCAGGAGTCGTGGGTAAAGCGTGTCGCTATAGGGTACGCCGATCCAGTTGAAAAACATGATCCCGACGTCCTGATGGATCAAATAGAGGGGATAGCTGACCAATCCGACATAGGCCAGCGAAGTTAGGATCTTCGCGATGACCGCGGAAGGGTGAATTTTCACCGCGCCAATCAGGACCGGAATGGCGATCCACAACAGGACAGACCGCGACAGTTCGACGGGCGCCGACGGTTGGGTGAAGCCATTTCGCAGGAAATACAGGTCGAGCAGAATGGCGAAGGCAATGCCGAAACAGGCCTGCAGCGTATGCCGGGCATTGAGCGCGGCAACGGCCAGGCCGGCGATAAAGAACGGATAGAATACCAGGTTGGTCTGGGAGACCTTCAGCAAATAGGCCTCTACCGCCGCATAAGCGCAGACGGCAAGCAGGATATGGTTGCGCAGCCGACCAGCATGACGATGAAGATCAGCGCGTAGAAGTGGAACTCGATATTGAGCGACCAATAGGCGCCGTCCGGCAGCAGGTAGTCGATATGCAGCACATTCAGTGTCGGCAACGCCAGCCAGCTGTAGAACATATCCCGCCAGGACAGCAGCCTGTGCGCGTCAATCAGCTCTGGCACGGCATGTTTCAGCGCGGTTGTCAGAAAGCTGCAAACGATCAAAGCGGGCAGCAGGCGACCGAGCCGTTTGGCATAAAAATGCCAGCACGATGTCGAAGAGGCGGCGCTGAGCGCAATGCAGTAGCCGCTGATCATGAAAAACAGCAGCACGCCATCGGTCCCCTTGCTGAAAAACTTCAGGGAAACGAAATGATAGAACAGCACCCACAGGATCGAAATGGCGCGAAGATAGTCGATGGTGGGCGATCTGTTGTCGTCAGACAAGGCGTTCTCCAGTCGACAGAAATTCGGCAGTGTCGGTCGATGGAGGATAGTCATTAAACTTTGGGCGGGCGCAAGACATCCCAGGCGACATTCGCAGGGCTGCTGGATGACGCAAAAATGGCCAGTCGGGCAAACCCCGCCGTCGATCGCCGGATTAAAAGGCGGGACAGAGAGGAACGCGCCGAAGCCCGCGCGACCGGGTCGGGCAGCAGCTTGAAGGAACGCGTCTCAAGGCTAGCGCCGCGATGTTGCGGAAATCAGCCACTCCCGGCACGCTTGGCATGCGCAGACCGGTTTGTTCATGGCTGATCGAGACACTGCTGGATGCGGGCCGTACGGTCCCGAGGAAGCACCTTCGCCGCGTCAACCTTGTGGGAGCATTCAAGTATCTTGATCTGCTCGGCGCGCCGCTTTTCCGCGGCCTCGCGGTACTCGGGAGCAACCTTGTTCGGGTCCACCAGTTTTTGCGCAAAGCTGGTGGAGAGCGAAATGGTCGAGACAACAAGGATCAAAAAAAAACACGCGCATGAAATACTCCACCTTGAAAATCGCGCGAGAAAAATGTGGGGGTAGATGCTTAAACGGTCTTTTCGGAACGTCGTTGTCACGGGATCCGGCGGCTGACGAACGCACCTCCACCGGATACCAACCCTTAAACCAGGAACCGGAAACGCGCCAGCACCACGCGGGGGCTTGTCGCCGCCTGCGAGCCAGAGCCATCCTCCAGGTCGCGGCATGTCAGCGCTGAACGCAGTTCCAGGACGGCGTGTCGGGTTGACCGCCGGTCCTCCATGAACCGCCCGCGCCAATGCATCCACGTTTTGCGGGGGGCGCTCATTTCGCGCCGGAATTATTTCGACGTTGGGAGCTTCACCGGAACGTGTGGCGAGTTGCTGACGACGCGCGGAGCGCCATCGGGATAGTCGCGGCTGTTGGTCCGGAGGAGCGCTTCGAGGACCAGCATGAACTTCTCGGCGAGCATATATTCAGCCCTCCATCAAATCCAAATTCAAACCCAACGATGATGATGCCGCGCTACACTGGCGAGATAGCTCCGGCAAGCCTGCTGATAGATCATGTTGATGATGAGTGCCCACATGGCCGAACTCCGTCGTTAGCGGGCCGGAGCTGTAGTCCCGCTCGGTTTCAGGACAGTTTCGTCGGTCCGGCAATTTGGTTTCGCCAATGAGCAAAAGGGCTTCGTCGCGGGGAGCATTGCGCCGATATTGTGTCGATTGCCGCGCCGTCGACGCGATCATTTCCGCGTAGCGCGGGCTCGGCATGGCGGCGCTGAGCGCGGGCATTGGAACGATCCATCGCGTTTCTTCTTGGTCACGTTTCAACCCAAGGAAACAACCATGAGAATCACCACTCTTGCATTGGCTACGGTATTCGCGCTCTCGAGCACGTTCGCGCTTGCACAGGCCGGCGGCGCCGCCGGCGCTGGCGGAGCCGGGACTGGTGGAACCGGATCAGCGTCAGGAACGGCATCTCCAGGCACGGGGACACCCGGAACAACTGGAACGACCACCGGAATGTCAAACGGTACGACCAGCGGAAGCACAGCCGGTAATGTCAACACAAACAGTCCGATGAATCCATCGGGCAATCCCGCGCTTCCCAACAATCCGTCAGGCAATCCGGCGCTTTCGCCGTCGCCGACCACTCCTTCTACGGGGACGGGCAGGTAAGGAAGCCCCCGGGAACGCCAGTCAAAAAAGAAAGCCCCGTGCTGGAGTGGACGGGGCTTTCTTCGCGGTAAGCATCTTGTGACGCTCAACCATAAAACTCGGCAACCCAGAAAAGGTTCAATGGATATTGAAGCGCTTAAAAACGCCGCGTCCGGGAATCGACGAAAGGAAGATTCTTAATCGATGCGGCAGGCGTCAGCGACCGCGCCGCGCGCTTCGTAGACTCAGCGGGCATGATATCCAGCGGAAGCACTTGGCCGCCTTCCTCGTCTGCAACGGGAATGTCTTTCGCGAGACCTTGGATGAGCGCGGCTTCCCAAACCTCCTTCTCGGAATGGAAAGGCCTGCCGATCTGCTTGTCGCTTTTGAAGACCGCCTACATGGCTGCCTCCATATTCAAAACCCCGCCAGCTACTGAAGCAGCTGACGGGGCTTTTGAGCCAACATTTCCGGCGGATTTCTCCTCCGTCTACATCTGCTCACCGAGTCAACGTTGATCTCTCCCACTCGTTCCGCAGCACGCGGTTTTTTTCAATCGCGGCGGTTTCGGAGCGGCGCAGAAAACGAAAGCCCTGCTTCAGGGGGGCAATTTTTCCGGAATCGGCCGTTTGTTACCCAGCGCTTGTTTACTCTTCGTTAACCGAATCCGAACACCATTCTAGTCATGGAATGCGGCGGAACCGGAATCGAGCCGGCAGTCGCAAGAAGAAGCCGACGGCGTAACGCCCGCCGGCTTTTTCTCTGTGGTTTCAATATATGTCCGGGGTTTTATCCGATCTGGCGCGCCAAGATTCCCATCCGCGCCGGTCCTGACGTGTTTGCGGCGCGCCTCCGTCAGAACGGGCCAAAATCAAGGCCGTATCGCATCATGCAAAAAGAAGCCAGTAAGCCGATGCAGCAAAAAAGTGCAACGGTCGTCAGCCCTTCGACGTCGATATGGGTTCCGGTTGCGCGGTTGAAGGCTTGAACGAGAGCAGTCATTGCGACCTCCATTTTGGCCTCAGCGAGGCGCTAGCCACCCACCAACAATGGCTGCAGAGCGTTGCGGCTCGATTTCGCCGAAACGGCAAAATGGTTTCGCGGTCAATTCATCGGGTTCGACGGGATGAAGTCAGTTCACGGATTTGCGACCAGGGACGCAACTTGGCCAGTGGCGATATCGCGAGCACCGGCACGGTCATCAACCCTGACCTTGATGGCCGCACGGTTGCGAACGCGGTGTCGGAACAGGCCAACGGTGGCCAATACTCGACCAGTGCTGACTATTCACCGTTTGCGACCGTATCGTCGCGCGAATACGTCACAGCGGTCGGAGCTTCTTGAACGCCATTCGGTTCCAAACACGTTGGTGGCCGAGAGCAACGGCAGACGAGGCTGATCTCCGAGACCAACAGTTCGTCGGCGCGCGGATCACAGATCCCGCGTGAGCTGCCGCTTTCTCCGATGTGTCACTTTGCGGTTGGGATTGAATTCCCGAACGCGGTGATGGTTCAAGCTGCCGGAGGCCGAGCACACCGCGCCAATTTTTTCAACGTGTCCCAGCCATCACGACAGCGGACGCTCCGATAATTTCCAGCATCTTTTTTGCACCAATCAGGGCATCTTCCTGCTTCTCAAATCCGAACGTGGCGATGGGTCTATCGTCGTCGCCATGCAGGACGAAAACGACTCCGGAGAAGCCGTTAGGGCCCGCATGAACTTTCTGAACCGGGCCAACTCTCGCTGCCATATTTTCCTCCGATTTACGCGAACAGATCCGCCCGCGGCCGGCGTGAACTTCACATAAGTGCCGCTCTCGTGCAACGAAAACCAGCTGCGTTCTCTGGAGAAAACATTTCAACCTGCTTCCCCCATGAGATGAGCGGCCGCTGGCGCTCTTGATGTTCTAAAGCGTGCCTCTCGATCGGCGCGGTCCCGCGTTACGGCAAGTAGCGCCACGTCATGAAGCGCTGGCGTCAATCTCACCGGGAGCGAGACCGGCAGCAGCTTGCGATGCGATCGCCATAAGCCGAAAGTCGGTAACTGGGAATTAATCTGATCAGCCCATAATAAAAAGCAGTTTTAGGTGGGTAGCGCGCGTAAAGGAGCCGTCGTGTGGACGATCCCGCGACGGCTCCTTTTTTATTAGGGTCAATGCAGGTGACCAAGACATCGGAAACGCAGACTCAAGCCGAGACGACAGACAAACAACCCGACGCCGAAGTACCGAGCAGGAAATCACGCCGGAAGTCGATCCTGGCGCTGTCCGTGCTCGCGTTGGCCATAAATGGCACGGCGGCGTTATATACGCTGCCTTCTTTCGATATTTCATTGCCGAATATCGGTAGTTTGGCCGAACTGCTTCCGCACCAGAGAGCTTCCGACTCCGTTGTCGGATCCTGTTGTTGCCGCTTTGAAGGATATTCAGTCGACCCAGCAGCAGCACGTTGCATTTCTGCAAGAGAATAGTTCCTCATTGCAAAAAAACACAGCTTTGCTGCAGCAGGATTCAACGACGCTTGTTTTTCTAAGACAGAGCATCACGGATGAACAGGTAGATGTGAAGAAGATATCTGCTCAGATTTCCACGCTTATAGCGAAGGTCGACTCGCTGCAAAATGCCATAACGCCGGAAACAACTTCATCCATTTCGAGAGGGCGCGCTCGCAACCGGATATCCGTAGTTCGCAAAAGGATGGTTCGGCAGCCTAAGCCTATGGGACCTTTCTCGGTTGGAGGAGCGCCCTTAAGTTTTCCGGTCGCCACGCAAGCCCCGGAGGGCTGACGAACGGTCAAACAGGAGAGCCCGGGCAGGTCCCCGGGTGGCAGCCCCTTGGTTCGGAAGACTTGGGTAACGCAACGTCAACCCGGCTACTGATATCGAAATCTGCCGCGGATGGGTGTGTATCGCGTACTGCGGCACTGCTCAGAGAGCCCGCCGGTGCCCCATCCCCGGCGGGTTTTTGCGGCCCCCGTTAACCTCAAGTCTTAGCAGAACGTAAACGCGACCTTGGCAAATTGCTCAACAGCAATGGAGGGGTCGTGATGACGATTTATCCGGTGCCAACAGCTGTAACCGAGGCAAGAATTCAGCTCGCCGTGGACCAGGAAGCGAAAGCGCGACCCGCGACCATAGACAATGACGTCGTTCAGGTTGCGGAAGTCCAGGCACAAGCCGAACGTGAACAGCTGTTGGATTTGAAAGTTTAGGCCCGCGGAGTTCCGCGCTA
The DNA here is from genome assembly GCA_963806075.1 of uncultured Alphaproteobacteria bacterium. Classification (GTDB taxonomy): domain Bacteria; phylum Pseudomonadota; class Alphaproteobacteria; order Rhizobiales; family Xanthobacteraceae; genus Bradyrhizobium. The sequence continues at coordinate 34,287 of CAWDWT010000008.1, forward strand.
TCGAGATCTGCTCGGACCTGTTCATCGGAGGGATGAACCGAGGTGAAGCCAGACAGCGCGCTCACGGAATTATAGCGAGAAGGATTGCGGTTGTTACGCGCCGGGACCGTTCATTTTTCACGCTTAAAAAAACGCGAACCGCCGGCAAACCGGCTGAACTGAGGAGTTTGATGACGGCGCGCGAGGACGCCAGTCCGCCAGATCTCTCGTTGACAGCAGAGGTGTTTCTTCTGGCCGGATCCGCGCATGTCGCGAAATTCATCGGGGGCCCTTTAAGGAGACGGCGGTCGGCCTCTTGCTCGACGTCGGCGCCACCGGGTACCAGACGATCAATCGCAGACCGGCGAACTCAGACGACGCGGGGCACGCGGGCCGTCGGTTGGCTTGGATCGCGGTTTCACGGTCAGGCCAGCTCAACCAGGCAGCGGACAGCTTCTGGGTGCTTGCGCGCCGGCACCCCGCGTCCCGGCCGGCGGGTTTTCGTGCATGCAGGCATCAAGCTTTTGAACCGCCGGTTCGGCCGCCGACACGGTTTCACACCTTTTTACCTGCATCCGAAGTGCTTTCAGTTCATGAAGCTGTGCTGCGATGGTTGCAGACGTTGTGATGAGATAGTCCATCCGCTGCTGGTAATTCATGGTACCCGCCCTTTATGCTTGCGCATCAGGCCACAGGCTAAACCCTGTTCTGTTTCCGGAGAGTTTCGCGGCTTCCGGAAAATGGCTTCGTCGGCGCCGATCGTACCGGAAGCACAACCGGGGAGCGGCTGCCTCGCACGCCAGGCGGCTGAGCGATAGCTGGACGTCAAGCGGTTGCGCGAAAGGTGCCCGGGAGAGGATGATTTTTTCAACAATTGGTGCACGCGGAGCGTGAAAACTCCCGCCAAAGGCCTATGCCGGGCCTGGTGGGCCGTCCATACCACTTCGTCGCTACGACGCAACGTTCCGGTGGGACGAATTGAATTTCCGGTTCTGGACAGGGCGTTATGCTGGGAATAAACTTCGCGCGCCATGAAATTTCGGCGACTTATTCTCCTGGTCATTCTAGTCGGCGCCAAATCCTGGATGCTGAGCCCAGCATTTGCCCAGCAGGATGAAGATCAGTCCGCAAGAGAAGAATGGCAGGCGCGGGTTGACCGAGCCCGACAAAGAGTCGAGCAAATTCGCCGTGGGGGCAAGTTCGTCGACCAAGAACGCCAACCTCGACAAGAGTCCGCTAAAGAGCTCGCAAGGCGCGCGCTCGATGACGAAGATCTCCGGAAGGGAGACGTAGTGTCTACCGAGAGCGGCTTCCTGCGCTTTGAAGGAATCTTGCCTGACAACAGGCGTGTTTTCTCCCCAGTAGACCCCGGTTTAGGCCATGGGAAATAAAGCGGCGCGTGGACCAGTTGCGGGATACCATCTCGCTGCACGGTCGATAATCAATCAGCGCCCGCGTGCCTTCCCTGGTGCGCGGGCGCTGTTAAAGAGTGAATTTCATCGCCATGCAATTTTCAACAGCCATCCATGAGGCTGCCCACGCCGTCGTTAGGCGCATACCGGGGGCTATGGTGCGGCGTGCCGCCACAACGCTGGCGCCGCGAAAATTCAATATGGCCGGCAGGGTGTGTCATTTCTGCTCTGCACGTTCTGCCCGATCTCGACTAACCGGCGAACGGCCTCGGAGGCGAGTGGCAATTCGTCCACACAGAAAAGCCTGCCGGGTGAGCGGCGGGCCCCGACGGGCACAGAGGGTCGTGAGGCTGCACTTCTAGGGAGACTGCGAGATATAGGGCAGAAAGTACACACCCTCGGGGCTGCCCAAGCGCTCCTGTTGCCAAGCCTTACGCTCCTCGTCGGTAGCCGGGATGAATGCAAAGCAACTGTTAGCGCCTACTGTTTCGCCCCCTGCCTTTAGCGCATCATGGACTAGGCCATACACCTTTGGGGTTCCGATCAATTCCTCCATACGCTCGTCTTCCGGCGATAAATTCACGGTGCCTACGCGCACACCATGCTCAGCCGGGCTGCTCTCGTTCAGAACGACGAAAATCGTGGTTAGCTCAGAATCCGTAGGTTTGCTCATTCCAATCCCTCCTTACGTTCAGCCGCAGCTCGTCGTCGGTGGCAAAATCCCAATCGTCTTCATCTCACATGGCAGCACGAGCTTTCTTGGTGTGATCGGTCTTAGTTGGTCCCGCCGTAGTCTTATTCAATGAAAGTTCCAAGCCGAGGGCAATGAATATGGATGTCCGGGAGCAAATTCCCGCTCGCCAGCAGCAGAGTGAATCCGCGTCGTTCGCCGGAGCTTGACGTTCTACGGGCTAGTACCCAGTTTTCCCTCGTGTCGCAGATGGCGGAGGACGTGATGGCTCAGTGGCAGTATCAGGTCAGATTCGATGTGGATGATACCTCGGCATCAGAAGCGATACGTCAAAACGCGCCGAAATTCACGCAGCTGTTTGAAGTCTTGGCACGGCATCGTGCCGTGGCTAAATCTCAATTCGTAGCTTTCTCGGACTATGTCTCCACTGCAGAGCAAGAGGGCATAGAAAATTATCCGCTTTACGCGTGGACGAAGGCGACAATCGAAAATCCAGCGAAGAAGGAAAAATATCTGAAGTCATTTACTGTGTACGTGGACGGCCACGAAGTCTACGATAGAGGGATCGCAGATGCACTGGAATTGGACCTTCAGTCACTCCCAAGCGAGCTAATTGTACGAGTACGCAAATACGATACCAATCCCGCCAACAATCCTCAGCCGCCGAAGCACTAGTCTTATTTAGGTTCTGTCCCGCTTCCTCATGTTGCGGATCGCGCGGGGCGACGAATGCGAGTCTTCGGTTTGTTCTAACTCTGCAGCAGCAACGAAAAGCATGGGTCTCCGCCATTACCTTGATGAAGGTATCCGCCACCACCGCCCGTTCGCTCTGAACGAATTAGGACACCGTTAAGAACGAACTAGGGCACCGGGGGTCAAATACGAACAGCACCCAATTTTGGACCGTCCAGCCCGGGTCATGACTTTTTTTGTGCCCCTAATGTGCCCCCAAACGATTTTCCCCAATTAAATTCTTGCGCTAAGTATCGGATTTCATTGGTGAGCGCGGAGGGACTCGAACCCTCGACCCCATGATTAAAAGTCACGTGCTCTACCGCCTGAGCTACGCGCTCACTTGCCGCGCTGTGTAGGGGGCAGGGCGTTATGGGTCAATAGCGCGGGCGGACTCTGGGATGTCGCCAGGCGTTCGCGGATTCTGCTGGTTGCGCTACCGGTTGCTGCGGCTTCTTCAAGCGGTTTGCCCACAGAAATCACGCCCGTCTAGCTGGCTTCACGATGAATTTCCGAGGCTACCGGTTGCGGGGCGCTCGCTACCGTCGGCATCGCCACCGGACGCAGGCCGATCAACTCCGCGGTCCGCACCGCGCTGTTGCGCCAGAATGAGAATGAATTGATCCGCGACGTTTCCAGGATGGCGATCGCGACCGCGGACAGGAACGGCAGGCTTTCCAGCACGAGCACGGCCGCGAACATATAGATTTCGTGGATCTGCTTGGAACTGTTGACGACCACCAGCACCGTCGCGCCGAGCAGCAGCAGGACGCCGATCACGGCCTCCCAGAACGCCTGGAACTCGATCGACATTCGCGACAGTCCGCCCTTGGAGGTCCGCGCAAACGGCAAATGCTCGGTGATCAGGCCGTTCGCCACCGCGCGCGACACCGTCCATTGCACCGACATCGCCGCGATCATTGCGCCGAGCATCTGGCCGGTCTTGACCGGTACCCGAAGCCGGTACGCCACCACGAAATGCACCAGCGAGACGACGAAGGCTGCGATGATCGGCAGGGTGAGGATCTTGTCGGGAATGGCGATGTCGGCGAAAGCCACGATCGGCACCCAGATCAGATTGAGGATCGCGACCAGCACGCCCAGGCTCTCGGCGCCGAGCCAGTTCAGCCAGCCCAGCGCGAATTCGCGGCGCTGATCGGGGCTGAGCCGGCTCGCACCGGGCAGGAAGCGGCGCCAGTGCTTCTTGACGATCTGGAAGCCACCATAGGCCCAGCGGTGGCGCTGCTTCTTGAAGGCTTCATAGGTGTCGGGCAGCAGGCCATGGCCGTAGCGGGTGTTGGTGTAATGCGTCAGCCAGCCATGCTCGATGATGGCGAGGCCGAGATCCGTATCCTCGCAGATGGTGTCGCCGGCCCAGCCGCCGGCCATGTCCATCGCCGAGCGGCGGATCAGGCACATGGTGCCGTGGACGATGATGGCGTTGGCCTCGTTGCGCTGGACCATGCCGATGTCGAAAAACCCGGCATATTCGCCGTTCATGATGTAGTGCATCAGCGAGCGGTCGCCGTCGCGATGGTCCTGCGGCGCCTGCACGAGGCCGACGCGAGGATCGGCGAAAACCGGCACCAGATCCTTCAACCAGTCCGGCGTCACGACATAGTCGGCATCGATGATGCCGATGATCTCGGCGTCCGCGGCGGTGCGCTCCATCGCGATCCGCAGCGCGCCGGCCTTGAAGCCCTTGACCTCCTCGGCGTTGATGAACTTGAAGCGCTCGCCGAGCAGCCGGCAGTGGTCCTGGATCGGCTGCCAGAATTCGGGATCGGGCGTGTTGTTGATGATGACGACGCATTCGAAATTCGGATAGTCCAGCCGAGCCACCGCATCGAGCGTCTGCTTGAGCATCTCCGGCGGCTCGAAATAGGCCGGGATATGGATCGAGACCTTGGGGAAGGCTGACGTTCTCGCCGATGGTCGCGGGCGCAAGCGTGGCCTCCTTGACGATCAGCCGGCGCGGGTTGCGGCCGAAGGCAATCGCTGCGATTTCCTCGATCCGAGCCATGGCGATCAGCACCAGCGGCACCAGCAGGATCAATCCCAACGTCAACGCGAAGGCCGAACCGAACACGAAATAATGGCCGGTCCAATAGGCGAACACGGTCGCGACCCAGGCGCCGACGCCGTTGGCGGCGGCCGACAGCACCAGCGATTGCATCACAGTCGGCCGGTCAAGCCGCAGGATCGGCAGTGACAGCAGGATGCCGACCAGCACCGCAATGGTCGCGAGCTTCCAGTAGTTCGGGTTGACGACCGGACCGGTCCAGGAAAATTTCGGTTCGCGGTCGGCGTTCAGGATACCCCAATAGGGACCGACGCCACCTTCGAAGAACTTCCAGGGCTGATCGATCGCCTCGACGATGTTGTATTCCATGCCGATGGCGTCGGCGCGGGAGACGAAATTGCGCAGCGTCACCGCCTGCTCGAACGGACCGGGATTGGCGTTGCGCAGATTGTAGCCGGCGCTTGGCCAGCCGAATTCGGCGATCATGATGCGCTTGCCGGGGAACTGGTCGCGCAGCAGCTGGAACATCGCGACCGCCTGATCGACGGCCTGCTTGTCCGTGAAATTTTCCCAGTAGGGCAGTACGTGGGCGGCGATGAAATCGACGGAGTTGGCGAGCTGCGGATGGTCGCGCCAGATGTTCCAGATTTCACCCGTGGTGACGGGAACGCTGACCGACTTCTTGATCCGCTGGATCAGCTTGATCAGCCGATGAACGTTGTTCTCCGCCAGCGCCCATTTCAGCGCTTCGGCCCGCTTGTCCTCGGGCTGCGCTTCGGCATCGCGAACCCGCTCGCTTTCCTCGCGCAGGATGGCCGCGGCGTCCTCGGGGCTGGCTTCGGCCGCCGGCTTCAGGTTTTCGATCGGAACCTGCTCGCCGCGGTAGATGGTTTCGTTGCCGACCACGACCCCGATGACGTTGCTGTTGTGCCGCGCAAGGTTGATCGACGGATTCGATCTCGCGGTTGTTGCGGTTGGCGTCCTTGTCGATCCAGGCGCCGACCGTGACCTTCAGGCCGAACTCCGCAGCGATCGGCGGCACCAGTTCGTTGCCTTCGGTCGACGAATACAGACGCACCGCGCGGGTCAGCGTCGAGAGCTTCTTCAGGTCGGTGCGAACTTTTTCGGAATCGACGGCGACGTCAGCGACCGTGTGGCCCGGTTCGAACGGCGCGTAGGAGACGCTCGGCAGCAATGCCACGGAAATCGGGCGCCGATTGCTTTTCCTGGAACACACCCCAAAGCGCAGCGTGAGCGGCGGCCACGAACAACAAAACGGCGACGACGGCGCGCATCGCGACTAAACCAAAGGGGGCCAAATGGGAGGGACCCGGACCCGTCCCCGAGATCCGACCAAGTCAGCGGCAAATGAAACATATCTCTGCCACGCAATTTAACAACTCATATGATGCCATGGCGTTTTGAGGGCCATACTCCCAACCGGTAAAATTTCCGTCTGCGACTTCCGCCGTCCGAGACACCCCACTAGCCGCGACGCCCGCCAGCAAGGCTCCCGCTAGTGCAGGGCGCGCGCGACGTGACCGGCCATTTGGTCGCGGAGGGAGCCGGCGGTGCTGCGGGGGCGGGCGCCGTGCTGCCGGCCGTGGTGCGCGGGAGCCGCCGCAGCTGCGGTCTGCGGTTGTGCGTTCGGATTGATCCAGCAGGCATGGACACGGCTATTGAGGGTTTCGGCTACCTTGGGGTCGATCTGGCGCGCCGAACCGGGTCAGGCACCGGAACGTCGCCTGAACGTGGCCGCCGGGGCAGCCGAAACGGTCGTACAGGTCGAGATGACGGAACGCGGTGTCGAGGTCGTCGAGCCACATCAGCCGCACGACGCGGCGGCCGAGCCAGACGCATTCGGGATTGCCGGCCGGCCCGCTGATGGCCTGGGCGGCCTCGACGAACTCATCGGTCTTGCGCTGATTGTCCTTGGTCGCATCGCTGGCCTGCGCGATTGGGTTTGGCCTGGTCCTGAGCGTGGGGGTCACCGCTCTGGGCAGCGGCGCCATGCCGGCCGACAGAGCAAGTCCGGTAACGAACCCGGCGACGGCGAGGTGGCGCAAGATCGAATTTTGAAGCTGAAGCACCCGACGACGCATAAATTCCCCGATTTGTTGCTCTGCTTGCTGTCTGCCCGGAACCGGCCATGGCTGCTTCCTGGCTGATTTCCGGCTGGCTTGATGCCGTCCAAATAGGTCCCCAATGCGGCGGGAGATACTTGCAAATTCCATGACGGACATTTCGGATTTTGTCCAGCAAGCTCACAACTTTATCGCGTTGTGGTAAAGCCGCGGCCGAATTTCGAGTGCCGTGCTCCCGCTAGACCTTGGCAGAGCGGCGATGACCGGCTAATCGACGGGCCCCGCCCGGAGGATGGAACCGATTTCTCTTCGTACGCCGCTGGCGCTTCTCGTAGTATCCCTTGGCGCGATCGGCGCGACGTGGTGGTGGATGGCCACTCCGATCAACCTGTCGCGCGCACCGATCGATCCCGACGCCAAGCTGCTCTGCGTGTCCTATGCGCCATTCCGCGGGGCACAGACGCCTCTCGTGCTCGACCACCCGGATCGCACCGGAGCAGATCGCCCAGGATCTGGCGCAGCTCGCCAAGATCTCGGACTGCGTCCGCACCTATTCGATCGAAAACGGCCTCGACCAGGTGCCCGGGCTAGCCGCCAAGGTGGGGCTGAAGGTCATGCAGGGCATCTGGCTCGGCAGCGACCGCTTCAAGAACCTCGCGCAGATTTCGACGGTGATCGGGCTGACCAAGCAATATCCCGACGTCATCAGCTCCGTCGTGGTCGGCAACGAAGTGCTGCTGCGCGGCGAGATGACTGCCGCCGACCTTGCCGCCATCATCCGATCGGTCAAGATCGCAGGTCACCGTCCCCGTCACCTATGCCGATGTCTGGGAATACTGGCTGCGCAACCGTGAAATCTACGACGCGGTCGATTTCGTCACCATCCACATCCTGCCTTACTGGGAGGATTTTCCGATCCGCGCCCGATACGCCGCTTCCCATGTCGATGCGATCCGCAGGCAGGTCGCGGTCGCGTTTCCGGGCAAGGAAATTCTGATCGGCGAGACCGGCTGGCCGAGCGAGGGGCGAATGCGCGCGGGTGCGTTGCCGTCGCGCACCAATCAGGCGCGGGTGGTTTCCGAAATCCTGGCCATGGCAAAGCGCGAAAATTTTCGCGTCAATCTGATCGAAGCCTATGACCAGCCCTGGAAACGCCAGCTCGAGGGCACCGTCGGCGGCTATTGGGGCCTGATCGATTCGGTGCAGCGAATGCTGAAATATCCGCCGGGCAAGGCCATCAGCAATTTTCCATTGTGGAAATGGCAGATGGGCAGCGGCATGGTGCTGTCGTTACTGGTGTTCGGCACTGCCTCGACTGACCTTGCGCCGCAGGCCCTGGACGCCACGGCTGTCGTCCTGGATCGCGGTGGCGCTGTCGGCGACCTCCGCCGGCATTCTGCTCGGTCTTGCCGCCGACAAGATGTACTATGAAAGCTACGGTTTCGCGGGCTGGCTGTGCTGGGGGACGCTGCTGGCGATGGGTATTGCTTCGCCGTGCTGTGCACCAATGCGCTGATGGCGGGACGCGCGCTGCCGACATTCCTCGAACTGCTCGGCCCACGCGATCTCAGGGCCAGGTCGGCGCTGTCGATCCTGCTGGCCATGGTGCTTGCGATGACCACCCTGATCGCGGCGGAAACGGCGCTCGGCTTCGTGTTCGACCCGCGCTACAAGGATTTTCCGTTTGCCGCGCTGACCATGGCGGTGCTGCCGTTTTCGACGCTGGCGCTGCTCAATCGTCCGAAGCAGGGCCGCCGCCCGATTGCGGAAGCGGCGTTCGCCGGATTCTTGGCGGCATCGATGCTCTATATCGGCTTCAACGAAGGTCCGGATAACTGGCAGTCGCTATGGACCTGCGCGATGTATCTGCTGCTGGCGACTACGCTGTGGCAGGCGCGGGGCGTGCAAATCCCAGAATAAGCAGCGCCGATCGCAAGGCCCGACAGTCCGATATTGTACAGCACGATGCCGAAGCCGGCGGCGATCAATCCGCCGGTGAGCAGCACGATCGACGGCCGCATCAAATGCAGCGTTGCGATGATCAGCGCGACGATGCCGAACACCGAGTTCTTGAACAACGACGTTGCCAGAATGCGGGTCTTGCACAACAGGGTCTGCAGCCCGGCATCGCAGGCCAACGCCACCGGCGAGAATTCGATGGCGAGATAGCGCAGGTACAGCGCATAGCCGACGGTCATGAAGCCGACGATCATCAGCCATTGGACCTGATACGGCGTCAGTCGGAACGGAGCTTTTTTCATCGGGCGAATATGAGGGGAAATACCCGATGGGACAACGCGCGTGCTCGAGGCATTCCGCAGGTCCGCCAAGATTAGACTTCCCGAAATGTCGCCAGCTGAGCGATGGCTGAAGAACGACGAGAGGGTGCTGGTCGTCGTCGGTTCCGGCTTCTTGGGCGGTTCCTCGACCACTGCGCGTTTCGGATAGTAGCGGTGGCGCCAACTATGCCTGCCCGAGGTGGATTTTGGCTTCTCGGCGACAGGTTTTTCGGTTTCGGATGCTTCAGACGATTTTTCCTTTTCCGGAGCCCTCGCCGCCATGGTTGCGGTCGAAGCCGGATGCTTCATCGGTCTTCATGGCGAGACGCTGGCCGTCATACACCGTGGTCGCGCACGGCCGATCGTTTTCAACCAGGTGGGCGCAGATCTTGGCTGCCGCCGCCGCATCGTTCAGCGGTCCCGCGACCAATCGCAGCTGCATGCCGAGACCGTTGGTTGCCTTCCTTGATCACGATGATCGGTTGCAGCGCCGCCAGCGGCGCATTCGACCGCGATTTGAGCAGGCCGCGCCACAGCGCGCGCAAGCCGCCGACCGAATTGGCGCCGCCGACATCGACGCCGAATTCGGTGCGATTGACGGCAACCTGGGTCGGAGGCGCAGGTCGGTGCGTTCGTGACGGTCTTTTCAATAGCAGGCTTGTCGACATTGGGCTTGTCAGGGGCAGGTGCTGCGGCCGCGGCGGGTTCCAGGCGCAGGAGGCTTGGGCGTCGCCTGTGCGGGCTGTACGGTTGGTGACAAAGCCGCCGGCGCTGCTGTGGCAGCCGTCTTGGCAGGTTCCGGCTCGACCAGCTTGGAGGCCGCCGGGATCCGGCGGTCCCATCATGGATTTCGCCGTCCCCATCGGCAGGCTCGCGGTTGTCGCCGGCGGGTTCGACGGGGCAGGAACGGCATCGGGGGCAGGCGCGGCTACCGGCGCCGGTGCAGCAACTGCAAGCTTCGCGTTGCCTGCTCGCGGTGCTTGTCTTCCGCCACCTGCTTTCCGGTCATGGCTGCTGTTGTCGTCGCGACCGGTCCGATGATCGGCTCGGGGTCGGCTGCGGAATGAGCGTTAGGCGCTGGTGTTGTCGTGGCGCCCTCAACGACCGGGTGCGCGGCCGGCCGGCGGGTCGCGGACGTGCTGGCAATGGCGGAAGCGGGAACAGGCGTAGCGGGTGGCGTGATCGCCACGGTCTTTTGCTTGGCAATCGTGCCGGTCACGGAATCAAGACCTTGTTCCAGCGTCGGTCAGGCGTGAATACATCGGTCGCGATCGCCATTGAGCGTGTCGATCGCGGACGCCAGCCGACGGGTTTCGTTCTGGCTGTCTCTGGCGACCGACTGGATTTGCTGCGCCTGTCGCGACAGATCGGCAGCGGCGAACTCGTCGCGGCGCAATCGCAGCGACGATTGATTGGTCAGCACAGCGATGACGATGGCGCCGACCGATGCGGCGCCCCAAGTGCCGAGCCGTAACATCGCGCGCCGGTCCAGATGTTCTTCTTCCGCCAGAAAACCCGCCCAATACGCCGCCGGTGTTTTCGGTCTCGAAGTCAGCCAGATGGTCGTTCTTCTTTGCCATACCCCTTTGTCGGCCCCCAGGCCCCCCGCCGAATCACAGCGGAAACATTAACAGGAAATGGGCTCCGAGCCTGAATCCTGGTGTTAACCGGGCGGTTATTCGGTTTCCTCTTCACGGAAAAACACTTTATGAGGCGGCGGCAATGCCGTCCTTGATCGCCGGGATTTGGAAAATGATGCCGCTCGATCCAGCCTGACCGTCGTGCTCGCGGCCGGCGAAGGCACGCGCATGCGGTCGGCGGTGCCCAAGGTGCTGCATGCGGTCGCCGGCGAATCACTGCTGGCGCATGTGCTGGCCGCAGCGCCAAAGGAAGCGGAAGCGGCGCTCGCCGTGGTCGTCGGCCCGGATCACGCGGCGGTCGCGCAGGAAGCCAAACGCGCGCGGCCGGATGTGCAGACCTTCGTCCAGCACGAACGTCTCGGAACCGCCCATGCGGTGCTGGCGGCGCGTGAGGCCATCGCGCGCGGCGCCGATGATCTCCTGATCGCGTTCGGCGACACGCCGCTGATTTCGGCCAAACATTCGCGCGGTTGCGGGCACCACTGAAAAATGGAGCGGCGCTCGCGGTGCTCGGCTTCCGGGCCGTCGACCCCTCCGGCTACGGCCGCCTGCTGGTCGAGGGCGATCGCCTGGTCGCGATCCGCGAGCATGCCGAAGCCAGCGGAGCCGAGCGCGCGATCGATCTGTGCAATGCCGGGGTGATGGCCTTCGATGGCGCTCGCGCGCTCGAAATTATCGAAAAGATCGGCAATGCCAACAGCAAGCGCGAGTATTATCTGACCGACGCGGTCGGGATTGTCAGAGATTTGAGACTGGAGGCCGTTGTGATCGAAACCAGCGAGGATGAAGTGCGCGGCATCAACACCAAGGCCCAGCTTGCCGAGGCCGAACAGGTGATGCAGGCGCGGCTACGCAAGGCGGCGCTCGACGCCGGCGTCACCCTGATCGCGCCAGAAACGGTCTATCTCGCCGCAGACACTACGTTCGGCAAGGACGTGACCATCGAGCCGTTCGTGGTGATCGGTCCGGGCGTATCGATCGCCGACGGCGCCGTAATCCACTCGTTCTCCCATATCGTGCAGGCCTCGATCGGCAAGCAGGCTTCGATCGGTCCCTATGCGCGGCTGCGGCCGGGCACTTCGCTCGGTGAGGGCGTGCGGATCGGCAATTTCGTCGAGACCAAGGCTGCCGTGCTCGATGCCGGTGTCAAGGTCAACCATTTGAGCTACATCGGCGACGCTCATATCGGCGCCAACAGCAACGTCGGCGCCGGCACCATCACCTGCAACTATGACGGCTTTGGCAAGCACAGGACGGAGATCGGCGAGGGCGCATTCGTCGGGACGAACTCCTCGCTGGTAGCACCGGTGAAGATCGGCAACCGCGCCTATATCGGTTCAGGCTCGGTGATCACCCGCGATGTGCCCGATGATGCGATGGCGATCGAGCGCACCGCGCAGACCATTCGGGAAGGCGGGGCAGCCCGATACCGCGAAATCAAGACGCGCGACAAAAAGCCGACGAGCGGCTGACGGGGTTGTTAAGGCTGCTGCCGCTTAACGCTGTCTCAATCCGCAATAATTATTGAGTATCTGGGCGTTGGATGTTCTCGTTAAGAGACATCCGTGCCGTTTCGGCCATTTTCGTTCGATTTGGGGATATTGATCCGCATGTGCGGGATTGTCGGAATTCTGGGACGCGCGCCGGTTGCGGAACAGCTGGTGGATTCGCTCAAGCGTCTTGAATATCGCGGTTACGATTCCGCTGGCGTCGCTACGCTGGAAGGCGATCGGCTTGACCGTCGGCGCGCCGAAGGGAAGCTCAGAAATCTAGAGGCCAAACTCGCGAAGTCGCCGCTGATGGGCCACAGCGGCATCGGCCACACCCGCTGGGCCACCCATGGCAAGCCTACCGAAAACAACGCGCATCCGCATGCCACCGACCGCGTCGCCGTGGTTCACAACGGCATTATCGAGAATTTTCGTGAGTTGCGCGAGGCGCTCGAAGCAAAGGGCGCGGTTTTCAGGACGGAAACCGATACCGAGATCGTACTTCATCTGGTCGACAGCTTCCTCTCCAAGGGCATCGGTCCGGTCGAGGCGGTCAAGGCGACCTTGTCGCAGCTTCGCGGCGCGTTCGCGCTGGGTTTCATCTTTGCCGGCCAGCACGATCTCCTGATCGGCGCCCGCAACGGACCGCCGTTGGCGATCGGCTATGGCGAAGGCGAGATGTATCTTGGCTCCAACTCGATCGCCCTCGGTCCGTTCACCGACACCATCAGCTATCTCGAGGACGGCGACTGGGTGGTGCTGACGCACAACTCCGCGACCATTTATGACAAGAACGACGCCATTGTTCAGCGCGAGAGGCACAAGCAGAGCGTCACCGCCGCACTGGTCGACAAGGCGAACTATCGCCACTTCATGGCCAAGGAAATCCACGAACAGCCCGAAGTGACGGGCCATACGCTGGCGCGTTACATCGACATGGCGACCGAGCGGGTGATGCTGCCTCTAAAGCTGCCGTTCGACTTCAGGGATATCCAGCGCATCTCGATCGTGGCCTGCGGCACCGCGAGCTATGCGGGCTTCATCGCCAAATACTGGTTCGAGCGGCTCGGCCGCGTGCCGGTCGAAGTCGATGTCGCCTCTGAATTCCGTTATCGCGAGGCGCCGCTGCGCAAGGGCGAGCTCGCGATCTTCATTTCGCAATCCGGTGAGACGGCCGATACGCTGGCTGCGTTGCGCTACGCAAAATCGCAAGGCGTGCACACGCTGGCTGTGGTCAATGTGCCGACATCGACGATCGCGCGCGAAAGTGAAACGGTGCTTGCCGACGCTCGCCGGTCCGGAAATCGGCGTTGCCTCCACCAAGGCGTTCACCTGCCAGCTCATGGTGCTGGCAGCGCTTGCGATCGCGGCCGGCAAGGCACGGGGCGAATTGTCAGATCTCGATGAGACCCGATTGGTGCATGGTCTGGTCGAGATTCCGCGCCTGATGGCCGCGGCGCTTTCGACCGAGTTCCAGATCGAGAAACTGGCGCGCGACATCGCCAAATCCCGCGACGTGCTCTATCTCGGCCGTGGCACCAGCTATCCGCTGGCGCTGGAAGGGGCGCTGAAGCTGAAGGAAATCTCCTACATCCACGCCGAGGGCTATGCCGCCGGCGAATTGAAGCACGGGCCGATCGCACTGATTGACGAGAACATGCCTGTCGTGGTGATCGCGCCGTTCGACCGGGTGTTCGACAAGACCGTTTCCAACATGCAGGAGGTCGCGGCGCGTGGCGGCAACATTATTCTGATGACGGACGCCAAGGGCGCGGCGGAAGCCACCGTCGACTCGCTGGTCACGATCGTGCTGCCGGATATGGACGCAACCTTTACATCGATCGTCTATGCTATCCCGGTGCAGTTGCTGGCCTATCACACCGCCGTGGTCATGGGCACCGATGTCGACCAGCCGCGAAACCTGGCTAAATCGGTAACCGTCGAATAAGCCTGTGCCGACGGGTCGGGTCTTCAAAAGTCTGCTAGGATGCCTTAGCTGACAACAGACATCGGTCAGCCCCGATTGAACCTGGAGAATCGATGAACCGCGACGATCTGCCCCCGACCGTGCCCCCGTCGGAACCTCCGCCGGCTGCCCCTCGGGGCTTTACGGCGCGGCTGAGGAACTATTTTCTGACCGGCCTGGTCGTGGCCGGCCCGGTCGCCATCACCCTTTACCTGACCTGGTGGTTCGTGACCTGGGTCGACGGGCTGGTGCGACCGTTTGTACCGGTCGATTATCGGCCGGAAACCTATCTGCCGTTCGGCTTGCCAGGTTCGGGACTCGTGGTCGCGGCGGTCGCCCTGACGCTGCTTGGCTTCCTTGCCCACAATCTGATCGGGCGCACGCTTGTCGATCTCGGCGAACGGCTGCTCGGCCGCATGCCGGTGGTACGGGCGATCTATCGCGGTCTCAAGCAGGTGTTCGAGGCATTGTTTTCGGGTTCCGGATCGAGCTTTCGGCGGGTTGGCCTGGTCGAATTTCCCTCGCCGGGCATGTGGTCGATTGTCCTGATCTCGCAATCGCCGAGCGTGGAAATCGCCAATAGACTACCGGACCAAGAAGAACACATCTCGGTTTTTCTGCCGTGCGCTCCGAACCCGACCACCGGATTCTTCTTCTATGTGCCGAAGAACAAGATCATCGAGATCGACATGAGCGCCGAGGACGCCGCGACCCTGATCATGTCGGCGGGCGTGGTGCAGCCCGGCTCTGATCAGCAGAAGAAGATCGCAGCGCTAGCCGGCGTGGCAAACGCCGCACGGATTGCCAATGGCTCGACCCTGGAACCGGCGCAGGCCGAGGTGGATTAGCCGAAAAACCGTCAACAGCCGCCACGTTCGGGTCGGAAGAACGCAGCTACCGGCAAAACAATTTACATTATCCCGCGCCGATCAGCGGCACGGCCTCGTCGCGTTCGAACAGATAGAGCAGGCAGCGTAGCGCCTCGCCACGTTCGCCCTTGAGCTTCGGGTTGTCCTTCATGATTCGCAACGCCTCGTCGCGCGCCTGCGTGATCAGCGGGCCGTGGACTTCGGGCCGAGCGATGCGATAGCCGGGCAGGCCGCTCTGCCGGATGCCGAGCACATCGCCTTCGCCGCGCAGCCTTAGATCCTCCTCGGCAATCCGGAAGCCGTCGCTGGTCTCCCGGATCACCTTCAGCCGCGCCGTAGACATTTCGTTCAACGGTTCCTTGTAAAGTAACAGACAGGTCGAGGCCTCGGCGCCGCGCCCGATACGCCCGCGCAACTGATGCAATTGCGCCAGCCCGAAGCGTTCGGCATTTTCGATCACCATGATGGTCGCAGCCGGCACGTCGACGCCGACCTCGACAACGGTTGTCGCCACCAGCAGTCCGATCTCGTGCGCGGCAAATTGCGCCATGACACGATCCTTTTCCGCGCCCCTCATCTGGCCATGCACGAGGCCGACTTTGTCGCCAAAGCGTTTTTGCAGGCTTTCGAAGCGTTGCGTGGCGTTGGTCAGATGACCGGTCCCTTCGGCTTCGGATTCTTCCACCAGCGGACAGATCCAGTAGACCAGCTTGTCCGCCTTGAGTGCCCGGCCGACGGCGTCGACCACCTCATCAAGGCGGCTCGCCGGCAGCGCGCGGGTATCGATCGGCTGTCTCCCTGCGGGCTTCTCGCGCAATTCGGAGATGTCCATGTCGCCAAAATAGGTCAGCACCAGCGTGCGGGGGATTGGCGTCGCGCTCAGCACCAGCACGTCGACAGCGCCGCCCTTGTTGGTCAGCGTCAGCCGCTCACGAACGCCGAAGCGGTGCTGCTCGTCGACCACCGCGAGCGCGAGTGCCTTGAAGATCACGTCATCCTGGATCAGCGCATGGGTGCCGACCAGGAAATCGATCCCGCCGGCCGCAAGCTGGGCCAACAGTTCTCGCCGTTCCCTGCCTTTTTCGCGTCCGGTCAGGATTGCGACCTGCATGCCGGCGCGGGCGGCCAGCGGCGCGATCGTGTTGATATGCTGCCGCGCCAGAATTTCCGTCGGCGCCATCAGCGCCGCCTGCTTGCCGGCCTCGGCGACGGCGGCGGCCGCAAGCAACGCCGACCACGGTCTTGCCGGAGCCGACATCGCCTTGCAACAACCGCAGCATGCGGACCGGCTGGCGCAAGTCTTCCGCGATTGCCGCGACGGCTTGCTGCTGCGACGTGGTCAGAGAATAGGGCAGCGCGTCGATGATTTTCTTGCGCAAATGGCCATCGCCGGCATGGCGGTCACCAGCGGGCCGGCGCAATTGCGCGCGCACCAGTGCCAGCGCCAGTTGACCGGCCAGCAGTTCGTCGAAAGCAAGCCGTGACCAGAACGGTCCCTCGGGCAAGATATCCGTCAACTCGACCGGTACGTGAACGCGGTTGAGGGCCTCGGCGATGTCAGGGAATTCGCAGCGGCGGATCACCTCGGGGCTGATCCATTCCGGCAGTCGCGGCAGCCTTTGCAGCGCCTGCGCGATCGCACGCCGCAGCGATCCCAGCGCCAATCCCTCGGTCAGCGGATAGACCGGATCGATGCCAGACAGTTTTGCGAAGGCCGCTTCGTCCACCACTCGGTCGGGATGTACGATCTGAGCGGTGCCGTCATACATCTGTAGCGTGCCGGAGACGTAGCGCTTCTCGCCGACCGGCAGCAGCTTTTCGACATAGCCGGGCTTTGCGCGGAAAAACGTCAGCACCACGTCGCCGGTGTCGTCGCTGGCATAAACCAGATAGGGCGCGCGGGAGTTACGCGGGGGAGGTGGCCGATGGCGATCGACGGTGACCTCGAGCGTCACCATGGTGCCTGACACGGCATCGCGAATTTTCGGTTGGGTAGCGGCGGTCGATCACGCTGGCTGGCAAATGCAGCAAGAGGTCGACCAGACGCGGCGTCTCGCTGCGGTCGAGCAGATAGCGGAACAACTTGTCCTGCTTCGGCCCGACGCCGGCAAGGCTCGTGACCGGAGCAAACAGCGGATTGAGCAGAGGAGGGCGCATCCGCTTACTTCAAAAGACCGACATTGCCGGGTCAAGTCCGGCAACGAGGTGCCGGTTGATAATTCACCGGGCACCTTTGCGCTGGTGAGGGCTGACATCCGCAGCTAGCATCGCTATATCAACCAACCCGACCCGGCACCACGTCCGGGCTTTTGGCGTTGAACTGGAATCAGATGACGGGATCGACACGATCGAGCGGCGGCCTCGATGACCGCCGCAAGCGGCTGCTGTTTCGCTGCTGGCATCGCGGAACCCGCGAGATGGACCTGCTGCTCGGCCGGTTCGCGGACGCCGAAATCACCGGCCTTACCGATGCTGAACTGGGGGAACTTGAGCTGTTGATGGAAGTACCTGATCCCGATCTCTACGCGGCCTTGACCGGCAGCGCGGCGCACACGCCGGAATGCGCAGGCGCATTGTTCGAACGCATAAGATCGTTTCGTGCGGTGGATCACGACTCATGAAGGCTCCTGTTCAATCGCCGGCGCATTTGCTGTCGCCCGGCCGCGCGCTGACCTTTGCCAATGTCGCGGAAGGCGCCGAGGGACTTGTCGTCTCGGACCTCGCGCGCGCGATCGCCGGGCGGCCGAAGCCGCCGGCAATCAGCCTTGCCGTGGTATGCCGCGACGGCGGGCGGATGCAGCAATTGGTCCGCGCGCTGGAATTTTTCGCGCCTGACTTGCCGGTGATGCAGTTTCCGGCCTGGGACTGCCAGCCCTATGACCGGGTATCCCCGCATGGCGGCATCCTTGCGCAACGCCTGACCACGCTGGCGCGGCTTGCGCGGCTGACCGGCAGCGACAAGCCGCTGATCGTGCTGACCACAGTCAACGCCATCGTGCAGCGGGTGCCGGTGCGGGAGATCATCGCGGCGCAGGCGCTGTCGGTCGCGCCCGGCCATGTCGTGCCGATGGATTCCATCATCGCCTGGCTGGAGCACAATGGCTACAACCGCTCCTCGACGGTGCGCGAGCCCGGCGAATATGCGGTGCGCGGCGGGATCCTCGATTTGTTTCCGGCCGGGCTCGACCAGCCGGTGCGTTTCGACTTTTTCGGCGACAGCCTGGAATCGATCCGCAGCTTCGACGCCGAGACCCAGCGCACGCTGCTGGACGTGCGTTCGCTCGATCTCGTGCCGATCTCGGAATTCCAACTGGTCACCGAAACGATCCGCCGCTTCCGTATGGGCTACGTCGCGGCCTTTGGCGCGCCCGAGCGTGGCGATCCGCTCTATGAGGCCGTCAGCGAAGGCCGCCGCCATCCCGGCATGGAGCATTGGCTGCCGCTGTTCCAGGAGCGGATGGATACACTGTTCGATTATCTCGGCGATGCGCCGGTTGCGATCGAGCCGCAGAGCGAGGAAGCCGCGCGCGAGCGCTTCAAGCAGATCGCCGATTACTACGAAGCCCGGCGCGAGGCGCTGGAGCATCCCGGCGGCGGCGCGGTCTACAAGCCGCTACCGCCCAATCGACTCTATTTGACCGAGGAAGAGTGGACCAAGCGGCTGGACGAAACCTCGCTGGCCCGGCTGACGCCGTTCGCGGTGCCCGAAGGTACTGTCGGCGTCATCGATGCCGGCGCTCGGCAGGGTCGGAATTTCACGGCGGAGCGAGCGGACGCGACCATCAACGTATTCGAGGCCGTGGTGGCGCATGTGCAGGCGCTGCAGGCGAAGCGCAAGAAAGTAGTGATCGCGCTGTGGAGCGAGGGATCGCGTGACCGCATGGGCAGCATGTTGCGGGATCACAAGCTCTCCAACCTCACCAGCGTCAACGCCTGGCGCACGGTGCAGGCGACGCCGCGCAACGAGACGATGCTGGCGGTACTCGGCATGGAGTCGGGCTTCGAGACCAACGACGTCGCCGTCGTCAGCGAGCAGGATATCCTCGGCGACCGGCTGGTGCGACCACGCAAGGCCTCCCGGAAGCTCGACAATTTCATCTCGGAGATCACGAAGTCTTGCCGCTGGCGATCTCGTGGTCCATGTTGAACATGGCATCGGCCGGTTCGTCGGACTTCAGACGCTCGATGTCGCCGGGGCCCCGCATGATTGTCTCGAGCTGCATTATGCCGCCGAGACGAAGCTGTTCCTGCCGGTCGAGAATATCGAACTGCTGTCGCGCTACGGCTCCGATCACGCCAATGTCGAGCTGGACCGGCTCGGCGGCAGCGGCTGGCAGGCGCGTAAGGCCAAACTGAAGAACCGCATCCGCGAGATCGCGGGCGAACTGATCAAGATCGCCGCCGAGCGCTTCCTGCACGAAGCGCCGAAGACGCCGGTGCAGCCGCACGTCTACGACGAATTCTGCGCGCGTTTCCCCTATGAGGAGACCGAAGACCAGCTCGGCGCGATCAACGCCTCGCTGAAAGACCTCGAAAGCGGCCGGCCGATGGACCGGCTGATCTGCGGCGACGTCGGTTTTGGCAAGACCGAGGTGGCGTTGCGCGCGGCATTCGCGGTCGCGCTCGACGGCAAGCAGGTCGCGGTGGTGGTGCCGACGACGCTGCTGGCGCGTCAGCATAGCCGAACATTTGCGGAGCGCTTCCGGGGTTTTCCGGTCAATGTCGCGCAGGCCTCGCGGCTGATCGCGCCGAAGGAGATGACGCAGGTCAAGAAGGGGCTCACCGAAGGCGGTATCGACATCGTGGTCGGCACCCACGCGCTGCTCGGCAAATCGATCAAATTCAGGGATCTCGGCCTGCTGATCGTCGACGAGGAACAGCATTTCGGCGTTAGCCACAAGGAGCGGCTGAAACAGCTACGCGCCGAGGTGCATGTGCTGACCCTGAGCGCGACGCCGATCCCGCGCACCCTGCAACTTGCCTTGACCGGCGTGCGCGACCTCTCGATCATCGCTTCTCCTCCGGTCGACCGGCTGGCGGTGCGCACTTTCGTGGTGCCGCACGATCCCCTGATGATCCGCGAGGCGCTGCTGCGCGAACGCTATCGCGGCGGGCAGGCGTTCTACGTGGCGCCGCGGATCGAGGATCTCGCGGGCGTCAAGGATTTCCTCGATAAGAACGTGCCGGAGATGAAGGTCGCGGTCGCGCATGGCCAGATGCCGGCAACCGTGATCGAGGACATCATGTCGGCATTCTACGACGGCAAGTACGACATCCTCTTGTCGACCACGATCATCGAATCCGGCCTCGACATTCCAACCGCCAACACACTGATCGTGCACCGCGCCGACATGTTCGGCCTGGCGCAACTCTACCAGCTGCGCGGACGGGTCGGCCGCGCGAAACTACGCGCATATGCGCTGTTCACCTTGCCGGCGCAGGCGAAGATTACCGCGCAAGCCGAGCGGCGGCTGAAAGTGCTGCAATCGCTGGAGACGCTCGGCGCCGGATTCCAGCTCGCCTCGCATGACCTCGATATCCGCGGCGCAGGCAATCTGCTCGGTGAGGAACAATCCGGTCATATCAAGGAAGTCGGCTTCGAGTTGTATCAATCGATGCTGGAGGAAGCGATCCTCAATCTCAAGGCCGGCGTGGTCGAGCCCGCTGCCGATCGCTGGTCGCCGACGATCACCATCGGCATGCCTGTGCTGATCCCGGAAGATTATGTGAACGATCTCGCGGTGCGACTGTCGCTGTATCGCAGGCTTGCCGATCTCGACACCGAGGATGAGATCGACAATTTCGCTGCCGAACTGCGCGATCGCTTCGGCGTATTGCCGGACGAGGTCCGTTATCTGTTCAAGGTTGCCGCCATCAAAGCCTATTGCCGCCGGGCCAATGTCGAGAAGGTCGATGCCGGGCCGAAGGGCGCGGTCATCACGTTCCGCGACAACAAGTTCGCGCAGCCGGATCGGCTGGTCTATTTCATCCGCCAGCACGGCCAGGCGGCGCGGGTGCGCCCGGACATGAAGGTGGTGTTCTTCCAGGAATGGGAAACGCCGGAGGAGCGCCTGACAGGCACCACGGAGATCCTGCGCCAGCTTGCCAATCTCGCCGAGGACAAGAAGGCGGCGTGACTTTGCGCGATGACGTCAGGACGCCGCGCGCCGGCCTTCGTCGTTAAGGCGGGCAAGCAACGACTTTGCGGAATCTTCCGGCAACATGGTCGCAACCGTCACGGCGGGCTCGGCGCGGATGTCGCGTTTGCCGTGGCTGGTGTGGCGCATCACGCTGGATAGTCGCCGCGCAATGCTATGCGCGGTCCGCAAGTCCGCCTCGGCGAACGCCACTACAACCGATCCGTCGTCATGCGCTACGCCAAAATCCATCTGCCGCATCAGGCGACTGATGATGCGTGCGCCGTCGAGTTGCGCGCGGGGGTGTCCGGAATCGAAGGCGAAGCGTGCCACCGACAGCCCGCCGCCGCGCTGCGTCGTTTGATAGACGGCCGTGGCAAGATCGCGGCTGAAAGCAGTTGGCGTGAGCAGGCCGGTTCTGGCATCGAGCAGGCCGCCGGCGTCGATCGCGCGCAGCGCGCGGCTCAAATGAGTCTCTAGCGCATGCTGGCGAACCAACGGCAGGATATTGTTGGCAATGTAGGCCGGCGCACCCGAAATGATCTCGAGGTTTGGTAGGTCGTAGGATGACGGCCGTTCGTGCGCGGTCAACACGACCGGCAGGTTGCGGAAACGCGCATCCTCGGCCAGCACGGTGAGGAATGCGTCGACCACGCGCGCGCTAAAACCTTCGCCAAGCACAATGCCGTCGATATCGCGAACGTTGAGGTGCCGCGCGGCGGCTTCGATGCTGAGCGCGCCGACCACGCCGATCCGTTCACCGAGCGATACGGACAATGCGGGATAGGACGCGCCGCGGCCGATCAGCAGGACTGTCGAATCGCGCGCTGGATCGAGTTCTGACGGTGCGATTGGCGTGCCGCTAGCCTCGGTTTGCCGGCGCATTACGGTTGCGTGCAGGGTCCGGACGCGGAGCGCTGCGCGCAGGCGTGCGAGCAGCCGATCGGAATTGCCGCCGGCATGCGAAAACGGAAGGGCGTTTTCCGGCAGTATGATGTGGGGATCGACGGCGATCAGCGGCAGATAAGGCTGCTGGGCTGCGATCCGCCTCGCCAGTGTGTCCAGGCCCTGCTCGGTCGTGTCCTGCATTGCGACCAGAACCGCGGCGGGCTGCAGCGTTTCGACCGCCCGCGGTGCATCGCTCCAACTGGCATCGATAACAGGGAATATTTTTGCTTGATCCAGCGCCGTTGCGAAGGATGGCCGCCCGGCGGTCGACACGACGATGACAGGCCCTTGCTGGGACATTTGAAGTTCGGACCACGGCACAATCGATGAAGGTCAGTGATCCTAGTCGGCCGCCCTTAATGCCGCGTCAACGAAGCCGCAGCTTTAGTCAGGCGCGCTCGGCCGATCACGAAATGCTTCCACCATCAGTGGGTTGAGCCCGAGCTCGGCCAGAGCTTCGCGAGCGCGGGCGTTGTCCTGGGCGCGCCCGGCGAGACGGTAGCCGCTGAGGCGATCAGGCAGCGCCGTGAGCAGGGCTCCCTGGCCGAGCCGCTTGGCCCATTCCTGCAGATCCTGCGCCAGGAAGCGGTAACCGCCGACCGCCATGGTACCTGAGGGCGGCGCGGTGATGAAGAGCGTGCCGGTCGCGCGATCGAGCCGGGCCGCATATTCAGTATCGACATAGTCGCGCGGCGGCGTCGATGGCGCCGACATGAGCGAGTCGCTTGCCGGAGCGGGCGGTGCGTATGCCGCGATCGTCACCATCGGTCCGCGCAGACCCAAGGTGCCCTTGGGCGTGATCAGGGTTTCGCCGGCAACCGACGAACCAGCAACGTCGCGCGGCGCACCATGAGGTCCCGGCAAGATTGCCGCAGGCGCGCCATCGGCGCCGCGACGCGCACCGAACAGCCCCGCTTCGCCGAACAGATAGACATCCGTGAGCGTCGCATTCGCAGCGGTCCAGATCGGAGAGCTCGCAATCTGCTCGGGCGCACGCCACAGGCCGATCACATGGCGCACGCGCGGCAGCCGCCCCGGCAAATCGTTTTCGGCCAGCCGCAACGCCAGTTGCGCGGGTACCACCAGCGTATCGCAATTGTCATTGTTGATCTGCTGCTCGAAAACGTCGTCGTCGAAAGGTTGGTGCAGCGTCAATGTGCCGCCTGCCAGCAGCCACACCAGCAACGAGGAGGTCAGACCAGCGAATGATGACGGCGCAAAGGCCGACATCATCCTGGGGCCTTGCGTCACCTTGCTTTCGAGGAAGATCGCCAGTCCCCCCGCGATCAGGTTCAGATGCGTGCGCGGTACCGCGCGAAAGCCGTCCGCCGTGACGTCGAACGAGATCACCGCGGCCTTGCGGCCATCCTGGATGAACTCGCGCGTAGTGTCGGAGGGATGAGCGAGCGCGTGGTCGAGCGACGCCATGCCTTCGGGTAGATCATCACCGAAGCCACAGACATGACGGATCGAAAAGGCTTCCGCCGCCGCGTTCATGGCCAGATCCGCGTGATTGACACCGTCGATCCTGCTCATGGTCACGACCGCGCGCGCACCGGTGCGATTGAGCGCGACCGTCAGTTCAGCCTGACGCCAGAGCTGTGGCAGCAAGGCTACAATCAGCCCGGCGCGATGGGCCGCCAACACGGTCAACATGAATTCGACGGTATTGGGCAAATGAATCGCGATCACGGAATTGGGCGGCAGGCCGGAATCGATAAAATGGGCCGACAGCGCCGAAACCGCGCGGTCGGCCTGCGCGAAAGTAAGGCGCTTGGCCGCTTGCCCGGTGACGCGTGGCTTATTGACCGGGTCGATCAGCGCGAGCGCGTCGGGCTGGCGCGCCAGAATGCGGCGAAACAATCCCTCGACTGTCGGCGATGCGTTGGATTGGATCACGGGCAGAAGGTCATTTGCGAGGGATCATCTGGATGGCGCCGCCGGTCGTTGCCACCAAGTCTCCGGAAGGTAACCCGTCAACGCGGTGGTCGTGGGCCGTTCTATCCGATTCCAGCGTGCGATCCATTGCTCTCTGACGTTAAACAGGGGGATAGCGTAGAAACCCGACATCAAGGCCCGGTCGAGCGCGCGCACCGCCGAAACGAACGCCGGACGCTCGCGCGCCGCCAACAGCGCCCCGATCATGGCATCGATCGCGGGATCTTTTGCCCCCATATAGTTCCGCGTGCCCTGGCTGTCGGCCGCCGCGCTGCCCCAGTAGACCCATTGCTCGTTGCCCGGCGATAACGACTGGTCCCAGCGGTTCTGGATCATGTCGAAATCGAATCCGAGCCGGCGCTGATCGAACTGGACGGCGTCGACCGAACGCACCGTAGCCTGGATGCCCGCGCGCCTGAGGTCGCGCTGATAGGCCAACGCGATACGCTCCTGATCGCGAGTAGTGACCAGAATTTCAAAGGCGAGGGGTGTTTTGGTCGAGCGTTGCCGCAACACCATGCCGTCGAGGTCGTAGCCGGCCTGCGACAGCAGGCTCAGGGCGCTGCGCAGCGCGGCACGATCGCGGCCGGAGCCGTCGGTCACGGGAAGGCGATAGCTGCCGTCAAGAATATCCGAAGGGATATGCGATGCGAACGGCTTGAGCAGCGCGCGCTCGATATCGTCGGCCGGACGGTCATAGGCTGACAATTCGGAGCCTGCGAAGAAGCCTGCCGAGCGTGCATAGAGGTCGAAAAAGTAATTGCGGTTGATCCACTCGAAATCGAACAAGAGCGTCAGGGCCTGACGCACCCGGATATCGGAGAAGACCGGGCGCCTGGTGTTGAACACCAGATATTCCGATGGTTCCGGCACTCCGGTCTTGATGGTGTCACGGACCACCCGTCCGTCGCGCGCGGCGGGAAAATCATAACCCTCATGCCAGCGCAGCGGTTCGGTCTCGTTGCGAAAATCGTACAAGCCGCGTTTGAAGGCTTCAAATTCGCCATTCGCCTCGCGATAGAAATCCAGCCTGATCTCGTCGAAGTTCCACATGCCGCGGTTCACCGGCAGATCGCGGCCCCAATAATCGGGGTTGCGCGTGAAAGTGACGCTGGCGCCGGGTTTCACTTCGGTGATGCGATAGGGGCCGCTCCCGATCGGCGGTTTCAGTGAGGTTTCCTCGAAAGTTGCGACATTGGTGGCATGCTCGGGCAGGATCGGCATCAGGCCGAGGATCAGCGGCAGCTCGCGATCAGGAGCGCCGCCAAAATCAAATCGCACCGTGAGCGGGTCTGGCGCGTCGGCCTTTGTGACCTTGGAATAATACTGGCGATGGTTTGGGCGGCCATGTTCGCGCAGCAAAGCCCAGGAAAACAGCACATCGTCTGCCGTGACCGGCTGACCGTCCGAGAAGCGCGCCCGGGGGTCGAGATGGAAGGTGACGTAGCTCCTGACATCGTCGGTTTCCACAGTCCTTGGCCAACAGACCGTACAGCGTAAAGGGCTCGTCATTGCCGCGCGCCATCAGACTTTCATAGACATAGCCGCGCTCAAACCCTTGGCCCCGGACCTGCTGGACCGGAATGCCTCTGACAATCAGCGGGTTGAGGCTGTCGAAGGTTCCAAGCACGCCTTGCACCAGCCGGCCGCCCTTGGGTGCGTCGGGATTGGCATAAGGCATGTGGTTGAAATCGGCCGGCAGCGCCGGCTTGCCGTGCATGGCGAGCGCATAGGTCGGCTCCGCGGATGACGCGCCCGCACTGATCGCCGCCATGAGGGTGAGGATGCCGCAGACCATGGCCTGGACGCGCGAGGGACTTAAAACCCGCAACACGCCGCACCGTTTTGATTCGATATCGCTCACTTTCGAAGGTGTATCACAGCGGTTCGTCCTGGGCGTTCGCACGCGGCAAGACGCTTGTTGGCATTGATCTTTTCGCACGCCCCTGTATGAAAGCGTGCAATTGACCAAGGTGCCAGGGCCTGTCACGTATCCGCCTCAATTGGCAAGGAGACAGCCGCCGAAACGGTCGGGTCTCCGGTGCCCGCGGCGGTTTCGGGTGCTCGCGTTCAGAAAGGGTTTTCCACAATGAATTTCCGTATCTTGGCCGCGTCGGTCTGGCCGCGTGGGCGGGTTTTCGCGGTGCTGGCAACGACGATATTGGCAGTCTCGTTTTTCGTCGCGGAGGCTCAGGCTCAGGCACCGGCTCCGGCCGCTGCGCCGAAGCCCAAGCCGAAGGCCGCGCCGAAGCCCGCCGCGCCCGCGCCCGCCCAGGCAGCCCCACCTGCGGCAGGAGCCCCACCTGCGGCAGGAGCCCCACCAGCTGGCCAACCCCAAGAACAGGCGCTGCCCCAGCTGATCTATGCGCCCTGGACCAAGTTCTGCGTGAAGAGTCCGGACGCCAATGCCAAGCAGCTGTGCCTCGTCGGCAAGGAAGGACGCATCGAGTCCGGTCAACCGGTCGTCTCGGCCGTGATCATCGAGACCGAAGGCGAGCCAAAGCAGACCCTGCGGGTCACAGTTCCGCTGGGCATGGAGCTGTTCCACGGCACCCGCATCATCGTCGACAGCAATCAGCCGTTGCAGAGCCCCTTTGGGACTTGCCTGCCCAATGGCTGCATGGCCGAATATGAGCTCACTCCGGAACTGCTCGCCAACTTGAAGAAAGGGCAGAATCTGCTGGTCCAGGCGATCAACAACAACAACGCCGCGCTGACCTTGCCGCTGCCGCTGCAGGAAAAGGACACCGGCAACAGCTTTGCGAAGGCCTACGATGGCCCGGCCACCGATCCGAAGGTATACGAGGAAAACCAGAAGAAGCTGCAGGAAGAGCTGCAGAAGCGCGCTGCGGAAGCCCGCGCGAAACTACAGCAGGCGGCCCAGCCGAACGGCGCGGCACCCCAATCCGGCCGCAAAGTAGCGGGCTCAGCGGGTATCCCGAAATGAAAAGGCGCCCGATCGGGGCGCCTTTTTCATTCGATGAAAGCAAGCTCGCAAGCAAGGAATACGGTTTTTCAGTTCAGCGATGGGTTCCGCGGCCGGTAGCTGCCCGATTTGTCCTTTACGAAAATCTCCGCAACCTGCGAATGCCGCACTGGTTCGCCTGAATCATCAGCCAGCAAATTTTGTTCGGAGACGTAGGCGACGTATTCCGATTCCGAGTTCTCGGCCAACAGATGATAAAATGGCTGATCCTTGTGGGGTCGCACCTCTTCGGGGATCGACAGCCACCATTCCTCAGTATTGTTGAATTCCGGGTCTATATCGAAAATAACGCCCCGGAACGAAAACACCCGGTGACGAACGATCTGCCCGATCTGAAATTTGGCGGTACGCGTTTTTATCATCCCTCGTCGAATAAACCATGATTGTGGCCGATGCTAGTGCCAAACTGACGAATTAACCTTTGTGGTCTGTCAATCCCGTCGGCGGGGTAATGCGCTGCGCGCGTTTCCCCACGATCAGTGTACTCGCGATTGGACGCTACCGCGCCGTCAGCGCGATTTGGTTGAGACCGGCTGGCTGGTGGCTTTCACTTGGGATCAGCGAGCTCGCGAGCGCCACGATGGCCCCAGCCCCTCGCGCATCGCGAGCCGGCGCAGCGGTCCAACGGCGCTGATCAGATGCAGACTTGCCGCACGCGCCGACTGCACGGGCAGGAAGTCGGTGAGCAGCGAGCGGTTGGCGAGGTCAATCGCGAAGTTCCGGCTCGCGACATCTGCGCGGCGCGCCTGATGATAACGCCGAAGGACATGCGGAGCGCCCGGATCCTCGCCATTGGCCCGCGCATCGTTTGCGATATCGGCAATGTCGGCGGCATCGCGCAGACCCATGTTAAGGCCCTGTGCGCCGATCGGCGGCAGCACATGTGCGGCTTCGCCGACCAGCGCAATACGACGCCGGGCAAATGGCGCGGACGTTTCGATCGCAAGTGGAAATAGATGCCGCCCCGGCTCGATGCGGACGCGACCGAGAATGGAATGCGATTGGGCTTCCGCCGCCTCGGACAATTCGTCGTCACTCATCGCCAGTAGCCGTCTGGCTTGATCAGGCGTCGAAACCCACACCACACTGCAGCGTTCGCCAGGCAGCGGGACGAAAACGCAGGGCCCCGAAGGCGTGTGAAACTCGGTCGAGATATTTCGATGCGCCCGTGAATGGCTGACGTTGAAGGTTAGTGCAGCTTGACCGAGATCGCGGCGGCTGACGGTGATGCCGGCGGCTTTGCGCGATGGTGACTGCCGACCATCGGCGCCGACCACAAGCTGCGCCGATAGTGACGCCCCGCCGGCAGTACGAATCGCGGTCATCGATTCTTCCGGTTCAATCGCGGTAACCTCATCGTCAAACCGCGTCAGATTCGGGAGCTTGGCCGCGCGCTGTTCCAACGCGACCATCAACACCTCATTCTGGATATTATAGCCGAACTGATCGAAGCCAATTTCCGTCGACGAAAACGTCACTTCGGGCGCGCGGATCAGCCGCCCGGTGTCGTCGACAAGCCGCATCGTCTGCAATGGCGCGGCCTCGTTGCGACAATTCGGCCAAACCTCGAGCTGTTCCAGGAAATCGATGGTCGCACCGAGCAGGGCGGTGGTGCGGTTGTCGGCATAAGGCAGGCAACGGGCAATCAGCGCGGTATTCGCACCGGTCCGTGCCAACGCGATTGCCGCCGCAACACCGGTCGGGCCACCGCCGATGACAACCACATCGAAGGATGTAGGCGTATTGGTCATACCGTGACAATTGACGTTCCCGCCGACATTTTCAAGGCCGGGGTTGCCGTTTACCTCATCAGCGATTTGCGCGGCCGAACGCCGCAACAGGCGATATGCAAAGATGTGTGATTCCTGATAGCACTTCGGCTCAAATGGACCACGACAATCAGCAGGATCCGGCTCTGGCGTCACCGAAAGCGCGGGCCGCCGCTTTCTCCGTGCATATCCTCACGGCATTGGGCGCGGGCATAGCGCTGCTCGCGCAACTTGAGGCCGTGCGCGAGCATTGGGCCGCCATGTTCGCCTGGCTAGGTATCGCGTTGGTGATCGATGCTCTCGATGGCCCGATCGCACGCCGGCTCGACGTCATCCGCGTGCAGCCGAACTGGTCGGGTGAGGTGCTCGACC
Organism: uncultured Alphaproteobacteria bacterium; assembly: GCA_963806075.1. GTDB lineage: Bacteria > Pseudomonadota > Alphaproteobacteria > Rhizobiales > Xanthobacteraceae > Bradyrhizobium. The sequence goes on from CAWDWT010000008.1 coordinate 63,602, forward strand.
TGGTGGTCGATTTTGTCACTTACGTCTTTGTGCCGGCCTACGCGATCACCGCAAGCGGCCTGTTGCTGCCGTTGGCGGCGCCGTTGCTCGGAATCGGCATCGTGGTATCGAGCGCGCTTTATTTCGCCGATCGCCGCATGAAATCTGAAGACAATCATTTTCGCGGATTCCCGGCGCTGTGGAATGCCGCCGCATTCTATCTATTCCTGCTGCGCCCTTCGCCCGGCACGTCCAGCCTGATCGTTGCTATCCTGATCGTCTTGACCTTTGTGCCGGTTCACGTGCTACATCCCATACGCGTGGTGCGGCTACGTGGATTGACCCTGCCTTTGGTGGTTGTTTGGGCGATGCTCGTGATTTACGCGCTCGCCAACGATTTCAATGCAGGCCCCATCGTCACCATCGCGCTCTGTGCGATCGCCGTCTATATCGTCGGAAGCGACGCGGTAATCCGACTGCTGAGGTCGCTAAAGGCATGATCGGATTGTGGACCAGTCCGGAAACCTGGGCGGCGCTGCTGACGTTGACCGCGCTCGAGATCGTGCTCGGCATCGACAATGTGATTTTCCTCTCCGTCATGGTCTCGCGAATACCGCAGGCTCAGGCCAGGCGCGCGCGAAAAATCGGGCTGGCGTTGGCGCTGGTGTTCCGCATCCTGCTGCTAAGCTTGCTGGTATGGCTGATCGGGTTGACCCAGGACGTATTGACGGTAGCGAATATCGGCTTTTCCTGGCGCGACATCATTCTGATCGGCGGCGGCCTGTTTTTGATCGCCAAGGCGACGCACGAAATTCACAGCGAGGTCGAGGCGGGAGACGAGGGTACAACCGAGACAACATCGAACGCCGGCGCGTTCGCCTGGGTGATCGTGCAGATTATCATCATCGATCTCGTTTTTTCGCTGGATTCCATCATCACTGCGATCGGCATGGCGCAGGACCTGCAGATCATGATCGCCGCCGTCGTGATCGCCTGCTTCGTCATGTACGTATCGTCGGGCCCGGTCGCAGCGTTCGTGGCCGAGCATCCCACTACCAAGATGCTGGCGCTGGCGTTCCTGGTGCTGATCGGAGTGGCGCTGGTCGCCGATGGATTCAAGTTTCATATCCCGCGCGGCTATATCTATTTTGCCATAGCGTTCTCCGCACTGGTCGAGCTATTTAATGTGCTGGCCAAGAGCAATCGTAAAAAGAGCAATCGCAACAAGGCCGGCAAATAAGCCCCGGAATTGATTCTTTGGCGCGATCGAGTTGACAACGTCGCCTCGATGGCCTTCGATTTACTGGAACCTGGATTTAAGGTCAAGTTGCGGGAGGAGACGAAATGACAAAAGCCGTCCGTGTGCACAAGGTTGGAGGCCCGGAAGCGCTGGTCTACGAGGCGATCGACGTGCCGCCGCCCGGACCCGGCGAAGTCCGCATCCGCCAGCATGCCGTCGGCCTCAACTTTATCGACGTCTATTATCGCACCGGCCTCTACAAGGCGCCGGGAATGCCGTTCATCGCCGGCAATGAAGCTGCGGGCGAGGTTACGGCCGTCGGCCCGGGCGTGACCAATTTTCATCGCGGCGATCGCGTTGCCTACTATCATAATCTCGGCGCTTACGCCTCGGAGCGCAACATTCCCTGTGAGAAGCTAGTCAAGCTGCCGGATCATATCACTTATGAGCAAGGCGCGGTGCTGATGCTAAAAGGGCTGACGGTCTGGTATCTCCTGCACAAGACCTTCAAGGTCGAGCCGCATCACCGGGTGCTGATTCACGCTGCGGCCGGCGGCATCGGACTGCTGGCGTGCCAATGGGCGAGGTCGCTCGGCGCGCATGTGATCGGTACCGTGGGCTCGAAAGCGAAGGCGGAGCTCGCGCTCGCCAACGGCTGCGATCACGTCATCCTTTATAACGAAGAGGATTTCGTTGCGCGCGTGAAACAGATCAGCCGCAATGAACTCTGCGACGTCGTCTATGACGGCGTCGGCAAGACCACCTTTCCGGGCTCGCTGTCCTGCATCAAGCCACGCGGATTGTTCGTGAGTTTCGGCAATGCGTCCGGCCCAGTGCCGCCATTTGCGCTGGCCGAGCTCAACAATCACGGTTCGCTGTTTGCGACCCGGCCCAAACTCAACGACTATGTCGGCACCCGCAAGGAGTTGCTCGAGGGCGCCGATACGCTGTTTGCTGCCGTCATCAACGGCAAGCTGCACGTGCCAATCAACCACGCCTATGCCCTGAAAGACGCCGCCAGGGCGCATACCGATCTTGAAGGCCGCGTCACGACAGGCGCCGCGATCATGCGACCGTAGCCAAGGTTGTCCTTGCGAGAAGCCTACGGGTCGCGTGAATGCGCGCCCGATGACAGGCTCCGGCCGAGCAATCCCCGTAAGTCAGAAGCCCGCGACGCTGCCGTGCAGATCATACTCGTCGGCGCGTTCGATCCTGGCGGTGACGATCTCGCCGACCTTCAGCGGCCTGCGGCTGGAAAGATACACCGTACCGTCGATCTGCGGCGCATCCGCTTTCGAGCGGCCTTTCGCCACGGTCGGACCGACTTCGTCGATAATGACCTGTTGCCGCGAGCCGACCTTGCGCTTGAGCCGCCGTGCCGAAATCTTTTGCTGCCGCGCCATCAGCGCATTCCAGCGTTCCTGCTTGACTTCGTCGGGTACGACGTTGCCGATCGCGTTCGATGCGGCGCCCGCGACCGGCTCGTATTTGAAGCAGCCGAGGCGGTCGATTTCGGCTTCCTCGAGCCAATCGAGCAGATCGGTAAAATCAGAATCGGTCTCGCCGGGAAAGCCGACGATGAAGGTCGAGCGCAACGTCAGCTCCGGGCATTGCTCGCGCCATTTCTGGATCCGCGCGAGCGTCTTTTCCTGCGCCGCGGGACGTTTCATGGCCTTGAGGATTTCGGGACTGGCGTGCTGGAAGGGGATGTCGAGATAGGGCAGCACCTTGCCTTCGGTCATCAGACCGATGACCTCGTCGACGTGCGGATACGGATAGACGTATTGCAGCCGGACCCAGGCGCCGAGTTCGCCGAGTTCTCTAGCCAGGTCGAAAAATTTAGCCCGGACCTGGCGGTCCTTCCACGGGCTCTCGGCGTATTTCAGGTCGACGCCATAGGCCGAGGTATCCTGCGAGATGATCAGCAATTCCCTGACGCCAGCGCTGACGAGCTTCTCCGCCTCGCGCAGCACGTCGTTGGCCGGGCGCGAGACGAGATCGCCGCGTAGCTTCGGAATGATGCAGAAGCTGCAACGGTTGTTGCAGCCCTCCGATATCTTCAGATAGGCATAGTGTCGCGGCGTCAGCTTGATGCCTTGCGGCGGCACCAGGTCGAGATGCGGATTGTGCAGCGGCGGCAGCGCCCGATGCACCGCTTCCAGCACGCTCTCATATTGCTGCGGTCCCGTGATCGACAGCACCCCGGGATAGGCCAACTCGATCTGCTCGGGTTCCGCGCCCATGCAGCCGGTTACGATCACCTTGCCGTTTTCGGCCATCGCCTCGCCGATGGCTCCGAGCGATTCCTGCTTGGCGCTATCGAGAAAACCGCAGGTGTTGACGATCACGATGTCGGCGCCGTCATGCTTGCGCGCCAGTTCATAGCCTTCCGCGCGCAACCGGGTGATGATGCGTTCGGAATCCACCAGCGCCTTGGGACATCCCAGGGATACAAAACTGACTTTGGGCGCGGCGGCCTGCTGCATATCTTTCAACTGTTTGATTGATTGGAACTAGTCCACGTTGCTCGTAATTACAAGGCTTTAAGCCGGTCTTTGGCATGCTATGGATAAAGCCCGCTGCAGCACGAGTGATCGATGGGCGCCGAGCCTCCCATTAAAGAGCCTTCTCCAAAGATCGTCATTGTCGACGAGAGTCCAATTCGTGCCGCGATCCTGGAAGAGGGATTGCTTGAGGCCGGCTTTACCGGCGTGGTCCATATCAGCGAAATGCAAAGCCTGCTGTCGCGGATCTATGCGCTCGATCCCGACGTCATCCTGATCGATCTGGAAAACCCCAGCCGCGACATTCTGGAGCAGATGTTCCAGGTCAGCCGTGCCGTGCGCCGGCCGATCGCGATGTTCGTCGATCAGAGCGACACCGCCTCGATTCAGGCTTCGGTCGATGCCGGCGTATCCGCCTATATCGTCGACGGTCTGAAGAAGGAACGCATCAAGCCGATCCTCGACCTCTGCATCTCGCGTTTCAACGCATTTGCAAAACTGCAGGACGAACTCGATCGCGCCAAATCCGCGCTCGAGGATCGCAAGGTGATCGATCGGGCCAAGGGAATCCTGATGAAGTTGAAGGACCTCACGGAAGATGAGGCCTACGTGCTGCTGCGATCCACGGCGATGCGGGAAAAAAAGAAGATCGGCGAGATCGCGCAGTCGATCCTGACCGCGTCCGAACTGCTGAAATGAATACCGCGCTGCATATCGGCTTCATTCCGCTGATCGACGCGGCCGCGCTGCTTGTCGCGGTCGACAAGGGATTTACCAAAGCGGAGGGCCTGGACGTCACGCTGGCGCGGGAAGTGTCGTGGTCAAACGTCCGCGACAAGCTCAACATCGGTCTATTCGACGCAGCGCATTTGATGGCACCGATCGCGATCGCGTCGAGCCTTGGATTTGGCCACGTCAAGGTGCCGCTTGTCGCATCTTTCAACCTCGGCCTCAACGGCAATGCGATCACGGTGTCGCCGGCATTGCATGCGGCGATCCTGCGCGAGGTCGAAGGCGATCCGTTTGATCCCATGGTTACCGCGCTGGCACTGGCGCGCGTCGTAGCTGCTCGGCGCAGGAGCGGCGCGGAGCCGCTGACCTTCGGCATGACCTTTCCGTTTTCCACCCACAATTACCAATTGAGGTTCTGGATAGCGGCGGCCGGCGTCGATCCCGAGGAGGACGTTCGGCTGGTGGTGCTGCCGCCGCCCTATATGGTGGACAGTCTTGCCAAGCGACAGGTCGATGCGTTTTGCGTCGCCGATCCCTGGAATTCGATCGCGGTCGATCTTGGCGTCGGCCACATCCTGAATTTCGTATCCGACATCCTGCCGCGCGCGGTGGAGAAGGTTCTCGCGGTGCGGCAAAGCTGGGCAGAGAGAAATCCGCAGGTGCTGGCTGCCCTGGTCCGGGCCGCCGTTCACGCCGCGGATTTCATCGAGCAGCCCGAGAACCGCGCGGAAGTCACAGCCATCCTGGCGCATCCGGAGCGCATGGGCGTGCCTGCGGAAGTCATCCAGCGCGCACTGGCCGGCCGGCTCAAGATCGCACCGGATGGCACGATCCACGAAGACAAAAATTATCTGCTGGTGGGCCGCGACGGCGCCGCGCGGCCCGATCCGGCGCAGGCGGCCTGGCTTTACGCTCAAATGGTGCGCTGGGGGCAGGCTTCGCTCAGTCCCGCGGCGCTTGAGGTCGCGATGGCGGTCTTCCGTCCCCGTCTTTACGACGCGGCACTGGGACGACAGGCCGTCGATGCCGGATCGGCCCTGTTAGATAACGGGCTTGGCGAATTGGGGCTGGTCGATGCGTTCGCCGGCCCGCGCTTCGATCCCCGTGACCTGGGGGGATACTTGGCGTCTTTCGGTGTTCCCGCCAGGGAACATAACTGATTAAAAATAGCGCACAATTGACGATATGCATATTTTTTGAGCAATCGCCTCCAACACCCGCATGCATAAGAGGCCGCCTCGTTCATCCCATCACGCTGCACTTTTAGGTAAATATTTGTTTTATAACGTTTTTTAAAGAAACGTGGTGCTGGCACACGATTTGAAAGGGGTGGAGTCAGTTGTCGTCCGCTGGCTCGCGACGAACGAAGTTGCGGGTGGTGGCAATTGGAGCCCGATATGGATTGCGCAAGATCCGCCGATGGCCGATGCGGGCCTGAAGAAACGGCCACTGGCACGTCGTTGAGCGTCATGAAACTGGAAACCACATCAGCCGATTTCAACGACGAACAGAAGCGTTACCTGGAAGGCTTCATGTCCGGCGTTCAGGTCGGGCGCGCCGGCCGCAATGCCGGTCTTGCAAGCGGTTCAAGCGCGATGGCAGCCGAAGCGGATTCCGAGCCGATCGGCCCGGACGCGGCGGGGCTGAAGGCACAGGATAAGCTTCTTCGCGACAGCAAAAAGCTTTCCGACCCGGAAAAATTCAAGCGCGAGCAGCATCCATTCGACGCCTATGAACGCTTGAAAGAGCAGTCGAAAAATAACGCGTCACCGTCGCCCGCGGATAATTTCCGCTGGCGCTATTACGGGCTGTTTTATGTCGCGCCGGCGCAGGACTCCTTCATGTGCCGGCTGCGAATTCCAAACGGCATTCTCAAGCACTGGCAATTGGCTGGCCTTGCCGATCTCGCCGATCGCTTGGCCGGCGGCTATGCCCATGTAACCACCCGCGCAAATTTCCAGCTTCGGGAAATTCCGCCCAAACACACGGTAGCGCTGATCGAAGGCATCCAGGATATCGGCCTGTGCTCGCGCGGCTCGGGCGCCGATAACATCCGCAACGTCACGGGTACCCCGACCGCCGGGATCGATCCCGTGGAACTGATCGATACCCGCGACTATGCCCGCGAATGGCACTATCACATCCTGAACGACCGTTCGCTGACGGGACTGCCGCGCAAGTTCAACGTTGCCTTCGACGGCGCCGGCAAGATCGCGGTGCTCGAAGACACCAACGACATCGCGTTTCGCCGCCGTCGAGTGAAGGACGGCTTCGGCGCCGCGCCCGGAGTTCTGGTTTCGGCTCGGGATCGGCGGCATTACCGGACACAAGGATTTTGCCAAGGAAACCGGCATCATCGTCCGGCCGGAAGACGCCACCATGGTGGCCGACGCCATCGTGCGGGTGTTTATCGAAACCGGCGATCGTACCAATCGGCTGAAGGCACGGATGAAATATGTGATCGACGGCATGGGCGTGGAAAAATTCCTGCTCGCGGTCGAAGACCCGATATGGCAAGCCATTCACCCGAGTGCCGCCGGAAGCGATCGCGACCGCGGCCGGCGTTCGATCGACTGGCCCATATCGGCGTGCACAAGCAGAAGCAGACTGGTCTGAACTGGCTCGGCGTGGTGTTGCCGGTCGGCAAATTGACCTGTGAACAGATGCGCGGCCTTGCGAAGATTGCGCGCGATCTCGGGGATGGCGATATCCGCCTGACCGTGTGGCAGAATCTTTTGATTTCAGGCGTTGCAAACGACAAGGTTGCGCTTGCGATCGGTGCGATCAAGTCCATCGGACTGGCGGTCGAGGCGTCGTCAATTCGCGCCGGCCTTGTCGCCTGCACCGGAAACGCCGGCTGCAAGTTCGCGGCCTCCGACACCAAGCGTCACGCGGTCGAGATCGGCGACTGGTGCGAAACGCGCGTGCCGATCGAGACACCGGTCAACATCCATCTTACCGGCTGCCATCACTCCTGCGCGCAGCATTACATCGGCGATATCGGCTTGATCGCCGCGAAAGTCCCCGGCGGAAACGAGGATGACACCGTAGAGGGATATCATCTCTTTGCCGGTGGCGGTTTTGGACCCGATGCTGGTCTGGGCAAGGAGATCTATCACGACGTCAAGGCCGAGGACGCACCGAAGGCCGTCGAACGGCTGCTGAAGGCTTATATCGCCAACCGCGCTTCGACCGACGAGACGTTCCTCGCATTTTCCCGCCGTCATAACGGTGAAGACCTGAGGAAAATGGCGGATGCGGAGAGCAGCACATGAACCAACTGGCGTCGGTGCCGCGGCTCGAAGTCATTCCGGAAAACGCGCCATTTTCCGAAGCGCAGCGGTCCTGGCTCAACGGCTTCCTGGTCGGACTGTTGCAGCTCGACGGCCCGGTGCCGTTGGCGCCAGAGCAGGGCGCGGCATTGTTGCAAGGCGCGGTGGGTGACGGCGACGACAGTGAGGCACCGTGGCATGACCAGACCATGCCGATCGCCGAGCGCATGAAGCTCGCCGAAGGCCGCCCCTTGCGGCGGCGGATGATGGCGGCGATGGCGCAGCAGGATTGCGGCCAGTGCGGCTACAATTGCAGCGACTATTCGGATGCGATCGCGGCCCGAAGCGAGGCTCGATTAAATCTCTGCGTGCCCGGCGGCAAGGAAACCGCGCGCATGCTGAAAACGCTGCACGAAGAGCTTGAAAACCCGCGCGCTTCGCCCCGCGCGGCCGCGCCGGCGACGGTCACGGCACCCATCATCGCCGGTCAGGCCGGCCGCTCACGCGACAATCCGGTCGCCGCAACCTTCGTGTCGCGCCGCCTGCTCAACAAGGCCGGATCAGGAGAAGCAGACCTGGCACATCGAGTTTGATCTTTCCGGCTGTGGCCTCGATTATGTGGTCGGAGATTCCCTCGGTATCTTCGCCAAAAACGATCTCGGCAACGTGGATCAGATCATCGCGTTGCTCGGCGTGTCGCATACCACCGAGGTGAACGGCAAGACCCTGCGCGACGTGCTGATATCGGACGTTTCTTTGTCACCCGCGCCGGACACGCTATTCGAGTTGCTGTCTTTCATCACCGGCGGCGCGCAGCGCGAAAAAGCGCGCGCGCTGGCGCAAGGAGATAATCCGGATGGCGACGCCGCAACCCTCGACGTGATGGCGGCGCTACAGAAATTCTCTGGCGTGCGGCCGCATCCAGAGGCGTTCGTCGAGGCGCTGGAGCCATTGCAGCCGCGGCTCTATTCGATTTCATCGTCGCATAACGCAACGCCCGGCAAGTTGTCGTTGACCGTCGACGCCGTGCGCTACATGGTCGGCAAGCGCAAGCGGCTCGGGCTCGCCTCGATCTTTCTGGCCGAGCGTATCCAGCCGGGCGAGGAGGTGAAAGTCTATGTGCAGAAGGCGCATGGCTTTGCGCTGCCCAAGGATCCGAACACACCGATCATCATGATCGGGCCCGGCACCGGCGTGGCGCCGTTCCGTGCTTTCCTGCAAGATCGCCGTGCGACCGGAGCCGCCGGCAAGAACTGGTTGTTCTTCGGTCATCAGCACAGCGCCTGCGATTTCTTTTACTCCGACGAGCTCAATGCGATGAAGACAGCCGGACTTCTCACGCGGCTGTCATTGGCCTGGTCGCGTGATGGCGACAGGAAGTTCTATGTGCAGGATCGCATGAGAGAAGTTGGGCGCGAATTGTGGACGTGGCTTGCCGAAGGCGCCCATGTTTACGTTTGCGGTGACGCCAAGCGCATGGCCAAGGATGTCGAGCGCGCGCTGGTCGACATTGTGGCTCAATTCGGCGCGCGGTCGACTGATGAATCCGTCGCCTTTCTCGGAGAACTCAAGAAAAACGGCCGGCTCCAGCAAGATGTGTACTGAACCGGATCGGCCTTCCTCAAATCCAGCCGAATAAAGTTCTCCTTCGAGTCCAGCGAGGAGAATTTTAGACTTCTGCGAAGACTCCGGGAGAGCATCGGTGTCATTATTTTTCGTCCCGTCTTGCATTCCCACGCGAACGGCATTTCTTTACCCTCCCATGTTGGGTTTTCTTTACTCTTCCATGTTGGGTTGGAGAGCAACCGTGCGCGAATTGTCAGCGGAAGCACGTTTGCATTGGTATGCGCGTTCCCTTTCGGGACGAGCCGCGACGCGATTGCAAATGGTAGCGCTATACAGCGCGTTTGCGCTGATCGCAGCGGTCGTATTCGGCACGCTTTCGCGCCATCCGTTCTGAAAAGATCAGCCTGAGTGCGCAGACGACGGCAACGACCGGTTGCAGCATTTCATTACCCAGCCTCCTTTCGGGCCGGAGAAACACCAACGAGTTTGAAGTGGCGTCACAGCTTGTCATTCAAACTTGCCGGCAACACCAACAGTCGGACTTACTGAGCCCGCCATTTAGACCTCAATGCCCCGACGCCCCGGAAGCCGGGGCGCCCATCATGAACTTCAGCGTACCTACTTGGCGATCGATGCCTGGGCTGCTGCGATTTTCGCCTTCACGGCATCGAGATTGAAGCTCGCGCCCTTTTGCATCGGCGGAAACTCGATCGCCGTCATCGCCAGTTTTTCCACCTGCTGCTGGACAAACACAAAGCGCCAGAATTCGTATTTGAACCAGTCGAAGTATTGTTGCGCGCCGTACTTGGTCCCGCTATCGGGCCAGCCGGTGCGCTCGAAAGGATCAAGGCGAAGGTTGATCAGGTAGGGCACGTCAGGCTTGGTTTTTTCACCGAGCCATCCTCCGGGCTGGTCGATGAAGCGATACTTGAAGTCGTCGATGCGCACGGCACCAAGCTCGCTCTCTCCGAAGTAAAAGATTTCGTGCCGGTTCGACGGCCCCTTGCCGGTGATCATGTCCATCTGGTTATAGCCGTCCAGATAACACTTATAGGTCGTGTCGCCGATCTGCTTGCCCTTCTTCAGCTCTTCGGCGATGTTCGGGTTACCGGCCGCGGCCAGGAAGGTCGGAAACCAGTCCAGCCCGGAGATGAGACCGTTCTCGACCTTGCCCGCCGGCACCTTGCCCGGCCAGCGGATCATACAGGGCACGCGGAAGCCGCCTTCCAGTACCGTGCCCTTACTCTGCGCGAATGGCGTCTGTCCGCCATCTGGCCAGGTGAAGACCTCGGTGCCGTTATCGGTAGTGAACACCACGATGGTGTTGTCATCGACACCCATGTCCTTGAGTTTCTGCATCACGATGCCGACGTCGTCGTCGAGTTGCGCCATGCCAGCTTCGTGGATGGTCCAGCCATTCGTAGAGTTACGCAGCGCCTCGTACTTCGGCGACAGATGCGTGACGATGTGCATGCGGGTCGGATTTAGCCACAGGAAGAACGGCTTGTTGTCGGCCTTGGCCTTGTCGATGAACTTGAGCGCAAAGTCGCGAATTTCGTCGTCCACGGTTTCCATCCGCTTCGGATAGAGCGTTCCCGCGTCTTCGATCTTCTGTTTGCCGACCTTGCCCCAGCGTGGATCCATGGTGGGATCGTCGACATTGGTCGCATAACAATGGACCATGTTGCGCGGACCGACCGTGTGCAGCAACTCCTGAGGATAACCGGGGTGCGCCGGATCTTCCATTGCATCGAGGTGATAAAGGTAACCGAAGAACTCGTCGAAGCCGTGCACCGTTGGCAGAAACTCGTTTTTGTCGCCAAGGTGGTTTTTGCCGAACTGGCCGGTAGCATAGCCCATTCCTTTGAGCGCGGTGGCGATGGTCACGGCCTGCGCGGGTATGCCTATGGCTGCGCCGGCCTGACCGACCGTGGTCATGCCGGTGCGGATGGGCAATTCACCGGTGATAAAGTTGGCTCGGCCCGCTGTGCAGCTCGCCTCGGCGTAGTAATCGGTGAACAGCATTCCCTCAGCGGCGAGCTTGTCGAGGTTCGGCGTCCGCCCAGCCATCATGCCGCGGTGGTAGGCGCCGATATTCCACATGCCGATGTCGTCACCCATGATAACGACGATGTTGGGCCGCTGCCCGGCTCCCGCCGGCGTTGCTCGCTGTTGCGCTTGTGCAGTACTTGTCAGTCCGGCAGCGGAAAGCGCCGAAGCTGCGACGAGAGAACTGCCGCTCAGCAGCAGATCCCGGCGTTTCAAGCCTGTGCTGGACGGCGTGGTGCTGGTCTCGGAGTTTTCCGGAATCTTGTCGCTGCTCATGACGTACTCCTCTTTCTGACGATGCAACGGAAGCCGACGTGGCGGGCTGACGTATCGATCGGCTCGCGATGAACCGGCGCTTCCTCGGGATAATGCTTGTCCGATCCCATGCGGAACGTGCCGCCGGGAATCAGCAGCATGCCGTTGAATTCGGTATCGGAGCAACGCTTCGCTCCGCCTCTCTGTTGATGCAGTGATAATGCTTCTCGCACCCCGTCGCCTTCCTCCGGCTATCGCCGGGACCGTCGCTTCCTATCGATCCGTCGATCGAAGGTTGCTCGCCGTGCGCTATGCGATTTCGGCAGAAATATTTCGATCAAGCCGTTTTAATCCGCGGTAGATGACGGCATTTCGCCGAAGACGGTGCGATAGGCCACGGCAAAACGCCCAAGCTCATGGAATTGATGGTTTCGAGCAATCTCTGTTGGCCTCGGTCCGCCGATACATCAAGTCAGTGTTGTTGATCACGATGTCGCCCGGCGAGACTGCCATACCACAATGTATTATCGCTGGCTGGTTTTGCCTGGTTAGAAAGCCGATCGCCGCTCTGTGAGGCTTGACCATACCGATGTAAACTCGGGGCAGATCCGCATGAGCGCCGTGTACCCATAGTTTGCACAAATTGACTTGAGTCAACTCGGCGCGGAATGCCCCCTTCACCGTCGGGAAAAGCTCCACGTCCACGGAACGAAAAACGGATTGGTAAGCAAATGGATCAGTAAAGCTGAGCACCCTGCTCGAAGGCATTTCCGCACTCCTGGATTTGCCGAAACTGAAACGGACTACCGGGCCGCGCTTTCATTGAATGAGAAACGATTGGTGGCCTCCTCTTTGCCGATGATCGCTGGGACTGATCTACGGACCAGACGTGGGCTCGCCCCCGAAATGAACTACCACAACCTTCGCAAAACTGAGATGGCAACAACTAACATGTTCACCACACCGGGACGCTATGCAGCTTCCTGCGTACGGAAGATGACATGAAACCAAAGGATGCACAAAGCAAAAGGCCATTTACAAAGGTATTTGGTTACAAATCTTTTCTCATACGACGCCCTGCTGCAACCGGGCAAATTTAGGTGCTTATCGAACGGAAAGATCACCTTCCAATCCTAGCTAGCTTGTTTTCCTGAACGGCGCCACGTGGATGCCGGCGTCCTTCAGCGCCTGGCGGACTCCGCGCGCGATATCGACCGCGCCGGGGGTATCGCCATGGATGCACACAGTGTCGGTGCGCATCTTGATCACCTTTCCGGTCACCGATACCACCGCGCCGTCCTGCACCATCCGCACCACGCGCTCTGCGATCTGCCTGGCGTCGTGCAATACCGCGCCGGGCTTGCGGCGCGACACCAGCGAACCATCGTCTTCATAAGCGCGGTCGGCAAAAACTTCGTGCACCATTGGCAGATTGGCGGCTTCGCCGGCTTTCACCAGCTTCGAATTGGCGAGCACCACAAAGACAAGATTGGGATCGACCGCCTTGATGCCATTGGCGATGGCTTTTGCGGTCATGTCATCCTCGCAGGCGACGTTGGAAAGCGCACCGTGCGCTTTCACGTGTGTCACCTTGTGTCCGGCCGCGGTCGCGATCGCCTGCAATGCGCCGATCTGGTAGGCCACGAGGTTCTCGATCTCGGAGGCTTTCAAGCCCAGGAACAGGGCGGCGTCCAAAACCATGGAGGTCGCGATAGCCCGGATGCGCGCCGACGCTGACGCCGCGCGCCTTGGCGAGTTCCACGGTATGGCGCATGATATCAGCGTCACCGGCATGGAAACCGCAGGCAATGTTGACCGAAGTGGCCAACTCGATCATGGCAGCGTCATTGCCCATCTGCCACGCGCCAAAACCCTCGCCGAGATCGCAGTTGAGATCGATTGTTGTCATGATGATGGTCCGCTGGCGTGGATGGATCCTTGATGGTCAATCCGGTGCGTGCCACGTTTTGGCATCGATGGCGTTGACGGCACTGCCGGCGACATTAGCATCTTGCAGCGCTTCGAGGTTGAGATCAAAATGTTCAACGTCGCGCAACCGGCCGGGCAGGGTGTCGATCAATTTCACGAAGTTGCGCAGCTCGTTTTGCGCTTCCGCGATGCTGACTGCCTTGAACCGAAAGCCACGGCCGGCGGGAATTTGTGCGAAGCGCCCGAAATCGGCCGAGATCACGGTCGCGATCTTGGGGTAACCGCCGCTGGTGCCACGATCCGGCATCAATACGATCGGCACGCCATTGCCCGGCACCTGGATGCTGCCGTTCACGGTGCCGTCGGAGACGATGTTATGGCCGTACAGATGCTTGATGACGGGGCCTTCCAGCCTGTAGCCCATCCGATCGCTGGTCGCCGATATCCTCCACTCGCTGTCCAGAAACAGGCCTTTGGCATCGTCGTCGAATTCATCATCCTGCGGACCCAGCACGACCCGGATCGGCGTATCCGCGACCGCAGGAAGCTCGATGCGGCGGCCGGCCGCGCCGCTCGCCGCTACCGTTCCGCAATTCGTCGCCCTCCTGCAGCGGACGAGGGTAGGGGCCGCCGAGGCCAGCGCGCGCGTTTACCGACAGGCTGCCGAACATCGGCTCACCCTGAATACCGCCCTCGATCGCGAGGTAACTGAACGAACCGCCCCGCGCAAAACCGAGCGTCAAGCTTTCACCGTCTGCGAGCGTCATCGAACTATCGAACGCCACGGGTCGTTGGGCGATGTCAGGCGTTGCGCAACGCGCCCGCCAGTGCCACGCGAACCGCGCCCTCTTGGGCCGTGAAGCAGGCGCCCAACGGCCCGATCTCGATTGCCGCCGCAAACGGCGCGTTGCCAACCAGCACGTTCGCGCACGCCAGCGCCAGCCGGTCGACCGCACCGCTTGGCGTAAGGCCGTAGCGTTGCGATCCCGGCCTGCCGCCGTCCTGCACCGAACTCGCCGGGCCGATGCTGGAGATGACGAGCTTGCTCATGACGCGATCAACTCGGCGATAATCTCGCCCGCTTCGGCCGCGCGGTCCTGCTCCGCGAAAGTCTTGGCGTCGATTGTTGCAAAGGTTACGCGATCGCCGGGTTTGAGAAGGAAGATCGGATCGCGATGCAACTGATAGGTTCTGACCGCGGTGCACCCCAGCAGATGCCAGCCCGATGGACCGGCGAGGCACTGCACGCCGGTCTGCACACCGCCGACCGAAATCGTGCCGGCGGGCGTCAGCAGCCGCGGGTCCTGCCGCCGTGGCATGTGCAGGAACTTGTCCAATCCGCTGAGATATGACCATCCAGGCGTAAAGCCGATCATGGCGACGCGGTAATCGCCGGCAACATGCCGGGCCACGATGTCGTCGGCTGTCGTGTCGAGCGTTTTCGCGACATCCTCCAAATCGATTCCGTGCTCTCCGCCATAGGTGACGGGAATGCGCCAGCGCCGCGCATTGGCGACCGGGGGCAGCGGCTGCTCGGCCAATGCGATGAGCCGTTCGCTTAAGGCGTCGAAGCCGATCTCGAGTGGATCATAGTGCACCAAGAGGGAGCGATAGGTCGGTACGGTCTCAGTCACCCCGCCAATTGGCTCGCGCGCCAGCGCCCGATCGAGCGCGAGCACCCGCTGGTTCGCTGCATCGTCGATGTTGCGGCTGAATTCGACCGTGACGGCGCTGTCGCCGCTAGGCAGCAGACGAGGTGGGGAAAGCGACGCAGCCATGGCTTTGGAACTCGATGGCCTCACAAACGCGTGGGCAGCGATCAGCTTTTAGCGCGTTTTGCTGCGAAGTGGAATTCGCCCTTGACGCGATGGCCATGCGCCGCATGATGCGGCTGCCGATAAATTCCTGCCGGAGCATTCTTTTCGATGTCCCTGACCGCCGAAGCGATTGCGACCCTTTCCAGGATTTCAACTGCCACCATCACTACGGTTCTCCTGAAAAAAGGTCTGCGAAACGTCTGGCTGCGCGGCACTCGCCCGCTGCGGCCTGCGCAATCGCGGCTAGTGGGACCGGCCTTTACGCTGCGTTTCGTACCCGCTCGAGAAGATCTGGCGACGCCGGAATCCTGGTCGTCACCGATTTCGACCCGAACCGCAATTGAGGCGATGCCCGAGGGCTGCATTGCCGTGGTCGACGCGATGGGAGTCACCAACGCCGGTATTTTCGGTGATATCCTGTGCGCACGCATGGTCAAGCGCAACGTTGCCGCCTTGGTTACCGATGGCGTGGTGCGCGATCTCGAGGGTGTGCTCGGCACCGGCTTACCGGTATGGTGCGATGGTTTCGCGGCGCCGCCCTCGGTGGCCGGTCTGACCTTCGTCGGCTGGGGTGAACCGATCGGATGCGGAGGGGTAGCGATCTTCCCCGATGACATCATCGTCGCCGATCAGGACGGAGCGGTGGTCATCCCCAAGGCGTTCCTCGATGTCATTCTGGCGGAAGGCGCCGAACAGGAACGCATGGAAGCCTGGATCGTCGATCAGGTGAATGGCGGCGCGGCACTACCAGGACTCTATCCTATGAACGCCGAGACCAAGGCGCGCTATGCGGCTTCGAAGAAGTAGTTCCGATTAACGAGAAACAGGGAGACAAGCGATGGAAATTATTCAGGCTGGTTCGCGGCCGACGCGTCGCGGGCCAAAAGAGAGCTTTACGGGAACTGTCTGGCAGGACCCGATCATTACGCCTCAGGCACCGATGCGGATCGTCTGCAGCCGCGTGGCGTTCGAGCCGGGCGCACGCACGGCATGGCATACCCATCCGCTTGGGCAGACCTTGTACGTCACGGAAGGTGTCGGCCGTTTTCAAACTGAGGGTGGACCGATTCACGAAATCCGGCCCGGCGATGTCGTGTGGATTCCGCCGGGGGAAAAGCACTGGCACGGTGGTTCTCCAACCACGGGCATGGTCCATCTCGCGATACAGGAAGCGCAGGACGGAAATCACGTGACCTGGATGGAACACGTGACCGACGCGCAATATTCCAAGGACGTCGGATAGTAACCGCCAGCCAGGTAACCGTCGTTATCGGTACCGAATTAAGCGCGCTGTGCGGTCCAGCGACCGGAGCACAGCGCGCGGCGCTATGCCCCGATCCTGGCGTCGCGGCTCTCTATCCGGCCGTTCCTGATCCCGATCGAGACACCCGTAACCTTTCAAAATCACAACAGTCAGAATCGCGTGGAGCAGCGTATGATTCCGTGGACGCAGATCGACAGGGTGCGGGTGCCGGGAGCAGAGGCCGAACTTCGCTTGATGCGAAGGGGGAGTGAGTTCTCGATGATGCTCGGCCTGAATGAGCTGATGAACAGCCGCCTCAGCGGATCGGAGGAGGCGCTGGCAACGCTCTCCTGTCGGCAGATCGAGGGTGTAAAGCGTCCGCATATCCTGATCGGCGGACTCGGCATGGGGTTCACCTTGCGCGCGGCGCTTGCAGTGCTGAGCGCCGATGCGAGGGTCACGGTCGCAGAGCTTGTGCCCGAAGTGATCGCCTGGGCGCGCGGACCAATGGTCGAGTTGTTTGGCAACAGCCTGAGCGACCCGCGCGCCAACATTGTCCAAGGCGATGTGGCCGACTTGATCGGCTCGGAGGCTTCGGCGTTCGATGCCGTGCTGCTCGATGTCGATAACGGCCCGGAGGCGCTGATCCGCAAGGCAAATGACGCGCTGTACGATACTGGCGGACTAAACACAGTTCACCGCGCGTTGCGGCCGGGCGGCGTGCTGGCGGTCTGGTCGTCTGGACCAAACGGTGCATTTTCAAAACGGCTTCGAGCAGCCGATTTTGGAGTCAACGAAGTCGGCGTGCGCGCAACCAGCAAGCGCAGCGGCGCTCGCCATATCATCTGGCTGGCGACGAAGTCTAAAGCCGGATCAAGGATCGGATCCAGACCCCCATCCAGCGCAAGATCGAAGACGGCGCGTTAGGCTCCGTGGCATGTATTATCCGGGCTAGTTCAATCGCGTCCACGTCTGGCCGCCACAGAACATGCCGCCGAAGGCGCAACCCTGCACCCGCAGGGAATCCGAGCCCTTCATCGCGATCGTGGAATCATAGCTGCTGCCGGTATTCGGATCGAGGATCCGGCCGTTCCATTGGGAGTCCTTGCCAGGCTTCATGTTGATCAAAACCTGTTCGCCGTTCTGATTCGACTTTGCGTCGACCGAATAGCCGCAGAGATTGGCGCCGCACTGTTCGATTCTAACCTTGCCTTCTTTTTCTTCCGTGAGCCAAAGGCCGAGCGGCGAGTTCGGCGGCGGCGCGGTTGCAGCCGCGGGCACGGCCGTCTGTTGTTTTTCCATTGGGGTGGGTCGTGGCGGAGCAGTCGCGACGACCGGCGGGGGCGCTGCAGGTGTGCCCTGAATCGGCGGTGTGGGCGTATTGACGGCAGGCGGTGCGGTGGAATCCGCCGGGGCGACATTCGCTGTGGTGCTCTCGGGCATCGTGCTTTCGGGCACAGGCGCGGTATTCCCAGGTGCAATCAGCGAAGCAGGCGCCTGCTCGGTCTGTGCCGGCGCCGGGACTTGCGGATCGACCTTTGCCTGGTCAGGCGTCGGCCTGCGCGCGTGGTCGCGATCGCTATTGGAGCGGCGTCGCCGGCCGGTATTGTCATAGACGCCGGGAATGGAAACCGTTCCGCGGTCCGGATCGATGCGAATGGTGCGTCCGCCGTACTCAAATGTATACTGCGCCTGCGTCGGAGTGCTCGCGAGCAAACACGCGGTCAACAAGGCGGCCGAGGCGAAAAGCCTTTTCATCATGACCTCCTGAGCAGGGGAGAACGCGGTTCGACCCTGCGCTTCGTATAGGCAGCGTGACCTATATCACTTTCAATAATTGAGTTGTCGGCTGGCGGCTTTGGTTCAATGCACAGGTGCGACAGTCTAATTAGACGGCACGCGCAGCGTCAATTTCCGGACGCGCGCAGTCAAACTCCCAGGAAGGATTTTCCTGGGAGCGCCGAACGCGCAAACATTGAAATGAATTAGGCCTCTTGATGAATTAGACTTGGCCACCGTCGTTGCGAGCAGGTCCCGCCGCAGCCACGCGCCCGGTCATCTCGTTTCTGAGTTGCTCAAACCGCAAGCGCGCATTGCTTTCGCATGCGTCGACCAATCGGACCGCAGCCTCGCCGGACATCGGTCCATTGACGATCGGCGCTGAATTCTCGCCAATGGTCTCGTCGACGTAAAAATGGCCATCATCGTCACGGCGCACGGTCCATTTGAAACGGATCGCGGCGATCGGGCCGGGACCGACCTTCGAATAGCCGTCCGCTTCGACCATCGCCGGAGAAAGGGGTTTATCCTCGACAATGGGAGGCCGCTTCCGACTCGCGATGGCCTTCTGGCTGAAGGATGCTGGCGATGGTTGCCAGGGCGTGATCGGTCGGGTCATTTTGACTCAAAACGTCGTCCTCCGCATATCGCGCCACGGGCGGGAGAGCGAATCCCGCGGGCCGCCAGTCTCGATCACTTGCTCTTGAATGCGGCTGAGTTTTGTCGGGGATCAGGCTTTTTGGTTCTGTCGCAGAGCAGAATTGCCGTTGCCTGTCGAGAAATCAGGCGCTGCGGACTCTAAGAGCAGCTTCGGTCGCGAACTTGGAGCGAACGCAGTGTTTCCGGTGAACCCGAGAAATACAGCGCTGCACACGGAAGCTTGCACGTACCGGTTTGGCGCGTGCGCGATTGCATCGCGGGCCGTTGACGCGGATCGCAGCCGGCGCGACGGTAGACTTGCGGCGTGCGAAAACGATATTATCGCGCGCACAGCCATATGTCGCCGACCCGCTGCGCCCGCCTTGCAAGACCAATTATGGAGACGAAATGATGTTCAGACCGACACCATCCGTGTTGGCACAAGTTAGATTGCACTTCGCAATTGGGGCAGTCGCCCTGACGTTTCTTGCCGCAAACACGGATACGCAGGCCCAAGGCCTGGTGCAGGGCGTTCAAGAGGGAGCGCAAGCCGGCAACAAGGCGGCCGGGCCGGTCGGCGGCGTCCTCGGTGGGGCGATTGGCGGCGTCGTCGGCGTCTTTACCGGCGTGCTCGGCGCCGGCAAAACTCAGTCGGCGCCACCACCACAACAGCCGGCGGGGAGCGGAACCAAGCAAGTCGGTCCGGGCAAAGCAGCCAAGGCAGCCAAGGGCGAAAGACCTACCAAGCAGGCCGCGGTGCTTACCCAGGACGGCCCACCCCCGCTTACCGCCGAGCAGATCGTTACCAACAGCGACAACAACATCGAACGGATCAAGAAGGAACTGCAGCTCACGCCGGAGCAGGAGAAGAACTGGGCTACGTTCAACAGCGCGATGCACTCTCTTGGCCACAATGGCGCCGACCGGCTCAATCTCCGCGTCGCGCGCGCCAAGCGCGATCCGCCGGATGATATCGTCGAGCAGATGCGTAACGAGGCCCAGTTTCTCGACGATCGCGCCGTCGATCAGCGCAGCGTTGCCGATGCCGCCGAGCCGCTTTATGCGAGCCTCAATGACAAGCAAAAGCAGATCTTCATCGACGAGATGGTGCGCTTGAGCCACGAACGCGGACTAGATTGAGGCACAAGATTTCGAGGCGAAAGCTTTTTTAAGGCGAATGTCTCGAAGCGCAAAACAGCAGCCTTTAGCGCTTCCGGCGAATAGCCGGACGCGCGTGCCCTGGGGTTGAGTTGCAGGCCCGGCATCCGGCTATCCTGCCGCAGCGGCGCGGCTCTTCAACTCGCCATGCGAAGGTGTGCGAACGCTGACCGTTTCGCGACTGAGAAATGGCCGCGCGATGACTTTATGGGGAACCGCTTCACCGAACGATAAAATGCCCGGCTGGCGAGCCGGTGACCTCGATCGCAGGAACCCGGACGACGGATTAACCATCTGAGTGGTACCATTGGTTCACCGAGAATGATTTTGCGGCGGCACGGGCGGCGACGCCGGTCGAATGCGGCCGCGCCTTGTGTTACGCTGGCGCTGGCATTATCTGGCGGAAGTCCATGGACGAGAAGCGAAAATACCCACGCGTCGATATCGACGAACCGGCCTATGTCTCGTCAGGCGGCTCGGTCATGAGTTGCGTGGTCCGGAATATCTCGCCGGAGGGCGCGGCCATCGATGTCGAGAATCCCGCTTTCGTCCCCCAGAGCTTTCGCTTGGTCATGGCGAAGGACTCCTCGGTCCGCGATTGCCAGGTTATCTGGATCCAGCAGAAGCGCATCGGCGTCGCATTTGTTGCACCGCCACAGGAGTCTGCCGATCCCGACAGGAGAGGGTGATCACTGTTTCGATCTGGCCCGTTCCTCGTCATGTGTCTTCGTCATCGTGGCAATCGATAAACGTGAATCTAATTTGAGGCAAAACCGATGGCGAATATCCGACGGATCGGCGGACGTTCGATAGCTCTGACCTTGTTGGCAATTTGCCCGCCCACGGCTCCGGCCGTGAGTGCAGACTTGCCGGTCAAGACAAATCATGCGGCGCAGCCAGTGCGGCCGGTGGGTCGGACCTGCATCGGTACCGACGGCAAGCCATTTCGTTGGGATTGGCCCAACGCGCCGTTCGCGGCCGTCTGTACCGATGA
>CAWDWT010000009.1:0-21506 GCA_963806075.1 uncultured Alphaproteobacteria bacterium
CCTCGATCTTCTTGCCGACATATTCCGGCGTGCGGCCGACCATCAAGCCCGCGACGAAGATCGCCAGCACCACGAACAGCAGCATGCCGTAGAGGCCCGCGCCGACGCCGCCGACGATGATCTCGCCGAGTTGCATGTTGATCAGCGGGATCATGCCGCCGAGCGCGGTGAAGCTGTCGTGCATCGCGTTGACCGCGCCGCAGGAGGCCGCCGTGGTGACCACCGCGAACAGGCTCGAGGCGACGATGCCGAAGCGGACTTCCTTGCCTTCCATGTTGCCGCCGGTCAGGCCGAGCGCGCTCAGCGTCGCGGTGCCGTTCGCTTCCGCCCAATAGGTGACGGTGACGCCGGCGACAAACAGCACGCCCATCACGGCCAGGATCGCCCAGCCCTGGCGCGGGTCGCCGACCATGCGGCCGAACACATTGGTCAGCGCCGCGCCGATCGCGAAGATCGAGATCATCTGCACGAAGTTCGACAGCGCGGTCGGGTTCTCGAACGGATGCGCGGCGTTGGCGTTGAAGAAGCCGCCGCCATTGGTGCCGAGCATCTTGATCGCGACCTGCGAAGCGACCGGCCCGACCGCGATGGTCTGCTTGGCGCCTTCCAGCGTCGTGGCATCGACATAAGCGACCGAGCGTCTGCGGCATGCCCTGCCAGACCAGGAACAGCGCGGCGACGACACAGATCGGCAGCAGGACATAGAGGGTGCGCGCGTCACATCGACCCAGAAATTGCCGATGGTGCGCATCGAGGAACGCGCGAAGCCACGGATCAACGCCACGGCCAGCGCAATGCCGGTCGCCGCCGACAGGAAATTCTGGTGCGTCAGGCCGAGCATCTGCACCAGATAGGACAGCGTGCTTTCACCGCCGTAGTTCTGCCAGTTGGTGTTGGTGATGAAGCTGATCGCGGTGTTGAAGGAGAGATCCTCGGCGACCGCGGATTGCCCGGCGGGATTGAACGGCAGCAGCCGCCTGCAGGCGCAGCAGCGCATAAAGAATGACAAAGCCGCCGACATGGAACAGCAGCATGCCGACCGTATAGGTCAGCCAATGCTGCTCGCGTTTCTCGTCGACGCCGCCGATCCAGTATAACCCGGCTTCGACCGGCCGCAGCACCGGCGACAGCAACGTGCGCTCGCCGGTGAATACGCGCGTCACGTAGCCGCCCAGCGGTTTGACCAGTGCTAACACGATCGCGCAGAACAGAATGATTTGAAACCAGCCAAAGACGGTCATGGGAATGTGCCTTCAGATGTGCACCAGGTTGGACGCGAGAAGCGATCAGAATCGCTCGGGCCGCAGCAGCGCATAGACCAGGTAAAACAGCAGGCCGAGCGAGACGAGGCCGGCAAGTGAATAATCGAACATCATGACCGTGGTCTCCTACAAAGCGTTTTCAAGCGAAGTGCTACCGGTCGCGGGCAAAAACGGGGCAGAATCTCAAAGCCGCTCGCAGGCATAGGTGATATCGCCAGCACGAAAAAGCCGAGGCCGAGGGCCAGCATGACAACATCCCACATGAGGTGCTCCTATCGCGGTGAGATGCGGGTCTCCGCAAACTCCGTTAGCCGTGGAAGTGCCACCCGGCGCATAGGTTTTCGAGACGGTCGCGATGGCGATGTTATAGGAATCTCATAAAGGCCCGGCGCGCGAGCAGCACGCCACCATAGTCCACGCGATGCTTATGAAATTCCTATATCTTGCCGGCTTTCCCCATCTCGCTTTCAAATGGCGCTCTGTCCATTTTGTAGACGTGATTACTGGATGCAGTGCTCCCCGTGGGATGGTTGCATGCTATTGCCGGAAAACCACGATGACGCCGCTGACGTGCCGGATCGGCTTCGCGATGCGACGGCCCTCACGAGCGAGCTGCTGTCGCACGTGATTGCGTCTTCGTGCCGGCGGTTTCCGTCGGCTGGACAGCGCGAAAAGACCAAACAGATCGAGCGCCTGATCGCGTCGGAGGCCTGGACCGACGCTGTGCTGGCGCTCTTCGGAGTAGAGCTCCCGCAATGGAAGGTCCGCCGCATCGCCTACGATGAGGGCGAATGGCATTGCGCGCTATCTCGCGAGCGCGAACTGCCGGATTGGCTTGATCAATCCATCGAAGCGCATCATCCGGATCTGGCGCTCGCCATGCTGTGCGCCTTTGTCGACGCAAGGCTTGCCGGCGTGCCGTCGAGCCAGACCAGCGTCCCGGCCGTGCCGTATGACGCCAACGCATCCTGCGCGCCGCTCTGCTGCGATAACTTCAACTGATGCGGAATTCATCTGCGGCTTGGACCAATGAGGAATGCGAGCGCGGTCGAATAACGTCGCGTATTGCCCGGCTCGGATCTGCCTTGGGAACGATGGCTTGCAACGACGAATGTACCTCGATCACATCCCACCGATTGCCTGGACCGCACGTCGCCCCGGTGTTTCAGCGACCGGGACCGGAGGTGCTCAGCGAAACCATCCCGGTCACCTTCATCGGCCGCAACCGCGATGGCTTTTGGGTGGTACGCGACGCGGAAGCCGAATTCGGTGGTCTTTTCTGGCGCAAGCAAGCCGCGCTTGATTTCGCCAGAACCAACGCCTCACCCGGCGGCCATGCCGCGGTGTTTCCGCAAGCCCGTTTTGAGCTTGATCTGGAAAATCAGGCAACCCGCTGATCGGCGGCGTAGGGACCGTCAGACGCCTGCTCATGCGCCGGATACGGCGGCTGACCGCTGTCCTGGGCACGAGCTCCGCTTGCGGTAGGGAGCTTTGAGGTACGCCCCGCCGTTCAGGTCAGCATTACTCATTCAATCTGGAGACTGCGGATGAAAGTTGCGGTATGTAACCCATGCGGCTCTGGTATCGAGCGCATCCATCAAGCGTTGGAGTGGGTTCATGAGTTATGTCTTTGCCCTCATACCGCAAACCTATATCGGGGGTTTGTTTGTGGTGCAGGACAAACATGATCCAGCTGAATTTGTCGACCTTGCAACACGCCACCTTCCCACAAAGCTGCTTGCCGAGCTTCGAAAGGTCTACGAGGATCTCGACGATCTGGAGGGCGCGTGTGTCTTTACGAACCCTCAGACGCAGTGGCTCATCGTGATCTTCCAGAAGGAGCCACGCGACATCCGTTCAGTCGGTTTGCATGAGATCGTGCACCTCGCCGACCGGCTTACAGTGGGTGGGGAAAGCCGCGCCCTGTTCATCGAGCACGTCTATATGGCGTTCGCGGATCATTTGGACGCTCGCCTGGCCTCACTGAAATAGTGAGGTTTTTCTGATATAATGGATGAACGAAGTCAACGCCGCTGGCGAGCACCCCAGCTATTCGGCAGCGCTTCGCAGCTCAGCCTTCTCGACCCGCACCGCGCAGAACTTGAATTCGGGGATCTTGCCGAATGGGTCGAGCGCTGGATTGGTTAGCAAATTGGCCGCGGCTTCCGCGTAGCAGAATGGCATGAAAACCATATTCTCCGGGACGTCGCGGTCGCTGCGCACCTTCACCTCGACCGCGCCGCGACGGGTCTGCATCCGGATGAAATTGCCGGGCTGCACATTCATCCGCCGCATGTCCTTTGGCGACATGAACGCCGTCGCCTCCGGCTCGATCTGGTCCAGCACATGGGAGCGCCGGGTCATCGAACCGGTGTGCCAATGCTCGAGCACGCGCCCGGTCGACAGCACCATCGGATATTCGTCGTCAGGCAATTCGTCCGGCGGCAGCACATGCGCCGGCACGATCTTGCCGCGTCCGCTTTCGGTCGGATAGCCCGTCGTGAAGATGATCTCGTTACCGGGCTGATGCGGGTCGTCGACCGGATAGGTCACCGCACCCTCGCGCACCAGCCGCTCCCAGGTGATGTTCTTCAGTGACGGCATTACCTGCGTCATCTCGGTGAAGACATCAGAAGGCCCGTTATAGTTCCAGGGCAGGCCCATGCGTTTGGCAATTTCCTGGATAATCCACAGATCCTGTCGCGCCTCGCCCGGCGGCTTGATGACCTCGCGCGCGAGCTGCACGCGGCGGTCGGTATTGGTAAAAGTGCCGGATTTCTCCGCGAAGGCCGAAGCCGGCAGGATAACGTCGGCATGGAACGCGGTCTCGGTGACGAACAGATCCTGCACCACGAGATGGTCGAGCTTGGCTAGCGCCTGGCGGGCGTGCTGAAGATCGGGGTCCGACATCGCCGGGTTCTCGCCCTCGATATACATGCCCGATATCTCGCCGGCATGAATCGCGTTCATGATCTCGACCACGGTGAGGCCGCGAACCGGATCGACATCGTGATGCCAGACCTTTTCGAACGACGCGCGCAAATCGGCGCGCCCGACGGGCATATAATCCGGCAGGAACATCGGGATCAGTCCGGCGTCGGAAGCGCCCTGCACGTTGTTTTGGCCGCGCAGCGGATGCAGCCCGGTACCAGGTCGGCCGATCTGTCCCGTCGTCAACGCCAGTGCGATCAGGCAGCGCGCATTGTCGGTGCCATGCACATGCTGGCTGATGCCCATGCCCCAGAAGATGATCGAGGCGCGCGAGCGCGCATACATCCGCGCCACTTCGCGCAGCGTGTCTGCGGGAATGCCGCAGATCGGCTCCATCTTTTCCGGCGTGAATTCCTTGATGCGCTTCTTCAGCTCATCGAAACCCTCGGTATAGCCTTCGATATATTGCTGGTCGGTCAGGCCTTCGGTGATGATAGTGTTCAGCATCGCGTTCAGCAGCGCGACATCGCTGCCGGGCTTGAACTGCAAATGCCTGTAGGCGTGGCGCGACAGCGTCTGCCGGCGCGGGTCCATCACGATCAGCTTGGCGCCGCGCTTGGCCGCATTCTTGATGAAGGTCGCCGCGACCGGATGGTTGACGGTCGGATTGGCGCCGATCACGATGATGACTTCGGCCTCCAGCGCCGCGGAGAACGGCGCCGATACCGCGCCGGAGTTCAAACCCTCCATCAAGGCCGCGACCGACGAGGCATGGCACAGCCGCGTACAATGATCGACATTGTTGGAGCCGAAGCCGGTGCGAACCAGCTTCTGGAACATATACGCCTCCTCGTTCGATCCCTTGGCCGAGCCGAAGCCCGCGAGCGCCTTGAAGCCCTTCTCGTCGCGGATCCTGACCAGACCGCGCGCCGCGATGTCGAGCGCCTCTTCCCAGGAGGCTTCGCGGAAATGCGTGAATGGGTTGGCCGGATCGACCTGATCGTTGGCATCCTTCTTCGCGTTCGGCAACCGCACCAGCGGCTTGGTCAGGCGGTTGGGGTGGTGGATGTAGTCGAAGCCGAAACGGCCCTTGACGCAGAGCCGGTTGTGATTGGCGGGGCCGTCGCGGCCCTCGGCATAGATCACCTTCTCGTCCTTGACCTGGTAGGTGACCTGGCAGCCGACGCCGCAATACGGGCAGAGCGAATCCACCTTGCGGTCGGCATAGTTGACGCGGCTATGGTGATTTTCGTCCAGCATCACCGAGGGCATCAGCGCGCCGGTCGGACAAGCCTGCACGCATTCGCCGCAGGCCACGCAGGTCGACTCCCCCATCGGATCGTCGAAATCGAACACGATCTTGGCGTCGTGGTTGCGATAGGCCATGCCGATGACGTCGTTGACCTGCACTTCGCGGCAGGCGCGCACGCACAGGCCGCACTGGATGCAGGCATCGAGATTGACGCTCATCGCGGGGTGGCTGGCGTCGCCCTGCCAGCGTTCGGACGCCGGAAAGCGACTTTCGGTCACTCCGACCTTTTCAGCCCAGTGCCAGAATTTCGAGTCGGGATCGTGCGAGGTTTCGCGCGCCGGCTGGTCGGTGACCAGAAGTTCCATCACCATCTTCTGCGCCGCGACCGCGCGAGGGCTGGCCGACTTCACCTTCATGCCGACGCCGGGTGTGCGCTTGCAGGACGCCGCCAGCACCCGCTCGCCTTCGATCTCCACCATGCAGGCACGGCAATTGCCATCCGGGCGATAGTCGGGTTGCGGCGAATGGCATAGGTGCGGAATCTCGTGGCCTTCGCGGTTGGCGACCTGCCAGATGGTTTCGCCCGGCTTGGCCGAAACCTGCACCCCGTCGAGTTCGAACTCGATGATCTCGGGTCCTGAACCTTTGCCACCGACGGTGCCGACCGGCTCGCTGTGCGCCACGGTCACGCGGCCATCCGGAGCATTTTTGCCACCCGCGGCGCCCTTGGCGTCGTGACCGTAGCCTTGCGGAGTTGGACTCTCAGCACTCATCGTGAAACCTCACGGCTCATTCGCCCGATCATTCCGCAGCTTCCTTTGGAAGGAACTCATTCGGGAAATATTTAATGACGGAGGTCAGCGGATTCGAGGCCGCCTGGCCGAGGCCGCAGATCGAGGCATCGCGCATCGTCTGGCTCAATTCGTCGAGCAATTCGCGGTTCCAGACCGGCTGCTCCATCAACAGCGCCGCCTTCTGCGTGCCGACGCGGCACGGCGTGCATTGGCCGCAGCTTTCGTCCTCGAAAAACCGCATCAGGTTCAGCGCCGCATCTTTCACGCTGTCCTGATCGGACAGGATGACGATCGCGGCCGAGCCGATGAAGCAGCCATATTTTTCCAGCGTACCGAAATCGAGCGGGATGTCATCCATCGATGCCGGCAGAATACCACCGGACGCTCCACCCGGCAGGTAGGCGTGAAAGGTGTGGCCATCGGCCATGCCGCCGCAGAATTCGTCGATCAGTTCGCGCACCGTGACTCCGGCGGGCGCGAGCTTCATGCCGGGGCTTTTGACGCGACCCGAAACGGAATAAGAGCGAAGGCCGTGGCGGTCGTTGCGGCCATGGCTCTTCCACCAGTCCGCGCCCTTTTCGACGATGTCGCGGACCCACCACAACGTCTCCACATTGTTGATCAACGTCGGCAGATTGAACAGACCGACCTGGAACGGATAGGGCGGCTTGTGCCGGGGCAGCCCGCGCTTGCCCTCGATACTCTCCAAGAGCGAGGATTCTTCGCCGCAGATATAGGCGCCGGCGCCGCGCCGCAGATGCAGCACCGGGCCGCCCGACGGCAGCCTGGCGATCTCGCGGGTGAGGATTTCGCGCGCCGCTGGATATTCGTCGCGGATGTAGATGTAGATGTCGGACGCTTCCACGACATCCGCGCCGATCAGCATGCCCTCGAGGAAACGATGCGGATCGCTTTCGATGTACCAGCGATCCTTGAACGTGCCGGGCTCGCCCTCATCGCCATTGATGGCCATCAGCCGCGGTCCGGGCTCGCCGAGCACCGCGCGCCATTTTCGTCCCGTCGGAAAACCCGCGCCGCCAAGACCGCGCAACGACGCATCGTCGAGCGCCTTCAGCAAATCTTCCTTCGCAAGATCCCGGGATCGGACGCGCGCCAGCAATTTGTAGCCGCCATCAGCCACATAGGCGTCATAGTCGATGTAGTTCGGAAGCCGAACGTGCGTATTTCCGCTCTTGGCGGCCGCGAGCACAGTTTCGACACAGGCATGATCGACAAAATGATGACCGACCTCTACCGCCGGCGCAGTGTCGCAGCGGCCGACACAGGGCGCCCGCACCACGCGAATGCCCGGTCCGGCGCCAGCCTGCAATTCATGCAGCAATCGTTCGCCGCCCAGCATCGCACAGGTCAGGGAATCGCAGACCCGAATGGTCAGCGGCGCGATGTCGGGCTCACCCTCCTTCACGACATCGAAATGGGCGTAGAAGGTCGCGGTCTCGAACACTTCGGCAAAGGAAAGCTTCATCTCGTCGGCAAGTGCCGCGAGATGGGCCGCCGATATCTGCTTATATTTGTTCTGGATGAGGTGCAGATGCTCGATCAAGAGATCGCGCCGTCGCGGCAAATCGCCGAGCAGAAGCTCGATCTCGTGGGCGGCCGTCGGATCGACCTGACGCCCTTTCGGGATTGGCCGGGCTCGTTTGCGTCCTTCGCCCGGATGGTCGAACGGACGGACCTGCTGCACGTCATGAACCATTGGAAGAATCTCGCTTTCCGACAGTCATGCAGATTAAGGCTTGGCATGCCAGATGCCAAGATGAATCAGGAAGCTTCTATAACGATTAAAGGGACCGCAGCGTTGCAAGCGCTCAGGTCTTATTCATGCAATCCTCCATGTAGAACCACCGTTCATCGCCAGTCAGTCCCTGTCTCTTCACTTCCTTGCGGCAGGCCTTCAGCTTGACCTTGTTCTCACTCCACTTAGCCTTCATTTCCTTGAGCCTTTCTACACTCAATTTCATTCTCGACGTTTTCGCCCGCGCGGGCGCAGCCGTCTGGGCCGACGCGGTATGCAAACTGCCTGCGACAAGCAGCATCGCGGCGAGACAAACACCAGTGCGAAGCATGGTAAGTTCCCCTGACCTTATTCGTTTGGATAGCGTGACAAGACAGCACGTGCGGAACGGTGAGATCGCCGTCCCGCCCGTCGCGACCTTAGCATCACAGAATCTTGGCGGCACTCTGCAGCGTGTTCCAGACACCCCACGCAAGCGGAATGCCGACAAAAGCCCAGAACAAGGCTGCCTTTACATCCAGTCCGCCCCTGCCGATGCCGTATGATCCGGAAGGGCCTGCACTCGCACTGGCGGTTGCCGCCTGGAGCTTAGCGACTTCAGCTTCGCTCATGTGCCATTTCGGATCGACCGGCTTAATCACATAGTTGCAGATCATGCCCGCGACCAGCATCGCGCAAAGGATATACATCGTGGTGTTGTAGAGCTGGTCGCGCGGCACACCGGCCGCAAGCTGAAACTCGCGGATGTAGTTCACCACCACCGGGCCGATGATACCGGCCGTCGACCATGCCGTCAGCAAGCGTCCGTGAATGGCTCCCACGAACTGCGTTCCGAACATGTCGGCAAGGTAGGCAGGCACCGTGGCGAAGCCGCCACCATACATCGACAGGATGATGCCGAAGCCCAGAACGAACAGCAGCTTCGAGCCCATCGCAGCGAAGGTCGGCGCCAGCGCATAGAGCACGATGCCGAGGATGAAGAACGTATAATAGGTGTTCTTGCGTCCGATCCGGTCAGACAACGACGCCCAGAAGAAGCGACCGCCGATGTTGAACAGCGAGATCAGGCCGGTAAAACCAGCTGCGATCGCCGCGATCGTGGCCTTCTGCTCGACGCTCAGCGCGTTGAATCCGACATCCGGCAATCCGATCAGCTTGCCGGCGAAGATTTCCTGCAACATCGGCGAGGCCATGCCGATCACGCCGATGCCCGCCGACACGTTCAGGCACAGCACCCACCAGATCAGCCAGAACTGCGGTGTCTTGTGCGCGTTGTCGAGGTGAACGTTGGCCTTGGAGATCATCGCGTTCGACTTGCTCGGTGCGGTCCAGCGTTCCGGCTGCCAATTCGGCGGCGTGATGCGATAGGAAAAGGCGCCGATCGTCATGAACACGAAATAGATGACACCCATCGTCACGAAAGTCTGCCAGACGCCGACATCGGTCGAGGTCTTGAAGTAGTTGATGAGCAGATTGGCCAACGGGGCCCCGATCATGGCGCCACCGCCGAAGCCCATGATCGCCATGCCGGTCGCCATGCCGCGATGGTCGGGAAACCATTTGATCAGCGTCGAGACCGGTGAAATGTAACCGAGACCCAGTCCGATGCCGCCGATGACGCCGGCACCAAACCACATGATCCAGAGCTGATGAACGTAAATGCCGGAGCCGCCAATCAATAGACCGCCGGCCCAGCACAGCGCGGCGACAAAACCGGCCTTGCGCGGACCAACGTTTTCCAGCCAGCCGCCCCAGATCGCCGCGGATACCCCAAGCACGACGAAGAACAGCGTGAACATCCAGCCCATGCTGGCCACCCGCCAATCGCACGTCCTGGTGAACAGCTCCTGCACCAGCGACATGTCCGGGCAGGTCTTTGGCGCCTTCAGTCCGATTGCGCGCGACAGAGGCAGCCAGAACACGCTGAAGCCGTAAGCCATGCCGATACAGAGATGAATGCAAAGTGCCGCAGGCGGTACCATCCAGCGATTGAAGCCAGCCGTTGCGATCGTCCGTTCCTTGTCCAGGATCCCGGGCTCCGTCCCGGACATCGATTCGCCGATTGTCGCCATTGAGTTCTCTCCTGCAGCCCTTTTCGAGCGTATCTGCGGTTACGCTTCCGTCTTCAGCCCATCACAACGAGCAGCCGCTACGTTGCTGTCCGGCACCATCTTCGAAATGCGTCAAGGTCGCGAAGCGCATCGAAAACTAACCCTCGACACCACTAGACATGCCCGCCGGCTTCCCCGGCCGGGGCTTGAAAGTGTCGCTGCCCAAATCGGCCGTCCCACGACAGGCGCAACTTATGCTCCGCGTCCCCTGCGGAGTGCAATCGATTGGGGCAGAAGCCGAAACAGGAGTCGATAGGCAAAAGGTCGATAAATCGACTAAAGTTGACTGGCGGAAATAGACGTATTTACCTTTTCTATTAAGAATACGATCCGGCGCTCGGCGCGTTCCGTAATCTCGACCTTGTCTCCGGTTTCCCGGATCAGGTTCGGGATATCGATCACCGACAGAGGATCGGTGCAGTGAACTTCGAGGCAATCGCCCAGCGCTAAGCTCTTCAGAGCCTTGCGTGTTTTCAACGCGGGCAAGGGGCATTTGAGTCCGCTGAGATCGAGCTTTGTGGTAGCCATGGCGCAAGCATGGCGAAGGGGACCAGCATCGTCAACGGTCGCCCGCTCAGGGCCAAAAACCGTTGCTAGATCAAGTTCGTATAACCAAGAAAGCCGACGATCTGGCCGGGCTCCACCCGCGTGACGTCCTCGCCGAGCTGAACCAGGCCGTCGGTATCGACGAGCGACGATAACAGTCCGGCGCCCTCGCGCGGGAACTTGACAGCCTCGGGTACGCCATTTTCGTCTGCACGCAGGTAGACCCGGACGTATTCCCGACGACCGGACTTCTTGTTGTAGGTGAAAGCCGCGCGAACGGGCATCGGAATCAGGTTCTGTTGCACAGCGCCGGACAGCGCCAGCACTATCGGCCGCACCACATGCACAAAGGTAACAAAGCTCGCTACCGGATTGCCCGGCAAGCCGATGAAAGGCGAGCCGCCGATGACTCCCATCGCGACCGGACGCCCCGGCTTGATCGCCATGCGCCACAGCACCAGCTTGCCGATGCTTTCGACCGCGGCCTTGACGTGATCTTCCTCGCCGGTGGAAACCCCACCGGTGGTCAGGATCAGATCGTGGCTGCGGGCAGCCGTCTGCAAGCCTTGCGCCAGCGACGCGCGATCGTCGCGGAGGATGCCGAGATCGCTCAGTTCGCAGCCCAGCCTCGCCAGCATCGCCATCAACATGAAACGGTTAGAATCGAACAACTGACCAGCCGCACGGCGGCCGCCCGGCGACACCAGTTCGTTGCCGGTGGAAAACACCGCGACGCGGATGCGTCTTTTCACATTCAAATGCGTTAGCCCGAATGCGGCAGCGAGCGCGACATCCTGCGGCCGCAGCCGGCGGCCCGCCGTCAGCGCCGAATGCCCCGCAGCAACGTCCTCGCCGGCGGGACGCACATTGGCGCCGGGACGCAATCCCGCAGGCAGAATGACCTTGCCGTCGTCGGCGATCTGAACGTCCTCCTGCATGAACACGGTATCGGCGCCTTCGGGCATCTGCGCCCCGGTAAAGATACGCATCGCATGCCCTGGCAAAATCGCTTCGCTCGCTCGAGGGGCCCGCTGCAATCCGCCCGCTCACCACGAATGCCTTCGCCTCGTCTCGCGGCAGATCGCCGCTTGCCACCGCATAACCATCGACGGCGGCATTGGTGAAGGGCGGGAGCGGCAGTGGCGCGCAGATATCGCCGGCGAGCACGCGCCCGTCGGCGACTTGCAGCGCCACAGTCTCGACATCCTCGATCGGCCTGACGCGCTCGGTGATGATGCCCACGGCCTCATCGACCGACATCATCGGGCCGCCAAAGGCAAAACAATCGTCGGACAATTGCGCCATCTTGCCTCTCAGGCCTTGCTCGCGCGCGTCGCAAGCACGTCTTCAACGGGTATCGCGGAGCGCTGCATCAAGCCGACTACGGCCTCGACATCATCGAGATGGGCGACCGGAAGCGTGGTTTCAATCGCAGCATCGGTCGCGATGCCGGCGATGTTGGGGTCTTCGGGAAACAACAACGGCTTGTTATTGGCGAGGCGATGGACCTCGATCTTGCAGTGCGGCTCGCGCTTGAAGCCTTCGACGATCACGAGATCGACGCGCGACACTTTCGCGAGCAGTTCCGGCAGCCGCGGCTCAGCGGCATCTCGCAGTTCATGCACCAGCGCCCAGCGCCGGGCCGAGGACACCAGCACCTCAGTCGCCCCGGATTGGCGGTGCATCCAGGAGTCCTTGCCGGGCACGTCGACGTCGAAGTCGTGATGGGCGTGCTTGATGACGGAGACGCGCAAACCACGGCCGAGCAGATAGGGGATCACCCGCGTCAACAAGGTGGTCTTGCCGGCACCGCTCCATCCTGAAAGGCCGATCACTTTCATCCCGTGCTCCGGAACGCCCAGAGATCCGGGCAGCTTAACCAACGCCGTCTCGCACTTTATATCCGCCAACACCGCTTGTCATGCTAACCTGCCGGTATGATGAAGATCGACAAGGCGCCCGTCCCTCTGATCGTGCCCAACCCCGGGGACCCGCGCCTGACCGAACGCGTCGCCGGGATCGACCAGGCCGGTGCTGCGGTCGAGATCAACGTCACGGTCGAGCGCCCGCTGACGCTATATCTGAATGCGCAGGAGATCGTCACCATGATGACGATCGGCGATTATCCGGAATACCTCGCGCTCGGCTATCTACTGAACCAGAACATGCTGAAATACACTGACGTCGTCACCGAGGTCGAATATCACGACGATCTGCAGGTGGTGGTGGTGCGCACCGAACACCATACCAATTTCGAGGCCAAGCTGAAGAAACGCACGCAGACTTCGGGCTGCGCGCAGGGCACCGCGTTCGGCGACCTGCTGGAAGCGGTGGAAAGCGTCGCCCTGCCGCAGGCACAGTTGCGCACCTCCTGGCTCTACCAGATGACGCACACGATCAACACCATGCCGTCGCTTTATCTCGAAGCCGGCGCGATCCACGGCTGCGTGCTGTGCAAGGAGGGCACGCCAGTGTGCTACACCGAAGACGTCGGCCGCCACAACGCCGTCGACAAGATCGCCGGCTGGATCTATCGCCATGGCATCGATCCCGCCGACAAGATTCTCTACACCACGGGACGGCTGACCTCCGAGATGGTGATCAAGACGGTGCGAATGGGAATTCCGATCCTGGTGTCACGCTCCGGCTTTACCGCCTGGGGCGTCGATCTCGCAAGGCAGGTCGGATTGACCTTGGTCGGTCGCGCGCGAGGCAAGCGGTTCATCGCGCTGTCGGGCGCCGAGCGCATCGTCTACGACCAGAACCTCGCTTTCATCGAAGAGGAATCCGCACGGCACAAGCGCAAGGGAGAAGATAAGGGCGAAGGTCGTGACGAATAACCTGCCCGGCGTCTTGCTCGCCGGCGGCCTGGCGCGGCGGATGGGCGGCGGCGACAAGCCGATGCGCCAGATCGGCGGCCGCACCATCCTCGAGCGCGTCATCGCGCGGCTGAAGCCGCAATGCTCTGAACTCATTCTCAACGCCAATGGCGATCCGGCGCGGTTTGCCCGCTTCGCATTGCCCGTCATATCGGACACCGTCGAGAATTTTCCCGGACCGCTCGCCGGCATCCTCGCCGCGCTCGACTGGGTGGCGACCAACCGGCCCGAAGTTTCCTTTGTGCTGAGCGCGGCGGCGGATTGCCCGTTCCTGCCTCGCGATCTGGTGGCGCGGCTGCGTCAGGCGCTCAGCGAGCAGGACGCGCAGCTCGCCGTCGCGGCCTCGGGCGGACAATCGCATCCGGTGATCGGGTTATGGAGCGTCGCCCTGCGCGACGCATTGCGGCACGCGCTGGTGCAGGAGGACGTTCGCAAGATCGACCGTTGGACCGCGCGCTATAGGCTGGCCACCGTGACCTGGCCGATCGAGCCGCTCGACCCCTTCTTCAACGCCAACACCATGGACGACATCACCGAGGCGGACCGGCTGGCAGCGCTGGATGGTGGCTAGAACCTTTTCCGTTCCGATGGAATCGGAACGGGGCTCTAAATTCTTGGTTTTGACGCGCTTTCTTTACGCGAACCGGTATCCACCCACGGATCAAGTCCGAGGGCATGCTTCGCTCGAAAACGCCCCAGTACCTCAGTGCATCCCGAGCACGTGGGGCAACCACAATGTCAGCGCGGGCCAGTACGTCACGATCCCCAAAAACACCAGCATGGTCAAAAGCCACGGCAATACCGCCACGGCGAGGTCGGTGATCCGCATGCCTGCGATCATCGACGCGACATAGAGGTTGAGGCCAACCGGCGGGTGACAAAGGCCGACTTCCATATTGACGTCGATCACGATGCCGAAATGCACCAGATCGATACCGAGCCGTTTCGCTGCCGGCGCGAGAATCGGAGCCATGATCAGGATGATCGAGGTCGGCTCCATGAAATTGCCGGCCAGCAGCAACAGCACGTTGACAAGCAGAAGGAAGCCGGCCCAGCCGAGATTCTGAGCGGTGATCCAGTTGGCGAGCGCGGAGGGAATATTCTCGTTGCTGAGAACGAACGAAAACAACACGGCATTGGTCACGATATAGAGCAGCATCGCGCTGGTATTCGCCGCCCTCAGCAATACGCGCGGCACGTCCTTGAACGCGAGCGCCTTGTACACGAAAACCGATATGAAAAACGAATAGACCGCGGCCATGGCGGCCGCCTCGGTCGCGGTGAACAGGCCGCTATAGATGCCACCGATGATAATGACGACCAGCATCAGCCCCCAGATGCTCTCCCTGAAGGCATGCCAGGTTTCGGCCCAGCTCGACTTCGGCATTCGCGGGTAATCCCGTCTTCTGGCGAGATACCACGTGACCACGCACAACATGGTCGTCAGCAGCATGCCGGGCAGCAGGCCGGCCACGAACAGCGCGCCGATCGAGGTGTTGGTTGAAATCGCGTAGATGATCTTCGGGATCGAGGGCAGCATCAGGATGCCGAGCGAACCGGCCACCGTGATGATGCCCGCGCCAAATCGCATCGGGTAGCCGTTTCTCACCATTTCCGGCAGCACGATCGCGCCGATTGCCGCGACGGTGGCCACGCTCGATCCGCAAACCAGCGCAAACATCGAGCATGCCACGATTCCGGCGAGGCCGAGGCCGCCATGCCAGTGCCCGATCAGCGATGTTGCGAAGTTGATCATCCGCCGCGCCACGCCGCCATGGGTCAGGAAATTGCCGGCCAGGATGAAGAACGGGATCGCCATGATCTCGAAGCTTTCGATGCCGGTGAACAGCTTCATCGACACCGCTTCGATCGGCACCGTGGTGAGCGTGAACAGGAACGTCAGGACCGTGAGGCCAAGCGCGATCGAAACCGGTATGCCCGTCAGCATCAGCGCGATCAGCAGTCCGAAGATCGATGCTGCGCGCAGCGCCGGCGGCAAGACGAGGATGCCGGTCTTTGCTCCGAGACAGATCGCAAAAATCAGGATCGGCGCCAGGATCAGGATCAGCGCCAGCACGCTCACCCCGTGGTCGCCAGCAGCCTTGGCGCGACCAGCCTCCAGATGCCAGGTCCGGAACCTCCGCGCCGAGACTTTCGACCTGCGCTTCATTGTGGTGCGGCAATTCCCCGGTCCAGTAGTAGGACCACGCCACCTGCAGGAAGCGGAAGCACATCAAACCGGAGCCGAGCGGGATCGCGAGATAGACGATCCACATCGGCGCTTCGAGATCGTTGGATTGCTGGCCGGTCCTGAACATTTCGGACACGAACGAGCCGCCGAATGTCGCGATCATGCCGGTGAAAAACGCTCCGCACAGCAGGCTGAACAGGATGACCTGTTTGCGCGAGCGCGCCGGCACCCGGTTGACGAGCAGGTCCACGCCGACATGGATGCCGGTGCGCACGCCATAGGCGGCGCCGAACTTGGCCATCCAGATGAACATGTAGATGCACAGTTCCTGCGCCCACGAGAGATCGAGGCTGGCAAGCCACGAATAAATGCCGTTGAAAATTCCGGGCAGCCAAGGCACGCCGTGGGCGGCCGTCCATTTCGAAACATCGATCGACAGGCCAGTACCGTAGCGGTGCAGCACGGCAACGAAGATCAGCGCGGTCGCCGCGGCAATGAGGGCCGCGATCAGCCACTCTTCCAGATGGTCGAGCCCTCGATTGAGTACCCTTAGCAAGGAAATCCCCGTCTCAGACCGAAGCGGCCGAGAGTGCGATCACTCTCGGCCGTTTTCTTTTTGGTGCCGCAGCCGACGATCAGTTCATCTTGACGTCGAGTTCCTTGGCAATCAGATCGAGCACCTCCTGCCCGACGCGGCCCTTGGCCCAGGCATAGGTCGGACGCATGGCATCCTGCCACGCCTTGCGCTGATCGTCGGTCAGATAATGCAGCGTGGTCTTGCCGGACTTCTTGATCTCGGCCAGCGCATTCTCGTTTTCCTTGACCGCGATCGAGTTGGTATAATCGGTGGCCTCGCCCATTGCCTTCTCAAGTTCCGAGCGGATGTCGGGCGGCAATCCGCTCCAGAATTTCGCGTTGACGATCACGGCATATTGCAGGTGAGCATGATAGGAGACTGTAATGTCCTTTTGCACTTCATAGAACTTCTGGGTCAGATAGTTTGAAGCGGTATTCTCGCAGCCGTCGACCACGCCGGTCTGCAGCGCCTGATAGACTTCCGAGAATGCCATGATTTGCGGAATCGATCCGATATCGCGGAAATACCGGTCGGCAATCTTGGAGCCTGAAATGCGAACCTTGAGGCCCTGGAAGTCCGCCGGCATCAACAACGGACGGTTGGCCGAAGCCATGTGGAAGCCGTTGTCCCAATAGGCAAGGCCGGTGATGCCTTTGGCATCGAGCTTCTGGAACAGCCACTTGCCGATCGGGCCCTTCATGGCCTTGGCATAGGTGTCTTCGTCCTTGAACAGCCAGGGCAGATCGAGCGCCTCGAACTCCTTGACGCCGAGCGGAGCGAATTTCGCGGTCGACGGCGCCAGCATCTGCACCGAGCCGAGCTGCAATGCCTCGATCTCTTCCTTGTCCTTGTACAGCGAGGAATTAGGATAAACCTCGATCGTTACCTTGCCGTTGGTGTACTTCTCGGCAAGCTCCTTGAACTTCAGTGCGCCCTTGCCCTTGGGGGTGTCGTTAGCGACGACGTGGCTGAACTTGATGACGATCGGGTCTTGGGCCATGGCGATCCCGGGAATCACCAAAGCAACCGCGGCGCAGACGGCCGCCCAAAAGAGTTTACGCACGAGATACTCCTCCCACTAATATCGAGGCCTTTATCTATCGAGGCCTTCGCTTGGCTGGATGTTGCTACTACGCCGCAATTCCAACAACTAGACCAAAGCCGGATTGGCATGGCAAACGTCAACCGGGCAGAACGACGCATCTCGCATGGGCGTTCGGCCGGGACTTCATAGTTGAGCTGTTGAACAGGCGCCGGCGCGGAAACGACGGGGGCCGCAAAATCCACAGGCGTTTGCAACGAGAAAGACAACAAACATGGATCTTCAGCTCAAAGCCAGAACCGCCGTCGTGTCCGGAGCCAGCATCGGCATCGGCCGCGCGATCGCCAGAGGGCTCGCGCGCGAGGGTGCGCGCGTGGTCGCGGTGGCAAGACGAAGAGATTTGCTGGAGCAGCTTGCGCAAGAGGTGCGATCGGAGGGCAGAGGCGTCGTGATTCCGGTGGTTCAGGACATCATGCAGCAAGATGCTGCGGAGACGCTGGCCGCCGCCGCAATCGCCGAACTGGGTCACGTGGATATCCTGGTCAATAACGCCGGCGGCAGCCGGCCGTTGCCGCTCGATGCGCCGGATAGCGCCTGGGATGAGGCGATCGAACTGAATTTCACGCGCTATCGGCAGGTCACCCACGCGTTGTTTCCAGGCATGATCAAACGCGGCTGGGGCCGCATCATCAACATCACCGGCAAATCCGAGCCGGAGGGACTGAACGCCGCATTCGCGGCCAAGGCCGCCGTGCATGCCTGGGCCAAAGGCCTTTCGCACGAACTCGGCAAGCACGGCATTACCGTCAACTGCATTCCGCCCGGCCGGATCATGAGCGAACAGATTCGACGCAACTATCCGGAAGATTATCGCAAGCAATTCGCCGAGGAAGAAATACCGGTCGGCTATTGGGGCGAGCCGGAAGATCTCGCAGCTTTGGCGGTGTTTCTCGCCTCACCGGTCGCGCGCTATATCACCGGCGCGGTGATCCCCGTCGATGGCGGACTGCGCCGCTATCAATTCTAGGCTTCCGAGTTAGGCCGGCCGGAAACCGGCTTGCGTCAATGCCGCAAGACCTTCCTTGGAAGCCAGCGCATCAAAAAACGCCCGCACCGCCTGGCGCTGCTTGCGCGCCGTCACCAGCGCGAAATCATAATGCTCTTCCGCGAGCGGGATGAAGCCGAGGCCTGCGGCAGCCGCCACCGGCGCAATCGTCATCCCCCAATCGGCGCGATGCTGCGCCACAGCAGCCGCGACCGCGTTGTGCGAGCGCGGCTGATTCCAATATCCGTCAGGGCGCGCTTCGCCGAGCAACCGGTCGATCAGGATGCGGGTGCCGGCACCCTGGTTGCGGTTGACCATGATGCAGGCGGGATCGGCCAGCGCCGCGCGCACCGCATCCTGCGCGCTCAAGCCTTCGAAACGCTTGTCGCCCTTGCGGAACACGATGCCCTGCATCCGTCGCCAGCCCGGCACCAGCTCAAGCCCGTCGGCGAGATACGGCGCGTTATAGATCCCGGTCTTTTCATCGAGCAGATGGATCGGCGCGAAATCGCATTCGCCGCGCTTGGCCGCCGCAAGCCCGCCGAGGCTGCCGACCGCGATCGAGCGCACCAGAAGGCCGGCACGCGCCAGCGGCGCGGTCACCAGATCAAGCCCGGTACAATGGCTGCCAACGATCACCAGATCGGGCACGCGGACATGCGGCGTGAACAGTGTTATCTCGGCCTCCGCGCCTGCCGGCATCTGGTCGGCCAGCGCATCGATCCGCAGGAAGCCATCGGCCTGCGCGAACGATGTGATCGCACCCGAGCCCTTGCCGCCGGGATAGGCGATCAGGCCCGCATCGCCTTCAACCAGCGACACCATGACGAATTCGGTGCGGCCGAGCTCGGAGGCAATCCGCACCGGGATTTTGGCGGTGACCTTCGCGTCCGATCGCGGCGGCAGTCCCGCCATCCGCCGCAGCACCGGCACGATCATGTCATGGAAGGTGAACATCGCCGACGTCGGAAATCCCGGCAGGATGATCACTGGCTTGCCATCGCAGACCGCAAGGCATAGCGGCTTGCCCGGTTTCAGCGCGATGCCATGCGCGACGATTCCCGGCGAACCGAGCCGCGCAATGACGCGGTGGGAAACATCGCCCGCGCCTTTTGAAGTGCCGCCCGACAGCACGAGCATGTCGTGGTCCGCAAGCGCCTGGCGCATCGCCGATTCCAGTTGCGGTTCGTCGTCGGGAATGGCGCCAAGAAACCTGGCCTCGCCGCCATTCTCGACGATGGCCGCGGTGACGATCGTGCCGTTGGTGTCATAGATCGCGGCAGGACGCAGCGGCTGGCCGGGTTGCACCAACTCGTCGCCGGTGGAGAGCACGGCGACGCGAGGCCGGCGCGCGACCGGAACCTGCGCGATGCCGCAAGCGGCCAGTATGCCGATCTCGCGCGAGCCGATCATGCTGCCGGCACGCAACAGCGCCTCGCCGCGCGCGATATCCGAGCCTGCATAGGACACGTGCTGGCCGGGCGAGGCGGCGCGACGGACCTCGATCGCGCGATGGCCCACCGGCTGGGTATGCTCGACCATCACGACGGCGTCGGCGCCGCGCGGCACCGGGCCGCCGGTGGCAATCGACGTCGCGGTTCCCGACAGCACCGGTTTGACCGGTGCGACGCCGCAGGCGATCACCTCGCCGGTCAGCGTCAGGCGAACCGGCGCTGTTTCACTCACTGAGGCAAGATCGGCCGAGCGTACCGCGAAGCCATCGACATTGGCGCGATCGAACGGCGGCACGTCGACCGGCGCCATCACGTCCTGCGCCAGCGCGCAGCCCAGCGCATCGGCCAGCGATCGCATTTCGCTCGGCACGGTCCGCGGAAACAATGCCGCCTCGAACCGCGCCAGCGCGTCCTCGCGCGACAGGGTGGTCAGGAACTGGTCCTGATCGATGCCGCGGTCTTTCGGCTGGGGTGTATTGCTCATCGCCGAATCCATGTCAGTCCCGCAACATATAGGCATCGACCGGCGTGCCCGCAGCATGGCCCTCGGAGCCGTCTGGTACGACGAGCCAGCCGTCGGCGCGGGCGATGGCGGCCAGCGGCATCTCGCTGACCGCAAGCGGTATCCAGCCAGCATCCCTTCGTTCGAGCAGCACGATTTCGGCGATCCCGACCCGCGAGGCGATCTTGCGCACCAAGGGCAGCGTGAGCGGCACACGCGGCCGTCGGCCGGACAGCCGATCGAGCGCGGGCAATGCCAACGTCCACCAAGCCGCCAGCGCCTGGTCCGGCGTGCCCGGCAGCACGATGACGGGAATCTTTCCAATGCGGCCGACAGCCGAGGTGCGGCCCGGCTGCTGCGCGATGCCGTGGGCGATGACTTTGCCGCGCTGCGCCAATGCCGCGACGCCGGCATCGCTTCGGCCGACGCCGCTGCCGCCGATGGCAACGAACGAGGTCGCTGCCGTCTGTCACCAAAGCTTCAGAGATTGACGTGGCATCGCGACCCCCGCTCTCGGCGCGGATAATCTCGGCGCCGGCGGCGCGCGCGCTTTCCGCGATCAACTCTGCCGTTGTGATTTGCCCCGAGGCCGAGGGAATATTGACGATGCGCAACCGCGGACGGCGCACCTGGACGCTTTGCAGTCCCGCCGCCCGCGCGACCAGCAGATCGAGCGCGCCAACCGGCTGGCCGGTTGTGACAAAACTGTCTTGGGCGATATCGCCTCCGCTTCGCCGAACCCCCTCCCCCGGAATCGCTTCCGCCAATACCTGCACCACCGGGCCCGACAGGTCGACGGCATCGGAATCGATCACGCAATCGCAATCCGAAGGAATGGCATCGCCGGCCTCGACCCAGACCGGTGGTTTTGCCAGCGGCAGCGGCGTGTAGGAAGAGGCGCCGATGAGATCGCGGGCATGCAGCGCCCAGCCATCGACGGCGGCGATGTTGCGAGACGGGACCGCAGGCAGGGCCGGCATCTCCGCGGCGATGAAACCCATCGCTTGCGCCAACGGCAATTCGACCGGCGTCACCGCCGCGAGATCGCGCAGCAAGGCGGCAAGCGCCGCATCGAGCGGCGTAAGCGAAGCCGGCAGGCGCTGGGACGAGGTCGTACGGGAGGAGGTCATGCGCGATGGTGAACCACGCATCGCCCCCTTGGCA
>CAWDWT010000010.1:0-253183 GCA_963806075.1 uncultured Alphaproteobacteria bacterium
GTGCCGATTCCGGCTCGTCGAACATATAGATGCCCTGACGCTGGCAGCGCTCCTCGAAGAACCGCAGAAATCCCTCGCCATGCGAATGCGAGAGGAAATCGGGTCCGCGGCCGTCTCCGACGTCGTCGAGATAGCGCGCGACCGAGAAAAAACTCTCGGCCCGGAAGAACCAGCCCGTGGTGACCTTGGGCAACCAGGCCGCGCGCAGCGCCTGCGAAAGGTCAGCGCCCGACGTGTCGGTCGCGCGCGAATGATCGACCGGCATGTATCCCTTGCCGCCGCCGGCCTGGTCGTAACCCGCGAGCGCCGCGATGCCTTCGAGCAACGTCGATTTGCCGACACCATTCTCGCCGACGATGACGGTGATGGCGTGATCGAAACTCTGTTCAAAACCCTTTGCGAGAAACGGCAGGCAGAACGGATAGGCCTCGG
The DNA here is from genome assembly GCA_963806075.1 of uncultured Alphaproteobacteria bacterium. Lineage (GTDB taxonomy): Bacteria > Pseudomonadota > Alphaproteobacteria > Rhizobiales > Xanthobacteraceae > Bradyrhizobium. The sequence continues at coordinate 433 of CAWDWT010000010.1, forward strand.
GATCGGTGACCAAGGTCTGGTCCAGCCAGACGCGCCTGAGATACGGCGCCGGCAGATTGATCGGTTTGTTTCGTTTTGCCATGCGCGTTTACCCCACAACCGGCACAGTTCGGCGCTCCAATTCCACAACCTCATTGCCATAGATTTGTGAACGAAACAAGAACGCAGATGAAGCGGCGCGCGCCAAGCCTGACCTACGCCCTGTTTTATGAAGCCATCATGAGCGAACGGCAGGTGGTCTGCCGCTATGAAGGCCGGCACCGCGAACTGTGTCCGCACATCATCGGCACCAACAAGAATGGCGAGGAAGTCGTGCTGGCGTGGCAGTTCGCCGGCGAAAGCTCCGGTCCGCTGCCGCAGTGGCGATGTCTGCGGCTTGCCGGGGTGACTGAGGCGCGGACCCGCGACGGGCGTTGGTATGCTGGTGGCTCGCACAAGACGACCCAGAAATGCGTCAGCGATGTCCATCTCGATATCAACATTCACGTGCGGAAATTGCGATAACGCAGCCGGACTTGCGTTATGAATGAGCTGGTTGCCGGGATCCCTGAATAACGGAGACATCACCGTGAGCGTGACGATCTATCACAACCCCTCCTGCGGCACGTCGCGCAATACGCTCGCCATGATCCGGCAAAGTGGCGTCGAGCCGACGGTGATCGAATATGTCAAGACGCCGCCGTCACGGGACAGGCTCAAGGAGTTGGTCTCCGCGATGGGCATCTCCGTTCGCGCCCTGCTGCGTGAGAAAGGAACGCCGTACAAGGAGCTGGGGCTCGATAATCCCAAATGGACCGACGACCAGCTTCTCGACCAGATGCTGGCGCACCCGATCCTTATCAACCGACCGATCGTGGTGACGCCGAAGGGAGTCAGGCTGTGTCGGCCTTCGGAAACCGTGCTTGAGATCCTGCCGAGTCCGTCCATCGGACGGTTCGTGAAAGAGGATGGCGAGGCTGTCGAAACGCCCAGTGCCAAAGCCTGAAGCGGGAGCAGAATGAATAGCCGTCGCCCGCTGATGTGCCCGCAGATTTACGCCCTCTGGCGTTTCCCTATCGGCGAAAACGCCCAGACGCTACAACGTGATTTGGGGCGTCCAGCCTCCGCGCAAAAAATTTTCCGCTTTGCTTTTCCGGCAAATCAGTTGCCTTTGCGGTGCGTCCTGTTCCGGAAAGAGGGACGTCGGCCATCGTCACGAACGTTGGGACGGGATGCGGTGGAAGTTGAAGCGTCGTCGCGTGCTTGTGCGCGTGGACGAACGGCGTGGAAACGTACGGCGAAGTCGTGTGGTTCTGACGCCCCGACGCTGGCGTCAAGCTGGCAATGATGCCTGGAGTTTTTCTTGGCATCACGCTGGCGACGGTGACAACAAAGCCTGCTCACCGGGAAGAGCTCGAAGGAAACCGTAAAGCCATCGCGCAGGGAATGCCGGTTGAACCCGGTAAACCTGTGGCACTACTCCGGGCATTTTTTTGCCCGACCCACGGGTGTATCGGACACCCGGCATTCCCGGCGCCTCTCTTGAGGTCGCCCCGCGCCTCTTTTTTAGAGGGGTGAAATGATTGGCAAAGCTCGGACAAGACCTGTCGCGAGAGTGCGAGCGCGTATCCGCGCTTGAAAAGATCAGAACCATGCGTCGCGACGAAAGATCTCTCCTCGTCATTCCGGGATGCGCGAGCGCAGGCCCGGAATCCATACGCCCTGTGCTCGTGTTCAACACAAAACGACGTCACTGCCTAAACATAACCACAGGGGTTATGGATTCCGGGCCCACGCCAAGAGGCGTGTCCCTGAATGACAGTGGTTGGATACAGTGCAGGCTATTGCCCGAGGGAGAGCTAGGTCGCCTCCCCCTCGTCCACCACCTCCAGCACCAGCTCCATCGTCATCAGCACCGGATTGTCGCCACGCAACAAGCGCCCCTCCGCAAGACCGCCGAGATAGTCGACCAGCGCGACGTCGAGTTCAGCTTCGAGCGAACCGGCGGCGCCGGGCGCGATCGTGCCGGAACGGATCAAAAGTTCGGTCGCGAACGGCACCACGCTGCGGCCGTCCGTGAACCGCGCGCCGATGGTGCTGCCGACGCCGCCGTGGACCCTTGCGCGAAAGATGCCATGCTGGCGGCAGAAGGTTTCCAGCGCGCCGGCCAAATCCTGGTTCGGGCGCAGCCGGAGCGCGAAGGCGCGGCAGGGCTGCCTGACGCCCGTCGTGGCGTTCGCAACCGGACCGAACAGCCTGAAATTGGTCTCCGGGTCGGGCTCGGCGGAAAACACCGCGCCATCGATCCCGAACGCCTCGGCCTCGAAGGTCTCGGCGATCATGGTTTCCTCTGGCAGAATATGTCCACCATTGACGCGACCGTCAGCCTCCTTCCACAGTCCATGGCAATGGAAAAACGGCGCGCCCGCGCGCACGCCGACCGTCATCGCACTCATGCTAAGTTGCGTGATGCCCTTGGGACGAAAAGTGTCGCTATAGAACGCGGCATTCTCGCCGGTCCGGGACAGCGCCGGCACGACATAAGCGAACGGGCCGAGCGCGCCGCGCTTGATGTTCAGCGTTCCGCCGGCAAATCCCGCCTCGGCAAAGCCGCGCCGTGCGGCTTCCAGCAACGGCTGGCCGGCTTGCAGCGTGAAAATGAAGGCGCGGCCCCGTGCCTCCACCCACTGGATGCGTTCCGGTGCGGCAGGCCCAGGCTGTTCGACACGTCGCATTCAGTTGGTCTTCTGTTGGTTATTGGGCGCGTTGAGGTCGAGCAGGCCCCTTGCCTCCAATTCGTCGCGCACCAGACGTTTCGGGATCTTGCCGTAGCCGGACTTCGGCAGCGCATCCCAGAAGAAGAAACGCTTGGGCATCTTGTAGCGCGGCACTTTTGGCGCGAGGAAGCCGGTCATCTCGGCTTCCGTCACCGGGCTCGCACCCTCGCGCGGGACGCAGACGGCGACACCCACCTCACCCCACACCGGATCGGGCACGCCGAGCACGGCGACTTCACCGATCGCGGGATGGGTCAGGATTTTTTCCTCGACCTCGCGCGGATAGATGTTGGAGCCGCCGGAGATATACATGTCGGACGCGCGGTCGGTGAGGTAGATAAAACCCTCCTCGTCCATGTGGCCGAGATCGCCGGTGCGAAACCAGCCGTCGCGAAACGCTTTCGCGTTGGCCTCGGGATTATCGTAATAGCCGGCGAACACTGCGGGACCGATCACGCAGATCTCGCCGGTTTCGAGTGGTTTCAACTCGCGGCCGTCGTCGCCCTGGATCGAGACCTGCATGCCCGTACGTTCGAAGCCGCAGGTGCCGATCCGCGCGCCCGGACGGTCCTCAGGATCGTGCAATTCGGGCGGCAACACGGTGATATTGCCGGTGACTTCGCCAAGGCCGAAATACTGCACCAGCACGGACCCAAGTTTCTTCAGCGCCGCCTTCTGATCCTCGCGATACATCGGCGCGCCGGCATAGATCACATAGCGCAGAGATGAGTGATCGGCACGATCGGCGGCGGGATGCTCGACCATCATTTTCAAAATGGTCGGCACCGTAAAAATGTTGCTGACGCGATGGACCTCGATCAGCCGGAACGCCTCGGCAATATCAAATCTTTCGGTCGGCAGCAGAATGGTCGGTACACCCCGCGCCGTCTGCACAAGCTGATGGATACCCGCGCCATGCGACAGCGGCGCCACGACGAGCGAAGCATCCCGTTCCGTGGTGCCGGGCGTCAGGTCGGCCAAATGATTGGTAACCACAAAGGCCATCTGGCCGTGGGTCAATACCGCGGCCTTGGAGCGGCCCGTCGTGCCGGAGGTGAAGAAGAACCAGCAGGGATCATCGTAGTCGACCGCGATATTGTCGACGCGTGCTCCCGCGTTCGCCTTGATCACGTCGGCCAACGATGTTTCGCCAAACGCGCCCTCGCCGATCCGCCAGGTGAATTCGAGCGCCGGTCCGGACACGGCGCTCGCGTGATCGGGAAAATCGCCGTGGCACAGAAACGCCTTCGCGCCGGATGCCGTGCCGAGATAGGCCACCTCCTCCGGCATCAGCCGGAAATTGGTCGGCACCCAGACCGCGCCGAGACGAAAGGCCGCAAACATCGACCAGAACATTTCGTCGCAATTCCTGGAATGAACCAGGATTCGGTCGCCCTTGACGATGCCGCGCGCGGCAAGCGCCGCCGCCAGCGCCGAGACGTGACTGTCGATCTCGCGCCAGGTCCAGGATCTATCCGCCCAGATGAAGCCGGTGCGATCGCCATGCCGGCGCGCGTTCTGGGTCAGGAAATGCGCCAGATTCATCACCCGGCTCGACACCCGGTTGATACCGCCGCGCGGCGCGCTGATGGCCTCGCTCACAACAAGCCCTTACCGTCGTCCCACGAACGTGCCGGCCGCGAGCAGCACGACGCCCACGGCCGCAGCAACGATGCCATGCTTGGTGTGGATATGACTATCGCCGGCAGTGTGCCCCGGGAAGAAAGTGGGCAATTGGTCCGCCGGCATCAGGAAATAAACTGCGGCGACCACCAGCAGCACGACGCCGAGCAAGGACAAGATGAGCTTCATGGATTTTCCTCCCGGTATGGCGATGCGATCGGCCGATACTGCCAGCCTTGCAGCTTTGCGAACATTTTCAACCAGATTCAGGAGCGCTTGTTAATGGGCATCGGCCGTCTAACTGGTCGTAGCCGGCTTGTGCCGACCACAAAGACCATCGAACGTAGCTTCGCGATCGCGCGACATATTCCCTACCTTCCTACAGCAGAGCCATAGAGGATACCGATGATTGACCGCCGCGCCTTGATTTCGACCGGCGTTGCCGGGCTGTTTGCCGCAACCATCACTTCGGCCTCGGCGGACCCGGCCGCTCCGAACGATCCCGTCGCCATCCTGACCGCGATCTATACGCGCGCGGCGAAAGGCAAAGGCGATGGCGGTGGGGCGTTCGTGATCGAGAACAAGGCGGCGAAGGCAAAATACCTGTCGAAATCGCTGATCGAATTGTGGGAAAGGGCCGATGCCCACACGCCCAAGGGCGATGTCGGGCCGGTCGATTTCGATCCCATCACCAACTCGCAGGAGCCGGACATCAGGACGTTCAAGGTGGCCGCGGAGAAACTCGAGGCCGACAAGGCGACCGTCGCGGTTACCATCACCAGCCATCGCGTGCGCAAAACTCCTGCTGACCAGGTTGTGTATTATGATTTTGTGCGCGAGAGCTCCGGCTGGAAGATTGACGACATCAGGGGTTCGGACGATGGCCAGTCCTGGTCGATCCGTGCCATGCTGGAAGATTCCTTGAAGACCTGATGGGGCCGCACACGGGATGAGCGACATCGTCAACAACAAGGGGCATCACCGTTATGAGATGGCGGTTGAGGGCCATATCGCCGCCACCTCTTACAAGATCGAAGGCAACGTCATTACCTTCATCCATACCGAAGTGCCCCCTGAACTCGGCGGCAGGGGCATCGGCTCGAAACTGATCCGGGGCGCGCTCGATCAGGTGCGGGCTGACGGACTGAAAGTGATCGCGCAGTGCCCGTTCGTGAAGGCGTTCATCGAGAAGAACGCCAAATATCAGGATCTGCTCAAGTGAGAACTGTATGAACCCGGTCCGCGACAACAAATCCCTGCGCCGGTTTGAACTTAACGTCGACGGCGGGGTCGCATTTGCGAATTACCGGCTGGCGCCGGGAACCATCATCCTCACCCACACCGAGACGCCGGGCCCACTGCGCGGCCGTGGCATCGCCTCGCAACTGGTCAAGGGGGCGTTGGAGATGATCCGCGCCGACGGCCTGAAGGTGGTCGCCGGATGCGGATTTGTGGTCGATTATTTGCAGAAGCACCCCGAGTTTGCAGATCTGGAGGCGTAAACCATACCGAAACGAAAAGGCGCGACACGGCGAGCGTTGATTGTTCGCGCGACGCGAAAATCAAATCAGTGCTTGATCTCGGGTGGCAGCTTGCCGCCGTTGGCGGCGAGCTTGGCCATGACCTGCTTGTGCAGCCAGATATTCATGGTCGCGGAATCGTTGGTATCGCCGGTGTATCCCAACTCCTTGGCAAGCTCCTTGCGCGCGGCCAGGCTGGAATCGATGTCGAGCGCCTTCATCAGGTCGACGATCGACGTGCGCCATTCCAGTTTTTCGCCTTTCTTGGCGGCCGCGGCCTTGTCGACGATAGCCGCAACATCAACGCTTTGCGCCGGAGCGGCTGGCGCTGGCGATCCGGTGCTGGCCGGCGCGGCTCCGCTCGCCGGTGCGCTGCCAGCTGGAGTAGCGCCACCGGCGGGCGCGGCACTGGCATGGCTGCCGAAGATCGCGCCCATGATTTTCCCAAAAATACTCATCGCGTTCTCCCTATGATGAAATCGTATGAAAACTTAACGGCAATTTTCCGACGGACGATAGCGCCGAAGCTGATCGGCTGGAGCCTATTCGCCTGGTATGTGCTTGCCAACACAGCCACAGCCTCGGAACCAGTATTAAGGCACGCGAAATGACGCAGGCATGACGGCTTTCGTGCTTGCGATGCGACAAGGCAGCGCTTCACCGAAGCGTGAGCGCTGGACGCCGTCTAATGGGAGTACACTGTCCGTAATCAGTTCGCGACATGGCCAGCTTTGCTTTCCTGTCTGCGCGTCTGGCCTTGATCGTGATCGTTCCGCACACGGCCTTTGGTTTGGGCCAGCAATGGCGCTGAATTCGGCGGCCGCGGTAACAAGGAGATACGACAATGGCCACTCCATTAAGTGATGTCTCGCTAATGGCTCAGCCGACGCAAGACGCGGCTGCGCCCGTCATCCGCAAGATAGGCATATCGGACTTGAGCGAGGCCCTGCGCCTCGGCTGGGAGGATTTCAAGCAGGTGCCCAGCCACGCTATCATTCTCTGCCTGATCTATCCGATACTAGGACTGGTGCTGGCACGCATCGTGCTTGGCTATTCGGTACTACCCCTGCTGTTTCCACTGGCGGCCGGATTTGCCCTGCTCGGTCCGTTCGCGGCTCTCGGTCTTTATGAACTCAGCCGTCGCCTCGAGCATGGCGAACCCACGCCGGCATGGGGTGCGTTTGAGGTGATGCGTTCGCAGTCTTTCGGCTCCATGCTTGCGCTCGGCGCGCTGTTGCTGGCGCTGTTTGTGACCTGGGTCGCGACCTGGCAGGCGATCTACGTCGCCGCTTTCGGTTATGAACCCGCGGCAGCAATTCCCGACTTCGTCGCGCGCGTGCTGACCACACCGCAAGGCCGGTGGCTGATCGCGGCAGGCTGCGGCGTCGGTTTCCTGTTCGCTGTGGTGGCGTTTTGCGTTAGCGTGGTCTCGTTCCCGATGATGCTTGACCGACACGTTGGTGCCGGCGAAGCCATGGCGACGTCGTTCCGCGCGGTGGCACGAAACCCAGTGCCGATGGCGGCATGGGGATTGATCGTCACGGCGTTGCTGGTTCTGGGAATGGTGCCGTTCTTCCTCGGCCTTGCGATCGTGATCCCGCTGCTCGGCCACGCCACCTGGCATCTCTATCGCAAGGTGGTCACACCGGATTCCAGCCGATCCGAAACCGACCCCTATCCGCCCGCGATACGCGAGCACCGCTCCGCGGCGGATTTCCCGTCAGTCTTGTTCCCGCCCTGGCCCCGCAAGCAACGAACCAACTTCTATGATTCTTCCGAATGACTGCTCCCAAGCGTTATATGTCGATCGCATTCGTCCTTTAACCTAGACCGGGCGCCGGTGCTTGCAGCCACTCAATGGCCTGCCAGCACCGGCGCTTGCCGAAGGGCCTTGTTTTGGCCGCGGTTGGCGCCGACATTTCGTGCTATTCATCTCACCGTCAATCCATTGCGAATTGAACTGGTGCGTCCCCTGCTGACCCGTCGCTTTCTTTCGGCCCTGACTCTCAGCGCCGTATTCATGACCCCGGCCGTTTCCGCGATTGCCGCAACTTGCGGCACGGGTACGTTCGAGGCGTGGTTGGCCGATTTCAAAACCGAGGCGGCCGCCAAAGGCATTTCCCAGGGCGCGATCACATCCGGCTTGAACGGCGTAACCTTGGACAAGGGTGTGCTCGCGCGGGATCATTCGCAGGCGGTATTCAATCAAAGCTTCGAGCAGTTTTCCGGCCGCATGGTCCCCCCTCGCCTTTTGCGAGGCAGCAACATGCTTAAGCAATATGGCTCGGTGCTATCTCGCATCGAGGAGGCCTATGGCGTGCCGGGCGAGGTGATTGTCGCGGTCTGGGGACTGGAAACCGATTTCGGCGCCAACACCGGAAAATTCGCGACGATCCGATCGCTGGCAACCCTTGCTTACGACTGCCGGCGCGCGGACGAATTCCGGGCCGAGCTGATGGACGCACTGCGGATCATCGAGCGCGGCGATCTCGCTCCAGCGGATATGCGGGGGGCTTGGGCGGGCGAAATCGGCCAGACGCAGTTCATGCCGTCGTCGTATCTGAAGTATGCCGTTGATTTTGACGGCAACGGCCGCCGTGATCTCCTGCACAGCGTACCCGACGTATTGGCATCGACGGCAAACTACTTCGCCGGTCACGGCTGGCAGCGCGGCAAGGGGTTTGAGGCCGGTAGTCCGAACTTTGCGGTCATCCAGCAGTGGAACAAAAGCGATGTCTACGCCAAGACCATCGCCTATTTCGCGACCCAGCTTGCAAAGGCGCCCTGACAACCAAATGCGCTCGTTGGTTTGAGATCCCGGGGCTACCGCATCGATTCGGGCTCATGCACCGATCCGTTAATTAGACCTTCATACGCCATGCATCCTCGGCGTAGCTGCAGCGCAGCATTGGAGCGCAGTGCGATATTCTGCTCTATCGTCGGTTGAACGGTACGGTCTCAGTGATCGCTAACTGGCTGATATCGGTCGGATCGCTCGGATATTCTGCGTGTGGCAGCCGGTACCTACAACGGCTGATAGGCCGTCGAGCTGACTGAGGAACGGGACAAATGCCCGCATCATTGCGGGCATCGTCGTATCTGGGGATCGGCGCATTCCACTGCGGCGAAAAAAGCGCTAACTCAGCGCGATGACTGGCATCAAACCTTTATCGGAGCCCGTGCATATCGTCGGCGCGGGCCTGGCCGGCTCCGAAGCTGCCTGGCAGGTCGCCAGAGCCGGCGTACGCGTCGTCCTGCACGAGATGCGGCCCGGACGGATGACAGAGGCCCATCGCACCGATGGCCTGGCTGAGCTCGTCTGCTCCAATTCGTTCCGCTCCGACGACGCTGCCAATAATGCGGTCGGATTGCTGCATGCCGAGATGCGCCGGCTGGAATCGCTGATCATGCGGTCTGCCGATGCCAACCAGGTACCGGCGGGAGGCGCCTTGGCGGTCGACCGCGAAGGATTCTCCGCGGCCGTCACCAAGGCGCTGCAGGACCATCCCCTGATCGAGTTACGTCGGGCGGAGATCGCCGGATTGCCTCCAGCCGACTGGAATAGTGTCATTGTCGCCACTGGCCCCCTCACCTCAGCGCCGCTGGCGGATGCCATTCGCGAACTGACTGACGAGCGCGCGCTGGCTTTTTTCGATGCCATCGCGCCAATCGTGCACAAAGACTCCATCGACATGTCGGTAGCGTGGTTTCAGTCGCGCTATGACAAGGTTGGTCCCGGCGGGACCGGCGCCGACTACATCAATTGCCCGATGACCAAGGAGCAATATGATGGTTTCGTCGCGGCGCTGCTTGCTGGCGAAAAGACCGACTTCAAGGAGTGGGAGACCAACACGCCGTATTTCGATGGCTGCCTGCCGGTCGAAGTGATGGCCGAACGCGGCCCCGAGACCTTGCGCTACGGCCCGATGAAGCCAGTGGGTCTGACCAATCCGCATAACCCTGCCGTGAAGGCCCACGCGATCGTACAACTGCGCCAGGACAACAAGCTCGGCACGCTCTACAACATGGTCGGCTTTCAGACCAAGCTGAAGCATGGGGCGCAACAGCGCGTGTTCCGTACCATTCCCGGGCTTGAAAACGCCGAATTCGCCAGGCTTGGCGGGTTGCACCGCAACACTTTCCTGAATTCGCCAAAGCTTCTGGACCCCCAATTGCGGCTGCGGGCCGATCCGCGGCTACGCTTCGCCGGACAAATGACCGGCTGCGAGGGCTATGTGGAATCGGCTGCGATCGGCCTGATCGCGGGCCTCTATGCCGCGGCCAATGCACGTTCGGCTTCGCTGGCCCCCCCGCCGGCCACCACGGCGTTGGGAGCGCTACTTGGCCATATCACCGGTGGCCATATCGAGACCGTCGACGCCGGCCCACGTTCTTTCCAGCCGATGAACATCAATTTCGGGCTGTTTCCGCCACTCGCCCAGCCGCCGACCAGGAAGTCCGACGGCAGCCGCCTGCGGGGAAACGAGAAGACGGTCGCGAAGAAACAGGCGCTTAGCGCCCGCGCGCTGGCCGAGCTCGACCGATGGATCGCGGATAATCTGCACACTCCCGCAGCGGCGTGAGATCATATGACTCTACCTAAAGACGATGTCGCCGTGCTGGCGGTGCGATGGACCGAAGGCGTCCTGCTCAAGCGCGACGTGTTTTCAACCGTCGAGCGCGGCCGATTTCGCGATGGAGACCGCCAGGTCGACGCCGTGCTGCGCCGGCTCGATCAGGTGCCGTGGTGGTCATACCTGCTGGCCCGCCACCTGTTCGCTCGCGAGCGCCGCGCGCTGACGCTGGCTCGTGACCTGAATATCGGACCGAAGCTGCTATGGGGTGGCCGGCGTGCGCTGGTCCGCGGCTTTATCAATGGCGTGGCATTGCATCTGGCGAAACCGGCCGGCGACGTCGCCTATTTCCGCTCCGCCAAGCGGGCGCTGCGTAAATTGCACCGCGCCGGCATCTGCCACAACGACCTCGCCAAGGAGCAGAATTGGCTGCGCGGCAGCGACGGGCAAGCTTATGTGACCGACTTCCAGCTCGCGGTCTGCTTCAAGACGCGAAGCCGGCTATTCCGGATCGCCGCCTATGAGGATCTACGGCATCTGTTGAAGCACAAGCGCAGTTACGCGCCCGAGGCACTAACGCCAAAGGAGCGCAGGGTCCTCGCGCGCAAATCGTTCGTGGCAAGCGTCTGGCTCGCGACTGGCAAAAAAGTCTACCGCGCCATCACGCGCGGCCTGTTCAACTTCACCGACCGCGAAGGCGGTGGCAGGCGGCTGGTCAACGACGCCCCGGTGCTGGTCGATCTGATCCGGCGCAATCCCGATGTCCGCGACACGGCGATCGTCGCCTTCGCCGACCGCCGCAGCGGCGTCGGGTTATATGCCTTTGTCGAGGCCGATCGCATCGCGCTGGAAGCGCAATTGCGCGACGAACTCACGGCAGCCAAAGGCCCAAAACCACCGGAGCATATTCAGGTGGTGCAGGCGCTGCCGCGCGACGGTGCCGGAAAACCGCGTACCGAAATTCTGCAACTGGTGGCGATGAATCAGCTCGACCTGATCGAGCCGATGATGGCGAATGATACCGATCGCGCATTCCTGATGAGCATCCTGGAAGCGCGAAAAAATCTGCGGGATCGGTTCAATTTCGAAACCGCCGATCATACGCTACCTTCGTCATAGCCGCAGAGCCATCCCGATTGCTCGCATCGCCATCGCGGTAGCGACGCAATGCCGCGCATCACTTCCTGCGAAAATACCGAAGACCGCGACGCCCGCCACAATGTCCACAGTATCCGCAGCCGCGAGGACGGTTGCGGTACAAAAGGGTCATTGTCGGCGCGCGACATTCGATCGAGGTCGCGGCGGATCACGGCGAGCGGCAAGAATAGCGGCCGCACCTGCGGCGGCACGCTCTTGAGAAGCATCAAGGCGGTCTTCAAATGCCCGCACGCGTCATCGACAAGTTGGTCAAGCGCGGCGCGCAACCTTGGAGTCTGCTTACCCGCAAATATTTCCTCCATCGCCGCTGCCGTGCCGCTCCAGCAACTGCACTGGCACAAATAGTTGACGCCGCGACGCATCCAGTGGGAGCGTCGCCATCACCTGCGCCATGCCCTGGGCGAGTCCGGCATGGCGCGCGAGGTGTTCGATCTCGTCGGAATGCCAACCCGCTATACGGGCAGCGAGCGAAAACAGCACCGAGGAAGTGTCTTGGATATAGCCTTCCAGCGCTGCCATGGTCGGCATCGGATCGTTGTAGAGATCGAACTGACGCTCGTCGATCAGGCGGGACAGCCGCTCGAGCGGCAGGCGCGCATTCCGGATCGCCAACAGCAATTCCGCCGCGACTGGATTGCCCTCGACTCCGCCATGCGCGGTTCCCGCCAGCATATCCATCCACCATTGCAACCGCATTTCGCCGGACAATGGCTGGCTTACCTGGCTACGTACCCGCGATATCTCGACGTTGAAAGCATATAGCGCGAGCAGCAGACGACGCTGATCGACCGGAACGAACAGCGTGGAGGCATAACGGGTGAAGTCATGGGTACGCACAAGCTCGGCGCAGAAACCGGCAGCATCCTGGCCCGCGACGGCCTCGCTCATGGTACCGCGATCAACGCCGCCGCGACGCGCCGCCGCTCTCCCATCATGATGTTGTAGGTACGGATGGCCGGACCGGTTTGCATCACCTCCAGCACCACCTTCACCGCCCGCAGCGCCTCTCGCAGATCGGATCCCGGCAGCCAAACGTCGCTGCCTGTGCCGATGATCAAGGTATCGATGCTGCGAGCCGACGCAAAGACGCGCTGCAGCGAGGCCCGGGTAATCTCGTCAGGACGCATTACTGGCCAGGGCCAGATCGCGTCGGGCAGGCATAGCAAGGAGCCACGATGCGACATGTCGGCAAAGGCAAAACCGCCCTTGCCGTAGGCTTCGATCGGCGCCGATCTCGGGAGATGCGGAGCGTCCGAACGATCCGGCATCTTTACTTCTTCGTTGGCTTTTCCGGCGCATCAGCCCGGTGATCGCCGACGCCAAGATAGATCAGGATCGGCGCCGCGATGAAGATCGAGGTGTAGGTGCCGACCAGCACGACGCCGAACATCATCACGGCGGTGAAACTGTGAATGGCATTGCCGCCGAACAACAACAACGCGAGCAGCGCCAGCGTCACGGTGACGTGCGTGATGATCGAGCGCGACAGCGTCGAATTGATCGATTCATTGAGCAGTTGTGGCATCGGCATTTTCTTGTAACGCCGCAGCATTTCCCGGATCCGGTCATAGATCACGACGGTGTCGTTCAGCGAATAGCCGAGAATCGTCAGCAGTGCGGCAATACTGGTGAGATCGAAATCGACTTGCGAGATCGACATGAAGCCGACGGTCAACACGATGTCGTGGACGTTGGCGATCATCGCGCCGAGCGCGAACTGCCATTCGAACCGGAACCAGAGATAGATCAGGATCGAAAAGATCGCGAGCATCAGGCCAAGCATGCCGTAGGCCAGCAACTCGCCGGACACCCGCGGACCAACCACCTCGACCCGGCGATAATCGACGGCGTCGCCGAGCGCGCCGCGAACCTTCTGCACCGCCACTTGCTGCGCGGCATCGCCACCGGGCTGTTCGGCTACGCGGATCAACACCTCGGCCGGCCCGCCGAACTGCTGCAATTGCACGTCGCCGAGGCCGAGGTTGCTCAGCGTGGCGCGCATCGATGCGAGATCGGCGGTCCCCGACTTGGCCTGCACTTCCAGAAGCGTACCGCCCTTGAAGTCGATGCCGAAATTCAGCCCATGGGTAAAGAATAGCGTGATCGCGACGATCGAGAGCACCGCCGAGATCGGAAAGCTGATGCGGCGAAAACGAGTGAAGTCAAAATGGGTATCGTCCGGAACGATCCGCAGCGACGGCAGCCAGCCGAAGCAACTGACCACGGTTAGCACAACAATGAAGGCGCCGAGCCCCAAGAAGACGAGATGTGTCACGACCGGCTCCGCATGATCAAATCGGCACGCTTTGCGGCCGCTTCCACCGCACCCAGCCCGCAACGATCAGCCGGGTCAGCGTAAACGCGGTAAAGACCGTGGTGATAATGCCGATGCCGAGTGTCACCGCAAAACCGCGCACCGGTCCGGTGCCGATGTAGAACAGTACCGCGGCGGCGATGAAGGTGGTGATGTTGGAATCGAGGATAGTCGACAGTGCGCGCTTGAAGCCGGCGTCGATCGCCGAGATCGCGGTGCGCCCGCCGCGCAATTCCTCGCGGATGCGCTCATAGATCAGCACGTTGGAGTCGACCGCTATGCCGACCGTGAGCACGATGCCGGCAATGCCCGGCAATGTCAGCGTTGCGTTCAACAGCGACAACACGCCGAAAATCATCGCGACGTTGATGGCGACCGCGATATTGGCGAACACGCCGAACAGCCGGTAGGTTACCAGCATGAACACGATGACCATGATGGAGCCGACATAGGCGGCAAGCTCGCCCTTCTGGATCGAGTCCTGGCCGAGTCCGGGGCCGACTGTGCGTTGTTCGATCACGGTCAGCGGCGCCGGCAGCGCGCCGGCGCGCAGCAGGATCGCCAGATCGTTGGCGGTCTGCACGGTGAAGCTGCCGGAAATCTGACCGCTGCCGCCCGTGATCGGCTCGCGGATGACCGGCGCCGAGATCACCTTGTTGTCGAGCACGATGGCAAACGGCTGCCCGACATTCTCGGTCGTTGCCTGCGAGAATTTGCGCGCGCCCGAGGTATTGAAGCGGAAGTTGACGACAGGTTCGCCCGAACGCTGATCGAAGCCCGGTTGCGCATCGGTCAGATCTCCGCCGGAGACCAGCACCTGTTTCTTGACGACAGAGGGCGGATGATTGGGTTCGGTGCTCGGCAGCAATTCCGAATCCGGCGGCAAGCGACCGGCCTGCGCCTGCTCCGGCGAAACGGTCGAATCGACCATCCGGAAATCCATCTTGGCGGTCTGGCCGACCACGTTCGATCAGATGCGAGCGGGTCGCCGCAGGCCCGGAACCTGCACCAGGATGCGATCCTGCCCCTGACGCTGGATCAGCGGCTCGACGGTGCCGAGTTCGTTGACACGGCGCTCGACGATCTGGATTGATTGTTCGATGGCCTGCCGGACGCGATCGGCAATCGCGGCCTCCGGAACGGTCAGGCGGACGATGCCGCCGCCCGCGTCGCTGACTTCAAGGCTGCGCTGGCCGCCCGATCCAAGCAATCCGCCAAGCGGCTGCGACAACTCGCGCAGCTTGGTCAGCGCGGTCTGCAGTTCGGTATCCCGGGTAATGCGAACCTCGACAGCGTTTCCCTTCGAGGCAAGGCCGGTATAACCGATCTTGGCCTCGCGCAACGTACGACGCACGTCGTCGCGCAACTGGTCAAGCCTTTCCTTTCTGACGGAGTTGGAATCGAGCTTCGAGCAGGAGATACGAGCCGCCCTGCAGATCGAGGCCCAGCACCATACGGCGCTGCGCCCATGCCGGCCAGGTCTTGACCCGGGCTTCGGGGAAGAAATTGGGGACGGCGCAAAGGCACACCACCAGCGCCGTCAAGATGATCGCCAGCGCCTTCCACCGCGTGAAATACAACATCGAGTTGACCCGCCAGAAGATTTCAGAAAAGTGCGCTTTCCAAAAAAAGCGCTAGCTCGATGAAGAGTCGAACTCGACCTTTTCCTTGGCTGGTTCGCCCTTGGCGCGCACAGCCGAAATCATCTGTCGCATCTGCCGCACGCGGACCCCGTCGGAGATCTCGAATTCGATCTGGTCGTCATCGACCACTTTCGTCACCTTGCCGACCAGGCCACCGGTCGTGACTACCGTATCGCCGCGGCGAATATTCTTCACGAGTTCGACATGGTCCTTCATCTTCTTTTGTTGCGGCCGCAGAACCAGGAAATACATGATCACAAAGATCAGCGCGAACGGCAGCAACGACATCAACATGCTGTTGGTATCGCTGCTACCCGCGGCCTGGGCAAAGGCAGGGGTTATCAGCATTCGTACAATCCTCGTGAAGCGGGAATGAACCGGCAACGCGCAGGCGTCAGGCCGATCCGGGCAAATTCGCGCGGACTATAGCGGCCGCGGTCCCAATTGCAACGCCGCGGAAGCGGTCATTTTGCCCTTCCTTTGAGGTGCTTGCGGCCTCTCCAAAGGGTCGTTATGGGTGCGGGATCAGGAACCCCGGAAATGTCGAAAAAGCCCCGAAAGCCAGCGCCGCGTGGTGCCGCCAGGACGGCGACGCGGAAACCTTCAGCCTCTGCAGCGAAGCGCCCTGCAGCCGCTCCCGAACACAGCGCGGACGAGCGGATCGCGCGCGCACTCGAGGCGATCGCGGCTCACCTGTCGGCGGCCTCGGCAGCGCCCGAGATAATCGACCCGTTCGATAGTGCCGATGCCTTTGTCTGGCATCCCGATGGACGGATAGCGCCGGTGCCGCGGGTCAGCCGCGTCGATCTTGGCCTGCTCAAAGGCATCGATCGAATGCGCGACATCCTGATTGAGAACACCGAACGCTTCGCCAACGGCCTGCCCGCCAACAACGCGCTGCTGTGGGGCGCACGCGGCATGGGAAAATCGTCCCTGGTGAAGGCCGCGCATGCCAACATCAACGCCAGCCGTGGGGCCGCCGCCCGACTGAAGCTGATCGAAATTCACCGCGAGGATATCGAGAGCCTGCCCGAGTTGATGGAGCTGTTACGCGGATCGAGCTTCCGCTTCATCGTATTCTGTGACGATCTGTCGTTTGATGGCAATGACGCCTCCTACAAATCGCTCAAGGCGGTTCTTGAAGGAGGCATCGAGGGACGTCCCGACAACGTGATCCTGTACGCGACCTCCAATCGCCGGCATCTGCTCTCGCGCGAGATGATCGAAAACGAACGCTCGACCGCGATCAATCCCGGCGAAGCCGTCGAGGAAAAAGTATCGCTGTCGGATCGCTTCGGCCTGTGGCTCGGCTTCCATCGCTGTAGCCAGGACGAATACCTCGCGATGGTGAAGGGCTATTGCGGGCATTTCGGCCTCAAGCTCGCCGAAGAAGAACTCGAACGCGAAGCGCTGGAATGGTCGACCACGCGGGGGTCGCGCTCGGGCCGAGTGGCCTGGCAGTTTACACAGGAATTGGCCGGGAGGCTTGGCGTACGGATCGCTGCGAAGTAGACGCAGCTGCGGTTCGCCAACTAGACCGTCACCCTCCGCGAAAGCGGAGGATCCAGTACTCCGCGGCTTCGCGGCTCCATCACAGGTGCTCTGGAATACTGGGCCGCCCGGTCAGCGATCTGTCCAGAACGAGCATCTAGCCGGGCGGTGACGACTACATGTTTTGTAGTCAGCGTCTCACGCTCCGTTCAGGAATTGGAGCGGGTCAACCGGTGACGATCCCTTGCGGATCTCGAAATGCAGTTGCGGAGATTGCACCTCGCCCGATTGACCCGATTTGGCAATGACCTGACCGCGCTTGATGGTATCGCCGCGCTTCACCAGCAGTTCGCTCGCATGGGCATATGCGGTGACGTAACCGTTGGCATGCCGGATCAGGACCAGATTGCCGTAACCCTTGAGTTCATTTCCCGAATAGGCAACGACGCCGTCATCGGCAGCCTTGACCGGTGTGCCTTCCGGCACCGCAAGGTTGATGCCGTCGTTGGCCTTGCCGTTGGCCTTGGCGCCATAAGCGGTGATCACCTTTCCTCGCACCGGCCAACGGAACGTCGGCAATGCACCGGTCGCTTCGGCCTTGATCGGGGTCACGACCGCCGGCTCCTCCGCGTTCGGCCCGGCCTGTGCCAGCCGGACTTTTTGCTGGTTGTCGGCAGCCGCCACTCTGGTAACCGGCGGCGCTGCGACCGCAACCGGTTCAACAGCGGCAACGGCCGGAGACGCTGCAGCGGGCGACGCGGCCGCGGTCCTTGGGCTCGGCACCACAAGTTTCGTGCCGATGCCAAGCTTGGCCGACGGGTCAAGATTATTGGCTCTTGCCAATTGTTGCACCGACACATGGTTGTGGCGCGCAATGCTGAGCAGCGTGTCGCCGTGGTTGACAACATGAACGCTCGAAGCCGGCGCAAGGGGGGCGACCGGCTTGCTCACCGGCGCGGCCAAGGCCGGCGCCGCCGCAACGCTCGCCGTCGGATGTGGAATGATCAATTGCTGACCCGGCGACAATGCGCGGGGGCCCTTATAGCCATTGGCCTGGATGATCGCGGCCGGCGAGACACGGTAGCGGCGCGCCAATATCTCAAGCGTATCGCTGGTGCCGACGATGATCGTGGTGCCGCCCTGCATTGCAGGCCGGGCCGCGACCGAACGCGGCGCAACGCTGCCGGTGGTTTCCAGCGGCTGGTGGCTCGGCCGAGCATAGGAGGATACGCCTCGGCCGCCCCCGGAAATGCCGGGACTGGCGCTCGAATAGGCTTGCGGCGCCGAAATCGGCGGTGGCAGAGCCGAGGACTGATACTGGTTTTGCGGCCGCGAATATTGCGGCAACTCACGGCGCTCGACGGCGGCCGGTGGCACCGAGCCGGTAGCCTCCTGCTGCGAGGTAAAGGGATTGGAGAAAGAGTTCTGGGATAGCCGCGTCGACATGTCGGCACTGCACCCCGCAAAGCCGACCGACATCAGCGCCAGCACCGCGACCTGCGGTACGCGGCGCGAGCAAAGCAACGCGACGATACGGGACATGGTTACTCACTCGTACGCAACAAAATACTGTTTTGAGTAAACACGCCGCCAGTAAACAACCGCTTAACCCTGCGAATAAGACGTTGGCGGGACTGTCAATCCGCAATTTTTACAGCTCGCGGGCGATGCCTGGCAGTGCCGGCACGAAGCGCACGTCTACGAGCTCCTTGCGTTCGAAGCCGGCATCGGTCCGGGTCACGCGTATCAGGGTCTGGGTGCCGTGGTGCGGTCCGACGGGCGCAATCAGAATGCCGCCCGGCTCTAAACGCTGCAGCAGCGTTTCCGGAATTTGCTCCATCGCCGCAGTAACGATGATACGGTCGAACTGGTCGCCCGGGATGTTCGACGTGTCGAGACCGTCCCCCAGCAATACCTCGACATTGTCACAGCCCAGCTGCTCCAACCTGACCCGGGCGCTGTCGGCCAAGGTTCGGTAACGCTCGATGGTCAGCACCCGTCGGCACAACCGCGACAAAACAGCGGCCTGGTAGCCCGAGCCGGTACCGATCTCCAGCACGCGATGATCCTTTTGCAGCTGCAATTGCTCGGTCATATAAGCCACTACGAATGGCTGGCTGATAGTTTGTCCGCAGGCGATGCCGAGCGCGCTGTCGCGATAGGCCTGATCGCGATCGGCGGGGTCGACGAAGGTTTCGCGCGGGATTTCCTCCAGGGCACGCAGCACCGTTTGATCGCTGATCCCGCGCCGGCGCAGGTTGAGCTGAAACATCATCTTTTCCGGCGGGCTTGGACAGGCATGACAGTCTCTGGCTCAAAATGAGGGTGGCTTACGCGACTCGGGCCAATAAGGGGATGTCCATCAAGAGGGAGGCTCTCGGATTTGTCCGATTAAGCCGTCGTTTCGTCAAATGCCGTTCCGGTCCGGGAACTTCAATCTTTATCCTGACGTTGACCGGGATTCGTAATTTAGCCTCTCCAATGAGCAAAACCCGCGTATGATAGTCAGCTTATAGGCCTATTCGCCTATGTTGACGTTGCGAAAATCGGCGTTATTTGCAATGCTTTGGCCATGGGAAGGGCAAGGACAACATGACTGCGACGCGGCCGCAAGGCGGTTCGGTGTTCCTCGTCGAAGACGAGGTCATGATCAGGATGATGGTCGCCGACATGCTTCAAGAATTGGGCTTCAGCGTCGCGGCCGAGGCCGGCGAAATCAATGAGGCCATGAAGCTGGCGGAGTCGGCCGAGTTTGATGTCGCCATCCTCGACGTCAACGTCAACGGCAAGGTCATTTCGCCCGTTGCCGAGCTGATCAGGGCGCGTAACCGACCCTTCATTTTCGCGACCGGATACGGCTCCTCCGGCTTACCGGAAGAATACCGCGACCGCCCGGCGCTGCAGAAGCCATTCCAGATCGAGACGCTCGCCAAGATGCTCGACAGCGCGTTAAGACCAGCGGCTTAACGGGCCGGCTTCACCTGGCTCGTCGGAGATCAAGACATCTTTCGCTATTTTAGGGCGCTCGCCAGCGCAGCCGAAAACGCCTCATCGGTGCGATCGAGCCGCAACGGCGTTATCGAAACATAGCGCGCAGCCAGCGCCGCAAGGTCGGTGTCCTCGGCCGGGCGTTCGGTGGGCGCCAAACGCTCGAAGCCGATCCAGAAATACGGATTGCCGCGACCGTCGCGGCGCTGGTCGACTTTCAGAAATCCGAGATTGTGCTTGCCCTGACGCGTCACGCGCACGCCCAGCACCTCCGCCGGCGCGCAGGCCGGAAAGTTGACATTGATCACGGTATCCCTGGGTACGCCGGTGGCGATCACCTTGCGCAGGATTTCGGGGCCGAACTTCAGCGCGGTTTCCCACACCGGTGCATTGCGGGCTTCCGCGCTGAATTCCTGGCTCAACGCGAACGACGGCAGTCCCAGGATCGTGCCTTCCAGCGCGCCCGCGACGGTGCCGGAATAGACCACGTCCTCGGCAACGTTCCGTCCCTTGTTGACGCCCGACAGCACGAGGTCCGGCTTCGTTTCGCCGAGAATGTGCCGGGCGCCCATGATCACGCAATCGGTCGGTGTGCCGCGGACCGCGAAATGACGCGGGCCGACTTCGCGCAGCCGCAACGGATCGTTGAGCGATAGCGAATGTGAGACGCCGGACTGATCGAGCTCCGGCGCCACCACCCAGACATCGTCAGACAGCGCACGCGCGATCTCTTCGACCACCTTCAGGCCGGGGGCATGGACGCCGTCGTCATTGGTGCAGAGAATTCGCATCCGCCAAAGCGCCTTTTTCCATGTATCGCATCATCAGATGCGCCGTCTTATCCGGCCCGCGCGGCCGAGGCAAACCCCCGAAACGCAGGCAACGCGAATGCTGGAAACTGGCGCGGACGAACGTGACGACCCCCGGATTAGCGCCTGATCCGACCGCGCCACATCGACGTGAATTTTGCCGGCCAGTGCTCGATCCGCATGTTGAATTGCGCGACGATTTGTTGCTTCGATGAGCATGCCGATTTCGCTGAATCGGCATTGAGTGCCGAATTCGACGGTGATTTAGCCGGCTCGACCCCGGTTGCGGATTTTACCGGCTCTGTTGCCGGCTGCGGCTTCGCAACGCTGAGTTTTGTATCCGTTTTCGGCGGTTCGGCCTTCAGCTCCAACACGGGCTGGACGGGCGCGCGCTCTTGCGCAACAGCTTTTTCGCGGGACGCCGCCTTGTCTGGCGGCTCCGGATACCTTGCTCTTGCGATCGACAGCCCCGCGTTAAAGTCGTCAGGATTGAACCAGCGCTGCTCGCTCAGGCATTCCAGCAGGTCGTCCTCCCACAACCGCGATGCCTCGATATCAAACCTGCTTTTCTGCTTCTGGTCGACCGCCTGCATGCCGTAGCCGGTGACCGCCCACTGCCTGCCGACCCAAAAGATATCTCGATGCAACGCCATTTCGTAAATTTGTTTTCGGAAAAGGCTCATCGCCGCGAAAACGACCATACCGGGACATCACGGCGGCGCAATGTCGCAGTCGACACAGATGGAAATAATCGAACGGTCTAGTGATCTTTCTCCACGACCTTTAACCCGCCCATATAGGGCTGCAGCACCTCGGGCACGGCGATCGAGCCATTTTCCTGCTGGTAGGTTTCCATCACTGCGATCAAGGCGCGGCCGACCGCGGTGCCGGAACCGTTCAGCGTATGTACGAAACGCGGCTTGCCGTCAGGACCGCGATAGCGCGCATCCATCCGCCGCGCCTGGAAATCGCCGCAGACCGAACAGCTCGAGATTTCGCGATAGGCGCCGCCCTCGCCCTGGCCCGGCATCCAGACCTCGATGTCGTAGGTTTTCTGCGAGGCAAAACCCATGTCGCCCGCGCACAGGGTCATCACGCGGTAGTGCAGATCGAGTTGCCGCAGCACCTCCTCGGCGCAGGCCAGCATGCGCTCATGCTCGTCCCTGCTGGTCTCCGGCGTCGTGATCGAAACCAGTTCGACCTTGGTGAATTGATGCTGCCGGATCATGCCGCGGGTGTCGCGCCCGGCGGCTCCGGCTTCCGCGCGGAAACACGGTGTCAAGGCGGTCAGGCGCATCGGCAACTGTTTGCCGTCGAGGATGGATTCGCGGACAAGGTTCGTCAGCGGCACTTCGGCGGTGGGAATGAGCCAGAAATTCTCCCTCGTTTCAGCCCGTTCGATCAAATCATCCACAATCGCTTTGGCTCCCCTGGAGTGATCTTTCGAGACCTCGTCATCCAGGGGCTTCAGAATTTCGTCCAGCCGATGTTTTCGCCATTCCATCTCAGCGGAAATAAACTGATCATCGCGAAACTTCGGTAGTTGCGCGGTTCCGAACATCGCCTCGTCGCGCACCATCAGTGGCGGATTGATCTCGGTGTAGCCGTGCTCGTTGGTGTGAAGATCGAGCATGAATTGGCCGATCGCACGCTCGAGGCGCGCGAGCCCCTTCTTCAGCACGACAAAGCGCGCACCGCTGAGCTTCGCGGCAGCCTCAAAATCCATGTAGCCGAGCGCGGCGCCAAGTTCATCGTGCGGCTTCGTCGTGAACGCATAGTTACGCTTGGCGCCGAACACATGACGCTGCACATTGCCGTGTTCGTCCGCGCCATCGGGAACGTCATCCGCCGGCAGGTTCGGAATCGCGGCGAGTTCTTTCGCAAGCTCCTCGTCCGCAGCCTTCGCCGCCGCTTCAAGCTGCGGCATGGACGTTTTGAGCTCGGCAACCTCGGCCATCAGTGTGGTGGCGCGCGCCTCGTCCTTGGCCTTCTTCGCGTCGCCAATCTCCTTGCTGGCGGCATTCCGCCGCGCCTGCGCCTGCTCCGACGCCAGGATCGCGGCGCGGCGTCTCTCATCGATCGCCAGCAGTAACGCCGACAACGGCTCCAGCCCGCGCCGCTTCAGCGCGGCGTCAAAAGCGGCAGGATTGTCGCGGATCCATTTGATGTCGTGCATGGCTGATTTCCCGTCATGGCCGGTTTCCCGGCCATCCACGCCGTGGTCGCACGGTCTGTAAAAGACGGGGATGCCCGGGACAAGCCCGGGCATGGCGAATTGTGCGCAACGTGCCGGAATGAAAGATGAGACGACCGTCCCGGGCCGCTACTCCGCCGGACTGGCCGCCGGTGGCGGCGGGCTGGCGGGCGGCGGTGTAGCAGCGGCACGGCCGGCAGCCTTCTTTTCCACAATGCGGACCGCGATGATCGATCCTTCATAGAGCGCCAGCAAAGGCAGCGCCAGCGAGGCCTGGCTCAGAACGTCCGGCGGGGTCAGGATGGCCGCGATGATGAAGGCGACCACGATGAAATAGCGGCGCTTGTCGCGCAATTGCTGCGAGGTGATGATGCCGATCCGGCCCAGCAAGGTCAGGATCACCGGCAACTGGAACGCGATGCCGAACGCGAAGATCAGCGACATCATCAGCGACAAATATTCGCCGACCTTGGGCAACAACTGGATCTGCGCGGTCTCGGGGCCGCCCAATTGCTGCATCCCGAGCGAGAACCGCGCCAGCATTGGCATCACGACGAAATAGACCAGCATCGCTCCCAGCACGAAGAACACCGGCGTTGCGATCAGATAAGGCAGGAACGCGCCGCGCTCGTGCTTGTAGAGACCGGGCGCGACGAATTTGTAGATCTGCGTTGCCACGATCGGAAACGAGATGAAGCCCGCGCCGAACAGCGCCAGCTTCAACTGGGTGATGAAATATTCCAGCAGCGCCGTGTAGATGAATTTCGAATTCTCGGCGCCGGCGACCCAGACATAGGGCCATACCAGCACGTTATAGATCTGCTTGGCGAAGAAAAAGCAGAAGATGAAGGCGACACCGAATCCGAGCAGCGCCTTGATCAGCCGTGAGCGCAGCTCGATCAGATGATCCATCAAAGGTGCTTTGCTGGCCTCGATATCCTCGGCGCTCATGACGCTTTGGCGTCCCTGACGGCGTCGTGGACCGCAGGCGCTAGCGGCTCGTGAACCTCCGGCGTGATGGCTAACGGCTCGGAGGCCGGTGCAGTCGCTGCCGTCTTGAGTTCAGCTGGCTGCAGGGCACCTGCTGGCGCAGCCGCGTCGCTTGACGGTTCGGGTTTACTCGCCGTCGATGCCATCTGGGCATCCATCGGCTTTTCCGGGTCGTCGATCCGCAGCGAATTGGTGACGTCCTTTTGCAGAGACGTCATGAGATTGCCACCGGTCAAACCCGATGCGGCTTCCCGTACTTCGTCGAAGCTTTTCTTGAGATCGGCCATTTCGGCCTCGCGCATGGCCTCCCGGAACTGGCCCTGGAATTCGGAGGCCATCCGGCGCGCCTTGCCCATCCATTGCCCGACTATGCGCAGCACGCCTGGCAATTCCTTCGGGCCGATCGCGATCAGCGCGACGACCGCGATGACCGCTATTTCACTCCACCCGATGTCGAACATGAAACATCCTGCTCACGCGAAGCGATCGCCCGCCGCATGGCTTTGCCGCAATTCCCGCGCGCAGAGCGATCTGGGTCTTGCTTCAGACAGCCTTCTCAGACGGCCTTGCGACCGATATCCGAGCGCGCCGTGGAAGACGCCGCATTGTGATCGATCGTCTTCACGGGCTCAGCGGGCTTCTCCGCAGTCGTATCGTCGTCCTGCATGCCCTTCTTGAACGCCTTGATGCCCTGCGCGAAGTCACCCATCACGCCGGACAGCTTGCCACGGCCGCCGAACAACAACAGGACGACTGCGAGCACAATGAGCCAGTGCCAAATGCTAAGCGAACCCATCCTGCGACCCTCCAAACATCTGGGCCAGCGACCCAGCCTTGTCTTCCCCCGAAGCTAGGCGTTGGAGTTGGCAAAAACAAGGACTTACGCCCCCGCCAAACGGCGGATCGCGCGCTACCGTTAACCGGGAATATTGCGGGCGGTTTGTCGATCTCGAGCGTTTTCGAGCGAAGTGGATATCGGTTCGCGTACAGAAAACGCGTCAAAAGCCTTCGCCGGTTTCCGGCTCGGCCGCTGGCGCCAGCAGCAGTTCCAGACTATCGCCCGCTTCGAGCGGATCCTCATCCTCGCGCAAGGCAACGTCGTCCGACGGTGCGGGAACGCTGAACCCCGACGGCAGCCGTGAATCCAGCAAACCAGTACCCTTCAGCTCTTCGAGACCCGGTAGATCGCTGAGCGCTTCCAGGCTGAACTGGGACAAAAAGGCTTCCGTCGTTCCGAAAGTCAGCGGTCGGCCCGGCGTCTTGCGGCGGCCGCGCGGCCTGATCCAGCCGGTCTCCATCAGCACATCCAGTGTGCCCTTCGATGTGACCACGCCCCGGATTTCCTCGATCTCGGCCCGCGTCACGGGTTGGTGATAGGCGATGATCGCCAGCATCTCGATGGCTGCGCGCGACAGCCGCCTTGTCTCGGTGCTCTCGCGCGTCATCAGCCACGACAAATCAGCGGCGGTGCGGAAGGTCCATTTGTTGCCGACGCGAACTAGATTGACACCGCGCAAGGCATAATCCGCCTGCAACCGGGCAAGCGCTACCTTGATATCGACGCCTTCGGGCATTCGCTTGGCGAGCGTGGCCTGATCAAGCGGCTCGGTCGAGGCAAACAGCAACGCTTCCAGCAGCCGAAGTTCCTCGGGCCGGGCTTGCGGGTCAGCCGGACCGTCCTCGGAATCGGATACGCGTTTTTCGGCCAGGCTAGCCATGGTTCGTTTCCTTCCACTTACTCGACTGACAGATCCGGCGCAGACGTTGCGCCGGTGACCGATGGCGGCCGTTTGCGGAAATAAAGCGGTGCGAACGCCTCTTTCTGGTTCAGCTCCATCGCGCCTTCCCGCACCAATTCCAGCGCGGCCGCGAAACTCGAGGCGAACACGGTGGCCTTTTGCGAGGGATCGACAACGTAGTTCATCAGATACTCGTCGAGGCAGCTCCATTCCTCGGCGATGCCGACGAGGCGCTCCAGCGACGCCCTCGCTTCTGCCAGCGACCACACCGTGCGTTTTGCGAGGTGCACCGTCGCCAATACCCGTTGCTGACGCTGTACGGCGTAGGCCGTCAGCAGATCGAACAGCGTCGCGGTGAATTTCGGATGCCTGATCTCGGCGATTATTTCGGGATTACCGCGCGGAAAAATATCTCGCTGCAATTGCGGCCGGTTCATCAGCCGGTTCGACGCTTCGCGAATGGCTTCGAGCCGGCGCAGCCGATTGGCGAGCGCCGTAGCCATTTCCTCCGCGCTCGGCCCGTCGGGCGTTGCGGGTTCCGGCAGCAACAGCCGCGACTTGAGGAATGCCAGCCATGCCGCCATGACGAGATAGTCGGCCGCCAGTTCCAGCCGTATCTTCTGGGCCTCTTCAATGAACGCCAGATACTGATCGGCGAGTGCCAGGATCGAGATCTTGGCAAGGTCGACTTTCTGTTGCCGCGCCAGCGCCAACAGCAGATCGAGCGGGCCCTCATAGCCTTCGACGTCAACGACCAGCGACGGCTCGCCATCGGCGAGTTCGGCTGGTCGGCCGGTTTCAAACGATAGAATTTCCGCGCTCATGCGCCTGCCGTCCCCGCCCGATCGATCAGCGCATCCAGCCGCGCTCGCGCCGCCTTTCGGTCGAACGGCAGCGGGGCTTTACGCGACGCCAGCGCCCGATTGGCGCGCTCGAGTGCCTTGGCCGACAATTCAGGCGTCTCACGGGCGACCTCCCGCATTTCGTCCAGATTGCCGTTGCAATGCAAAACCATGTCGCAGCCTGCGGTGATAATGGCGCGGGTGCGTTCGGCAATCGATCCCATCAGTGCATTCATGGACACGTCATCACTCATCAACAAGCCTTGAAACCCGATTACTCCGCGAATCACTTGCCTGACGATTGTCGCAGAAGTCGTGGCCGGATGGGCCGGGTCCAATGCGCTAAACACAACATGTGCGGTCATGGCCATGGGCAGATCCGCGAGCGCTCGAAACGCGGCAAAATCGGTTCGCTGCAATTCCTCTTGAGAGGCATCGACTTCGGGCAGTCTGAAATGGGTGTCAGCCGTGGCCCGCCCATGCCCTGGAATGTGCTTGAGCACCGGCAGAACACCGCCCTGCTCCAATCCCTCGGTGACGGCGCGAGCGATAGCCGCGACCTTTGTAGCCTCGGTTCCGTAAGCCCGGTCGCCAATCACGGCGTCTGCCCCCTCGACCGGCACATCCGCCAACGGCAGACAATCAACGGTAACGCCCAATTCTGTCAGATCGTCCGCGATCAGCCGGCCGCTCAGCCGCGCTGCGGTCAGGCCCAGCGTCGGGTCGACGTCATAGAGCGCGCCAAATACGGCTCCCGCCGGATAGACCGGCCAGTTCGGCGGACCTAAGCGCTGCACCCGGCCACCCTCCTGGTCGATCAGGATGGGCGCTTCCGGCTCATTGACTGCCTCCCGCAGTTCACGAACCAGCATACCTACCTGCGCCGACGTCTCGATATTCCGCTTGAACAGAATAAAGCCCCACGGCCGCTCGGCACGGATGAATTCGCGCTCGGCGGCGCTCAATTCAAGTCCGGATATCCCAGTGATGAAGGCCCGCTTGCTCATCAGGCCGATTAGCCCGCTGCACGCCCGGGGGTCAACAACCGCAGGAGTAATCCGCCGTCAATTCCTCTGGATGACGCACTGACCACCCACGTTCCTCAGGCTGCTACAGAAATGCGATGCCTCTTCAGACGAGGAGAACGGTCCCACCATGGCGCGATAATAGACGCCTTTCTCCCCGAGATCGGCGCGCTTGATCAGCGGCGAATGCGATCCAAGCACGCTCGGGAACTTGCCCTGCAGGACGCGGTAAGAGGCCTGCGCGTCAGCCTCGTTCCGTTGCGAGGAGACCTGCACCAGATAGCTGCCACCGGCCGGTGTGCTGCCGGTAGTCGCGACCGGCCCGGCGGCGTTGGTCGCCACATGGGTTCGAGGTTCCGCAGCGGTTTCAGCCGGCTGCTGGGCAGCCTGCGGCGACAACGACAACGGCGCATTCGCCGAAGCATTGGCCGTCGCTGGCGCGCCTCGCGGCGGTGCTGCGGCAGCGCGGGTTGGAGCCGCCGGTTTGGTGGCCGGCGGTGCTGCCGTAATGGGCACGGCGGCCCCATCAGGCTGGTCGCCACGAACGGTAAATGTCTTGATCGAACGCGGCTGGTTGTTCGGCAAGGTGCCATTGCTGGCGTTCGCCCCTGGCGGGCTGTTCGGCGCGACGTTGGCCGGCGACGGCGGATTGGCGTTCTGGTTCAGAGGCGGAAACACCATCCGTGGACCGGATCTGGTGTTCGCATTGACATCAACCGGCGCCTCTTCACGCGGCACGATCTTCTCGGTGCCGTCGCCCGTCGCCAGCCGGTCCGGCACCTTGGCATTGCTGTCGGCTGCAGCCGGAACGATCTTGGTCGGGCTGGTGTCGGCCTTGATGATCGGCGGTTCACCGGTGCGAGCCGATCCGACATAGGTACGATAGGCAAACGCACCCCCGGTGCCGAGCACCGCCAGCGCCAGAATGGCCATCACCGTGGTCAGGCCGCCGCGCCGTTTTTGTCCTTGCTCTTCGGCGACGTCCTCGTAATCGTCATGATAGGCGTAGGCATCGTCGGAATAGGCCGGTTCCTGCTGGCCTTGGTGCCCATCGTCATCCAGCGGCCCGAACAGCGCATCGTCATAACGCGAGGGATCGACCGGTTGATCGGCCTCGGCGAATGGCGGTGGGTGGCCGTAATCCGCCGCGGGATCGGCATGCTGGACCGCGTAGCGGCGCAGGGGATGCTCGTTGCTGGGGAGGTCCTGAGCCGGATAATCTTGAGGCGGATAATCCTCGGTCGGCGGATACATCCTGCGGCGGAACCTCCTGCCGCGCGGCGCGCTGCATCCAGGGCGGCGCGCTGACCGGGGGGCTGTCGTCAGCCTCAGCCGGTGGATAATAGGGCTCGCGCGGTGCGCTGCGCGGTACCGCCGGTTGATTGGCCCGACCGCCCAGATGGGCGAAAGGATCAGTTTGACCAATCAGGCGCGCGAGCTCGGCGAGCGGATCGCTCTCGGCTCCTCCAGGCGCATGCTGATCGTCATCGCGATCATAGCCATCATCCGCCGGATAGCGTCGGTCCTGATATCGATCAGCCATCGTGATGATGCGTCCCCCGTCGGGAAAGCCGCCTACCCGCTCTCAAACGAACCAGCTGCTGCCGGATGCTCTCACAGATCCCCGTATGAGAGCGATGCCCCACTCTATCGCATCTCGTCCGGAGCATGGACGCCGAGAACGGCCAACCCCGATGCAAGGACCGAGACGACGCCCTGGACCAAGGCCAGCCGCGCCTTCGTGATCTCTGCATCATCATTGATAATGAAGCGTAAATAGGGCAAATCGCGCCCCCTCGTCCATAGCGCGTGAAATTCGCTGGCAAGATCATAGAGGTAAAAAGCGATTCGGTGCGGCTCATGAGCGGTCGCCGCCGCGTCAATCAAGCGCGGGTAAAGGGCGAGCTGCCGAAGCAGGCTGAGCTCGGCCGGGTCCGTCAGACCGCTCCACCGCAGCCTCGACCAGAAACGCGACCCGCGCCACTGTCTCCGCAGGCAGGTCAGGGATCACCTCGCGGGCATTCCTGAAGATCGAATGGCCGCGGGCGTGGCCGTACTGGACATAGAAGACCGGGTTGTCCTTGGACTGTTCCAGCACCTTGGCAAGATCGAAATCCAGCACCGCATCGTTCTTGCGGAACAGCATCATGAAGCGCACCGCGTCGGAACCGACCTCGTCGACCATCTCGCGCAGCGTGACGAAATCGCCGGAACGCTTCGACATCTTCACCGGTTCGCCGTTACGCAGCAGCTTGACCAGTTGCACGATCTTGACGTCGAGCGCGGCCTTGCCCGAGGTGACCGCCTTGACGGCTGCCTGCATGCGCTTGATGTAGCCGCCATGATCGGCGCCCCAGACGTCGACCAGATTGTGGAAGCCGCGGTCGAACTTGTCCTTGTGGTAGGCGATGTCGGACGCAAAATAGGTATAGCTGCCGTCCGACTTCAATAGCGGCCGATCGACGTCGTCGCCGTAGGCCGTGGCGCGGAACAGGGTCTGCTCGCGATCCTCGTAGTCCTCAATCGGCACCCCCTTTGGCGGCGGCAGACGGCCCTCATAGACGTCGCCCTTGGCGCGCAGGAAATCGATGGTTTCGGCAACTCGGTTGTTGCCGGTCTCGATCAGCGAGCGCTCGGAGAAGAACACATCGTGCTTGATGTTGAGAGCGGCGAGATCGGCTTTGATCATCGCCATCATCATCGATACCGCCATGCCGCGCACTAGCGGCAGCCAGGCGGCTTCCGGCATTCCCAAAAGCTTGTCGCCGTGCTCGGCGGCCAGCGCTTGACCGACCGGCTTGAGATAGTCGCCGGGATAGAGCCCTTCCGGGATCTCACCGATGTCTTCGCCGAGCGCTTCGCGATAGCGCAGAAATGCCGAGCGCGCGAGCACGTCGACCTGGGCACCGGCATCGTTGATGTAATATTCGCGGGTGACGTCGTAGCCAGCAAATGTCAGCAGGCTCGCCAATGCGTCGCCAAAGACCGCGCCGCGGCAATGGCCGACGTGCATTGGGCCGGTCGGATTGGCGGAGACGTATTCGACGTTGACCTTTTCGGCAGCAGCTGAAGCGCCCTGTCCATACAACGCGCTTTCGCGCAGCACGGTGCGCAGCGCATCCGACCAGGCCACGGGCTTCAAGGTCAGATTGATAAAGCCTGGTCCGGCGATATCGACGGACGCAATCAAGCTATCGTGGCGCAGCTTTTCGGCAATTTTTTCGGCGAGATCGCGTGGCTTTGCTTTCGCCTCCTTGGCGAGCACCATCGCCGCGTTGGTCGCCATATCGCCATGGGCCGCATCGCGCGGCGGCTCGACCACGACCCGTGAGAAGTCGATGCCCGCGGGCCAACCCTCCTCCGTCGCGAGCGCACCACAGACTGCGTGCACGCGCGCCAACACGTCGGCAAAAAGATGAGCGGATCGGGGTTTGTCGGCCATTGCTCTGGTACATTTGCTCCAGTATTCGGGCCGCCGCCTAACGCAAATCCGGGGTCGAGTCAAAAAGCCGTTGATGCTCGGTCAGCGCGAAACGGTCGGTCATCCCAGCAATGAAATTGCCGATCCGCCGGGCGCGAAGCGGGTCGGATTCGGCGCCATCGGGCGGCAGCCATTCCGACGGCAGATCGCGGGGCGTTTTCTGATAGCGCGCGAACAGGTCGGAGACGATGGTTTCCGCCTCGCCCATCACCCGCATCACGCGCGAATGCCGGTACATCCGCTGTTTCAGGAACGCCTTTATATCCGCTTCCGCCTGTGCGACCGCAGGCGAAAACGCGATCAGGGCATCGCCATAGTTGCGCACATCGTCGGCCGATTGCGGCCGGGCGATATCGAGCCGCCGACGCGCTTCCGAGACCACCGCCCCGATCAGACAGGAAATCAGCTCACGCACCAGTTCGGCGCCGCGGCGGTCATCGTCGAGATCGGGATAACGGCTGTCGATATCGGCGATCATCCCGGCAATCAACGGCATCACTTTCAAATCATCGACCCGGAACAGGCCAGCGCGCAGACCGTCGTCGATATCGTGCGCATCATAGGCGATGTCATCGGCGGTCGCCGCCACCTGCGCTTCCAGCGAAGCAAAACTCCACAGCTCCAGATCGTAGACGCCGAGATAATCCGATATC
This sequence comes from uncultured Alphaproteobacteria bacterium, assembly GCA_963806075.1. Taxonomy (GTDB): domain Bacteria; phylum Pseudomonadota; class Alphaproteobacteria; order Rhizobiales; family Xanthobacteraceae; genus Bradyrhizobium. The sequence continues at coordinate 32,233 of CAWDWT010000010.1, forward strand.
CCGCAGGGCACGCCACGGTCACGATAGCGGCCAAGCGCGGTGCCGTCGCGCGTGATCAGCGGGCCGTTGTGCTTGACGATCCCTTCCAGCGATTCCCAGGTCAGGTTCAGTCCGTCGAAACCCGGATAGCGATGTTCCAGCGCGGTCACCACGCGTAGCGTTTGGGCGTTGTGGTCAAATCCGCCGTGGGCCTTGAGGCAGGCGTCCAGCGCCCGCTCGCCGGCATGGCCAAACGGGGGATGGCCGAGGTCATGCGCCAGCGCCAGCGTCTCCGTCAGATCCTCGTCAATGCCAAGCTGCCGGGCTAGCGCGCGGGCGATCTGCGCTACTTCCAGCGTATGGGTTAGCCTTGTGCGATAGTGGTCGCCTTCGTGGAACACAAAGACCTGCGTCTTGTGCTTGAGGCGGCGGAAAGCGGTGGAATGGATCACCCGATCGCAATCACGCCGGAATGGGCTGCGGGTCTGGCTCGGCGGCTCGTCAAACAGCCGCCCGTGGCTGCGGTCGGGGTCGCAGGCATAGGCCGAACGAGGGGCAGCCATTCCGACCGACACAGTGTATTGATCCCTTCCGAGGTTTGATTCCGGTGTCCGGAGCACTTAAGCTATAGCTTGAGCCGGATTCCAGATAATTTGGCGTCGAATTGTCTATTGGAGATCTGTTATGACTGCAGCGGTCACGATCAGCGAGCGGGCGGCACGCCGTATCGGCGAGATCCTCAAGACCGAGGGGGATGGCGCCATGCTGCGGATCAGCGTCGAGGGCGGAGGCTGCTCGGGCTTTCAGTACAAATTCGATGTCGAGCGGGCGCAGGCGGAGGACGATCTGGTGATCTCCCGCGATGCCGCGGTGGTGCTGGTTGATCCGGCTTCCGTGCCTTTCCTGGCGGGATCCGAGGTCGATTTCGTCGACGACCTGATCGGAGCCTCGTTCCGGGTGGTCAATCCGAATGCCACCGCGTCCTGCGGTTGCGGCACCAGTTTTTCGATCTGAGAAACCTCAAACCTTCATGCGGGTTGCGACCTGGAACGTCAATTCGGTCAGGCAGCGGATCGAGCATCTTTTGACGTGGCTGAAGGATTGTTCGCCCGACATCGTCTGCCTGCAGGAAATCAAATGCGTCGATGAGGCGTTCCCGCGGCTGGAGATCGAGGCCCTCGGCTACAATGTCGTGACCCACGGACAAAAGACCTTCAATGGCGTCGCATTGTTGTCGAAGCTGCCCTTCGAGGAGACCAAATCAGGTCTGGCCGGCGACGACGAGGACGCGCATGCGCGATTTCTCGAAGGCGTGGTCCCGCTCAAGCGCGGGGTCCTGCGGATCGCCTGCCTCTATCTGCCCAACGGCAACCCGCCTGAAACCGAAAAATATCCATACAAGCTCAAATGGATGTCCAGACTTCTTAGAATATTCGAAACAGCGCTTGAAAACCGAGGAGCCACTGGTCCTGGCCGGCGATTTCAATGTCATTCCAGCCGCCCAGGACGTCCATAACCCCGCCGCCTGGATCAACGACGCGCTGTTCCGGTCAACCACCCGCGAAGCCTTTCAATCGCTGTTGGGACTGGGATTGACCGATGCGCTGCGCGCCGTCACCGACGTGCCCGGTCAATACACCTTCTGGGATTATCAGGCTGGCGCCTGGCAGAAGAACCATGGCTTGCGCATTGACCATCTGCTGTTGTCCCCGCAGGCGAGCGACCGGCTGATCGACGTCGGGGTGGATAGCTACGTGCGCGCCTGGGAAAAGCCGTCGGACCATGTTCCAGTCTGGGCGGATCTCGATCTGGAAACGGCGTAATCGCGATATCCTGGCCGCTGGACAATCAGTCCTTGCGGCCCTGCACCCAGTGCTCGAGCATCTGGAGCGCCATCGCACGGTCGTCGTCGGACGCTTTTGCGACCGCCTTGTTGTAGCTGTCCTTGATCCAAGCCTCGTCGGCGGTGGCGCTGTCGCGCGCCAAGGTCAACCACATCAGGCCACGCGCGGGCTGCCGTGGGAGCTGGTCGCCGTTGAACAACATCTGGCCGAGCAAGGCCTGGGCCTGATGCTGGCCCTTCTGGGCGGCCAGACCGAGCCACCGCGCGCCATAGCGGAAGTCGTCCCGCGAGGTGCCGGAACCGTGCAGATACAGCCGCGCCAGATCGTATTGCGCATCGGCATTACCGAAATAGGAGGCGGCATAAGAGAACATCTCCCTCGCGCGCTCCGGATCGGACTTGATCTTCGAGTTGGGAATGCCGTTGAGGTAATAGCGTCCGAGCGCCACGAAAGCGTTGGCTACGATACTGGCCTGGGGTGCCGACGGGCTGTCGTCGGCATGCGCATTGGCGATGCTGCTGAAATATTCGAAAGCCCGCAGATCGTCCTGGGTGACTCCATTACCGTCGGCATACATTCGCCCCAATTTCCACTGGGCGAAGGGATGTCCACCTTCGGCAGCGTATTGTAGCGCGGTCAGCGAGGAGTCCGGCGTCGCCGGTGGAACCACCTTTTTCAGTGGGCTTGCCGCTCCGGACTGAGCCGCCACAGGGATCGCCGCATCTTGGTTAACCGGCGCTCCATCAAAAGCGAATCCGGGCAACGCCACCGGCGTGGCTCCTAATACAAACGCGAAAATGATACGCCTAGATGTCCACATGACACTGTTTCTCGTACGCACCACCCGGGCGGGCAACCGCGCCGCCTGCCGCAGACCCGGCCTGTCGCACATATTTCGACAGGGTATCCGATGTATGATTGGTCGCGCGAAGCCTCCGTTTGGTCTTAAGTTCGGCTTGCTCGGCGCCGGTCAACTTTACGTTAAGTGTGCCGACCGCCGCTCCGATCTGGCCACCAAAGGCGTCGCGCGCCGCATCTTCGCGATCGAAGCAGCGGGCAACACCGGTAAAATTCAGGTCCGACATACCCTCGACTTTCACGACCGCCATGTCGGGCGCGAGATTCCGCTTCAAGCCGACCGCACCACCAACAGCGGTGGTCGGCCTGTCAGCGGACCGCCCCACGTCCTGGCGCGGATTCCAGCTTGCGCTTTTGAGGTTCTCGGCGATCGCGCGGCCGGTGACGGTGAAGCAATTCCCGTTCAGGTGGCCATTATCGAGCAACGTTCTCATCAGAAGCGGTATGTCACTAACCTTCAATACGTCTTTGGCGACATCACGGCCGCGCGGCTTCAAATCCGCGATAGACGGTGTCTTTTTGAAGATTTTCGCCGCGTCGGCCCGATCGGACTTGACGTCGTGCTTACGGGCGACCGCCAGTGTCATGCTGGCCGGAGAGGACAACGCCAGATCAATGGCCTCGGAGACAGTCGGTACGGTGCGAGCGAGGAATTGTGCACCGCACGCGGAGGCAGACGGAGAGACCACCGGCTCCAAATCAACGTCCGACGTCCCGCTAACCGGATACGTGCCGACGGCCTCGAACAGGTTCGGTAGTCTGTTCTTGATGTTGGTTCTGGCGTCCATTGCGAACCCGTTTCCTCGATCGCCCCCTGCAGGCCCGGGCAACCCAGGTCCTGAAAAAGACTGGATTTCCCTTCGCCTACGCGAGCGCCGCGGCTGTCAGCGTACGAAAGATAATTTCATGGAGAGGTGTGGCTAAAAAGCGGCGAACGCAAAAACGGCTGTGAAAGACGCGCAAATCGCTGCTATCTGTTGCGATCGGGCAACAATCGTGGCGCTATGGCAACCATTGCGGCGAAGATTTGTATCTCGCAAAAGTAGCTATTGGCCTAGTCGATCTGGACGTTGGCAGCCTTGATCATCGGCCACCACTTCGCGATCTCGGATTTCTGCCAGGCCCCGAGCGCTTCCGGCGTGAGCTGATTCTTCCGCGGCATCTCCAGTCCCAGCTGCTCGAACTTCTCTCGCACCACCGGATCATTCATCGCTTCCACAGCCGCGGCGTTGAGCTTGGCGACGACGTCTTGCGGCGTATTCTTTGGCACCCACAAACCCGACCACAATGTCATGTGGAAATCCTTCAAGCCCGCTTCGTCGGTGCTTGGAATGTCCTTTGCCAATTCGACGCGCTTGTCATCGGTCACGGCATAGGCGCGAATCGTGCCGGCGCGAATCTGGCTGATCGAGTTGGAGGTCTGGTCGATGATGATGTCGATTTGCCCGGCGACCAGGTCGGTCAGAGCGGGCGCAGTGCCGCGATATGGAACGTATTGCAGCTTGATGCCGGTGACTTTTTCGAAATAGAGCCCGGCAATATGGCTGCCCGATCCGGCGCCGGCGGTGCCGGCCGTTGCTGGCGTCGGCTTCGCCCTCAGCCAAGCCAGCAATTCCGACAGCGTCTTGGCTGGAATCGCATTCTTGCTGACGATCACCATCGGATTGCTCGGCAGCATCACTACCGGCTCCAGATCGGTGACGAGATCATAGCCGAGCTTGTAGATGGCGCCGTTGGCAACATGGGTCCCGAGGTGACCAATGCTGATGGTGTAGCCGTCAGGCGGCGAGCGCACTACGCGGCCGACACCGAGCGAGCCGCCCGCACCCGTGACATTCTCGATCAGGATGGTCTGGCCAAGCGTGGTCCGCATTCGATCGGCCAAAATCCGTGCCATCGCATCGGTCGGACCGCCTGCCGAAAACGGCACGATCATGGTGATCTGGTGCGACGGGAAACTGTCTGCCCGCGCATGACCGCCCAGCGTGAACAGCGCCAGCAAGGCAGCCAGGATAGTTCTGTGCATTCTGCTTCTCCCTTGCGGCCATCGCGGTAATGGCCGCGCTGTCAGGCACGTTGATCGGGCCAGCTATAGTTTTGCGTAGTCGATCGGTTGGTGACGATCGAGCGCGCGTGTGACGGGTGGCAGCGGATATTTAAGTCCGGTCGCGCAATTGAACAGCACCACACGGTCATTTTTCGAAACACGGCCGTCGGCAAGACTTTGCTTGTAGGCGGCATAGGTGGCCGCGCCCTCCGGGCACAACAGCAGCCCCTCCTCGCGCGCGACTTCATTCAGCGCGGCTGAAATTTTCTCGTCTTCCACCGCGATGGCAAAACCTTTGCTCTCGCGTACCGCGCGAAGAATGAGAAAATCTCCGATCGCCTGCGGCACCCGGATGCCCGATGCGATCGTATGGGCGTTTTCCCAGCGCGGTGCATGCTCGGCGCCATTCTCGAACGCCCGCACCATCGGCGCACAGCCCGAAGCCTGTACCGCCACCATTCGCGGTCGCTTGCTGCCGATGAAGCCGATCGCCTCCAGTTCGGCGAACGCCTTCCACATGCCGATCAGGCCGGTGCCGCCGCCGGTCGGATAGAAGATGAGGTCGGGAATATCCCAGCCGAGTTGCTCGGCCAGTTCCAGTCCCATGGTCTTCTTGCCCTCGACCCGATAGGGCTCCTTGAGCGTCGAGGTATCGAACCAGCCGACCTTGGCTTTGCCTTCGCCGACGATCTTGCCGCAATCGTCGATCAGTCCGTTGACGCGATAGACCGTTGCGCCCTGCAATTCGATCTCGCTGACATTTACTTCCTGCGTTTCGGCGGGACAGAAGATGGTGGTCTTGATGCCGCAGGAGGCTGCGTAGGCCGCGAGCGCCGCTCCTGCATTGCCGTTGGTCGGCATTGCCATATGCCTGATGCCGAGCGCCTTGCCCATCGACACCGCCATCGCCAACCCGCGCGCCTTGAATGAGCCGGTTGGCAACCGTCCTTCATCCTTCACGATGATCTCGCCGCCACCCATCTTCTTCGCAAGCTTCGTCAAGCGGATCAGCGGCGTCATTATCTCGCCGAGACTGACGATATCGGCGACCTTGCGCACCGGCAGGATCTCCCGATAGCGCCACAGATCTGCGGGGCGCTGCCGCAATGCATCCTTGGTCAGCGCCTTCTTCACACCGGCGAGGTCGTAACGCACCAGCAGCGGCTTGCCGGCCTTGGAGAGGTTGTGAACCTGGTCGGCGGGATAATGATCACCTTCCATCGCACATTCGAGGTGAGTCACAAACGTCGGGCGTTCGATCGTCAGATTGTCATCGTTTTTCACGGAATACAGCCTCGCTTGTCTTGTTATCGAAACATGCGGGCTTAGCCCGACAGCGGCTTTCCGATGATGGTCTAGATGTTCAGTACTCGACCATACGCGTCAAGCACCGCCTCCTTCATCATTTCAGATAAGGTCGGATGCGGGAATACGGTGTGCATCAATTCTTCTTCGGTAGTTTCAAGGTTCATGGCAACCACATAGCCCTGGATCAGTTCCGTGACCTCGGCGCCGATCATGTGCGCGCCAAGCAGCTGCCCGGTCTTCTTGTCGAATACCACCTTGACCAGTCCCTGATCCTCGCCGAGTGCGATCGCCTTGCCGTTGCCGACGAACGGAAACCGGCCGACCCGGATTTCACGCCCGCCCTCCTTTGCCCTGGCTTCGGTCAAGCCGACCGATGCCACTTGCGGATTGCAATAGGTGCAGCCGGGAATGAGCAATTTATCCATCGGGTGAGGGTGCAGTCCCTTGATGGCTTCGACACAAACCACGCCTTCATGCTCGGCCTTGTGTGCGAGCATCGGCGGTCCTGCGACGTCGCCGATCGCGTAGATGCCGGGAATGTTGGTCTTGCCGTAGCCGTCGATCACCACGCAGCCGCGCTCGGTTTTAACGCCAAGCTTTTCCAGGCCGAGATTTTCGATATTGCCGACCACGCCGACGGCGGAAATCACCCGGTCGAATTCGACCGTCTGCGGCTTGTCCTTGCCGTCGTCGATGGTGGCGACGACGCTATCGCTCTTCTTCTCGAGTTTTGACACGCCCGTATTGGTGAGAATCCTAATCCCCTGCTTCTCGAAGCGTTTGCGCGCCAGTCCGGCGATCTCGGCGTCTTCGACGGGCAGGATTTGCGGCAGCACCTCAACGACGGTCACCTCCGCGCCCAATGTGTGAAAGAACGATGCAAACTCGATGCCGATCGCGCCGGAGCCGATGACCAACAGCGATTTCGGCATCTTCTCCGGCACCATCGCCTCGAAATAGGTCCAGATCAGCTTCTTGTCGGGCTCAAGCCCCGGCAGAACGCGCGGCCGGGCGCCGGTCGCAAGGATGATGTGCTTCGCTTGATAGACGCCCTCGCCTTGCGTGCCTTTGGGTGCTTCGACTTGCGACTTCTTCACCATGATCTTGCCCGGAGCATCGATCGTGGCTTCGCCCCAGATCACCGTGATCTTGTTCTTCTTCATCAGAAAGCCAACGCCGTCATTGAGCCGCTTCGACACCCCGCGCGAGCGCTGCACCACCGCCTTGGGATCGAACGCGACGTTATCGGCGGACAACCCGTAGTCCTTGGCGTGCTGCATGTAGTGATAGATCTCGGCCGAGCGCAGCAGCGCCTTGGTCGGAATGCAGCCCCAGTTCAGGCAGATGCCGCCGAGATAGGATTTCTCGACAATTGCTACCTTGTAGCCGAGTTGCGCCGCGCGAATGGCAGTAACATACCCGCCGGGCCCGGAGCCGATGATGATGATGTCGAAGGAAGTATCGGCCATTCTCAGGCTCCCGTTAGCTCACGCCCGCGCATGATCGCGCCTTTGTCCTGAAAGACGAAGGCCTACACCATCATCATGACGGGGTTTTCGATCAGCATCTTGAATGCGCCAATCAGTTCGGCGCCGAGCGCGCCATCGACCGCGCGGTGATCGCAGGACAGCGTCACGCTCATGATATGCGCCGCCTCGATCTTGCCGTTGCGCACCACCGCGCGCTCCTCGCTGGTGCCGACCGCCAGGATGGTGGCGTGCGGCGGATTGATCACGGCCGTGAAATCCTTGATGCCGTACATGCCGAGGTTTGATACGGCTGTGGTGCCGCCCTGATATTCGTCCGGCTTGAGTTTGCGGGCCCGTGCGCGGGTGGCAAAATCCTTCATCTCCGCCGAAATCGCCGACAGTGATTTGGTCTCCGCTTTGCGAATGATCGGGGTGATCAGGCCGCCGGGCATCGCCACAGCGACGCCGACATCAGAATGCTTGTGCTTGACCATGCCGGATTCGGTCCAGCTCACATTACAGTTAGGAATCCGCTGCAGCGCGATCGCCAAAGCCTTGATGACGAAGTCGTTGACCGAAAGCTTGTAGACCGGCTTTTTCTCCTTGTCCTTCGGCGCTGCGCTGTTGATCTCTTCACGGGCCGCCAGCAGTTTACCGATATCGCAATCGATCGTCAGATAGAAATGCGGAACGGTCTGCACCGACGCGGTCAGGCGTTGGGCGATGGTGCGACGCATGCCATCGTGCGGCACTACCTCGTAACTGCCAGGCTCGAACAGCGCAAGGATCTGCTTGTCCGACATTGAAGCCGCAATCGCGGGCGCACCTGCGGGCGTCGCGGCAGGCGGCTTCGGTCCCTTGCCGGATTTGGCCTGCTCGACGTCGCGCGCGATGATGCGACCGTGAGGGCCGGAACCATCGATGCGCCCAAGCTCGATGCCGGCCTCCTTGGCGAGACGACGCGCGAGCGGCGAAGAGAAAATACGGTCGTGGCGATTGCCCTGCGCACCGACCGGCGCAGATGCCGGAGCCTGCGGTGCAGGTTTGGCCGGTGGCGCATCCTGCTTTGATGCTTCGGCCTTCGCCTCCTTGGCTTCCGATTTCGGCTGCGGCCTTGGCTCGGGCTTCGCGTCCGCTTTGGTTTCGGTCTTTTGCTGTTGGGAAGCCGCGCTCGCCGCCCTTACATCCTCGCCGTCACCGGCCATCACCGCGATGACATCGTTCACCGGCACATCCTGGGTGCCCTCGGGCACCAGGATCTTCGCGATGGTGCCCTCGTCAACGGCCTCGACCTCCATTGTTGCCTTGTCGGTCTCGATCTCGGCGATCACGTCGCCGGACTTGACCTTATCGCCCTCCTTCTTGAGCCACTTGGCAAGGTTGCCCTTCTCCATCGTGGGCGACAGCGCAGGCATCAGGATGTTAATTGGCATTATCAGTGACCTTGTTGCGACCGCGGCCCGGTGGTGCCCATATCGGTCGGCCGCACGATTTCGGCGTCGAACATGTCGACGATGCGCGCCAGCGCTTCGTCCTCGCTATAGCTGCTCTCGCGTGAATAGGCCCGGGCGGCGTGACGCGCGATATCAACCAATAGCAAGCCCCACATATCCGGCTCCTCGAAGGCGCGCTGGAACGCAATAGAAAGCCCGCCATCGAGGACAAAAGCGCGCAGCACTTCAGTCGCGTCATCGCGGCCGATGACATCCGGAGGCAATGGCTGCTCCTTGGGACCGGCCATGGGTCACCGATAACAAACAGCCTTGGCGGCCTCGACCACCTCGGCTACCGAAGGTAATGCCAGCTTTTCAAGGTTCGCCGCGTAGGGCATCGGCACGTCTTTGCCCGACACCCGCCTTACCGGCGCGTCCAGATAATCGAACGCGTGCTCCATGATGCGCGCGGCGATTTCCGCGCCGACGCCGTTCTGCTGCCAGCCCTCTTCCACCGTCACGGCGCGGCCAGTCTTCTTCACGGAAGCAACGACGGTATCGCTATCCATCGGGCGCAGCGTACGCAGATCGATCACCTCGGCTTCGATTCCTTCCTTGGCAAGCTCTTCGGCCGCCTTCAGCGAATAGGTCATTCCGTTCGACCACGACACGATAGTAACGTCGCTACCGGAGCGCACCACGCGCGCTTTGCCGATCGGGACCACGTAATCATCGAGTTTCGGAACCTCGCCGCTATGGCCGTAGAGCATTTCGTTTTCGAGAAAGATGACCGGATTGGGATCGCGGATCGCGGCCTTCAACAGGCCCTTGTAGTCGGCGGCTGAAAACGGCGCGACCACCTTGAGGCCGGGCACTTGCGAATACCAGGCCGAATAATCCTGACTGTGTTGCGCGGCGACGCGCGCGGCCGCACCATTCGGCCCACGGAATACGATCGCGCAGCCCATCTGGCCGCCCGACATATATAGCGTCTTGGCTGCAGAATTGATGATCTGGTCCATCGCCTGCATGGCGAAATTGAAGGTCATGAATTCGACGATCGGCTTCAACCCCGCCATTGCCGCGCCAACGCCGATGCCCGCAAAGCCATGTTCGGTAATCGGCGTGTCGATCACGCGCCTGGCGCCGAATTCCTGCAGCAGACCCTGGCTGACCTTGTAGGCGCCCTGATATTCGGCCACCTCTTCGCCCATCAGGAATACGTCGGGGTCGCGGCGCATCTCTTCCGCCATCGCGTCGCGTAGCGCTTCGCGGATGGTCATGGTCACCATTTCGGTACCGGCAGGCACTTCCGGATCCGGCTCAGCAACAGCCTTCGGTGCCGAGGGCGGCGCTTTCCTCTCGTCGGACTTTTCCTGGCTCTTCGGCGCTTCGGCCTTGACCTCGGCGGCCGGCTTGGAGTCGGCCGCTTTCTCCGCCTTTGCCTGTGCAGGCGCCTTGCCGAGATCGGCGGCGCTTTCGCCATCGGCCAGGATGGTCGCAATCGGCGTGTTGACCGCAACGTCGGCGGTGCCTTCGGGGATCAGGATCTTGCCGAGTGTGCCTTCGTCGGTGGCTTCGACTTCCATCGTTGCCTTGTCGGTCTCGATCTCGGCAATGACATCGCCCGACTTGATCGTCTCGCCTTCCTTTTTGAGCCACTTCGCAAGGTTGCCCTTTTCCATCGTAGGAGATAGCGCGGGCATCAGCACTTGAATTGGCATGTCGGCTCCGAAAGTCAGCTTGCGCGCTTAGCGATAGATATCAGTGTACAGCTCGGACGCCTCGGGCTCGGGATCGTGCTGGGCGAAATTGGCGGCGTTGTTCACGATCTCCCGCACCTCGGCGTCGATGGCCTTCAGTTCCTGCTCGGTCATCTTGCCCGCCAGCAACCGGTTGCGAACCTGCTCAATCGGATCCTGGTCGTGACGAACCTTCTCGACTTCCTCGCGGGTACGGTATTTCGCCGGATCCGACATCGAATGACCACGGTACCGGTACGTCTGCATCTCCAGGATATAAGGCCCCTTGCCCTCCCGGCACCACGCCACGGCCTCGTCACCGGCCGCCTTCACCGCGCGGACGTCCATGCCGTCGACCTGCATGCCCGGAATGTTGAAGGAAACGCCGCGCCTGGAAAAATCGGTCTGCGCCGAAGAGCGGGTCACCGATGTGCCCATGGCGTAGCGGTTATTCTCGATCACATAGATCACGGGGAGTTTCCACAGCTCCGCCATGTTGAAGCTCTCATAGACCTGCCCCTGGTTCGAGGCGCCATCGCCGAAATAAGCCAAGCTGACGAAATCATTGCCGCGGTAACGATTGGCGAAGGCGAGGCCCGTGCCGAGCGGCACCTGCGCGCCGACGATACCGTGTCCGCCGAAGAAGTTCTTCTCCTTGCTAAACATATGCATGGAGCCGCCCTTGCCCTTGGAATAGCCACCGTGGCGGCCGGTCAATTCCGCCATCACTCCTTTCGCATCCATGCCACATGCCAGCATGTGACCATGGTCGCGGTACCCTGTTATGACCTGATCGCCTTTTTTCAAGGCCATCTGCATGCCGACAACGACCGCTTCCTGCCCGATATAAAGATGACAAAAACCGCCGATCGCGCCCATGCCGTAGAGCTGGCCGGCCTTCTCCTCGAACCGCCGGATCAGCAACATGTCGCGCAGCGCGACCAGCTCCTGCTCTTTGGTGAATTCCGGCGGAGAGTCGTTGCCTCCCTCCTGCCCAGCTTCCTTTGTGGCGATCTTTTTCGGTGCGGCCATGGCAATTCCGGATGAGAAGGCGAAGCTTTCTCTCTAGCCCAACTCAAACGGCCATGAAAGGATTGCGTGAAACAGCGAAAATTTCGCCATGCCGCACTGCAATGCGACGAAACTTTCGAGATCGATTTTGCCAGGTTTTGAAATTTGACGCCTAGTTCGTATGGGTGCGGACCAGATCGTGGGGATTGACGTAGTCGAGCTGATAGCGCGCACGCTCGTCGAGCAGATCGGGATCGACCCGGTCCGAGCGCAACAGCGAGACACGGTGCTCGATCTGGGCACGATCGCGCTTCAAGCGCGCCAGCTCGGTCGTCAGGGCGACGATGTCCTGGTCGAGTTCCTGCTGCGCGTTCAGCCCATAACGGCCGGTATAGGCGTTGACGCCGAAATAACTGATCATCGCCGCCGCTATCGCGTAGAGCGCAAGCCCGGTAAGCACGGATTTGAGGCGACTGCGAGATACCATGGCTGGAGCATGCGACGGCTCGGTTAATGCAATCCTAACGCCCTTTCTGCCTGCTGAACGAGCAATCGATTACATCGACGTCTTTTCTCTTGGCAATTTCGCCAGCCCGACGCTCCTCAGGCCAACGCCTTCAGCGCGGCCTTGCCGGCATATTTCGCCTGGCTTCCCAATTCCTCTTCGATCCGCAGCAACTGGTTGTACTTGGCGGTGCGATCGGAGCGCGCCAGCGAACCGGTCTTGATCTGTCCGCAATTGGTAGCGACCGCGAGGTCGGCAATGGTGGAATCCTCGGTCTCGCCGGAGCGGTGGGACATCACGGCCGTATAGCCCGCTTTATACGCCATCTCGATCGCGGACAGCGTTTCCGTCAGGGTTCCGATCTGGTTGACTTTGATCAGAATCGAGTTGGCGCAACCGCGCTTGATGCCGTCGGCGAGCCGCTTCACATTGGTAACGAACAGATCGTCGCCCACGAGCTGGCACTTATTGCCGATCAAGTCGGTGGCGAGCTTCCAGCCCTTGAAATCGTCCTCGGCCAGGCCGTCCTCGATCGAGACGATCGGATAGCGCGAAACCAATTCCCCGAGATATTTGGCCTGTTCCTCGATGGAGCGGGTTTTGCGCTCGCCTTCATAGACGTAGGCACCATTCTTGAAGAATTCGCTCGAAGCCGGATCGAGCGCGAGTGCTACGTCCTCGCCGGGCTTGTAGCCGGCCTTTTCGATCGACTTCATCACAAAGGCCAGCGCCTCGTCGGCCGATTTGAGATTGGGCGCAAATCCGCCCTCGTCGCCGACATTGGTGTTGTGGCCGGCATCATGCAACGCCTTCTTCAGCGTGTGGAAAACCTCGACGCCCATGCGCAGGCCTTCGGAGAAGGTCGGCGCGCCGACCGGCATGATCATGAATTCCTGGAAGTCGATCGGGTTGTCGGCGTGCACGCCGCCATTGATGATATTCATCATCGGCACCGGCAGGGTCCGGGCCGAAGTGCCGCCGACATAGCGATAAAGCGGCATATCGAAGGATTCGGCGGCCGCCTTGGCGACGGCGAGCGAGACGCCGAGAATGGCGTTGGCGCCGAGCCGGCCTTTGTTCGGCGTGCCGTCGAGCTCGATCAGAGTCTGGTCGATCTGCACCTGTTCCTCGGCCGCCATGTCGGCGAGCGCTTCGAGGATCTCGCCGTTCACGGCATCGACTGCCTTGCGGACGCCCTTGCCGAGATAACGCGCCTTGTCACCGTCGCGCAGTTCGACCGCCTCGTGCGCGCCGGTGGAGGCGCCCGAAGGCACCGCCGCACGGCCGAGCGAGCCGTCCTCCAGCACCACGTCGACCTCGACGGTGGGATTACCGCGGCTATCGAGAATTTCGCGGCCGATGATGTCGACGATAGCGGTCATGAGAGCCTCTTGAAAAATGCAGGGGATTTGGGCGATTCGCGCTGCTTCTACAGCAATGGCGGAGACCCGGAAAGGCCGCTCCCAAGGCCTCCGCTATGCGTGACGCTGGCGGCTGAATTGTCTAATACCTTGGCAATGGAGACGCCCTGATGTCGAAGACCCCCAGCAAACCCGGAAAGTTCTCCGGGCTCCAACTCGGCCGCGCGGTGGAATGGCCGGATACGCCTGAAAAGGCCAAACTCGACCGTGTTGCCAATCCGCAAGCGGGGACACAATATCTGGTGCGATTCACCGCGCCGGAGTTCACCTCGCTCTGTCCGGTCACGGGACAACCGGATTTCGCGCATCTGGTGATCGACTATGTTCCTGGCCAATGGCTCCTGGAATCGAAATCGCTGAAGCTCTATGTGGCGAGCTTTCGCAATCATGGCGCATTCCATGAGGATTGCACCGTCATGATCGGCAAACGAATCGCATCCGAGATCAAGCCGAAATGGCTGCGCATCGGCGGCTACTGGTATCCGCGCGGCGGCATTCCAATCGACGTGTTCTGGCAGACCGGCAAGCCGCCGAAGGATCTGTGGATTCCCGATCAAGGTGTCGCTCCCTACCGCGGACGTGGCTGACCTCCTTCGTCGTCCCTGCGAACGCAGGGACCCAGAACCCCGGGCATTAGTCGGAAAAGAAGGCATCAACCTCATCAGCTAAATGAGACTCCGCGCCGTATGGGTCCCTGCGTTCGCAGGGACGACGAGATGTGGGTCATCATTCTCGCGACACACTGCGCCCGAGTTTGCAATTTCGTTTGCCCAAGTCGAGGGCGAGCGCGACCCTCAAATGTAAGAGGGCGCGGGGAATGCCGGGTGTCCGATGCACCCGTGGTTTGTGCAAAAAATGCACGGGTAGTGCCACAGGTTCACCGGTTTCAACCGGCATTCCCTGCACGATGGCCTTACGGTTTCCTTCGAGCTCTTCCCGGTGACCGGGCTTTGTTGTCACCGTCGCTGGCGTGATGCGAAGCATCATCGCCAACTTGACGCCAGCGTCGGGGCGTCAGAACCACACGACTTCGCCGTACGCGACTGCGCCGCTCGTCCACGCGAAAAAATGCGCAACGACGCTATCGCGTCCACCGCATCCCGCACCCAACGTTCGTGACGATGGCCGACGCCCCTCTGAGAGAGCGCGAGACCCCGTTCAGATGTGACTGATTTGGGTCGGATGAAAACGAATTTATTTTTGCCTATGGGGGTGGACAGGCAAATCACGCCAGAGGTGGTGTGGCGCCGTGGATAACTCGAGACGCTTGATCCGGCTTACAGATTTCGGTATCCCAGCGGCATCCTGATCGATGTGTTCTGGCAGACCGGCAAGCCGCCCAAGGATTTGTCGATTCCCGATCAAGGCGTCACGCCCTATTGCGGCTGGGGCTGATCGTTCTCGCGCTATCCCGTGCTCACGGAGAGGACGAGGCAGCTCGGATTGAGTTGAACGGGGCAAATCACCCGCGACGAATAACGCTGTAGGTCAGGGAGGCGGCCTCTTCGAGACCGTCCTAAATGTTGGAACCACGCCGGTACGATAGAGAGATCTAGATTGTGTCGCATCTCAACGAACTGGAGAAAGCGGTTCTGCAGCAAATGCTCCAACACGTCCCCGCTGATCTGGTTCCGTTGTTAAGAGAGCAGATCGACAGCGCATCGCTTGTGAGCCGCAAGAATACGGGTGCAGGTTTTTATACCGAGTTAAGGATCGGGCGTGTCTCGGAACCCATCGAGGTTAGAGTTATCGAGAGTGTATACGCGAACATCGAAGGTTTCGATTGCCCGATGGTGTTTTTGTTGTTCGCGCGGGATGGCGTAATTCACCAACTGGAAGGGGCCGCGTCTGTTGATAGCACGGTCGGCGTTGACTTTTCGGCTGTTCGATTCACTATAAAGTCGGGCGTTGATTAATGTTACGCTTGCGCCGAACAGATTCCCGTCACCGACGATTGCCCGGTGCAAGGACCATAAGACGGCTGATCTCTGGCGCGAAAAGCGACGACGACGGTGCACCCATCTACAGCATGAGTTGTGCGTGACGGCGTAGGCACAGCGATAGGAACGGCCGCGACTCCCCGTTCACTGGACCGCAACTTGTTGCAACGTATTGAAACGCGCCTTCTGCTCGACGTTCAGGCTCGCGTAGAAATCGTCCAGTGCCGGCTGCATCTGGTTGGCCGCCTGCAGCATGGCTAAAAGTCGCTTCTCCATCGCCTGCAACCGTCCTACCGGCGTAACCGGCACTTCGTCGGGACACGCCGCCTGCAAACTTTCGACCGCTTGCTTCGTCGCATCGCTCAAATGATCGAGCGCATTCTGCTGCGTGTCGGTCGGATGCAGCACCGCTTTAATCCGTTCGATCGGCAGGATCGTAAGACTCGACTTCGACGCGTTGCAGCTGTCGGTCTTGTTCTCCGGCTTGCCCTCGACCTTGGCTTGCTGTTGCGGCTGAGCTTCCGGTGCTGCGGGCAGACGCGGGCCAAGCGCATTGAAGCGTGCCTGCTGCTCGTCGCTCAACGCGTTATAAAACGCGTCCAGCGCCGGCCGGACCACACGCACCGCCTCGAGGGTAGCGCTGATCCGGTTGGTCATTGCTCGCAGCCGGTCAGGCGGCGTCAGCGCATAGCTGTCACTGCAGGAATTCTTGAGGGCGCTGGCTGCTTGCGCCGCCGCATGCTTCAATTGATCGAGCAATTCGCGTTGGTCCGGTGTCGGCCGGAGCGTGCGTGTGATTTCGGCGAACGGCCACGCCGTGATGCCGCTGTCTGGATTACGACATAGTTGACGGAGATCCCGCTGGCTCAGGCCCGAGCGCTCGCGCAATTGCGACGCTCCGACGGTTGCGCTGCCAGGCTGGATATAGCCGTTCGGCGCGACGTTGCCCTCGGCGTCAAGACTGGCATAAGCAGAATACGGACTGCCGACATCCCAGAACGCCGTATCGATCAAATCGTCATAAGCGTAGGCCCAGTAGGCGTCGTCATAGGCGGCGGGCCAGAATGTGTAATCAAAGATATCGGCATAGGCATACGGCCAGAACACCGGACCGAGCCAGGGTACGAATGCCGCATGCACGTGATTACGCCAGGCCTTGCGCGGAGCCCAGCCATTCAACCGCGCGGCGAGTGCGGCTTGAGCGCCCGGATCGGTATTGTTTCGGAAGCGCGCGGCAAATCGCCCGCGTGCGGCGGCCTGCACGGCGGTTGCGGCTGCCGTGTGTTGCGCAGCCGCCGGCGCCATACCGAGCTTCTGCTGCTGCGCCAGATCGCGCTTTTGGGAAAGCTGCTCACGCTGCAACAAGCGTTGCTGAGCCGCCAGGGTACGTTGCGCTCGTCGTCCCTCCGGTTTTCGAGCCTGCAATTGCTGCACGCGTTGCTGCAGGCGATCGATCCGGGTTTGGCGCTCGGTGCTGCGGCGCGACAGCGTATCGCGCTGCCGCTGCTGGGCGAACTGCTGGTGCTGCTGATTGCGCAATTCACCCGCTTGCGCGGGTTGCGCAATCCGCTCCTGCCGCTGTTGTCTTTCCTGCCGCGGCGAACGCGCACTGATTGTGGACGGTGCGCTAGGGCGCCGTGACGCGGCGATGTGCGGCACCGGACGTGAAGCCATTGCCGGACGTTGGAAGCTCGGGTGCGACACGCCGATATGCGGCGCCGGGCGCGAAGGTGCGGCGAAATGTGGCATCGGACGCGCCGCCATGGCCGGCCGCTGCGGCGCGGGATGAAACGCCGGCGCCGCCGGCCGGGCCATGGCGGGCCTGGCCGCTGCCGGCGGCCCACCGCGCCTCTGCTCCGCGCTGGCGCCGCTGGTTCCCGCGATCAGGGAGAGGCCCGCAAGACAGGCCGCAACGGAGACGGATAGCGCAACGCGAACTGGATCGGGCCGCATGGTTATTAAGCTCCCTGTCGTTCCGGCCCCGCACGCATCAACAACGCGCGAGCGCGGGAAACGATCCGCGCAGGATTGTCGCGCCTCGTCGCCCGCACCTTGTTCGCGGTTGTAGGGGGATGAAGCAGGACATTTGCCAGAAAGATGCGGCCTGCATCTGATCAACACGCACGCCGGCGTTCGAGATTTGCGGCAGGCAGAAGTCCCGCCGCTCGCGATTTCGATCGTCAGGCCGTCGGGTTTTTCGCCAGCGCGTCGAACGCCATCAGCCGCCGTACCAGTCCCTCAAACTCGCGCAGCGGCACCATGTTGGCGCCATCGGATGGCGCATGATCGGGATCGGGATGGGTTTCGATGAAGACGCCGGCGACGCCGACCGCGACCGCGGCGCGCGCGAGCACCGGAACGAATTCGCGTTCGCCGCCGGATGTTGCCCCCTGGCCGCCCGGCTGCTGCACCGAATGTGTCGCATCGAAGATCACCGGTGCACCGGTGGTGCGCGCCAGGATCGGCAGCGCCCGCATGTCCGATACCAGCGTGTTGTAGCCGAACGACGCGCCGCGTTCGGTGACCAGCACGTTGCGATTACCGGCTCCGATGATCTTGGCCACGACGTTGGCGATGTCCCACGGCGCCAGGAACTGTCCCTTCTTGACGTTGATGACCTTGCCGGTGGCCGCCGCCGCCAGCAACAGATCGGTCTGCCGGCACAGGAAGGCCGGGATTTGCAGCACGTCGACCGCCTGCGCCACCTCGGTGCATTGCCCAGCCTCGTGAATATCGGTGAGCACGGGCAATCCGAACCGAGGAGCGGATTTCCGCAAAGATCGGCAACGCCTGCTTCAGCCCAATGCCGCGCGCGGCAGTGCCGCTGGTGCGGTTAGCCTTGTCGAACGAGGTCTTGTAGACGAGGCCGATCTTCAGCCGCGCCGCGATCTCCTTCAGCGCGCCAGCGACTTCCAGCGCGTGTGCGCGACTCTCGAGCTGACACGGGCCCGCGATGATCGAAATCGGCAGATCGTTGCCGAATTTGACCGATCCGACGTCGACGACCGGCGCGGCTTACGTTGGCATTGGCATTCAACGGCGTTTTCCTCGTTTTCCGAAGCGACCATGCCGGGCCGCAGTCGGGGGATCAACCCTCTAGACCGGTTTTGCGGCTTCGAATATCAGGGTTGCCCCAAAGGCGAGCTCGGGCGTGACTACAAGCCGACCGTTATCGCCGCGAGACTGGCGACGGGACCCAATTCCACCCTCGCGATGCAATGCCTCGACGGCTGCGATATCCGCGACCGCGAAGCGCAAGGCGTTCAGCGTCATCCCCGCGCCGTCCGGCTTGATCGCAACGCCGGTACGATCGCGGAATGCCACTGCTTCCATGATCTCGACATCGCCGTTTTCGGTCACCGCCTTGATGCCCAGCGAATTCGAATGCAGATCGCGCAGGCCGGTAAAGCTTTTAAGGAAAATATGATGGTCGGTCGGATTGTCAGCGACCAAGGCCACGCCCGGCATGGTTTTGGCGCCATTGGCATGAATTTGGAACGCCGGATTCCAGAAGTTTTCGGGAAAATGATGCTGACACGCGGCAAAGCCCACATCCGGCGAGGCTCCGTCTTGTGCGAACGCCAGCGAGAAGACGAGCTTTATCACGGTGCCGTCGGGTCGCTTGCCTTCGCGTGAAAAATCGAACACGTCGAAGGCTCCGATGCCGGCAGCCTCGAACGTGCGCGCATCATCGGCCGCGTTGCGGCTGTTGAGGAGCAGCGTCGAAAGCCCTTCGCGCGCGGCCAGGAAATCGCGATTGAAGGCGCCGAACGAAAATGAACGCCGCCCGTGCGGCGAGATTTTTTCGGCCTCGGCAATCTCGAGCAGTTCGATATAGGCATTATCGAGCTGCACAATGCGGTTGTGCGTTCCCCATGGGTGCTGGTTGCGCGCGCCGACCGTGAAGCCAACGCGGCGATACAAGTCCGCCGCGGCGTCGAGGTCGCGGACGGCATGCACAACATGATCGAGCCCATGCGGCATCTGACGGAAACAGCTCCGCTACCTGACTGACGAGAATGCCGTCGGCACCAGCAATTGGCTGACAATGTTGCCGACGATCTGACCATCTTCTTCAGTCTTGGCGCGCGCCGCAATCCACTCCGGATCGCTCTGGAACGCATTCCATCTCTTCTCGCGATCGGCCAGCGAGTCCCAGTGCAGCATGTAGGTCAGTTCCTGGTTGGATTCGCCGATTAGCGTGGTGAAGAAACCGGCCGGCCTGATGCCGTGTTTGTCCCAAAGCTTCAGCGTGATGTTCTCAAACCGCTTCAGAAGCGCCGGCAACCGTCCCGGCACGCAACGATAGACGCGCAGTTCCAGGATCATGGGATTCCTCCGGCAGCAGTAAGTGAGTTAGCACTCGCGAGTTTCGAAGCCTGCTTGCGTTCGCCACGATATTTTGTGATTTATACAACCCTGACGATATTTGGTGACTCATGCATCTGGCGGGTTTGATACGTTCGTTCGTGGTGATCGCAGGCATTTTGGCGTGCTCGGAAGCGTTTGCACAGCAAAATGTCGACAGTCAATTTAAAGAAGTCCCCCTCGGCGGCCAACGCATTTTCCCTGGCCGACCCGGTTCCGACATGGGTCGAGCCGGCGTCGCTTCCCGAAATCATCCAATCCCAGCCGATCGTGATACGTTTACTCGACACGCAATTCCGCGTCGATCAGATTCCGGTGGTCTATGTCCGCCGCGCAATGCAGATCAACGATGCGTCCTCGCTTACGGCCGCCGGACGCATTTCCATTTCGTTTGCACCGGAATATGAGCACGTTCAGCTCCACGCCATCCATGTCCTGGGTGGCGCCGAGATGCTCGATCGCACCAAGACATCGACGATTCGTTTCCTGCAGCGTGAACAGGGTCTCGAGCACGGCGTGTACAGCGGCCGTGTGACGGCCTCTATCCTGATCGACGATCTTCGGGTCGGCGATACGCTCGACATTTCCTACTCCACCTACGGCCAAAATCCGGTATTCGGTGGCAAATATATTGGCCTCACCGGCTGGGATCAGTCCGCTCCGACGCTTCTGCGCCGCGTCATTCTCAATCATCCAGCCGATCGGAAAATCGCCTGGCGCATGATCGGCGATCGGCCGGCGGAGCCGATCGCCCCGCGCGAATCTACTCATGACGGGATGCGCCGACTTGAATTTACACAGCAATCGCTTCACGAGACCATCGCCGAAGCGCTGACGCCGCGCGATTTTGTCGGCTTCCGGCTTCTGCAATTTTCGGAATTCTCCAGTTGGAGCGATGTCGCCAACTGGGCGAACGCGTTGTTTCCGGCCGCCGGGATCGGCGACGAGCTGCAAGCGGAGGTGCAGAAAATCCGCAAACTCGATTCTGATCAAGCCCGCGTCAGCGCTGCGCTTCAATTTGTCCAGAACGAGATCCGCTACTTCTCGGTTTCGCTCGGAGAAAGCTCGCACCGGCCGGCGCTGCCGGATGAAGTCGAGCGCCGCCGCTACGGCGACTGCAAGGACAAATCATATCTTTTGATCGCATTGCTGCGCGAACTTGGAATTCAAACCCGGTCGGTGATCCTGCAGATGGGGCGCCGAGGCGGCCTAGAAAAGACTTCCCCCGGCCCGCATATAGCGCGCGAATGGAAGGCCGGCTTCGATGGAGACACGCTACCCTGGCGATGCCGCCTATGTCGCATAGGCTGTCTTCGATGGTGACACGGTACCCTGGCGAATGCCGCCTATGTCGCGATATTGACCCGCCTCAGCCCGGAGATAGAGGCCCTGCGCAAAGTCACAAAATACGCGCGACTCTGCGCGAGATTGTCAAAAAGGTCGTTAGACGGTCTCACACCAACCGCGACTGAACCACCGCGGCCTGAATAAACGAAGCGAACAGCGGATGCGGCTCCAACGGACGTGATTTCAATTCGGGATGGAACTGCACCCCGATGAACCACGGATGATCCTCGTATTCGACGATCTCCGGCAGCACGCCGTCGGGCGACAGGCCCGAGAAGCGCAGGCCATGCTGCTCGAGCCGGTCCTTGTAGGCGGTGTTGACCTCGTAGCGATGACGATGGCGTTCGAAGATTTCGATGGCGCCGCCGTAGACTTCGGACACCCGGCTGCCGCGCTTGAGCGCCGCCGGATAGGCCCCGAGCCGCATGGTGCCGCCGAGGTCGCCGGTCTTAGAACGCTTCTCCAGCTCATTGCCCCGCAGCCATTCCGTCATCAGTCCGACCAGCGGCTCCGACGTCGGGCCGAACTCGGTGGAATTGGCTTGCTCGATGCCGGCCAGATTGCGGGCGGCCTCGATCACCGCCATCTGCATGCCGAAGCAGATGCCGAAATAAGGCACGTCCCGCTCGCGGGCGAACTGCGCCGCGCGGATCTTGCCTTCGGCGCCGCGCTGGCCGAAACCGCCGGGCACCAGGATGCCGTTGACATGTTCAAGGAACGGCGCGGGGTCCTCGTTTTCGAACACCTCGCTCTCGATCCAGTCGAGATTGACCTTGACCTTGTTGGCGATGCCGCCATGCGACAGGGCCTCGATCAGAGATTTATACGCGTCCTTCATTCCGGTGTATTTGCCGACGATCGCAATCGTCACCGCGCCTTCCGGATTGCGCACGCGCTCGTTGATCTCGTGCCAGCTCTGCAGCGCGGGGGAATCCGCGCCTCGATGCCGAACGCCGCCAGCACCTCGTCGTCGAGCCCGGCGGCGTGATATGCCTCCGGCACCGCGTAGATGTTGTCGACGTCGCGCGCCTCGATCACGGCGCTCTCGCGCACATTGCAGAACAGGCCGAGCTTGCGCCGCTCTTCCTTCGGGATCGGGCGGTCGGTGCGGCACAACAGGATATCGGGCTGGATGCCGATCGAGCGCAACTCCTTGACCGAATGCTGTGTCGGCTTGGTTTTGAGCTCGCCCGCGCTCGGAATGAACGGCAGCAAGGTCAGGTGAATATAGATCGCGTGATCGCGCGGCAAATCGTTCTTGATCTGCCGGATCGCCTCGAAGAACGGCAGACCCTCGATGTCGCCGACGGTGCCGCCGATTTCGCACAGCACGAAGTCGAACTCGTCATTGTTGTCGACGATGAAATTCTTGATCGCGTTGGTGACATGCGGGATTACCTGGATGGTGGCGCCGAGATAATCGCCGCGTCGCTCCTTGGTCAGGATGTCCTGATAGATGCGCCCGGTCGTGATGTTGTCGGCCTTGGTGGCCGGCCGGCCGGTGAAGCGCTCGTAATGGCCGAGATCGAGATCGGTCTCGGCGCCGTCGTCCGTCACGAACACTTCGCCGTGCTGGTATGGCGACATCGTTCCGGGATCGAGATTGAGATAAGGATCGAGCTTGCGAAGCCGGACCTTGTAGCCTCGCGACTGCAACAGCGCGCCGAGCGCTGCCGATGCCAGACCTTTTCCGAGCGATGAGACCACGCCGCCGGTGATGAATATATACCGCGCCATGGGACCTAACCTTTAAGGCTACCGGAGCGATTCTCCAAAACGATTCGCCGGCCGTACCGAACAATCTTCGGCCCTGTGGGTGACATGAAATTGCGAGTATTGTCAGTCTATTAGTTGGGTCTGCTTACGCGGGGCGTCAGATGTTATCCCCGCATGGCAACCCCGCTTTATTGCGACCGTGGTGCTTCGGGAGCCGCCGGTGCGGCGGGCGCGCTCTGCTGCTGGTCGGACTTCTTCAATGAATCGAGGACACCGCCACTGGTCGGTGGCGCGATCGGCGTCGCGCCGCCGGCGGGTTGCGATTGCGAGGCGGGCGTGGTGTTGATGATCGAGGTCGGAGCGCGGTTGTAGCTCGCGAGCCAATTCAGGAACAGGCTGGTCGCGAAGAAAGCCGCCGCGAGGATCGCTGTGGTGCGTGACAACAGATTGGCGGTGCCGCGGCTCGACATGAAGCCAGCGCCGCCTCCCATGCCGAGGCCGCCGCCTTCGGATTTCTGCAGCAACACCATCGCGATCATCACAGTGACGATCATGAGGTGGACGACGATAACGACAGTCTGCATTTCGACCTTCCGTCGCAAACCAAAAGGAGGCCGGGCTTTCGGCCACTTCAATGGGCTTTGCGGGATTTGAATTCGCGCGGTGTTACACGATCGGACGGGGCATTGTCACCCCCGGCGATACCGCCAAAACATCGTCCCTGCCCGGCCTCCTTGCGGGAGCATCGAGGCGATCAATCAAGCGCGTCTGCAAGAGGTATATAGATACTGTTATGGACGGCCTCGGTGTCGCACCGCTCGGACGATCGTCCGACCTGCGCGGCTTTCCCAGCCCGACAATCTATTGGAAGCAGATCGACGCGCCGGCTGTTGCCTGAGCGCGTGGCTCAAGGACATCCTTGCGCGATTGCCAGAAAATCCGCCGCCTTCAGGCTCGCGCCGCCGACCAGCGCGCCGTTGACATTGGCCACCGCCATCAGCTCCGCCGCGTTCGAGGGTTTGACCGAGCCGCCATAGAGGATCCGCATCCTGGCGCCCTCCCCCTTAAATCGTGCTGTCAGGGAATCCCGGATAAAGCGATGAACCTGTTCGACATCTCCAGCGGTCGGGGTCAGCCCGGTGCCGATCGCCCAGACCGGTTCATAAGCCACGATCAGATTAGCCGCAGTCGAGGCATCCGGGAGCGAACCCTTGAGCTGTCCGCCACAGATATCGAGCGTTTTGCCTTGATCGCGCTGCTGCTGGGTCTCGCCAATACAGACGATGGCGACAAGGCCAGCGCGCCAGACCGCTTCGGCTTTTTGCCGCACCAGCGCATCGCCTTCGCCATGATCGGCGCGCCGCTCGGAATGGCCGACAATGATCGCGCGGGCGCCGGCATCCGCCAGCATTTCCGCCGAAAGATCGCCGGTGTGGGCGCCTGATGCTTTGGGGTGGCAATCCTGGGCCCCGACCGTGAGGGTTTTCATGCCGTGCGCCTTGGCCGCGAAGAACGCGATCAAGGTCGCGGGCGGACAGACCATCAGGTCGGCCTTGGCGGCGACCCCTGCGGCACCCGCGCACATCGCCTCGAATTCGCTCAGCGAAGCCCTGAGGCCGTTCATTTTCCAATTGCCGGCGATCAGCGGCCGGATGGCGTCGGTCATGAGGATTTCCCGATAAGGTTAGGCATGAGCAGCGCTAGCAGAACCCGCGCGCCAGTTCCAGATGCCGGCTTTGGGCCATCCCAGGCCGTTAACGTGTCAAATTCGCCGTCCGCGCCGAGGTTGCGACGGGACGGATGCCACTTTATGATGCTTTATCAACTCGGTGACGCCCTTTTGCGGAATTCGACTCGAATTCCTCTTGGGCGCGAACCGGTTCCCCTCCTGCAAACACGTTGGACCCAAAGTCAGCGATCGTAATGATCGCAACGGGTTAAGTCGAAAGTGCGGGAATATCCGTCCTTTGAAGCGCCACGGTTATTTTGAGCGCTTCCCGCACGGCGAGGACTGACTGAGCGACCTTAACGCCGGATATAAGATGACCTAAAGGACGGGGAATCATGAGAACGATAGGGATTCGCGCTGCACCAAGCGTTGTGACGTTTGCCGTGATCGACACCGACGACAACTCGGTCGTCAACGTCGAGAAGATCAAGATTCCAGCCGCCTTTGAAACGCCAGACGCACTGAAGTACGTGCGCTCGAACCTGCTCGATATCCTCAGGGAGTACGACGTTGAGCGGGCAGGAATCCGCGTGACCGAATCCAGTGCTGACGGCACGAGCGTCGAGCGAATCCAGATCGAGGGCGTGATCCAAGAGGCTTTCGCCAGCTCTGACCTCAAGGCCTATTACGTGGGCCAGATCTCTTCAATCTCGGCCCGAGTTCGGAATCGACAGAGCACGGTTCAAGCCCATGGTGGCAGGCGAAGATGACCCCGGCGTGCAGAACTGGGACAAGATGACCAAGGAAGCGCGGGAAGCAATTCTTTGCGCGATGGGGGCCAAGAATGCTTAAGCCGTTCCAACGGGCAGAACTCGAGTTCGACATCATCAAGGAAATCGGCCAGGACGGACAGAATTCCAAGACATTTATTGCGCACGACCATCAGCTGAATACAGAGATCGTCACCAAGCAAATTCTGAAATCAAAGCTGAATTCACCAGCTGAGTTCTTTGCAAAGTCCCAGGCGCTGTATGCGAGCGCGCATCCGAACGTCGTTCAGGTGCACTACGCATGCTTCGACGCCGATCACGTCTACATTGCGATGCCCCACTACCAAAAGGGCTCGGTAAAGGCGCTGATGTCGGCGATCGAGCGCAAGATCAAGATGACCCGTTCGTCACCATGCGCGGTAAAGCGCTTTGGGTCCAACCGGCGAAGAGAATCACATCGATAGATAATCCGAGTGAACTCGCCGCGGTACTCACCGGATGCTAACGTTGATTGCAGGGATACCGGACTTGATCTCCTCTCGCTGTGATCTGCATCTCCTCGCAATCCTACGTCGCCCGGGCCACTTAAACGGTTTTGCCCTCGCTCCAAAAGCAAAAGCCCCGCTCGGGGAGCGGGGCCTGAAGGCTGCTATCGCGTAATTTATTGGTGCGAAATGATCGGCGGGCCACTCGGCTTAGTCGGATGCAGAATGTGCTTGAGGAGATCGATAATTGATGGCGTGCATCCGCCGTCGTCCCAGACGCCACCGGCTACGGAATCCAGCGCCTCATCATTCAGTGCTTCATCATAGTTGGTCTTTTCGAGGGTTTTCATGGTGCTCTCCAGCTTATCGCAGGGGCGGACCATTCCGCCGCAAGGTGCGCCGATACATCTGACGGAGGACGCTAAAAGCCGCTGTGAGCGAGGTCACATAGTTGCTTTGGGGAAAATGAGGGGACCGCCAAAGTGAACCGGCAGGCCTCCGTTTCGAGGAATCAAGGAACTGATCGCGAAGCTATTCGCCCGGCTAGCAACGGTTCCAAAGTACTCCGCGCAACACGGCCGCAACGCCGCACTCGTATTTTGTTCTACATGGAACGGGGCTCCACGCGCACCGTTGACCCATTAGTTGTTTCAGTTCGTGACAGTGGAGTTGCGCCATGCATATACACGAACGGTCCCCCTCGATAGTGCCGCCGGAAACCAATCAGGACACGTATCTGGTGCTGGACGACTTTGGAGTACTCGGCCGCGCCTGGCGGGAAACTGACGAACAGGACACCGACCGCGAGACACTGATCCGCGACCTTATGGACGGCCAACATAGCCAACCGGCGCGCATCGTCTCCTTCAATACCGCCGAGGGCTGGTCTCGCGACGTGACCATGGATATCGCCGACGAGCTACGCAGGCGCTTTGCGGAGTACGACGAAGTGCCAACCTCGGTACAAGAGTTCCTGGAGACCGCTAGCCGAGCGCGCTGAAATCGCGCCTTAAAAGCCGCAAAGGCCCTCGCGAGCT
Source organism: uncultured Alphaproteobacteria bacterium (assembly GCA_963806075.1). Classification (GTDB taxonomy): domain Bacteria; phylum Pseudomonadota; class Alphaproteobacteria; order Rhizobiales; family Xanthobacteraceae; genus Bradyrhizobium. The sequence continues at coordinate 59,182 of CAWDWT010000010.1, forward strand.
GCGCTTCTGCACGCAGGCGGGGAATTTTCAGGCTTGTGCGCCGCGACACTGGCCGCGTTTTGCGGGATTGCGCTTTACGTTTCCGCTCGGGTTGCGGATCGCGGACAGGCTCGGGTTGCGTGTTACCGACCGGCTGGGGTTGCGTATTGCGGACCGCCTCGGCCAGCATCTCGAGCAGCTCGTCTTCGTCTTCTTATCGCTCATAGATCACCTCCGTGACCGATGAGACGACGGTAGCGCGGCCACGGTGCCCCGCCAGAAAAACCGCTGATTAAGATTGCTCGTTAAGTTTAATGGCGGTAACTTTCCGATCAAGCTGGAGGCAGCATTACCCTGGGTCCATGGGCGCCGGATCTTGGCGCTATGACGCCATGGTTGGATATACACCGGTTGGCGCTGGCACGAGCCTTCTGCCTACGCTTAAACTTCCCGCCGGAGATAACCTCTGCATACTCTGCGCGCGATGAGCAACAGCGGGGCGCGGACGTGATAGCGTCACTGGGCCTACAAGAACGCTTGTCGAATAGGCTGGTCACGGGCGAGGCAGGTCATTCCGCCAGTGATCTGCTCCAGATCGTATCGCCACGTTTATCGCGATGCTGTTTTGAAGAACATTGTAGGTGTCGGCAGACACGCTAGGTTTGTGGAAGGCCTCACCCCATACGCCGCGATAGGCGAAAGCCGTTCTGTGGTGCTCCTTCTCGATTATTTCTGGCGATGGAGGGCCGCGAGGAATGCTATTTGATCGTCGCGTGCACCGTAATTACGGATGTGCCAGAAGCCGTCGGTCCCTGACCCGCTGCTTTGATGGCAAAAGTATCGCTTCCCTTGTATCTACGCTTCGCCCTGTATTCGTAAGTAGATATGTTGAGCCTTTTCAGTTTACCGTGCGCTGGCTTTTGGGAAATCTCTGAGCTACTCACCGTGCCATGCATCCTGATCGGAAATAGGCAACTTCCTCCGGACACCATGTCAATGTCGCTGGTCGAACTCTCGCCCCAATCCGCCAGCGTTGCTGATATTGAACAGTCTGAAGCGGCCCGAGTCGATGACACGGACATTAAACTTACAACGACGATAAGCGCCGAAGCGGCGACGTTAGACAGCCGCATGATAGACCTCCGCGTTTCATGCAAGACCCCCACTGACCAAAGCTCTGCATGCGACCGCCGAAATTCTTTTCGGCTTTTTTTGACTTAAGTATCAGCTTTTTTGGCGGTTGAAAGTCGCAGTTGATGCAGGTCAATGTGCTGTTATTGCAGCAAGTCGGCTAAGGCCGCATCCCCTCTTACAAAGCACGCCCGCCGACTCAATTTGACGCAATGAGTCGCGTCACAGATTAATTGACGCACTATCAATCCTGCATTGCGGTGCTCTATAGGCCTTCGATCTTCAAGGGTCCGGTGTCGAGCATCCTACAAGCATCCTCGGAGCGACCGCCTGCGACGAAATCGCCTGGCAGGCTTTATCGGCAATTCTCCTAGTCGGGAGAGGTGCGTCAACTGCGCCGGTAGTGTCCTATAGGACACTACCACTGCGCCAAATTAATTGACGCGCTGAGTCATGAGGAAGATACTTTGACGCAGCGGCAATTGGAGGCGCGCTGACGCATTCGACATGCGGCTATTCAGGTAGTCATGGGATCTCTAGGACTACCCGTTGAACAACGCTGGTGCCGACACCGAGCGTGCGGGCGATCTTGAGGATGCCGTCACCTTTGGCTCGCTGCTCTCTTATCGTTGCCTCGACGGACGGCTTGACCCTTCGCCGGCCGAGCTTCGTGCCATTCTGACGTGCCCGCGCGAGCCCGGCCTTGACGCGCTCCTGAATTATGCCGCGCTCAAATTCGGCAAATACGCCGAGCATCTGGAACATCGCCTTGCCGGCGGTCGTCGTCGTGTCGAGTCCTTGCTGGTGAAGGAATAGGCCGACGCCTTTCTCATGCAAATTCTGAAGAATACTGAGCAAGTCGGTGAGGGATCGACCGAGCCGGTCGACCGACCATGCAGCAACAAGGTCAAACTTTTTTGCGTTGACCCCGATCATCATCTCGTCGAGTTCGGGCCGTTTGTCCCTGCCTTTTGCTCCCGAAATGCCGGCATCTTGAAAGATGCCAATCACATTCCAGCCCGACCGCTCGGCCACCGCTTCGAGGTCGCGAAGCTGGTTGTCCGTGGTCTGCTTGTCTGTGGAGACCCGTAAATAAATGGCGACCCTTTTCATTCTTTCGTCCCCCGCTCCCGCCAAAACATGACACAAAGCTATACGAAAATCAAGTGTTTTCCGTATGCTTTATCCGTGAGTCGAAACGCCAACAAAACGGCGCGCACACACCGACCCAAGATCAATGGGTTTTCCGTATAGCCTCGGGACCTAGTGAAATTGGCGAATAGACGGGTGCCTCCCTTGCGCCGTTACGAGAAATCCTGTCTCAGCGTGGCTCCGAACCGGTCCAGCGCCCAGTCAACCTGGTCGCTGGTGATTACAAGCGGCGGGGCGACGCGGATCATGTTTTAATGGGTGTCCTTGGCAAGGATGCCCCTGCTCTGAAGTGCCTCGCAGTAGCGACGTGCACCGCCGGCTTCCGGGTGAAGCTCGACCGCCAGCATCAGATTGCGGCCGCGACTTCACGGATCGTGTTGGCGCGGATGCTCCTTAGACCGTCGAGGAAGCGCACGCCCTGGAGGGCCGCATCCCCTCATCGACCAGCACGCGCAAAGCTGCCCGCGCCACCGCGCAGGCGAGCGGGTTGTCGCCGAAGGTCGAGCCGTGCTGACCGGGTTTCAGGGTCCCGAGCACTGCGTTGTTCGAAAGGACAGCCGTCGCCGGGTAAAAGCCGCCGGACAAGGCTTTGCCGAGAGAGTAACGTCCGCCTCGATGCCATCATGCTGCTCCGCGAGCAGCTTGCCAGTTCGGCCGAGCCCGGTTTAGATCTCGTCGAGAATACCCGACGGCAGAAAACAAAGGCCTTCGATGCGTGGAGGCTACTTTATCAGACGCGTCCCGCGGTTGCGGTTGGAGAGCAAAACATGCCTGTAAGGAAAAGTAATGTCAGTTGATAAGGCCAAAGACACTTCGCCTAAAAAACCGATCACCGAGAACAAGATTGTCGAAGCCACGCCGGAATCCTCTACCAAGACTGAAAACAAACCGGACACTATCACCAAAAAAACAAGGTATGGGCGAGGGTCAGAAGCCAGTATCCAAAGCCTACAAGGACAACTGGAACGACATTTTTGGGAAGAAGAAAAAGCGATAGCGCCCGTCGTCTACTGCATGGGGGACTATGCAGCCGCGGCAGTTTTAATGTGGTCGTTCGCTGGAGGGGTTGGGAGAGGCTGGCAATGCTCATACAAGTAGGCAATTGGGCCAGTGATACCATCCATCCGCATTCCATCCAGCAATGGAAAGATCTCTACTTCTCCTTTTGAATTGGATCCAAATTGATCCGTTTCGTCTTCGAGTTGTTGCACGTGGTTGAACGCATCCAAACGTCAAAGGCCCGCCATTGCTGACGGGCCTTCTTATTGTTGTGCCTGAACGATTGGACTTAGAAATCCATACCGCCCATGCCGCCCATTCCGCCGCCACCCTGAGGCATGCCGCCGCCAGCGTTCTTCTTCGGCACTTCGGCCACCATGGCTTCGGTGGTGATCAGGAGCGCCGCAACCGAGGCCGCGTTCTGAATCGCCACACGAACGACCTTGGTCGGATCGATGATGCCTTTGGAGATCAGGTTGACGTATTCACCGGTCTGCGAGTCGAAGCCGTAGGCATACTGATCCTTTTCGAGGATCTTGCCGATGATGACGGATCCGTCTTCGCCTGCGTTGATCGCGATCTGGCGTGCCGGCCAGGACAGTGCCTTGCGCACGATCTCGACGCCGGTCTTCTGGTCGTCGTTCTTGGTGCGCAGCCCCTTGAGATGCTGGGAGGCGCGCAGCAGGGCGACGCCGCCGCCCGGGACGATGCCTTCCTCGACCGCCGCACGGGTCGCATGCATCGCATCATCCACGCGATCCTTGCGCTCCTTCACTTCGGTTTCAGTCGCGCCGCCGACGCGGATCACCGCGACGCCGCCGGCGAGCTTGGCCAGACGCTCCTGAAGCTTCTCTCGGTCGTAGTCCGAGGTGGTTTCCTCGATCTGCGCCTTGATCTGATTGACGCGCGCTTCGATGTCGGCCTTCTTGCCGGCGCCGCTGACGATGGTGGTGTTTTCCTTGTCGATCATCACCTTCTTGGCGCGGCCAAGCATGTCGAGGGTGACGTTCTCGAGCTTGATGCCGAGGTCTTCCGAGATCGCCTGACCGCCGGTCAGAACTGCGATGTCCTGCAGCATTGCCTTACGGCGGTCGCCAAAGCCCGGTGCCTTGACGGCCGCGACCTTCAGCCCACCGCGCAGGCGGTTTACAACAAGGGTTGCCAAAGCCTCGCCTTCGACGTCTTCCGCGATTATCACAAGCGGCTTGCCGCTCTGCACCACGGCTTCCAGTAGCGGAAGCAATTCATTCAATTGAGACAGCTTCTTTTCGTTGATAAGGACGTAAGCATCTTCCATTTCGACGCGCATTTTGTCGGCGTTAGTGACGAAGTAGGGCGAGATATAGCCGCGATCGAACTGCATGCCTTCGACGACCTCGAGTTCGGTCTCGAGCGACTTGGCTTCTTCAACCGTGATGACGCCCTCGTTGCCGACCTTCTTCATGGCATCCGAGAGGAACTTGCCGATTTCCGCGTCACCATTGGATGAGATGGTGCCGACTTGGGCGATTTCCTCGTTCGAGGTGACCTTCTTGGAGTTCTTGACGAGGTCTGCAACGACGGCTTCGACCGCGAGGTCGATACCGCGCTTCAGGTCCATCGGGTTCATGCCGGCGGCAACCGACTTGGCGCCTTCCCTAATGATGGCTGCGGCCAGCACGGTCGCGGTGGTGGTGCCGTCGCCGGCAGCATCGGCCGCCTTGGAAGCGACTTCGCGCACCATCTGGGCGCCCATGTTCTCGAACTTGTCCTCAAGCTCGATTTCCTTGGCGACGGTGACGCCGTCCTTGGTGATGCGGGGCGCGCCGAACGACTTGTCGAGCACGACGTTGCGGCCCTTTGGGCCGAGCGTTACCTTGACCGCATTATTGAGAATGTCGACGCCGCGCAGCATCTTGTCCCGCGCTTCAACGCCGAATTTAACTTCTTTACTAGCCATGATGTGTTCCTTGAAATGGTTGAGGGATAGGCGCTTACGCGGCCTTCTTCTTGGCGGCGGGAAGGTCGGTGAGAACACCCATGATGTCGCTTTCCTTCATGATCAGGAGCTCCTCGCCATCGAGCTTGACCTCGGTGCCCGACCACTTGCCGAACAGCACGCGGTCGCCGACCTTGAGATCGATCGGGATCAGCTTGCCGGCTTCGTCGCGGCCACCCGGGCCAACGGCGGTGATTTCGCCCTGCGAGGGCTTTTCCTTGACACTGTCCGGAATGATGATGCCGCCAGCTGACTTCTCTTCGGCGTCAATACGCTTGACCACAACGCGGTCGTGAAGCGGACGGAATTTCATGCGATCCTCCTTGCTTTAAATATTAATTTTGGATTGGCAGTCGCAAGTGGCGAGTGCTTGTGACCTGTATAAGCCTGTAAGAGTGAGATACAATGGGCGTCTATCCCCACAGACGTGGCCGTAGGCTCTGAAACAGCGCTCCCGTAATGCTCGCAGGCAAAGGCCGATATTGCTAGCGCGTTGTTTACAATCACCCATTGAACGTTTCGAGATTGGGGAGTTGACAGCCTGCATCGCTTTTAAGGTGGCTGGAGTTGAGATGGTCTCGAAAAGTGAAGTATCAAACGACGTCCCGTTTAGTACCTGCTAGGTGCCTGAAGGATACCGCGACCGGGTAGCGCTGCAGAAGCCGTATCGGATCGAGGAGTTGGCGAAGATGATCGAGACAGCGCGCGCGCCAGTTATCGTGGCTTAGATTTTGGCGGCTTAGCGAGGTGCCCCGTGGCACCAACATCGAGGTTCGCGGCCATCGGGACGGAAGGTCTTCCAGCCGCTGGCGAGCGGTGACGGAGCGCGGGGTCGGTCAGGTCGTCATTGAGGTCATCACCAACTCCCAAACAGAACTCGCGATCGACCATACGTTCAGCGAAGCGTCCGCCGAGACTCGAACAACCCAGAAAGCTCCAGTTTTAGGTGAGGCGGGACAGGTGCGTCAGCTGCACCAAATCAAGTTAACGCAGTAATTCATACGCACCGGTTTTGCCCCAGAGAGAAATAGATCGCCCACGTCAAATCGTTTGAGACAGCGACTTAAGACACAGGCAGATGCTGCGTTTGCGCGGAATATGCGTAGCGTTGCTCACGTGGTGCTCGGAGCATGCCGCGAGCATCCTCGGGGCAAGCTCAGTGGCGCTTCGGTATCGAACGCACGATATTTCACGCCTAGGCTCGGTGCGGCTTTGTAGTAATCCGCCTCGGGCGCAGTGAAATCAGTCCCGGATGTTGCTACGCTGATCCCGGCAACGTTGACTGGAGCCGTTGGATGCCGTCGTATCCACCGCTTCCTGAGGAAGCCTCCCAGTGCGGGGCGCCGCTCCAAATCCAGACAGCGAGACAGGCCATGGTGAAACCGTTTCCGTCGAAAACCCACATCGGCAACCACATGCTGCATCCCGAAACGCTGATGCTGAACTACGGCTACGATCCGCAACTGTCGGAAGGAGCCGTCAAAGCACCGGTCTTCCTGACCTCCACCTTCGTCTTCAGGACCGCCGAAGATGGACGGGACTTCTTCGACTTCGTCTCCGGTCGACGCGAGCCTCCCGAGGGGATGGGTGCGGGACTGGTTTATTCGCGGTTCAATCATCCCAACAGCGAGATCGTCGAGGACAGGCTCTCGGTCTACGAGCGCACGGAGAAATGTGCGCTATTCTCGTCCGGCATGGCGGCGATTGCGACCACGATCCTCGCGTTCGCCCGTCCTGGCGACGTCATTCTGCACTCTCAGCCGCTCTATGGCGGAACGGAAACTCTGTTTGCGAAGACGCTTGCCGGCCTCTCCATCACTGCGGTGGGCTTTGCCGACGGCATCGACGAAACCGCGGTCAGGCTGGCGACGGAGGACGCCATGCGCAAAGGTCGGGTTGCGATGATTTTCATCGAAACCCCGGCAAATCCCACCAACGGCCTGGTCGACATCGCGATGGTCCGCCGCGTCGCCGAGAAGGTTGGCCAGTCTCAGGGGCATACGCCGATCGTCGCATGCGACAACACGCTGCTCGGGCCGGTGTTTCAGCGACCGATCGAACAGGGCGCGGATCTTTCGTTATACTCGCTGACCAAATATATCGGCGGTCATTCCGACCTGATCGCGGGCGCTGTGCTCGGCTCAAAAGCCCTCGTCAAAGACGTCAAAGCGTTGCGAGGCGCCATTGGCACCCAACTGGATCCCCATTCCTGTTGGATGATCAGCCGGTCGCTCGAAACCCTGAGCCTCCGCATGGAAAAGGCTGACAGAAACGCACGGCTCGTGGCGGATTACCTGCGCGACCACGCCAAAGTGGCGAAGGTCCATTACCTTGCTTACCACGAAGAGGCCTCCCTCGCCGGCCGTCTGTTCGCGAGGCAATGCACCGGCGCGGGCTCCACGTTCTCGTTCGACATTGTCGGCGGCCAAGCCGCCGCCTTCAAATTCTTGAACGCGCTGCAAATCTTGAAGCTGGCGGTGAGCCTCGGCGGCACCGAGTCGCTTGCCAGCCTGCCCGCAAGCATGACCCACTCCGGCGTTCCGGCTGACATCCGCCAGAAAATAGGCATTCTCAACTCCACGATCCGACTCTCGATCGGCATCGAACACCCATCCGATCTAATCGCGGACATCGCGCAGGCGTTGAACGAGGCATAGCTACACTCCCTTGCGTGAAAGCCAGTGCAAGAACCGACAACGGCCTTTGACGGCGGACGTTGAGAACATCGGCATCGCGCAAGGCAGACATTTGCCAGCCTACTCTTCCGGAACTCGGAAATATCCCGATTCTGCGCAATCTTCGCGCGGGCCTTTCCGGAAGCGACGAGTTCGTATAGCCAAAGGGCTGCGTGTTGAGCCCTGGAGTCTGCTCCAAGACGGCTGATCTTGCCTGCTCGGCCATCTGAAACCCCACCCCGCCTCAAGACGCCTTGGGCGTGCGCATCACCCAATGGGATACCACCCCAGCTAAATCTGAGAAGGGCGCGTTCAGGTCGCCTAAAGATTGAGGCACGCTGTCGATATGGGAGCCTTTACCTTCCATGCGATGCGTCAAGCTGCGTCACGTAAATTGACGCAGGTGATTCATGACGCAGACATTCTGACGCAGCGAGATGCCAAACGGCCTATTCAGATCCCGTTTTGGGCCCAGCCAACTCGCGGCGACGATTGCATCAACTGCGTCAAATCTAAAAATTGACGCGCTAAGTCGCGTCACAGATATTGACGCACCCTCCGAAGCCGGCGCAACGCCCCGAGGAAATCTTGACGGCGAGTCACGCTGTCGCGGCCGCCCCGCGTCGTATTGATGGTTTGCTCGCGTGGTGCTCGGAGCATGCCGCGAGCACCCTCGGAGCAGACCCAGCGGACGCGTACTTCTCTGTTCCACATGAAACGTCGGCAATCCGTTCCCAGATGATGCCGGGGACGAATATTCTGCCCAGCTGGAAAAAAGAAGATATTCCATGGCAGGCATTTGCCACGGGGCATGTTGGCTTTCCCCCTTGCGGCCTTCACATCGGCAGCTCCGGCCGTCCAGGGCTACCGACCTGTTTGGGAACATGGTCAACTCTGTTTCATAGATTGCATCGGGCTCGCTCGTCGCTGCTGCCCGCAGCAGGTGGCACCCAGGGCACTCCCTGCCGCGAGCTCAAAGCAAGCCCCAAGCAAACTCCAAGCACTCGCACCGGCAAAGCGACCGCGCTTGCCGCTCGGTGTGCAGCGCTAAAAGGTTGCAAATGGTCTAGCGCCATTCTTTAAGCGGGTGCATGCTACCTCTGTTGATGGTTGCCCCGACCGATGCTGGGCTGCTAGTCGGGCTGCAGGAGGGCTTGGTCATGCGTCACAAGCCGATACTCGACAGTTACACTGCGGGCATGATTGGTCTCGCGTTGCTTCCCATCGCCATGGCGTTCGGCGCAGTCCTCATTCCATGATCGCTGGCCTTCGTCTGACCTGAGCCGATCCACCCGAAGGCCGTGCCCACCGATGAGGAGCGCGATGTCTGGATGCGCGCGCTGTGCACGAGGTGCGCTCGCAAAACATCTTCAATCCCGGAAAGATCGTGCCGGCGACGTAGCACTCGCGTGCGCTTCGCGACTGGCCATCTGGTGTTCCGGTCGCGCACGGAACCTTCAGTTCCCCTTGTTGGTTCCAATTCCCGTCAAATGCCTCAATGGAGCGGATGCGGGAGGGTGCGATGATGAGACCGGTCATTGGGATTGCCGTGATCGCGCTTGCGTGCCTGGTGGCGGGCGCGGCTCTGGCAAAGGGCGGTGGCCACGGAGGCGGTCATGGTGGCGGCCATGCCGGCGGCCATGGCGGCGGTCACGGAGGAGGTCACGGCGGTGGGCACCATGGCGGTGGTCATGGTGGCGGGCACTTCGGCGGTCATGGTTTTGGTCGCGTTCATTTTGGTGGCGGGCATCATGGCGGTGCGAGCTTTACATCCCACTCGTTCCGGCACGGCGGCGCGGACTTCAGCCGGATCCGGAATGCTGCGGTGCGCCCCGCAGCTTTCCGCAATGCCGTGAACTCATTGCATTCGGGCGCCTTGCGCAATGGCCGCCTGCTCAGCAACCCTGCGGCGCGGATCCAGATTGCGGCTGCGGCCGCTTTGGTTGGCTGGCATGGCACCGGCAGCGGGTGGTGGCAGCATGCGGGCGGCGGTTATGGCTGGGTCGGCCCGCTGTTCTGGCCCTTCGCCTACAACGACATGTATGACTACACGATCTGGGGCGATGGCCTCGGCTTCTGGGGCTACGGCTACCCGGATATCTATGCCGGCATCTTTGGTCCCTATGGCTATGATGGCCTCTCGGCCTATCTGCCGCAGCGCTCACATGGGCAAAGGCGTGCGAGAGGCGTGCCGCTCGACCAGCTATGCGGCAGCGACCGTCGCGAGGTCGCCGGCCTGCCGGTCGACCAGATCGCAGATGCGGTGCAACCGACGCCGTCGCAAGGCGCAGGCCTCGACGAACTTGGCAATGCATCGATGCAAGCGGCCGAGATCATTCGTGTTTCCTGCCCGGCCCAGGTCGCTGCCACAGCGCCTGGCCGCCTCGCCGCCATGCAGCAGCGCGTCGAGGCAATGGTCAACGCGGTCGCCCTCGTGCAACCGGCGCTGGAGAAATTCTACGGCTCGCTCGACGACGAGCAGAAGGCGCGCTTTAACGCGCTTGCCGAAGATCAGCGCCGGGTGGCCGCGTCCAACACCGCCAATCCATCGCTTGTCCAGTACTGTGGCGCACAGCAGGCTGCTCCGATATGGCCGGGTAGCGAGATCGAAGCGAAGCTCCATCCCAACGATACCCAACGGGCTGCGCTGGGAGTGCTCCAGGATACCAGCGCGAGGGTCAGCGAGGACCTCAAGGCGGCGTGCCAGCCCAGCGACCTGCTGACGCCGCCAGGGCGCATGGCCGCGGTCCGGAAGCGGCTCGACACGATGCTGGAGGGCGTCAAATCGGTGCGCGCTGCGCTTGAGGGTTTCTACGCCACACTGAATGACGAACAGAAGGCGCAGTTCGAGGCAATCGGGCCGCGACGCACGTCCTGATCGAACAGGTCTGGCCGATCATGAGCGCGCACTCACAACATCGCCAGGTTCCGGTTTCTGCCTAACCTCTCTACTCAGCTTCCGCACCGGCCGCGTCTCGCGAACGGCTGAGAAAAAGTCGTGCATTACAGGTCCCCGTTTTATGCCAAGGGAACGAGACCGAGGAAAAGTTCCGCCTCCCGTATTGAGATGAGGAACACCACCACTCGTTCCTCATCTCTGATTGCCCCTCCTACTCCAAGCAAGCTCCAAGCAAGCTCCAAGCAAGCTCCAAGCAAGCTCCAAGCAAGCTCCAAGCAAGCTCCAAGCAAGCTCCAAGCAAGCAAGAACAACTCTCGCAAGGAAATAAAATTAGTTTAATTAAAGGACAGGGTGGCCGCTTAATGCTTGAACGAACAGTCTTTGCAGCGGAAGCATCGTCCAGAATCAACTAAAAACAGCCGCTTTCGCCATCGTTTACAAAGTGGAAACGATAAGCAAAAAGTACGACGACTACCTAGAAAAAATGTTTTAGTTTTTAGTGATAGCTTTTTTTGGACGCCAAAATCCAAGGAAAACTGGTCGCCTTTTTTTTCGATTTTGACCTTGCCTACAATCGTTCTGCCGGCTCGGATGGGCAACAAACTTTGCAAAGGAGCTTGAGCTTCCAGATCGACACTTTCTATTCGGAGAGCCTCGTTCATCATGATGCTTTATTCAATCCTTGTTTGCGGGTGAGGTGCTGAGCATGGGCATAGGTCGCCCAGCCCCGCTGGAGACAGCGGAGTTGGACCTAGCCCGAAGCTTGTTCGCCGGAGCCGGCGCCTCGCTCGGACCCCCGTTCTCGTCGTTCCCGGAACGGAGTCAGTGGCAACTTTCTGAGTTGGGGATTGACCAACTCGCGACCCCGCTTCCACCTTTCGGCCTGCGGTTGGGCTTGATCGCGCCCCACGGTAACCCTGTCACACGCGTCGCCACCGTCTGTCGACCGACCGAAGCGCATGAATTGCCGTTGGTCCCCCGAACGCGATTCGGGATCAAAGGCAATTGGGCTGAGATTGATCAATCTGTCAGGGTGCCGTAACGACCCTCATTTCAAATGCGGATGGTCATTCCGTGTGCTTCGAGATGTATTCTTTTCTGGATTTCGGCGTCGAAGAAATTGCCTTTGCTCCTCCGAAAGAATTCGACGAACTAAAAAGGGATTTTGTTTGCAGCAATCTTTGGGAAGGCGCCGAGTTGTCTCCAGAAGGAAGAAAAGTGTCAGCTGCGCCGTGGGGCTTCGTATTTAATCCGAAAAATTCAAAGCCGTCTGCAACACCAATGACAGCATCCGGTGAAATCCAGGCGGCGGTAATGATACTTCCAGTGCCGGATTTCTCGCGTGAGGCTAAGAAGGCGGCCGCGGTAATTAGATGAGCCACATCGCGGTACTGGGACCAAAATCGCTCCAATTGAGCTCGGCCGTAGCTCTTATCGGCTTGGCATAAGTCGATCGCCTTGGAGATGCTCGGGCCTTTCCTAAGTACCAGGCTCACATCTGTCGCCATATCAACAAGACGCTGAAAAATATCCGCAACCGCGGACCATGCACCTTGCAAAGCTTCCAGTTTCTTGGCTTTCGCCTCCAATGCAGGAGCGGCGATTAGCTTTAGACGAACATGACCTATCTCATCTGACGCTCCCGCAGCGTCTGCATGCGCCAACAGCCCCGCCGCTCTGATTGCGGCTATCCATTGATCTCTCTCACTGTCATCGTTCGGCCAAGCCATGTAGGCGAGGAGATATGGCGAGATCGGAATATAAAGGCCGACGTGTTTGTCACTATCACGATGAAGCCGCAGGCGTAATTCATGGAGGTTTTCTGCAAACTCGACAGAGTCAACGATCTGAGTTGACTTAGGAACAACCATCACGCGCATTGGCTAATGCTCTCCGAGGAGCGAACATAGTTCATCCGTCAACATCCCTCAAACAAAATGCGGCAGGTCACGCCGGCCGCGAAGGACTGGCAATTCATAGGCTCGATCGGGAATCAGACGATGAGCCGCACTCCTGCCCGCTTCACGCAAGCTGACGTTGCGCGTACAATTCGCGCCGCGAAGCAGGCTGGTGCCGGCGCGGTCGAATTGCTGCCAGACGGGACCATCAGAATTCGCCTAGATGGACTGGAAAAGCCCGCGCAGCCGGTTGAACCGGATCCGGGGGTTGTGCTTTGATTCCATGCATGCCGCGCCCTCGCCCTCCGCACCTCCACCGGGAAGCCAATCGCCACGGCACGGTGGTCTGGTATGTCCGCGTCGGCAAGGGCCCAAGGATCCGCATACGGGCTGCCTACGGCACGCCCGAGTTCGAGGAGGCCTATCAGGCCGCCATCCAAGGGGAGCGGCCGCAGGGGCCGGGTAAGGCCGCGCGAGGTACTTTGCAATGGCTCTTCCACCTGTACCGGCAGACCACCGCCTGGACCGATCTGGCAAAGTCTACCCGCTATAAACGCGAAAAAATCATGATGCGAGTGCTGGACACCGCCGGACACCAGATGGTGTCGGCGATCAATGAGGCCCACGTCATCGCCGGGCGTGAGCGTCGTGCGGCAACGCCGGCCTCCGCCCAGGCCTTCATCGACACGCTGCACGGGATGTTCAAGTGGGCGGTCAGTGTGAAGCTGGCCGCGAGCGACCCAACGCTCAATGTCAAAGTCAAAACCAAGTCGAAGCGCAAGGGTGGCTACCCGCCGTGGACCGACGAGGAGATGGCAAAATTCGAGGCGCACTGGCCGCGCGGCACCCGGGAGCGGGTGATCTTCGACATCCTCGCCTACAGCGGATTGCGGATCGGCGACGTCGCGATCCTCGGCCGCCAGCACCTGAAGCAGCGCACCATTTTGGTCGATGGGCAGCCGGTGCGACGGACGGTGATTTCGATCGACAGCGAGAAGACCGGCATGCGGGTCGAGCTGCCGCTGTTGCCGCAGCTTCAGGCCACGCTCGACGCCGGGCCCACGGGCGACCTCGCCTTCATCGTCACCCGCCGTGGCACGCCGTGGAGCAAGGGCGCGCTGGGGACCGAATTCGTGGCGGCGGCCAGAGCTGCGGGGGTGATCGGCAAATCCGCCCACGGGATGCGCAAAGCAGCGGCGACCCGGGCGGCCGAGAACGGGGCGACCGAGCGCGAACTGGAGGCCATCTTCGGCTGGTCCGGCGGGCGGATGGCGACGCTCTATACCAAAAGCGCCAACCGCGGCAGGCTTGCGGCGGGGGCCATCGGCAAGCTAGACCGTGCCGAGACCGAAAATAGAACATCTATTCCCGCACCTTCGGCTGAGGTGCGGGCGGAAAACCGAAAAACCTAGTAAAATCAGCCTCTTAATTTTTAGATAGAAGACGGACCCATGCTTCGAGGAATACGGAAAGCCTCATCAAACTGGCTCGGCAAAACCATTATGGCCGTCGTGATGGGCGTGTTGATCGTCAGTTTCGGTATCTGGGGCATCGCTGACATCTTTCGCGGCTTCGGGCAATCGACGCTGGCCACCGTCGGCCATACCGAGATTTCGACCGAGCAGTTCCGTCAGCTCTATACCGATCGGTTACAGCAGATCGGTCGCCAGTTTGGCCGGCCGATGACAATGGATCAGGCGCGCGCCTTCGGCCTCGACCGCCAGGTGCTGCAGCAGACCATCGCCGAGGCAGCCCTGGACGAGGAAGCGCGTCGGCTGGGGCTTGCACAGTCCGAAGAAGAAACCAAACGAATGATCTTCAGTGATCCCAATTTCAAGGGCACCAACGGCGCATTCGATCCCGCACGCTTCGCGGCCGCGATACGGCAGTTCGGCTACAGCGAAGCGCGTTATGTTGCCGACCAGCGCAAGGTTACCCTGCGGCGTCAAATCGCGGGCACCATTTCGGCCGGCGCTGACGCCGCCGAAAGTGATGATCGACGCGCTCAGCCGTTTCCAGAACGAGCAACGCTCGATTGAATACGTCAAGCTCAGCGCCGCCCAGGCCGGCACCATCGATCCGCCATCGCCGGAAACGCTGGCGGGCTATTTCGATGAGCACAAGGTCCAGTTCCGCGCGCCCGAATATCGCAAGATCGCCTTTGTCGCGATCACCCCCGAAGAGATCGGAAAATGGTCGGAAGTCTCGGATGAGGACGCCAGGAAACTGTTCGAAATCGCGACGCGACACGTTCGGCACGCCGGAAAAACGCGAGGTGCAGCAAATCGTGTTCCCGAATATGGAGGAGGCGATGGCGGCGAGAACCCGCCTCGGTTCCGGCACGTCGTTCGACGAACTGGCCAAGGAGCGCGGGCTGAAGGCCTCCGACGTCGATCTCGGCATGGTCTCGAAATCCGAAATCATTGATCCCGCGATCGCAAATGCAGCGTTCTCGCTGCCGTCAGGCGAGATCAGCCAGCCGGTGCAGGGCCGTTTCGGTGTCGCCGTGGTCAAGATCGGCAAGATCGTGCCAGGGGTCGATGTGTCCTATGACAGCGTGTCCCAGCGCCTCAAGAAGGAAATCGCCACCGAACGCGCGCGAAAGCAGGTTTCAGACCTCCGCGACAAGATGGAAGACGAACGCGGTGGCGGCGCAAGCGTGATTGAGGCGGCAAAGAAGCTCGGGCTTGCCTCTGTGACCATCGACGCCGTCGACCGTTCCGGGCGTCTTCCCAATGGCCAGATCGCGACCAATATTCCCCCCGGCCTCGATGTCGTTACTCAGGCGTTCAATAGCGACGTCGGCGTCGATAACGATCCGATTTCGTATCATGGTGGTTATGTCTGGTTCGACGTGGTCGGTATCACCCCGTCGCGGGAACGCAATCTCGACGAGGTCAAGGACCAGGTCGAGGCGAAATGGCACGAGGACCAGGTCGCCGGTCGCCTGCGCACCAAGGCGACCGAGATGGTGCAAAAGCTCGACCAGGGGGCCAAGCTCGCCGCTGAAGCGGCGGCCGCCGGTTTGAAGGTCGAGACCGCAGCGAGCTTCAAGCGCGACGCCACCCCGCCAGGCGTTCCCGCCAGCGCGATCGCGGCAGCGTTTCGCACCGCCAAGGACGGCGCCGGTCAGACGCCGAACGCCGGCAACGGCGAATGGATCGTGTTTCGCGTAACTGACATTACAGTGCCGCCGGTCGACATGGCGTCCGACGATATCAAGAAGATGAAAAGTCAGCTTGAGCGCGGCCTCCAGGACGAACAGATCGCGCAATACGTCGCCAAGCTCGAAACGCAGATCGGTACCAGCATCAACGAATCCGCCTTCGCGCAGGTGACCGGCGCGAACGGCAGCGACAACAACTAGAGCAGATTCGGAAAGAAGACCGGGCATCGGTTCGTCGCAAGACCATCGAAAGGCGCCCACCCTGAAAGCACGCGATGGACGATCTCAAATCTATCATCGGAAAACTGGCGACCGGTGCGACGCTGTCACGCGATGAAGCGGCGTCCGCCTTCGACAGCATTATGTCCGGTGAGGCAACGCCCTCGCAGATGGGCGCCTTGTTGATGGCGCTTCGGGTGCGCGGCGAGACGGTGGAAGAAATCACCGGGGCCGTCTCGGTAATGCGGTCCAAGATGCTGCGCGTCGACGCTCCCGAAGGCGCCGTCGATGTGGTCGGCACCGGCGGCGACGGCTCCGGTTCGGTCAATGTGTCGACCTGCGCCTCGTTCATCGTCGCGGGCGTCGGTGTTCCCGTCGCCAAGCATGGCAACCGCGCGCTGTCGTCGCGCTCGGGGGCTGCTGACGTGTTGAGCTCGCTGGGCGTCAAGATCGATATCACGCCCGAGCAGGTCGGCCGCTGCGTGAAGGAGGCGGGAATCGGATTCATGTTCGCCCCCACGCATCATCCCGCCATGAAAAATGTCGGCCCGACCCGGGCCGAACTCGCAACGCGCACCATCTTCAATCTGCTTGGCCCGCTGTCCAATCCCGCGGGGGTCAGGAGGCAGATGGTCGGGGTGTTTTCCCGGCAATGGGTACAGCCGTTGGCGCAGGTCCTGAAGAATCTCGGCGCCGAATCCGTCTGGGTGGTGCACGGCTCGGACGGCCTCGATGAAATCACCATCACCGGTCCGACCTTTGTCGCCGCGCTCGAGAACGGCAATATCCGCACCTTTGAAGTCACGCCGGAGGAAGCGGGTGTTGCCCGCACCGGCGGCGACGCGCTGAAAGGCGGAGACGCGGCTTTCAACGGGGTCGCGCTGAAAGACGTGCTCGACGGCAAAGCAGGTCCGTATCGCGACGTCGCCCTGCTCAATGCGGCGGCTGCGCTGATCGTTGCGGGCCGCGCCAAAAGCTTGAAGGAAGGCGTCGCGCTCGGCACCAAATCGCTCGACAGCGGTGCGGCGGCCACGCGGCTGAAACATCTGATCGCCGTCTCCAACGGCTGACCGCAGAGATCTCTCGATGTCCGATATCCTGACCAAGATCGAGGCTTACAAGCGTGAAGAAATCGCCGCCGCCAAACGCGCGCATCCGCTTGCCAGCATGGAGGCGCTGGCGAAAGCAGCGCCGCCACCCCGTGGTTTCGTGCGCGCGATCCGCGAAAAACTCGACCGCGGCGATTATGCGCTGATCGCCGAGGTGAAGAAGGCCTCGCCGTCCAAGGGACTGATCCGCGCCGATTTCGATCCACCTGCCTTGGCAAAAGCCTATGAAACCGGCGGGGCTGCCTGCATTTCGGTGCTGACGGATACGCCGTCGTTCCAGGGGCATCTCGATTTCATGGTGGCGGCGCGTGCGGCGACTGGCCTGCCCGTGCTGCGCAAGGATTTCATGTTCGATACCTATCAGGTGGTCGAGGCTCGAGCCCATGGCGCGGACTGCATTCTGATCATCATGGCGGCGCTCGACGACGGCGCGGCGCGGGACATTGAGGACGCGGCGCTGACGCATGGCATGGATGTTCTGATCGAGATCCACGAGCACAGCGAACTCGACCGCGCCTTGAAACTGCGCTCGCCGATGATCGGCGTCAACAATCGTAATTTGCGTACCTTCGAAACCACGCTCGCCACCAGCGAGGCGCTGGCGCCGCTGATCCCGGGAGATCGCCTGATGGTCGGCGAAAGCGGCATCTTTGCGCCCGCCGATCTGGCGCGGCTTGCGCGGATCGGCATCTCGACCTTCCTGGTCGGCGAAAGCCTGATGCGGCAGGCCGACGTGACCGCCGCGACCCGAGCGCTGCTGGCACGTGGCAAATCCACCAGCGCGGCGGGAGCACACTGATCATGGCACGCAAATCATCAAAGGCCAACGCCGCGGAGAGCGCCCTCACCCACATCGACGCCAAGGGCGAAGCGCGAATGGTCGACGTGTCGGGCAAGCCCGCCACCCAACGCACCGCGGTCGCCGAAGGCCGCGTCATCATGAGCAAGGCAACGTTTGAACTGATCGTTTCCGGCAACGCCAAAAAAGGCGACGTGCTCGGCACCGCGCGGATTGCCGGCATCATGGCCGCAAAGCGCACTTCGGATCTGATACCGCTGTGTCATCCGCTCGCTTTGTCGAAAGTCACCCTGGATATTACACCCGACAGCAAGCTGCCAGGCTGCATCGTGCGCTCGACCGTCAGCGTCACTGGCCCGACGGGCGTCGAGATGGAAGCGTTAACGGCGGTGTCGGTCGCATGCCTGACGATCTACGACATGGTCAAGGCGGTGGAGCGCGGCATCCGAATCGAAGCCATTCACCTGCTCGAAAAAAAGGGTGGCAAGTCCGGCCATTATCGCGCCTGACACGATCGCACGTGTTGACGCCCGTCGCGGACAGCGCCGGTCCGGTGGCTCTCCGCGCTCGCCTTGGATAGCCCTAGCAAATTTTTCCGGCATCCTATGAAGCTTGCAGTCACCATTGCCCTGATTAACCGCCTATTAACTCAAATTCCTAACGGCACTTCCATCTCGCTCCGGTAATCCCGTCCGCGCTGGAGCTGGGGAAAATTGCTTCTGGCAAAAGCGCTTGGCAGCAATCACGATCCATAATGGCCATGGGAAACGCCACCTCCAACATCAAGGCTTCGGTTCGCGGCAATCCGGTCCGCTGGCTGACGGTCGGCGGCGCGCTGCTGGTCGCCAGCATTGTGGTCGGCACCGCCATGATCGTCGGGGTATTCCGCGAACGCGCGCTGCAAAGCGCAGAACGTGAGCTCGAAAATACCGTACTGCTGCTGGCGCGTCATTTCGATCAGCAGCTGGAAGATTTCGTCATTGTCCAGAGGGAAATCGCGACGCGGGCCCAGCTTGCCCAACTGACGTCGCCCGATGCTTTCAGATCGTTGATGTCGACCGATGACATGCACCAGACCCTGCGGACCAAGAGCGGCGGACATCCCGACGTTGCCGGCATCAATGTCTTCGATGCGGACGGCAGGCTGATCAATTCGTCCGAGCACTGGCCGCTACCGAACGTCAACGTCGGCGATCGGGATTACTTCACAACCTTCAAATCTGGCAAGGCAGCGACGCCGGTTCTGATCCAACTGGTGCGCGGCCGCTTCACCGGCGGCTGGGCAACCGTGATCGCGCACCGGGTGAACGGCCCGTCGGGCGAATTCCTCGGCGTGGTGACACGCGCGATTACGCCTGCGAGCTTCGAGAAATTTGTCGCTTCCCTGGCACTCGGAGAGGACGCCGCGATTTCGATGTATCATCGCGACGGAACGCTGTTAGCGCGGTATCCCCATGTCGAGGCGTTGATCGGACGCAACTTTGAATCCAGCCGCCAGATCCTAGCGAAATCCGATCACGGCACGACGCGGTTGACCAGCCCGATCGATGGTCAGGATCGGCTGGCCGCCGCGCGCATATTGACCGAATTTCCGATTTCGATCATCGCGACGACGACCGTGTCGGCGGCGTTGGCCGACTGGCGCCAGCAAACCAGATTCCTGACCGCGATTGCTGCCGTCTCGGTGCTCCTGATCGCCGGCCTGCTGTTCGTGGTCGTGCGAAAACTATCGCAGCAACATCGACTGGAAAAGCAGCGCCTCGACATCGCCGTGAACAATATTCCGCAGGGCCTCGTCGTCTACGACAAAACGGCTCATGTGACGGTTTGCAACGAGCGCTATATCGAAATGTTCGGGCTATCGGCTGAGGTCGTCAAGCCGGGCTGTACCATGCAGAACCTGATCTACCATCGCAAGAAAACCGGATCGTTTGTCGGCAATGTGGAAGAATATTGTGCCGCGACCATCAAGGACCTGGCGCTCGGGAAGGCCACACGCCAGGTCACGGAAACCCCGGGCGGCCGGGCTATCCTGATCATCAACCAGCCGCTCGCAGCCGGCGGATGGGTGGCCACAAGCGAGGATATTACCGAGCAAAAACATGCCGAGGAGCGCATCACGCATCTGGCGCACTACGATCCGCTGACCGACCTGCCCAACCGCGTATTGTTCCATCAGCGGCTGAAGCATGAACTGGCGCGGATAGTGCCGGGCGAACAATTGGCGGTGCTCTATATCGACATTGACGAATTCAAGAATGTCAACGATACGCTCGGCCATTTGATTGGCGACGAATTGCTGAAATCGGTGGCGGCGAGCCTGGGCCGCTGCATCGAGGGAGACGACTTCGTGGCCCGGCTCGGCGGCGATGAATTCGCGGTGGTGCAGACCGCGGTCAAGACAGAGGCGGAAGTCGTCGACCTCGTCACCCGCATTTTTGATGCGATCCGAACATCCTACGAATGCCTTGGCCATCAGGTCACTACCGACGCCAGCATCGGCGTGGCGCTGGCCCCCCAGCACGGCGCCGATCTGCACCAAATCCTGAAAAACGCCGACATGGCGATGTATGCCGCCAAATCGGCCGGGCGCCGAACCTATCGCTTCTTCGAACCGGAGATGGACGCGCAGGTCATGGAGCGTCGCCTGCTGGAATTGGATTTGCGCCAGGCGTTATCCGATGGCGCGCTGGAAGTTTACTACCAGCCCTGCCTCGGCCTGCAGGACAACAAGATCACGGGCTGCGAAGCGCTGTTGCGCTGGCGGCATCCGGTACGCGGCATGGTCTCGCCGGCCGAATTCATCCCAATCGCGGAAGAGACAGGGCTGATCAACCAGATCGGCGAATGGGTGCTGACGACCGCCTGCGCGGTGGCGGCCAAATGGCCGGAGGACATCCGTTTGGCGGTCAACGTTTCACCAGTGCAGTTCAAGAGCGGCACGCTGGCGTTGAAAGTCGTCAGCGCGCTGGCCGCATCGGGCCTCGCCGCAAGCCGGCTGGAACTGGAGATTACCGAGGCGGTGCTCATCCGCGACGACGAAACCGCGCTCGCCATTCTGCACCAATTGCGTGCCATCGGGGTGCGGATCGCGCTCGACGATTTTGGCACCGGCTATTCCTCGCTAAGCTATCTGCAGCGTTTTCCGTTCGACAAGATCAAGATTGATCGCTGCTTCATCAACGATCTCGAGGACCACGACGGCTCCTCCTGCATCGTGCAGGCGGTGGTCAACATCGCGGCCGCGCGCCAGATGACAACAACGGCGGAGGGCGTCGAGACCAAGCAGCAGCAGCAGCTATTGCGCATGCTCGGCTGTTCGGAAATGCAGGGCTATCTGTTCAGCCCGGCAAAACCCGCCGCCGAGATCGAGCGGCTGTTTTTTACGCACACAAAGAAACCGGCCGCGGTTGCCTGAGTCAGACGGAACCGACGGCCGTAGCGTGCTGGCGAAGCGGAATTCGGTTCAAAAATCGCTTCAACCGGATCAGAACCAGCAACGGCTCAAGCGCCGCTTCGCTCGAACCCATCCGTTAGTTCTGCTGGCCTAATTCGGCACCGTGGTTTTGGGAGATGCCAGAACGTCGGCCTTGACGGTAACACCGTGTAGCAGGTCCAGGGCGGCCGCCAATGCCTTGTCGTCCTTCTCGGTCCGGCGGAACATAGGCTTGCGAGCCGGTCTGCTCTGCGCCTTCGGCGGAGAGATGACCCCGCATCGAGGCTTCGCCCTTGGTGTCGGAACGACCCTTGAACTCGTCAGGCACGTCCTGGAGGATCTCGATGTCGGGCGAGACGCCCAGCGCCTGGATCGAATGGCCGGATGGCGTGAAATAGCGTGCCGTCGTCAGCGCCAGCGCGCCGTTGCCGACGCCGAGCGGGATGATGGTCTGGACCGATCCCTTACCGAACGAACGGGTGCCGATCAGGGTCGCCCGCTTGTGATCATGCAACGCGCCCGCGACGATTTCGGAAGCCGACGCCGATCCGCCGTTAATCAGGACCACCAGCGGCTTGCCCTTGGTCAGGTCGCCGCCCTTGGCGGTGTAGCGCTGGGTTTCCTCGGGCGTACGGCCGCGCGTCGAAACCACCTCGCCGCGCGCCAGGAACGTACTCACCACCGAGACCGCCTGGTCGAGCAGGCCGCCCGGATTGTTGCGCAGATCGAGGACATAGCCCGCCAGCTTATCCTGCGGGATCTGTTTAACGACATCGCCGATCGCCTGGTGCAGTCCCTCGGTGGTTTGTTCGTTGAACGAACTAATCCTGATATAGCCGATATCGCCGCTTTCGGTATGGAAGCTGACCGGCTTCACCTGAATGATCTCGCGTTCGATCGACACGTCGATCGGCTTGTCCGTGCCCTTACGTTCGATCTTCAGCTTGGTGCTGGTGTGAACCGGACCCTTCATCTTGTTGACGGCCTGCTCCAGCGTCAGTCCCTGAACCGCGTCGCCGTCGATATAGGTGATGAGGTCGCCCGACATGATGCCGGCCTTTTGCGCCGGGGTGCCGTCCATCGGCGACACCACTTTGACAAGCCCGTCCTCCATTGTGACCTCGATCCCGAGACCGCCGAATTCGCCATGCGTCGTGTCCTGCATGTCGTGCCAGGCCGCCTCGTTCATGTAGCGCGAATGCGGGTCGAGCGATGATACCATGCCGTTGATGGCGCCCTCGATCAGCTTGCCGTCATCGGGTTTCTCGACATAGTCGGTCCTGACTCGCTCGAACACGGTGCCGAGCAAATTCAGATGCGTATAGGTGTCGGAACTGGTAGCAGCCTTGGCGGCCGCAACCCAGAACTCAGGCTTGGGACCGGCGACGAGAAGAGTCAGGCAGGTGCCTGCTAACGCACCAACTAGAAAATGGGAATTCTTGCGCATCGTTTGCGGAACCTTCTCGCTGTCAGTTTGTCGCACACTGTCGATTGGGACGTCCCGGCAGATATGCCTTGGGCAGATATACCTTGGAATGTGCAGGCCGGGCAGATCGGCGCCCTGATCTCACATAGGTCGAGCGGAAGCGTCACAATAACTTTCTGGTGTCATTGAGGCAGCTTCGCTACCTTACCGGCGATTTTTGGCCAACGCAGTAGAGTACACGCGCCACGCCGTCCCAGCCAGCCGGAAATCCGCATCATGTCTAATTTGTAATTGGCGGAATGCGGGGGGATTCAAATCCGTCGCGCCTCTCAAATTCTCTCGCATGCGGAATGGCTTGCATCGCACAGAACTTTGGCCGGAGCTGCTCGCGAGCCCGGTATTTCTGCGCAATTCTCGCGGTTTACGGATGGTACGCGCTTAGCGGCCATAGAGACCAGTCAGGGTCGCCTTCGCCAAGGTATGGAAATGCAGATCGAAGCCGACCAGCGCTGCCGGGGCGGCATCGTTATTGGCGTCCGGCAACTTGTCGACGTCGAGCGCGAAGACTGTGATCTGATAGTGATGCGGCTTGTCGCCGGCCGGCGGACAAGGTCCGCTATAGCCGTCGGACCCGAAATCGGTCCGACTCTGGATCGCCCCCTTGGGCATCAGCTTTTTCTTCACATCGCCGGCGTCTTTCGGCAGGGACGTGGTGCCGGGTGGAATGTTGAACACCACCCAGTGCCACCAGCCGCTGCCGCGTTGGCGCGTCCGGATCATAGATGCTGACGGCAAGACTCTTGGTGCCATTCGGTATACCGCTCCAGCTCAGTTCGGGCGAAATATTGGCGCCGAAGCAGCCAAACCCATTGAAGACCTGGTCTTTGGCGATCGTGGCGCCTTCCTTGATGTCGGGGCTGGTCAAGGTCATGCCTTGCGCGTGCGCCGTGCCCGCACTGAACGCTCCAAGACCGAGCACCGCCATCCAAACCGTCCCTTTTCTCACAGCTATTCCTTCTCTCGATCCGGCACCAGCGCGTCCCGTTGCGATAGCGCCATGGCAATTTTCGGGATGGCGCGGCAGCTCCGGAAGCGATAGGCGAAGGGTGAAGCAAGACTATGCCGATAACAATCAGCTGTTCCCGGGAGGAAGCCATGAACGAAGCGACGCGCATCCGAACCGGGGCAACCGAAGAGCTCGGCGCCAGCTCCGAGGAATTCCAGAACCTGCACGAGTTCGTCCGCAAGGCGCGCGCCAACCTCAATCAGAATGCCTGGGACTATATCATCGGCGCGGCCGAGACCGAGACCACCATGCTGCGCAACCGCATGGCGCTGGACGAGATCGCGTTCCGGCCGCGCGTGCTGCGCAACGTCGCCAGGATTGATGCGTCGGTCGAACGGTTCGGGCGCAAGATGCCGCTGCCGGTGTTCATGGCGCCGGTCGGCGCGCTCGAGATCTTCGATCCGGAAGGCTCGGCCGCCAGCGTGACAAGGGCGGCCGGGGCGTTCGGCGTCGGCCACATGCTGAGCTCGGTGACGGAGCCCGGCCTGGAGAAAGTCGCCGAAGCGGCTCCCGATGCGCTACGCATGTACCAGCTCTATGTCCGCGGCGACGACGCCTTTGTCGAGGACTGCGTCAGCCGCGCGATCAAACATGGCTACAGCGCCTTCTGCCTCACTGTCGACACCGCGCACTACAGCCGGCGCGAACGCGACATCGCCAAACGCTACGTGCGGGAAAGCCGCCTGCGCGCCACCGGCGGCGATTTTCAGAAGGGCCTGGAATGGCGCACGGTGAAACTGATCAAGGACAAGTTCAAGATTCCGCTCGTCATCAAGGGCATCGCGACCGCCGAAGACGCAAAACTTGCGGTCGACCACGGCGTCGACTGGATCTATGTCTCGAACCATGGCGGTCGCCAGCTTGATCATGGCCGCGGCTCGATGCAGGTGCTGCCCGAGGTCATCGATGCCGTGAAGGGCCGCGCCAGGATCATGGTCGACGGCTCGATGTACCGGGGCACCGACATCGTGAAGGCCATCATCATGGGCGCCGATCTCGTCGGCATCGGCCGTCTGCAATGCTGGGCGCTTGCGGCCAAGCAGGAGGCGGGCGTGTTGCGGATGCTGGAGCTGCTCGAAGACGAAGTGATCCGCTGCCTCGGCCTGCTCGGCGTCAGGAATTTTGCCGAGCTCGACCAATCCTATGTGCACCCGGCAAGTCCGACCAACCCGCCCCACGTCTTCAGCGCATTTCCACTGCTCGACATCGAGCCCTATCGCTACTGAGCGCCGGCGTGCACATGAGCAAAGCGGGAAACGCTGGCGGCTTCACCCTCCCCCACAGCGCAGTCTATCTGCTGATGACCGCGAATATCGTCATCTATGGCCTGTGCTATCATCAGTCGGGCTCGGCCACCATTCCAGGACCGCTGTTGTTTCAGGACGGCGCCATGTACCAGGCCGCGCTTGTGCGCCACGAATATTGGCGGCTGGTTGCCAACGGCTTCCTGCATGTCGACCTCGTCCATCTTACCACCAACATGATCTGCCTCGCGCTCTGGGGCGGACCGCTGGAGAAGCGTGTCGGCGCGGCCAACTTCCTCATCATCTATATTTGCTCGGTGATCGGCGGCGCCGTCGTCGGCAACCTTACGCATCCCACTGCATACCTCGCCGTCGGCGCATCCGGCGGCACGTCGGGCATCCTCGGCGCACTCTTCGGCTTGTGGATCCTCGGCAAGATCGGCGTTCCCGCGAGCTTCTTCGTCACCAATATCGGGCTCAACATCGCAGTGACGCTCAGCGTCTCGCGAATCGATTGGCGCGCGCATATCGGCGGCTTCGCCGCCGGCCTGATCGCCTGCGCGATCCTCGATCTCGTCGCGAAAGCGAATTCCGTCGTTCTGCGCTGCAAATTTCCGGAATTCATCAAAGTCAATCTGCTGTTGGCCGCCTGCATTCTCGGACTGATCTGGTGGCGTGGCCAACCGATCGCCCTGCCCGCGAGCCCCGAGGCAAGCTTGCTGCTCCTCGAATGGGCACTGGCATGTTTAATCGCCATCAAGCTCGTCGATTTCGCGCTGGCGCTCAAACACGGACTAACCGTCGTCGCGCTTGCCTTGTGCGCGCTGAATGCCGGATTGGTGATCCTTGCCTCGGACATCCTGCGTTCAACGCTGTCGTCGGGTTGCGCGGCGTATCGCCCGTTCGGGATTGGCTTGATCGACGATCTCGTCCACGCGACTTGCGGCGGAGACCCGGGTCTAACGATCAAGATTTCGGCGGCAGCCGTCTTCGTGCTGACCATGCTGCTGTATTCGCAGGATATCTATCGCGGCATCGCCGATGTCGGGTTTATCGGCAACGCACTCAGCGCCGAGCGCAGGCGTCAAAGCGGCATTTGACAAACAAGGTCGCAGGGCGCAGCGGCGCAATCCTGACAAAACTTCCATTGTTCAACCTCGCCGATTTTCGTAAACGACCGCAATGACCGAACCCCAGCTTTGTCCCGGCACCGCCGACGCGTTGCTGTTCGATCTCGGCCGCGTGGTCATCGATATCGACTTCGGCAAGGTGCTGGCATGCTGGGCCGGGCATGCCGGTTGCACGCCTGCCGATTTGTCCAGGCCGTTTTGGCAGAGCGAGACGTTCCGGCGTCACGAGACCGGGCACGCCGGCGATGCCGAATTCTTCGAGGCGTTGCGCACCACGCTCGGCATCGACCTGTCGGATGCGCAGCTTCTCGAGGGCTGGAACACGATCTTCGCCGGCGAAATGCCCGGCATCGATGCGCTGCTGGCACGCGCCGCCAGGCGGCTGCCGTTATACGCCTTTTCCAACACCAACCCGCCCCATGTCGCGCATTTTTCCAAACCCTACGCGGACGTGCTGGGCCACTTTCGCGAAATCTTCCTGTCCTGCGCGATCGGGCTTCGCAAACCGGACGCAGCCGCCTATGATTATGTGATAAAGGCGATCGGCGTAGCTGCGGAGCGCATCGTGTTCTTCGACGACCTCGTCGAGAATATCGAGGGCGCGCGGAAGCGGGGCTTGACTGCCGTCCATGTCACATCGCCCGATGACGTGGCGGAAGCGCTGACCGCGCTCGGACTTTAGGGGTAGAGGAGCTTCGCCGTGCCATTGATGCCGGTCCACGACGCATTATCGGCCATTCTCGGGGGCGCAGAGCCGCTGGCTGAGGAAATGGTTGCGCTCGACGCGGGCCACCACCGCGTGCTGGCGCGCGATCTACAGGCGTTGCGCACCCAACCGCCGCAGGCGATGTCGGCAATGGATGGTTACGCCGTGCGGGCTGTCGATGCCGCTCAGGCAGGCGCCAGGTTCGAGGTGATCGGCGAGGTCGCGGCGGGACGGCCGTTCGACCGGGCGGTCGCGAGCGGCCAGGCGGTCAGGATCTTTACTGGCGGCGTGATTCCGGAAGGCGCCGACGCCGTCGTGCTCCAGGAGGACACCGAGGTCGACGGCCGGTCCATCACGATCACCGAGGCAACGAGCCCGGGCAGGCATATCCGCTCGGCCGGCGTCGACTTCAACAAGGGCGACGTGCTGCTCACCGGAGGAAGCCGCCTCACCGACCGCGACCTTTCGTTGGCGGCCGCCATGAACTATCCGGAACTCGCGGTCCGGCGTCGACCCAAGGTCGCGGTGCTCGCCACCGGCGACGAACTGGTGATGCCGGGATCGCAGCCCGGCCCCGGCCAGATCGTCTACTCCAATGGCTATGCGCTGCGGGCGTTGGCGCGCGCGGAAGGCGCCGAAACCATTGATCTTGGCATCGCCGCCGATACGCTCGACGCCACCAGAGGGGGCATCCGCCGCGCCCGCGACAGCGGCGCGGATATCCTCGTCACGACCGGCGGCGCCTCGGTCGGCGACCACGACCTGGTCAAGCAATCGCTGGAGGCCGAGGGCGTCACGATGGCGTTCTGGCGGATCGCCATGCGCCCTGGCAAGCCGATGATGCACGGCCGGCTGGGCAACGGCATGCGCGTGATCGGCCTGCCCGGCAATCCGGTGTCGTCCTATGTCTGCGCGTTCCTGTTTCTGGTGCCGTTGATTCGCGCTTTGTCCGGTCGTTCAAACGTCCATCACGCGCGTGAACCCGCCTTGCTCGGGCGCGATATCGTCGCCAACGACCAACGCGAAGACTATCGTCGCGCCCGCCTTGAGGAGCGCGCTGATGGCGCGTTAATTGCCATGCCAGTCACCCAACAGGACAGCTCGCTGTTGGGGAATCTCGCTGCGGCACGGGCACTTCTGATACGTCCGCCATTTGCACCCGCGGCCAGCGCAGGCTCGGTTTGCGACATCCTGCGGCTGCCGCGCTGAACGCGCGGATACGGCCCGCGCGACAAAACCTGATCTCGTTCACTGGAAATTAAGTGGTTGCAGAACACATATGGAACATATAGTGTTCGTTCATGATTTGTTTCGAGTACCGTCCGGAGCTTCACGGCTGCGGTTGTCTGAAGATAGATGTCTCGGAATTGAACGGCACACGAACCTGGGGACTGGTCGAGATGCTCACGCGCAAACAGTACGAACTTCTGCGTTTCATCAATGAGCGATTGAAAGAGGCCGGCGTTCCGCCCTCCTTCGACGAAATGAAGGATGCGCTCGACCTGCGCTCGAAGTCCGGCATCCACCGTCTTATCACGGCACTGGAAGAACGCGGTTTCATTCGCCGCCTGCCCAATCGCGCCCGCGCCATCGAAGTCATCAAGCTACCGGAGCTGTCGGGAAGCGGCAGTGGAAACGGCCGTCGTGGCTTCACGCCGAGCGTCATCGAAGGCACGCTCGGCAAGGTACGCGGCATCAGCAACGCCGGAGTCGGAGGATGATGGCAATCATCCGGTAGCCGTGCCGGTGATGGGACGGATCGCGGCTGGCACGCCGAT
The DNA here is from genome assembly GCA_963806075.1 of uncultured Alphaproteobacteria bacterium. GTDB lineage: Bacteria > Pseudomonadota > Alphaproteobacteria > Rhizobiales > Xanthobacteraceae > Bradyrhizobium. The sequence goes on from CAWDWT010000010.1 coordinate 87,972, forward strand.
CGAGGCATTGCAGACCCGTAGCCACACGATCAGCGTGCCGCCCGATATGCTCGGCTCCGGCGAACATTACGCGCTTGAGGTGCGTGGCGACTCGATGGTGGACGCCGGCATTCTCGACGGCGACATGGCGCTGATCCAGCGCAACGAAACCGCCGAGACCGGCGACATCGTGGTGGCGCTGATCGACGACGAGGAGGCGACGCTAAAGCGCTTCCGTCGCCGCGGCGCCTCGATTGCGCTGGAGCCCGCCAACACCTCCTACGAGGTCCGCATCCTGCCGCAGAACCGCGTGAAAATTCAGGGCAAGTTGATCGGGCTTTACCGGAAATATTGATTGCCGAGCGCACCAGTGGCGTGGAGAATCGACGCAGGCCGGACGGGTACTTGTGTGTACCGAAAACCTTATCCGAGTTGATGACGTGATGGAATCGCCTAAGCTGGCGGAATGATCGGGCTGCTCTGTTTCGTTCTTGCCGTCCTGGCCTCGCCGTTCAAGTCGAAGTTGCGGCTTGAAACTGAGAACGCGGTGCTTCGACATCAGCTGATTGTCTTGAGGCGTAGGCTGCATGGTCGTGTCCGGTTCACGAACCATGATCGCTGGTTCTTTATCCGGCTGTATCGCTGGTTTCCGTCGATCCTGCAGGTTCTCACGATTATCCGGCCCGCGACGCTGGTGCGTTGGCATCGGGCTGGCTTTCGCCGCTATTGGCGGTGGAAGTCGTGCCCATTGGGAGGGCGACCTCAGATCGAGACGGAGCTGCGCACGCTGATCCGGCAGATGAGCATCGAAAATCCGCTTTGGGGCGCGCCACGTATCCATGGCGAATTGCTCAAGCTGGGGTTTGAGGTCGCGCAATCGAGCGTCGCCAAGTACATGGTCAAACGGCGAGGACCGCCAAGCCAAGGGTGGCGGACCTTTCTGCGTAATCACGCGCCGGATATTGCCGCTATGGACTTGTTCGTTGTCCCCACTATCGGTTTCGACCTGCTCTATGCCTTCGTCATCGTCCGGCTCGACCGCAGAGACCTCGTCTGGATCAACGTCACAACAAACCCGACAGCGGAATGGATTGCGCGTCAGATCACCCAGGCCTTCCCTTGGGATGATGCCCCAAAATACCTGATCCGCGATCGGGATCAAATCTATGGCGCGGTCGTCACCCGCCGATTGCGCGCCATGGGCATCCGGGACAAGCCCACCGCACCAGCTTCACCTTGGCAGAACGGCTTTGCCGAACGGCTGATTGGATCGATCCGGCGTGAGTGTGTGGACACATCATTGTCCTGGGCGAGGTGCATCTGCGTCGAGATCCTGCAATCCTACGCCGACTATTACAATAGCGTCAGAACGCATCGATCCCTGAACAAGGATGCGCCGGTTTCTCGCCCGGTTCAGCGAACCGGTGTGATCAGGTCACGCGCCATCCTGGGCGGACTTCATCACCGCTACGCCCGTGTTTAAGTTTTCGGTACACATTCCATAACATTCGATACGGCGAACGCCGACTTCGCGGCTGCGGAGTGAGGTTGGTGATCGTCAAGAATTTCGCAGAACCGCCGCCATGACGACGGCGAGTTCTATCTCGCGTCTGATGATCTTCGAGGCCGTGATTGCGACATCAAGGCGAAAACGCGTTCTCGATCTCCGCTGCGACTTCCTCGTGAAACGACGCTGCTTGTTGCCATGTTGCGAATGACATGGCGACCGCGATGGGCAGGACGGTAAGAAATTGTCGCATCGGAATGATCCCTGCTTGAGAGTCGTGATCCAGGAACGAGGGGGGCCCCGAATAGGTTTCGTTTGCGAGGTTTTGCGGCGGCGCAGACATCGCGTCTTATCATTGCAAAAGCATGTCGCTCGAATTCTGATTCGCGCAGCAAACGGGCCCCAGTTCGGAGACCGGGGCCGCTTTTGATGAAATGACCGCGTCGAACCAATCAAGCTGCTGCGCGGTCTCGCCCGCGGCGTCCTGGAAGCTTCCTACGTTCACGATTGGGAAACTGCGACAATGGCTTAAAATTGTTCGGCCGCGCCACAAGGCTTAAGTGCGCTGCATCTCTGCTCGGCTCGCACTCCTGAACTTTGGCGATGGGAAGAGCGGCGACGATGGCCTTGTTGGCTCGCCGGGCTCTGCCTTCGAAAAATATTTCTCCCGCAACTCCGCTGGCCACCAACGCGATGGCTATGATCGAAGCCAGGGTCTCTACGCCATGAAACCAAATCAGGCTGGCCACAACCTCAAGCAAAAGGCCGGCAAGCAGCACATAACCGGCTATGCGCGCGCGGCTCAAATTATGGTCATGACCCTCGGATAAGTCGCTTCCGAAACGGTTGTCTGCATGTGCCTTGATGGTCATTGATATTCCCCTTAGCGGACGATCCCAACCGCCTTGTTCGAGATCTAAACCTGACCTGAGCGATGCGACTGTGATGATGGTCACACGGCGTGCAGACGGCGTCGTTTTGACCAAAACAAACGCCCCGGATCGGGGCGCAGGATGGATCAGCAAACGCACAACCGTTGGGTTGCTAATCCCGGATCTGGAAGCACAAGCGATCGATCCTTACGAACAGAAGCGATGTCGATCCCTAAGAGGAGTAGGGCCGCGTTGGTGCGCCAAGGTGATCTATCTCACGGCGCGCAGATCGTGGCCGGCATATTCGTTCCCGTTCAACGCGCACAAGCTCGGCACATGCCGTGTTTAAGGAGGAGGTGCATGAATTACCTCAATCGATTCAATCAGGGCGGGTTTTCGGTGTGGTGGACGCTGTGGTGGTTGCAGGCGATATTTTACGCTTGGGCCGTGGCCTCGGCTGTTGGGATTTCTCCTGCACAGCAAGCGATTCAGCGAGCTAGGCAACATGCTGTCCGATATTTTTCTATGTATCGTACTACTGACGGCGGCCGCGCAAGGTGTCTTGCGGGTTTTCCGCCAGGTGAAGTCGCGCTGATCAATACCAACGCCAAACGCACCTTTGAACCGTAACAGCAGCTCGTCAAATTTAGGGGGACGGACGCGGCGTGCGGGAGATAGCTGAGACCATCACGCTTGGCTTCCTCCCGTGTTGCATATTGGCGGTGACGGACGAGTTCTGTTTTCAGCGTGTGAAAGAAGCTCTCCATTGGGGCATTGTCATAGCAATCGGCCTTGCGGCTCATCGAGGCTCTGAAGCCGGCGGACTGCATCACGTTGCGATAGTCTGCCGAGGCATATTGAACGCCGCGATCGGAATGGTGGATCAGGCCTGCACCGGGCCGCTGCGCCGAGATGGCCATCCGCAAGGCTGCCAACGGCAGGTCGGTGCGCAAATGATCGCACATTGCCCAGCCGACGATCTTTCGACTGTAGAGATCCAGGATCGTGGCCAGATAGAGCCAGCCCTGATCGGTCTCGACGTAGGTGATATCAACAAGCCAGATCCGGTTCGGCGCAGTGGCGGTGAAGTTGCGGTCGAGCAGGTTCGGGGCGATCGGGAAGTCATGACGGCGTCGGTGGTCCGCACCCGCCGTGGCCGCGCCATGATGGCCCTGATACCGTGATGGCGCATCAATCTTTCGATACGACCGCGGCTCACCCCGCGGCCTTGGGCTTTCAGCTCGGCATGGATTACGCCGGCTGCCGTAGCGTCCGCTGTGCCCCGATGGATCCGTTTGATGTCGTCGAGAGTTCACGATTGGTGGCGGATCGCCGGCTCTCCGGGCGCGAGCGCCAGGCGTAATAGCCAGCCGGCGAAACAGCGAGAACTTCGCACATGATCGTCACCGGATAGTCGGCGCGGCGATCTTCGATGAAACGGAATCTCATGTCCGAACTCCAGCAAAGATCGCGATCGATTTTTTTAAAATGTCGCGCTCCAGGCGCAGCCGCTCGTTCTCCCGTTGCAAACGGGCGACCTCAGCCGCGTGATCCGCCGACGGCAGCGCCGCCTGCGTTGTGGGGCGCCGCGCCGCCGCCGTCGGCTCTCGACCGGCCCCACGTTGTTCCACCCAGCGCCGCAACACCGAATTGCGCAGGCCGAGTTCCTTGGCCACCGATCCGATCGAGCGGCCGCTCGAAGCCACCAGATCGACCGCTTGCCGCTTATAGTCGTCCGTAAACAACCGACGTTGACGTCCTTCCATCCAACACCTCCCGGATCTCCGAGCCTACTACAGGTGTCCATCAATTCGGAGGCGGTTCATTGCATCATCAATACGTCAGGATTGTTTTACGGTAGGGACAGGATAGACGGGAACCAGCGATGCCGCTTAAGCTCTAACCCCTGATGAGCCAGAGCCTCCGTTCGCGAAACGTCCGATCAGTCTCAAATTATCTGACGACGGACACTTGCCTAAAAATGAGGAAACAGGAGCTAAACATGACCGAGACCCGACCGCCGCTACCGCCCTTCACGCGCGAGACCGCCATCCAGAAGGTACGCGGCGCTGAGGACGGATGGAATTCCTGTGATCCCAAGCGTGTCTCGCTCGTCTACACCTCAGACAGCTATTGGCGAAACCGGTCGGAATTCTTGCAGGACCGAGATGAGATTGTCGCGTTCCTTACCCGCAAATGGGCCAAGGAGCTCGACTACCGCCTCATCAAGGAGCTGTGGACCTTTGCCGATGATCGTATCGCGGTGCGATTCGCCTACGAATGGCACGACGATTCCGGACACTGGTTCCGGTCATATGGCAACGAGAACTGGGAGTTTGCCGCAAGCGGTCTGATGCGCAGGCGCTTTGCGTCGATCAACGATCTCCCGATTAAGGAATCCGAACGCAAGTTCTACTGGGATCGCTCCGGGCCACGGCCCGCGGACCATCCAGGGCTTTCCGATCTTGGGCTTTGATCTCATCCAGCGATCGCTCCTATCAACGCAGGCTTGTGTGACGCGGTGTTCGCCGCTGACAACCGCCAACTGTGGATCGGCGTGGCTTTTGACCCCCAATCGGCGCCCAAGTTTGGCGCCACGGCATATACAGTAAGTGTCTCAACTCGTTTCGGATTGCAGCGGATTACCGGGGCGCATTGCCTCATCAATAATGTTACCGGAGAACTGACCGTCAGGAGTGGGGCGGCGATACCGAATCGGATCGGTGTCGTCGATGGCAGGACGGATCAGCATGGGTACGCGGCGCGAGATCACGGCGGCGGTGGTAGACCGCTATCGATCAGCGGGGCGGATGGGTAAGGGGCGCATTCTCGACGAACTTTGCGCGGTGACGGGCTGGCATCGCAAGCATGCGGTTCGGGCGCTGGCCAGCCATGTCGGAATTTCGCCGGAGGCCCGGCGGCAGCGAAGTCCGACCTATGGCGCTACTATCAGGGATGCTCTGGTGGCGCTGTGGGAAGCCTCAGATCGAATCTGCGGCAAGCGTCTCAAGGTGATGATTCCGACGTTGTTGCCTTCGCTGGAGCGGCATGGCCGGCTCAAGCTCGACCAGGCCGGTCGAGCGCTGGTGCTCGGCGTCAGCGCAGCCACGATTGATCGCCTGCTGGTCGAGACCAAAATCGCCGCGGCTGGTGGTAAGCGCCGACGGGTTGGCTTTTATTCGGCGGTGCGGCGTGAAGTCCCGATCCGGACGTTCAACGACTGGCACGATCCGCCGCCGGGGTTCTGCGAGGTCGACATGGTGGCCCATGGCGGCACATCCGTGGCTGGCTCGTTTATCCAGACATTGACGATGGTCGATGTCGCGACTGGTTGGACCGAGTGCATGCCGTTGGTGACGCGCGAGAGCGGGCTCGTTGTGCGGGCCATGGAGCGCGCACAGAACCTGTTCCCCTGGCTCATTCGCGGCGCTGACTTCGACAATGACAGCGCGTTCATGAACGATGTCGTCGTGCCCTGGTGTCGCGCGCAAAAGATCGAGGTGACGCGTTCGCGCGCCTACAAGAAGAATGATCAGGCTTTCGTCGAGCAGAAGAACGGCGCGGTCGTCCGACGACTTGTGGGATACGGTCGCTTCGATGGCGGCGAGACGACGCGTGTGCTGGAACGTTTGTATGCTGCATCTCGGCTGCACACCAACTTCTTCCAGCCGTCCTTTAAGCTGAAGTACAAGCGACGCGAGGGCGCAAAAGTAATCAAGCGTTATCATGTTCCGGCCACGCCCTATGAGCGCGCACTAGCGCACCCGAAATTGAGCAAGGCCGTCAAGCGGCGTCTTCGAGAGATTTATCGCACGCTCGATCCTGTGGCTCTGCTGGCCGAGATGAGGGACGCTCAAGCGGAGCTTGGCACGCGCGTCGGCGCCCGCGCGGGTAAGCTCGCGGCCGCAGCCAGCCTACCGGCACCGACAACGAACGCAGCAGCGTTCGCGAAGAGCCTCGGCAATGATGTGCATCTGGGGGAGCAGCGCATCATCCATCGGCGCATGCACAAGCCATATAAAACGCGCGTCAGAATGCCATCGATTCTCGATCCGCACCGCGCTGACATCGAGCGCTGGCTGGCGGCCGAGCCTCGTCTGACCGCGCTGGCAATCCTCGGTCGCCTCGCCGAACATTCCCCCGAAAAGTTCGGGCCGCCGCAGCACACCATCGTGCAGCGCTTGTTGCGATCGCTCAGACGAAATGCAGCCGAGGTGATCATCCCTCGCATGGCCGGGGGTACGGCACCGGCCGCCATTGGTGATCCCGGGACTGGGGGCGGCGCTGCGTGTGATGGGCACTCCGCGACGCCCCCAGTCCCTCCGATCCTGCGAGCAATGACGCAACCTCGGACCGGCCGACAGTCGGAACTATATCCGTCAAGCGAAAGTAACATCCTCAGGTGAGGCAATACGGGGGTCAATCTTCGGAGCCGCGACACACTGATCGGATCGATCCGGCGTGAGTGTGTGGACCACATCATTGTCCTTGGCGAGGTGCATCTGCGTCGAGTCCTGCAATCCTACGCCGACTATTACAATAGCGTCAGAACGCATCGATCCCTGAACAAGGATGCGCCGGATGAGACCCCTACAGGTCCTCCTCTAGTCGATCACTCGGACCGACCAGACGCAGGTAAAATGTTTCTTCGCCTTGCAGGCATGACAACTCCTGCGCCTTCTGGCGGTACCATAGAGATGCGGCCAATTTTGCTTGCTCGGTGTGATCAATCGAGGAGAACCACAATCTTGCTTTACTAGTCGCTCTCTGGTGGCCCCACAGATAACGGTCAGCCTCTGACCCAGAGCGGTAGGGGCATGCGGAAGCGCTCATCAGAATGGAGATCGCAATCTGAGCCACGTTCTCCGGTTTGGTCGTATTCCGTTGGGTTTCCTTCCATAGGTTGGTTGTCATATGGCCTGCTAAGTTGGCCGACTTCATGAAATCCAAATCAGAGCGAAGCAAGCTCGTGAGCATCGCTTTCACAAGTCCTTCGTCGGAGGGCATGATCTGTCTCCCCGCTTGGGTGTACTGGGCGCCGCGCCTCCAGCACCCGGAAGACTACCACGAAAGAGCAACATTCTTGGCGGCATTGTCACGTTGTTGAGCTTGCCGGCGCTGATCTGCGGCCATAAGTGTCGATCATGAGCAAGATCAGCTACGCCGGATATCGCTTCCCACCCGTGATTATTCAGCAGGCCGTCTGGCTCTATGCCCGGTTTACCCTCAGCTTCCGGGATGTCGAGGATCTGTTGGCTGAGCGCGGCATCATGGTGTGCTACCTTGATGGAGTGCCCCGCGTGAGGGCGGCGTTCTTCTGCACGCGCCCGGAATCCGGCGATGTCTTGGTCGGACATGTCCTCAAGATAGCCGTCGTCTTCCGCCCCCATCTGTATAATTGCATCGCATACGCAGCCGGTGAAATTCGAGAAAGTGGTGGCCTGTTTTCCATCCTGACTTCTATTGGCGGGCCAGCGCCCCTCGAATTCTACGGAAAAATTGAGAAGTACATGAAGAGACCGGTCAACTCTGGCAACTAAGCGTTACCCAGGGGCAGCAGTCTCGGATTGAACACTCGAGGCGGTGACGGTTCAAAGCCTTCAGAGCAACGAGACATGGCAGCATCGTCGGGCCGACGTTCTCGGCGACCAGAGATCAGCGCTTCCATCGCTGCCTGCCACTCTGGTGTTATGTGCTCGGCCTTCGGAAGCTTGGTGATGTAGGTCGCGGCATCCCATAGCGTCAGCAGTTTGCGGCCATTCGGCAGCTCTATCGGGTCCTCAAATTCGGCGGACCAATCGCTAATGGCGCCAGCCCTTGTCGACGCCGGTCTTGAAACCTTCCGGCATTCGCGGCTCCTGTCCATCTTCGGGGACGTTGCAGAGTGAGCAAGGCCTTCCCGCTGCGCCACAATGCAGGCGTGAGGGCCAGCCCACGGTCGCCCGGGATGTTCCTCGCATGCCCAACCGCTATCGTCACAGCGTTTGCAAACGATCATGCGAACAGGTCCGCCCTGGTTGGCGTGAACTTCACGTGGGTGCCGCTCTCGTGCAGCCAAAGCCGGCCGGCGGGCGATGGCGAGATAAAGTCCGGCGTTGTATTCGGCGGGCGTGCCCTTGAAGTTCACGCCGTCCGGCGCAACTGCTCGGCGTAAGAATGGAATTATAATAGGATCGTGAACGATCCCCCTAACCCATGTTATCGTTCGCGGCACCGGCACCATTCTAAGTTGCCGTCATGACCGCTCGGTACGTGGCTTTTATCGGTGATGAGAACGCCAATTGCGCTCCCGCCTTCCTCAAAGGGAGCAGCGCTATGAAGCGTCGTCGTTTCAAACAAACTGTCAGCCTTGAAGATCGGCTCGTCGAGGAAGCAACACAGCTCCGCGAGAGTACGCCGACGGCTGAGTGGGCTGGGTTTAAGGGTACCTGACTGTAATAGGCCTCGCGCCGGGCGAACGCGCCGGAGGAGACACTAAGAGGAGACACTAATGAGCTGGATACTCGAGCTAGTTAATCCCCGGGAGCGCAAGTGGGAAGAATTCTACCGCAATCGCTGGTCCCACGATAACGTCATCCGCAGTACGCATGGTGTGAACTGCACCGGAGGTTGCTCCTGGGCGATCTACGTCAAGGACGGTATCATCACCTGGGAGATGCAGCAGACCGACTACCCGCTGCTTGAGCGTAGTCTGCCGCCCTACGAGCCCCGCGGTTGCCAGCGTGGTATCTCGGCCTCTTGGTACGTCTACAGCCCGATCCGGGTTAAGTATCCCTATATTCGCGGCCCGTTGCTCGATCTGTGGCGCGAAGCGAAGCATGCGCATTCCGACCCGATCAAGGCTTGGGGTGCGTTGGTCAGCGATCCGCAAAAACGTTCGCGCATTCAGCGGGCGCGAGGCAAGGGCGGTTACCGCCGCGCCAAATGGGAAGAAGCGGTAGAGTTGATTGCTGCCGCCACTCTATATACGGCGCGCAAGTGGGGACCGGATCGGGTCATGGGCTTCTCGCCGATCCCGGCGATGTCGATGCTGTCGTTTGCGGCCGGTACACGCTTTTTGTCGCTCTTCGGCGGCGCGAGCATGAGCTTTTACGACTGGTACGCCGATCTGCCGACCTCGTTCCCGGAAATCTGGGGCGATCAGACTGACGTGTGCGAAAGCGCCGACTGGTACAACAGCAAGTTCATCGTCTCGATGGCATCGAACATGAACATGACGCGTACCCCGGACGTGCATTTCATCGCGGAGGCGCGCACGGAAGGTACCAAGTTCGTCGTTCTGTCGCCGGACTTCAGCCAGGTCTGCAAGTACAGCGACGAATGGATTCCGATCCAGGCCGGTCAGGACACCGCGTTGTGGATGGCGGCCAACCACGTCATCCTCAAGGAATACTACATCGATCGGCAGGTTCCTTATTTCATCGATTACGTCAAGCGCTACACCGACCTTCCGTTCCTGGTGGAGTTGGAGCCCAACGGGAATACATACAAGACCGGGCGATTGTTGCGTGCCAAGCGCGTCGCACGTTACCAGGACGTCGAAAACGGCGACTGGAAGATGCTCGTTATCGACGAGAAGAGCGGTGAGCCGCGCGCGTTCAAGGGTCAGGTCGGCGATCGCTGGGGTTCTACGCACGGCAAGTGGAATCTGTCGGCCGAGGACACGCTGGACAACAGCCCGATCGATCCGGTGCTGAGCTTCCTCGATCGATCCGATGCCGTCGTGCAGGTGGGCTTCGACGACTTCGCGAACGGTCGCATCGTCTCTCGTGGTGTCCCGGTAAAGCGCATCGCCACCGACACGGGTGAGGTCGTGGTGGCCACCGGCTTCGACATCATGATGTCGCAGTTCGGTCATAGCCGTGGCCTGGACGGTGCGTTCGCGACCAGCTACGACGATGAGGATGCTCCCTACACGCCTGCATGGCAGGAGAAGCATACCGGCATCGGTCGCGAGACGGCGATCAGGTTTGCGCGTGAGTTTGCCACCAACGCGGAGCTCACTTTCGGCAAGTCGATGGTCATCGTGGGTGCCAGTGCCAACCACTGGTACTACAACAACCTCTGCTACCGCTCGGCCACGGTCGCGCTGATCCTGTGCGGCTGTTGCGGCGTTAACGGTGGTGGCATCAACCACTACGTCGGCCAGGAAAAGCTCGCGCCTGTTGCGCCCTGGGCCTCGATTGCTTTGGCTCTCGACTGGTCCAAACCGGCGCGGCTGGTGCAATCGTCGACCTGGCACTATGCCCATAGCTGTCAGTGGCGTTACGAGGCGGAGTTCACGGAGTATGGTCTGACGGCACCTAATCCGCGCTGGGCCAAGGGCCACGCGATGGATCTCGAGGCCAAGTCGGTGCGCTGCGGCTGGATGCCGTTCACACCACACTTCAACCGCAACCCGATCGATGTTGTGGCCGACGCCGAGCGCGCCGGTGCGAAGACCAATGACGACATCATAAATCACGTCGTCGATCAGCTCAGCAGCAAGAAGCTGAATTTGGCGGTTGACGATCCCGATGCCGAGGAGAATTGGCCGCGGATGTGGTTCATCTGGCGCGGCAACGCCATGCAGTCGAGCGCCAAGGGGCACGAGTACTTCCTGCGTCATTACCTTGGAACGCACGACAACATCGTTGCCGAGGAGCGCGCCAAGGGCAAAACCAATAAGGTGAAGTACCGTGACGAGGCGCCGCGCGGAAAGTACGACCTGGTGGTCGACATTAATTTCCGCATGAACACCACGGCACTCTATTCCGACATCGTGCTACCGACGGCGTTCTGGTACGAGAAGAACGACCTCAACACGACCGACCTGCACTCCTTCCTGCACGTGCTCGGGGCGGCGGTGCCGCCGGTCTGGGAATCCAAGACCGACTGGGAGATTTTCAAGCTGATCGCGAAGAAGGTCAGCGAGATGTCACCGCAAGTCTTCCCGAAGCCGTTCAAAGACGTGGTCATGCAGCCTCTCATGCACGACACCCCGGACGAACTGGCGCAGCCGGAAATTCTCGATTGGGGCGAGGGCGAGTGCAAGCCGATCCCCGGCAAGACCATGGCGCATGTCCGGGTGGTCGAGCGCGACTACGCGAACCTGTACAACAAGTTCATTTCGTTCGGGCCGAAGGCGCGTGAAGACGGTATTTCTGCGGTCGGGGTGCAAATCCCGATCAAGAAACAGTACGATCAAATGCTCGAAAATCCCGTTATGCCGATGCCTGACCCCAGGCACATGCGTTGCGTGGAGTGGGGCGGCAAACGATATCCGAGCCTTGAGGACGTGCTCGACGCTTGCAACACGGTGCTGTTGTGCGCGCCCGAAGCCAATGGCGAGGTATCCTACCAGGCGTTCCGTCAAGAAGAGGAGCACGTCGGCCTCCCGCTCGTGGACCTTGCAGAGCCGACCCGCAGCGTCTCGATCACGTTCTTCGACCTCACGCGGCAGCCGCGGCGCATTCTCACCAGCCCGTGCTGGACTGGCCTGGTAAATGACGGCCGAGCCTACTCGGCCTGGTGCATGAACGTCGAGCGGTTGGTGCCTTGGCGTACGCTCACTGGCCGTCAGTCGCTGTACCTCGACCACCAATGGTATCTCGACTTCGGCGAGCACATCCCGACCTACAAGCCGAGGCTCAATCCGCGTAAGACCGGCGACATCCTGAAGAGCCGGGTGGACGACAAGGCGTTGATTCTGAACTACATCACGCCGCACGGTAAGTGGAACATCCACTCGACCTACAAAGACAACCATCGCATGTTGATGCTGTCGCGCGGCATGGATCCGGTCTGGATCAACGACCGGGACGCCGAGAGGATCGGCCTCGAGGATAACGACTGGGTCGAGGTCTACAATGACAACGGCGTGGTGGTTACCCGCGCCAACGTCAGCCGCCGTATCCAGCCCGGCACCTGCATGTACTACCACGCGGTCGAACGCACGGTGTACATCCCGATATCGCAGGAGCGTGGCAAGCGCGGTGGCGGTCACAACAGTCTGACGCGAACTCGTATCAACCCGTTGTTCCTGGCTGGTGGATATGCCCAGTTCACGTACGGCTGGAACTACTGGGGGCCAACCGGAATCCTGACGCGCGACACGCACGTCTGCGTGCGCAAGATGGAGAAGTTGGAATGGTAGGCGATGTCGCGACGCATTAACCCAGAGTACGGCCTCGCGCCCGGCGCAATTCGCGCGCCGGCGCGAGTCAGCGCTGGAACGTACTTACGTGACCATCACGCTGCGCTCCAACGGCGCGGACGCGCGTTGCAGCAGCGCGCTATGATGTTCGCATGATGGTCCCAACCGACGGCACCGCGCGGAGGCTATAGCCGATAGGGCTCTGGCTCGTTAACTCTGCGGTTGCTGGTGCAGATAGGCGGGATCGAAACCGGCCAATTCTTCCAGTTTCTCCTGCTGAAGCAGATGGAATTCCGACCGGCTGACCGTGAGCAGGCCCTCGGCCCGAAGGAGTTGCAGCACCCGGTTGACATGGACCGCCGACAAACCAAGACAATCCGCGAGATCGGTCTGGGCGACTGGCAATCCAAACTCGCCGTCTTGCGCCATGCCGATCGCTCGCAGCCGGTGGTGCAGCGCCAGCAGCAGATGTGCCGTGCGGGCCGTGGCCGACCTGCGCCCGACATTGACGATCCACTCCCGGAGGCGCGCCGCATCCATCAGGGTCTCACGCCACAACGCGGCGGCGATATTGGGCCGCTCGACGTTCAGCGCCTTCAACGCGCCATGCGAGATGAATCCGATTACGCACGGCGTCAGCGCGATGAGGTCATGGTCCATGACATTCAGGTGCAGGCTCTGCAAATCCGGAATTTCGCCCGGTATGTGCATCGACACGGTCTGCCGCTCGCCGTCCGGGGTAGTCTTGGACCGAAACGCAAAACCCTCTGCCAACAGACTGCATTCCGTCGAGCGGTCTCCATCGGCAACAATCACGTGCCGGGCTTTGACGTCCCGGGTTCGAATCGGCAAGCGCTGGATCGCCTGCACGTCGGCGCCATCGAGGTGGTTCGATAGCGTCAATTTTGTGAGCAGCGCGGTCGCAAGGTTTGCCGACATCGGTCCCCTCCTGCGCAGAAGGCCAGATGGTTTCGAAAACCAGCTTCGGCCCAATCAGGCGGGAGCAAACACTCTCAGCCACCGGCGCTCAAGGATCGTTGCCGGTGATGCAAGGCTAACGCAATAGGACAAATCTTTCATAGCGTTTATTGCCAGATGTTGCGGCCATTCGTGCCGGAATGAAGCCATCCGACGCCAGCAACAGGTCTACAGTGCCGCGTCGGTGGCTCCCTGGCGGCGCGGCCGCTGCGGCTAATCCTCTGACTGCAGGTCGGCCTCCGACGGCGTCGCATCCACGGCACGCGGCGCGATGGGACGGCGCAGCAGGTCGGGATCGGTTTCGCCCTCGCCGGGTGATGCCGGCGCCCAGGGCCGGTCAAAGCCGCTCGGCTTGACGGCAGTGGCCGCAAAGCCATCGCGGGTTCGCCGCAACGCCAGCGTGCCCTGCCGGCGCAAGCGATCGATCGTAATCACTGGCGCCGCGCAATCGGACGGCGGCCGCCTCGCCGTCACGATCAGCGCAGCGCGCCCGCAATCGTTCTCCAGCGCTTCCGGCTGCAACGTCAGGGCGACAAGCGCGCCGTCCGCCATTGGCGTCACGCAGCCCGCCCAGTCGCAGGAGACACCCTGTGAAAGCGATGGATTTGCGGGCTGGCGTGGATCGGCGTCGGCGGCCAGCCACTCCTTGATACGGAAGGCATCCTTGGAACTGTGGATAAGGTGAAATTGGCCGTCGCGGCCGCGGACGCCGACATTATGGCCGTCGCCGGAGATCAGAATCTCGGGCTGTGGAACCAATAGCGCCCAAACCGTCGCCAGCGCCAGCACGGCCGCACCGGACCAGCGCAGCGGGCTTCGCAGCAGGCCGAGCAGGACGATCCCGATGCTGGCCACGATCAGCGGGCCGATCCCGAACGCCGCCATACGGCCGATCGCACCGGGCAAGGCCGCGACCCATCACTGGGTCGCGACTTCGGCGCCCGACAACAGCAGATAAAAAGCGGCAGCCGCGAGCGCCGCGGCGGCAGACCATTTCTTGATCGGAAAGCCCGTCGTCAGCGCCGGCAACAGCGCCAACAGCGCGCGCACCGTGAAGAACACGACGCCAGCAACGACCGCCATGTGATAGCCGGAGATGTGTCAATGACTAAAATTATCCTTCAAATCAAACAACTTAACTATCATTTGCTTCCCAGCATTTGGCCCCGGGAAGCAATTGGATGTTTGCTTCGGATGCGCCGCGCCGTGGCACTGCCGGTCTACATCGTCGCCCTGATGCTGAGCCTATTCGGGGACGCGCTCGGCATCCTTGCCGCGAAGATCGCCGGCGACGACTGGCCCGAATAGGCCTGCGCAACTCTGTCGCTTGTCCGAACCAAAAAGCCCGAGGGCCGTCCTATTTAAGACACTCACGACCAGCAACTAGGTCGCATGAAACGACTTCCATTCGTCCTTTTTCTAGGTTTGTCGCTCGCCGGTTGCGCCAGTCAGGAGACTACCGCAAACATCTCGAACCACATCGTGGACGCTATTCCGCCCTGGTTGGGGGGTGAGCCTGCCGACGTTCCACCGCGAAAGGGTACGCCAGAGTATGAAGCCTGGATGGCTGGACGGGCAAAGGAGGCGGCGCGGCCGAAGGGTGGCGAGAAAAACGCGGGCGCTGATCCCAAATAGGATGTACAGCGCTGATGAAGTGCACTCTCTGCCATGACTGCGGCTGGGCGAGAGGCCCGGGCGTCATTAGCGAGCCGGCTTAAGTGCCGCCTGATCGAAAGGCTTCTACAGCATGCGCAACCAGTATTGCGATGCTTAGGACGATCAGAACGACTACAATAGCGGTCAACATGAGCAATTTCCACACTGGCCCCGACTACAGGGCGCGCGAAATGCACAGTCAAAGCTAATTCAGCAAACCGGTTGGAATTGGTTTGCCCTGGTGATTCTTGGCAACAGAGCCATTCCCGAATCACCGAAAAAGTGTCAACTTACGGCAGCAAAGCGGAGCATCACCGTATGTCTAGCAATGCCCTTACTCGGGAACTCGTCTTGGCAGCGACCCTCGACCTTGTCTTGGGTTTTGCGCTTGTCACTGGCACCGTCTATGTCGCCGGCCTCTGTCTAGCTCTCGCGGGAAGTTAGTCTTGCGGCGCCATTTTGCGGCGCCATTGTCCAGCGGAAGCTGAAGCGGGACGTGTAGGACATTCCCCAAAATCGGAATTCAAATTTGTATCCCGCGTTCCCGCTGCGAGCGATACAGGATCCGCAAATCGCGATTGATCTGCTGACGGACTTTGCGGGAAGCCATCACGCGAGACGACACAACGACCTCACCTGATTTGATCAACTCGCCGATCGTGTATTCCCAGCGCCACACACCGGCCTCCCGTTCCAGAACCGAGAATTCGATGTTGTTGTGGACCACGGTCGCAGCTCCTAGTCGCCCCGCAAAAACGGCCCCAAGGGGTTGAGATCCTGGAGCCGTTCTCGTGAGTACCCGACCCGGGGTTGGGGCCTGAGATCGGGCGTAGCCAAGAGGCCGTCAATTCGTGTCCTAAATTCGAGTCGTAGGTGTCCTAATTTTGACAGCACCGGCTTCGAGCACGGGACCGATGCCCCGCGCCCTTGTCGTTACCGTTTCAGCCGGAGACGAGCGCGAGCACTTACCGCCATCCGAACCAGACAAGCCCGAAACCTACGGCTACGCTGCCGGCGCCGTAGTCGACCATTGCAGCATTGTGCGGTCCTGTGAGCCATCCTGTCCCTTTTGCGAAGCAGAAAAGCCCGACAGCAACAAACAGCAGTGCCACGACCCGAAGGACGATCTTCATTTGAGCCTGCCTCCGCGCCGCGCGGGCGCTCAAATGGGGACGACAACGAGTTCGGTGTCCTGACACGCCGCACAATAATAGGTGCGCCGGTCGAAGCCCGGTTTTCCCGGTTCGGTCCGGGTCAATATCAAGGGCCTGCCGCACTTAGAGCAAGGCGGTCGAAGTTTCTCGACGAGCTTGGAATCCAGTTGGCCCATGGTCGGCTCAGGCAACGCCAATTCGGACGGAAAGGCGAGTCTATTTAGCAACGTGACATGAAACGCCGCTGGGTTAAGTCAGCGACGGCTGCGTGCATTTCAGGGCCACGGTACGCGGGACACAGACCCCATCCGCGGCACATACTCGGTATCTCTAGATCTGTTGACGTCGGGTTACCGCTCTAGCGTCCGGAGGGGCAACTCCAACGACCGCGAATCCTTTTCCTAGGTCTCTACGAAAGCGCGGATGAAACCAAACGGCGTCAGAAGCGTTGTTTGGTACAGGAGTGCTGTTCATGACAGTCGTTGTTGCGTTTCTGATTTGCTGCAGTGCAGCTGTTTTTTTGGCTCACGCCTTTGACGCTTATCGGGCGGGATAGCGCGGGACCGAAGCCTCTTGCCCCCTGCACGAGTTCCGGCGCCGCGGCCGGCCGACGCAAAAAGGGAGCGTCTCAGTTTGAAATTATCGGCCCATGACGGGTGGTCGTGCCGTTCCGGTAGCTGTGGTATGCCTAGGGCAAAGCAGGAGGGAGTGGACGCCATGACGGTCGAGAGCCCCAATGTCAAAGGCATCTGGACGACGATTGAAATAGACGAAGAGGGTGTGGAAACAGTCCTGATAGTGGAAACCGATCTTGAACTGAATGCTGCTCATCCCGCTTTTGATGCTGCCAAGGTGGATGCCTTGATTGAGGCCGCAACGAAGAGCTTTGCCGCGAGTGGCGGAACGATCGATCGTATTCACTTGGTTCCAATCCGGCGAGGCACTACCGAAAAGGCCGCGCCTGGGGAAGCGGACGGCCGGATAGCTGGATAGCTGGCTTAGGAGGATGGTCGCCGGCGCGCGCTGCTCTCCTATTTGACATGTCTCAGCCTTGTGGAGCTGGCCTGAAAGCCGGAAAACCGAGGGGAGCTCTTCCAACCGAGACAGGCCCTACAGTCCTTTTGCGCACTACGGATATCCGGTTGCGAGCGCGCCCTCTCGAAATGGATGAAGTTGTTTCCGGCGTTATGGCATTTTGCAGCGAGTCGACCTTCGCTACAAGCGTGGAAATCTGAGCAGATATCTTCTTCACATCGACCTGTTCATCCGTGATGCTCTGTCTTAGAAAAACAAGCGCGTGAATCCTGTTGGAGCAGAGCGTGTTTTGCTGCAACGACGAATTATACTCTTGCAGCGAGCCCAACGTGTTGCTGCTGAGCCGACTGAATGTCCTTCATTGCGGCGACAACGGGATCTGACATTGGATCGGAAGCTCTCTGGTGCGGAGAGCAGTCTCGGCCAGACTGCTGACATTCGGCACGGCAAAATCGGAAGGCGACAGCGTATAGACGGCCGCACGAGGCGTTTAGGCCAAGAGCGAACACCGACCACGCCAAAAGCGTTTTCCGGGCGGATCGGTCGCTCGACGCTGTGGATTTGGGCTGTTCGGTTTGGCTCGGCGTTTCCGATGTCGTGGTCATGTGCATCGACCTCAATGAATGAACAAGGTAGCAAGCCGTCGCCGGGTCGTCCTCGCGGCGGCCCCTTACGCGGCACGTAACTAAAACTGGCCTGGATTGTGGGCTGATGGGATTAATTGCCGGTTATCGCCGCGACTGCTTGGCGTGGCTCGCCTGCTCCCTTCCGCTTCGCTTCTCAAGCAGGCTAACCAACGATCTCTCGGCACTCACGGCATCAGCCGGCGGCGCTGGCCTCGGCCTCGACCCGTTCCCGCAATTTTGCGGTGAACGCCGGCCACGCGCCGAGAGACCCGACGGGGCGCCAGTCCACCGGCCTGCGCCGCACCCGGCTGTGGCCACGTGCCGACGTAGCCGCCGCGGCCTTCGGCCCTGCCCCGCTCCGCCATCCTCTCCCCGCCTACGCAACCAGCGATCCGATCAAGGGCAGGATGCTATCGTAAGGTTTCGGCAGGCCGAAAGCGGAACGGATGCAGAATCACGCGACTGGCGGCTTCACGGAAAGTCAGGCACCGGCCGGAACCCGCCCCGCTTGAAATAATCCGGTCATCATTCCGAATACAGCGACGCCGGTGTTCCCCGCGCTCGTGGCGAGGCGGGAACTACCCTATTTCCGTGACGTTCAACCAATCAGCCGCCGTTTGGCTGATCAACTTGCACGAGATCGAACGCTTGACCAATAATGCAATACCGCCGAACGATGGGAGACTTCGGTCTCGGCATCTGTTCGGCGCCGCCGTACTGATCGAGAAGTGATTTCTGTTGATTGATGGTCCGAGCGAGGAGCTATGACATGCGAATGCTGAGCCTGTGTTTGCTGGCGGCCACATTCCTGACTGGCTGTTCAAAAGAACCGGAATATAGCGACCAGCAACGGGCCTGCATTGCGAAGCAATTCTCCCATTACGACGCGAAAGACATGAAGCAATGCGTCGCCGTT
Organism: uncultured Alphaproteobacteria bacterium; assembly: GCA_963806075.1. Taxonomy (GTDB): domain Bacteria; phylum Pseudomonadota; class Alphaproteobacteria; order Rhizobiales; family Xanthobacteraceae; genus Bradyrhizobium. The sequence continues at coordinate 106,830 of CAWDWT010000010.1, forward strand.
TGCAAATCCTGTATGGACGGCAATACGGTGACGTGCACCACGTCGTGCGATCTAAAGGGCGCCCGCTAAGACAAGCCGTACCGACCTCATCCTGCTCCGTTTAACGCATCTCCAAACGGAACAGTTTGTCCGCCTCCTTTCCATTACCGGTCAAACCCGTCGGCGGCGGACAACTCATGGCCAAGCGCCATAATCCGCCCATTGTTGTTGAGCAGTTCAATCCCACCTGCGAATCCAGTCCAAACCGCACCCTTAGGAACCCGCTCCCTTGACCGGCGCCGAACTGAAACAACTCCGCAAAAACCTCGGCGAAGCCATCGGCAAGAAGCTCTCCGCGGCCGACATGGCCAAGCTCTGCAGCCTTCCGTCCGGCAGCGGCGCCGATACATTCCGCCGCTGGGAAGTCTCCGGTCCCTCCGGCCCGGCCGGGGAATTGCTGCGGATCCTGGCGATGGCCAGCGACGACTACCCGATCCTCGACAATTTCAACGTGTTCGACCGCTTCAACATCCCCGAGCGTGAGCGTCCGGCGCGCCGCCAGGAGTTCCGCGAGAAGATGCGCGACGAGGTTCGCCGCCGCCTCGGCTGATCAGTCTTCCCCGTTTTCCACTGTATTGAATGCTGCGCAACGCAACCAGCAACCGCCGAACCTTGCGTATGGTCACGCGTTGCGCGACTGTGCCTTGGGCGGGCGAGCGGCGGAACGCGGGGCGATGATTAAACCGGATATGGGCTTTGACTACGACCGCTATCGGAAATTGTTGGCAGAAGCGGACGATGAGCCCAAGCGGCTCGCCTTCATCAACTTGTTGATCGACGAGAAAGCCCGGGACCAACTCGCGCGACAATCGCTTCGCAGCACGCTGGCCGGAATGGGACTGACAACAAAGCCAGGGGCAGACTAGACTAACCCGAATTGCAGGGCAATTGGACGGCCATTGAGGCCGTCGGTATTCAAGCCGCCGATGGTGCAGATTGCATCAGGGATGGCATTGTCGATCGGGAGACCAGCATGCGTGTTCTCGGAATTGCGGCACTTGTCCTTGCGCTGGCGACAGTTTCGGCGCCGATCCAGGCGCAGCAACCCGAGCCTCACAGCCAAGGTTTTCGCGCCAAGCTGAAAGCCAGATATCTCGAGCGGCGCAACCGCTTCATGCACAGGGTCAAGGACGTCTACTTCGCTGTCGGCTGCAAGGTGCTGGCGCGCGAGGCCGGCATCATGCCGCTGACGAGCTCCGAGTCATATTTGGCCTATGTCGGCGACCAGACCATCATCGACACCAGGGACGAAGGCCTGCGGCAGGCGGCGATGCAGGAAGGGCTCGATCGTGCCGCAAAACCTGGCGAGTGCGACTATTACCGGAAACATCCGGAAGCGGCCGAAAAGCTGCGTCGGGAGGCGACGGCCGCGGCAAAGCGATAGTGGTAGTATCAACCAGGGCTTGCTGAGCCAGGACCGCCTTAGTTTTTGCCGCCGACTTCCTTGGCAAACGTATCGCGCAGGCCGATGGTCCGATTGAACACCGCCCGATCCGACGTCGAATCGGCATCCCGCACGAAATAGCCCTGCCGCTCGAACTGCATCGCCTCGGTCGAATTGGCGGTGGCAATCGCGGGTTCAATCCGCGCATCGGACAAAATTTCAAGGGATTGCGGATTGAGATCACCGGTGAAATTGGCGGCGTCGGGCGCGGGGTTGAGGAACAACTGGTGGTAGATGCGGATTTCCGCCGGCTTCGAATGTGCCGCCGACAGCCAATGCATGGTGGCCTTGACCTTGCGCCCATCAGGTGCGTTGCCGCCCTTGGTGGCGGGATCGTAAGTGCAGCGCAGCTCGACAACCTCGCCGGCCGCGTTCTTCACGACATCGGTGCACTTGATGAAATAGGCGTAACGCAGCCGCACCTCGCTGCCGGGAGATAGCCGAAAGAACTTCTTCGGCGGATTTTCCATGAAGTCGTCCTGCTCGATATAGAGCTCGCGGCTGAACGTGATGCGGCGTGTGCCGGCGGCTGGATCGTCCGGGTGGTTGACTGCCTCCAGTTCCTCGGCTTGGCCTTCCGGGTAATTCGTGATCACCACCTTGAGCGGTCGCAGCACCGCCATCCGGCGTAGCGCCGTACGATTGAGGCATTCGCGGATCGAGAATTCCAGCATGCCGAGATCGACCACGCTGTTGGCCTTCGCAACGCCGATGCGCTTGACGAACTCCCGGACCGCCTCCGGCGGCACGCCACGCCGCTTGAGGCCGACAATGGTCGGCATCCGCGGATCGTCCCAGCCCGCGACATGGCCGTCGCGCACCAGCATGGTCAACACGCGCTTCGACAGCAGCGTGTAGGTTAAATTGAGACGAGCGAACTCGTACTGGTGCGGTTTCGAGGGCACCGGCAGTTTGTCGAGCAGCCAGTCGTAGAGCGGTCGGTGATCCTCGAATTCCAGCGTGCAGATCGAATGCGTAATGCCCTCGATCGCATCGGACTGACCGTGCGCGTAGTCATAACTCGGGTAGATCGACCATTTGCTGCCAGTGCGCGGATGGTGGGCGTGCAGGATGCGATAGAGCACGGGGTCGCGCAGGTTGATGTTGCCGGAAGCCATGTCGATCTTGGCGCGCAGCACCCGGGCGCCGTTCGGGAACTCTCCCGCCTTCATGCGCCTGAACAGATCGAGATTCTCCTCAACCGTTCGGTCGCGGAACGGGCTGTTCTGACCGGGCTCGGTCAGCGTGCCACGGCGGGCGCGGATATCGGCTTGAGACTGGTCGTCGACATAGGCGTGGCCGCCGCGAATCAGGGTCTCCGCCCATTCGTACAGCCGGTCGAAATAGTCCGACGCATAAAACAGATCGGAACCCCAATCATAGCCCAGCCAGCGCACGTCGGCCTGGATTGAGTCGATATACTCCTGCTCTTCTTTGGTCGGGTTGGTGTCGTCGAACCGTAGATGACAGCGGCCGGAAAACTCCTGCGCGATACCGAAATTCAGAGCGATCGATTTTGCGTGTCCAAGATGCAGATAGCCGTTGGGTTCCGGCGGAAACCGCGTCACGATCCGGCTGTGCTTTTTGGTGTCGAGATCGGCCTGGATGATGTCGCGAATGAAATCGCGGCCAGTCTCTGTGGTTGCCGGTTCTGCCGTCATTCCTGTTTCCTGCAAGGGGGCGCTGGCAGCCCTTCTGCCAAATTCGCAGCCGTGAGCCAAGCCCGACAGCAAAGCCGGTTTACCAGGCTTTAGTTATGCGCGGTTCCTGTTATACACCTGCGCGCCTGGCGCAAGCTTCCTTGTCCACCACCTGTCCAAAACATGACTGATCCCATCATCACCCGATTTGCACCTTCGCCGACCGGATTTCTCCATATCGGAGGCGCCCGCACCGCGCTGTTCAACTGGCTCTACGCCAGGAAGCACGGCGGCAAGATGCTGTTGCGTATCGAAGACACTGACCGGCAGCGCTCAACCAAGGAGGCGATTGACGCGATTCTGGACGGGCTGAAATGGCTCGGCCTCGATTGGGACGGTGACGTGATCCACCAGTTCAGCCGGGCTGACCGCCACCGCGAGGTCGCGGAATCCCTGCTGGCCAGCGGCAAGGCCTATCGCTGCTACGCCACCCCGGAGGAACTCGCCGCGATGCGCGAAAAGGCCCGCGCGGAAGGCCGCACGCGGCTTTATGACGGCATGTGGCGCGACCGCGATCCGTCGGAAGCGCCCGGTGGCATGAAACCGACCATCCGCCTCAAGGCACCGCAAACCGGCGAGACCGTGATCGAGGATCAGGTGCAGGGCCGCGTGGTCTGGCAAAACGAGAATCTCGACGACCTCGTGTTGCTGCGCGGCGACAGCACGCCGACCTACATGCTGGCCGTAGTGGTCGACGACCACGACATGGCCGTGACCCATATCATTCGCGGCGACGATCACCTGATCAACGGCGCGCGGCAGAAGCAGATTTACGAGGCGCTGGGCTGGGATGTGCCGAACATGTCGCACATTCCGCTGATACACGGACCGGACGGTTCAAAACTCTCCAAGCGCCACGGCGCTCTTGGAGTGGATGCCTACCGCGCCATGGGATATCTGCCGGTGGCGCTGCGCAACTATTTGGTCCGACTCGGCTGGAGCCATGGCGACCAGGAGATCTTTTCGACCGAGGAAATGATCGATGCCTTCGACCTCTCGGGCATCGGACGCTCGGCCGCACGATTCGATTTCGCCAAGCTGGAAAACCTCAACGGCCACTATATCCGCCAAGCTGAAGATCAAGCTCTTGTGACGATGTTCGAGGACGTGCTGAACTATGTCCCCAACGGTTCGGATCTCAAGGAGAAACTCAACGACACCACGCGCGCGCAATTGCTGCGGGCGATGCCCAGCCTGAAGGAGCGCGCCAAGACGCTGATCGAACTGATCGATAGCTCCTATTTCATCTTTGCCGACCGGCCGATCGAGGTCGAGCCGAAGGCGGCCGCACTCTTGACGCCTGAAAACCGCGAATTGATCGGCAGACTTCGCGCGGCGCTGGAAGTGGTCACGCCGTGGACCGCGGAGGCCACCGAATCGGCGATGCGCGGCTTCGCCGAAGCCAACAACCTCAAGCTCGGCGCTGTCGCCCAGCCACTTCGCGTGGCGCTGACCGGGCGTACTACCTCGCCAGGGATTTTCGAGGTTCTGGCGGTGCTGGGTCGGGACGAGTGTCTGGCCCGGCTTGGCGATCAGGTCACAACCTGAACTATCGGGATCGGGCAGCGACGACGCAACTGCCAGACTCCGCGCGCCACCTTGCCGCGCACACAGCAATACGATACCCATTTGACCGACGCCTTCTAGACAATCCGCCTGGCCTCGCCATCTTCAAGGCAAGTCCGGTTCTCGCAACGATTTATCGGGGACTTCACGATGGACGTAAAATCAGGCAGCAAAATCGCTACATTGACGGTCGGCAACAAGACCTACGATTTTCCGATCTTGAGCGGAACCATCGGTCCTGACGTGATCGATATCGGCAAGCTCTATAATCAGGCCGGCATGTTCACCTACGACCCCGGCTTCACCTCCACCGGCAGTTGCCAGTCCAAGATCACCTATATAGACGGCGACGCCGGAGTCCTCGAATACCGCGGCTATCCGATCGAGCAACTGGCGGAAAAGGGCGACTTCCTCGAGACCTGTTATCTCCTGCTCTATGGCGAGTTGCCGACCGCCGCGCAGAAAAGGGATTTCGACCAGCTCGTGATCCATCACACCATGGTTCACGAGCAGATGCACCGCTTCTACCAGGCTTTCCGCCGCGATGCCCATCCGATGGCGGTCATGGTCGCCGCGGTCGGAGCGCTCGCTGCGTTCTATCACGACTCCACCGACATCAACGATCCGAAGCAGCGCATCATCGCCTCAATGCGGATGATTGCGAAAATCCCGACACTGGCAGCGATGGCCTATAAATACACCATCGGCCAACCTTTCATGTATCCGAAGAACTCGCTCTCCTTCGCCGAGAACTTCCTGCACATGTGTTTCGCGGTGCCCTGCGAGGACTACAAGATCAACTCGGTGCTGGCGAACGCGCTCGACACGATCTTCATCCTGCATGCCGACCACGAACAGAATGCCTCGACCTCGACGGTGCGCATCGCCGGCTCTTCGGGCGCCAATCCGTTCGCCTGCATCGCCGCGGGCATCGCCTGCCTCTGGGGGCCCGCCCATGGTGGCGCCAACGAAGCCGCACTGGCGATGCTCGCTGAGATCGGGTCGGTCGACAAGATTCCGGAATTCATCCGGAAGGTAAAGGACAAGAGCAGTGAAGTCCGCCTGATGGGCTTTGGGCATCGCGTCTACAAGAACTACGATCCCCGCGCCAAGATCATGCAGAAGATGTGTCACGCGGTGCTGGCGGAAACCGGCCATGGCGACGATCCGATGCTGAAGGTCGCGATGGAACTTGAGAAGATCGCTCTGCACGACCAGTATTTCATCGACCGCAAGCTATACCCCAACGTCGATTTCTATTCGGGCATCACGCTGAAGGCGATAGGTTTCCCGACCTCGATGTTTACCGTGCTGTTCGCGGTAGCCCGTACCGTCGGCTGGATCAGCCAATGGAGCGAGATGATCGAGGATCCGCAGCAGAAAATCGGTCGGCCGCGCCAGCTCTATACCGGCATCACCCGCCGCGATTATGTCGAGGTGGCCAACCGCAAGTAATCGCCGCCTATACGGGATACAGGAAAGGCCGGGCGTGCCCTTCACGCCCGGCCTTTTGGTATTCCCCGTTAGTTCGCGCGCCTGGATTTCCGCATCGTCGACAGCACAATGTCGGCGGCGCGTACACTGGGCGGCTGGTCGCCGGTCGACATGATGGCGTCGAGCCGTGCAAAGGCTTCGCTCTGCCGCCGTCGTAACGGTGAATCCGAGAGAATGTCGCCGAGCGGCTGAAGGAGTTTTTCCGGTGTGCAATCCTGCTGCACGAATTCCGGCACGACGTTCTCGCCGATCACGAGGTTGGCGAGGATGATCGATGAGGTGTTGATGGCGCGGCGCAGAACCCACGCCTCCGCGCTGCCAACCCGATAGGCCGCGACCATCGGCACGCCCGATAGCGCAAGCTCCAGCGTCACCGTTCCTGACTTTACCAGCGCAGCGTGCGCCACCCGAAATGCCGCTTTCTTGTCTTGCTCGCCGATCACGACGCGCGGTTGCACCGGCCAGCTCTTGAGCGCCTCGTCAACCGCCTGTTGCAAATGCGGCATGGTCGGCAGCACGGATTCGAAGGCCGTGCCTTGCGCCTGCAACCGGCCGAGCGTCGCGCCGAAAGCCGCCATATGGTGCCCGATTTCGCTACGGCGGCTTCCCGGCAGCACCAACAGCACCGGCGGCGCATCAATCCGGCGCGCCTGCTCGCTGCGATCCGGCCGCAACGTCGCAATCTGCTCGATCAGGGGATGGCCGACGTAGCTGCAGGGCGGTCCATGCAGACGGCGGTACGCGTCCGGCTCGAACGGCAGCAGCGCAAGCACGTGATCGACATAGCGACGCATCGCGCGCGCCCGGCCGGGCCGCCATGCCCAAACTGACGGCGAGACATAGTCGATGATCGGAATCGATGCATCGCGGGCGCGCACGCGCCGGGCAACCCGATGGGTGAAATCCGGGCTATCGATGATCACGAGAGCGTCGGGCGCGGTTTGCATCACGGCATCGGTAGTCTGGCCAATCAAGCGCAGGATCTTCGGCAATTGCCTCACCACACCCGACAATCCCACGATCGACAGCTCTTCGATCGGAAACAGCGACGCCAAGCCTTCACGCGCCATCGATCGGCCGCCAACTCCCTCGAAGCGGACCGCGCCGCCCAGGCGCTGGCGCAGCACCTTCATCAGATTGGCGCCCAGCCGGTCGCCCGACTCTTCCGTTGCGATCAGGAAGATGTTTCGCGCCACGTCGGCGGTTGCGCGCGCCTGCATCACGCGGATAGGCCGATCACGAAAACGCCGGCGGCATCGGCCGCCTCGATCATCGCCTGCGGCTCGGCCACGATGGCATTGCCGGCAGCAATCGCAATGCCGGCAAGTCCGGCGCCGGAGGCGCCTTCAACGGTCCGTACTCCGACGGTCGGCAGATCAAAGCGCAGGTCCTGCCCTTGCTTGGGCGCCTTCACCAGCACACCGCGCCGAGCCTCGGCGCGAATGCGTCCCTCGCTGCGCAGCCGTGCCACACGCGCCAGCAAGCCGTCGGTGCCTTCGATGTCCTCCACGCCAATCACGTGACCGTCGATTACGACCACGGCCTGACCGATGTCGTAGGGGCTAAGCGCCGACAGCACATCGCGCCCGAGCGCGATATCGGCGCTGGCGTTCCGATCGGGCGTTATCCGGGTCAGGCAGCCGTCGGGCATCAGCAGGTCGGGCGCAACGTCCTTGATCCCGACCATCCGGAAGCCATCCTGTTCGAGAACGCCGCCGATGCCGGACAGCAGATGATCGTCGCCGCCCCGGAATGCTGCCAGCACGCGGCCGAGGACGCGGAGCGTGCCCCAGTCGAGCCGGATTTCAGATAGTGCCGGGCGCACCAAAGTGCCGATGAAGACAAGATCGCGGCAATTCTCGCTGCGAAACAGCCGCATCGCCCTGCCAAGCTGGCCGACCGAGATCCAGTGGTGGCGGAAGCGTTGCACTCCTGCGGGATCGCAGGCTCCGCGCAAGGCGAACAGGACAGGACTGATTCCCCTTGCGACCAGCGAGTCCGCAACCGCGAATGGCATCGTGCCGCCCCCCGCGACCAGGCCGATCGGCGATGAAATTTCCAGAGCCTTGCTGGTCATGGCGCCGTGGCCCTAATGTCGCTGCCCGTTGCGATTGTCGGCCGGAAGGCACAGCGCCCGATGCGCGCCGCCGCCGATGAACGCGAGAATTTCTCCAATCGCGGGATCGTCCTTGGCCATCGGCTGCACCGCACTCAGACGTTCGGCAAAGATGCCCGGTCCGTGAAACAGTTTCTGATAGAATGAGCGCACCGTCGCCAGCCTTTCCCGGGTGAAGTTCCGCCGCTTCATGCCGACGATATTGAGACCTTCGAGGATCGCATACTGGCCGTTGACGAGCCCGAACGGGATCACGTCGCCGCGCACGCCGCAGACGCCGCCGATCATCGCCTGCGGCCCGATCCGGGTGCGTTGATGCACCGCCGACAAGCCACCGATGAAAACAAAATCGCCGATCTCGCAATGTCCGCCCAACGTGGCCGAGGTGGCAAAGATTACGTCATTGCCGACCTGGCAATCGTGACCAACATGGGCGCAATTCATGAAGTAACCGCGATCCCCGACCCGGGTGACTCCGCCGCCGCCAGCCGAACCCGCGTTAATGGTGACCTGCTCGCGGATGGTGCAGTCCCGTCCGATCTCAAGCCTGGTAAGTTCGCCGCGATAGCTGAGAGCCTGCGGCGGCGTGCCCAACGAAACGAAGGGGTAGATGATGCAGCCTTCGCCGACGGTGGTTTGCGCGGTAACGTGCACATGCGCAATCAGCTTGCAGTTCGCCCCGATCACGACGTGAGGCCCAATGACGCAATAAGGGCCGATCGTGGCACCCTCGCCGATCACGGCGCCATCTTCGATCCGCGCGGTGGGGTCGATCGTGCTCATCGAGTGGTCCGATGCCAGCCAGCTACGCTTGTTGAAAGATGCGCTTGGGAGGATGCGCCTGGTAAAGACGGTCGCGGGTGACGGTGAATATGCCGGGTTTTGCGCTGGTTAGCCCGGCACAAAGGCAGTGTCCAGTGACGTCTGATTACCCTGTATTTCAATGCCTTGGCCCGAAAATCCGAAAAACCCGAGATCGCTTTCCGACAAGGACTAGAGACCAGCCCTGGGCTTTCCGCAGCCGATGCAAATGCTCTCGATGCCTTGATCTCGAGCGCCGTCAATCGGTCAGCATGGCACCGACATCGGCTTGCGCCATGGTGACGCCGTTGACCTTGGCCTTGCCGTGGAACCACCACATGGTGTTTCGCCTGCCGAGGCTCGTCATATGATATTCGACGGTATCGCCGGGCATCACGGGTTTGCGGAATTTGCATTTGTCGATGGTCAGGAAATAAACCGCGCGCGGCTTCTCGGTGCCTTCAACCGATTTGATGCCGATCACGCCGGCGGTCTGCGCCATGGCTTCGATCATCATCACGCCGGGATAGACCGGCCGATCCGGGAAATGACCGAGAAACGGCGGCTCGTTGTACGTAACATTCTTGACTCCGATGCCGCTGTAGTCGGCCCGGATCTTGATCACGCGGTCGATCAGCAGCATCGGATAGCGGTGTGGCAGCGTCTTGAGGATGTCGTTGATATCCACGAGCTCGAATTTGACCGGTGACTCCTCCGCCATTACTCCTGCCCCTCGCCCTTTGGGTTGGCCGCGTTGTCCCGCACCAGACGTTCGACCGCAACGATTTCCCTGAACCATTGCTTGGTTGGTTTTGCAAAATATCCACCCCAACGGCCATTGGCTGGAATGTCGTCCTTTACCGCGCTCATCCCTGTAACCTGAGCGCCATCGCCGATGTGAAGGTGATTGTTGATTCCGACCTTGGCCCCTAGCGCAACATTGTCACCGATCGTCAGGCTGCCCGCGAGGCCGATCTGGGCCGCAAGCAGGCAATGCCTGCCAATCGTCACATTGTGGCCGATCTGGACCTGATTGTCGATTTTGGTGCCTTCCCCGATCACGGTATCGCGCAAGCTGCCGCGGTCGATCGTGGTTCCCGCACCCACCTCCACATTGTTCTGGATCAGGACGCGGCCGGTTTGCGGTACCTTCAAATGGCCATCGACGCCGAAAAAGACGAAGCCGTAGCCGTCCTGTCCGATGCTGCAGCCGGGGTGAATCAGCACGTTATCGCCGATCAGCGCGCACTGAATCGCGCAGTGCGCCCCGACATTGCAGTCCCGGCCGATCCGGACATCGGCTCCGATCACAGCAGCCGCGCCGATCACCGTTCCGGTGCCGATTTCGACATTGGGGCCGATCACCGCCAGGGGATCGACAATCACGCCATCTTCCAGACGCGCGCTCGGATCGATGATCGCGGAAGGCGCAATCCCGGAAACGCCGAACCAGGATTGCGGGCGTAGCGCGTCGTTGTGAAACTTACGGGCAACCTTGACGAAATCGCGGAATGGCTGGTTCGCCCGCAGCACCGCCACATGGGCGGGAACGGAGGCCTCGAATCGCGCGCTGACCAGGCAAGCGCCTGCCTTGGTCGCGGCAAGCTGATCGGCATATTTCAGATTATCGAAAAAGGTCAGGTGCTGCGGGCCGGCCTCATCGAGCGATGCCAGGCCCTTGACCGGCTGGCTTCCGCGCGAGGCGTCGACCAGATACGCCCCGGTCAACGCGGCTATATCGGCCAGCGTCGACACAGGAGGCTGTTCGAAAAATGTAGGCTGCTCCATTCCACCCGCCGCGGCCCGCCCGCGGTCAAACTCAGAACGACGTTCCGCCGCCGAACCTGAATTCCTGTACGACGTCGTATTTGCCCTTGGTGATCGGGATCGCGTAGTCGAAGCGCAGCGGACCGAACGGCGACGCCCAAATCAGGCCGACACCGACCGAGCTACGGACGAGGTTAGTGTCATCGTAGACCATGCCGCACCTGCACGGGTTGCCATTGACCAAGCCGTTGATTTCACCGGTCTGGGCCCATGTCGTCGGTCCCTGATAGCCCCATAGCGAACCGGCGTCGGCATAGACGGCACCCTTAAGGCCCACTTCCTTGGGAAGGAACCAGAACGGCATCTGCAGTTCAGCCGAAGCTCCCCAATATTTGGTACCGCCCAGAGCGTCGCCCCCGGTGCCAGTGTACGGCAAGAAGGTCAGATCGCGCGGACCGATGCCGTTGGGAGCAAAGCCACGAACGAGGTTCGGTCCCATCTGGAACTGGTCGAGCATGCGAAGCTGGTTGTTGCCGACCTGGTTGAGCATGCCGCCCTGAAGGTGAATCAACCCGACGATATCAGCGACCAGCGGCGTGTAGTACTTCGCATCGATCGCCGATTTCAGGTAGCTGACATTGCCACCAAGGCCGGCGAAGTCCTGCTTCCAGTCGATCAACAAGCCGTCCGTCGGGTTCTTGTTGTTGTCGAGCGTATTGTAGTCCAGCGAATAGCCGACCGCGGAGGTCCAGGCCGCACCATTGGCCAGTTCCTGCCGGACCGGCAACGAGGACTCGCCGTCACCCAGACAGCCCGGAAGCAAACCGGCCTGCGTGTTGCCTGTGGGATCGACGCCGCCAAGCACCTGATTGATATAGGCCGGCGTCGGGAAGAACGGCTTGTTGCCGCCCGAAATCAGGTTGTTACAATTGTCGAGCGCCGTCGGCAGCGTAATCTCTTGCTCGTAGAGCGAATAGCGAAGCTGCAGCGACAAATCCTCGCGCAGACTGAAGCCCAATCTCGGAGAGAACCCGATGGTCTTGGTGCCGTACGAAATATAGTTGTTGGGCAGTTGCTCGCGATAGAACACGTCGAGGCCGCCTGCGACATGATAGTCCAGCAGATAAGGTTCGACAAACGACAGCGAAACGCCGCGCGCATACTGACCATAGGTAACCGCGGCCTTGGCGTACATGCCGCGACCCAGGAAGTTGCGTTCCGAAATGCTGACTTCGGCCAACGCACCGTCGGTGGTCGAATAGCCGCCCGGATATCGAGAAGTCGCCGGTGGACTTCTCCTCGAGTTCGACGTTGAGAATCACGCGATCGCTCGACGATCCGGGTTCGGTCGTGATTTTCACGGACTTGAAGAAATCGAGATTTTTCAGGCGGCGCTCGGAGCGATCGACCAGCGCGCGATTGTACGCATCGCCTTCGGAAATATCGAACTCGCGGCGAATCACATAGTCGCGGGTTCGGGTGTTGCCGTGGACATTGATGCGTTCGATGTAGACCCGCGGACCTTCATCAATGGCGAAGGTGATGGAAACGGTATGCGCGTCAAAATTGCGATCGCCGCGCGGCTTCACGACCGCAAAGGCATAGCCGCGGCGCGAAGCCTCGATTTGCATGTTCTCGACTGACTTCTCAAGCGCTTCGGCGTTGTAGAGAGAGCCGACATAAACCTGCGAGAAGCTGGCGAGCGTATTTCCGTCTAGCGTGGCGATGCCGGATGCGTAATTGACCGACGCAACCCGGTACTGCTGACCTTCCTCGATCTTGAAGGTGACGAGGAAGCCCTTTCTCTCCGGGTCGTACTCGGTCAATGCGGCCACCACCTGGACGTCGGCAAAGCCGTGCTTGAGATAGTAGCGGCGAATCAGGTCGCGGTCGGCCTCGATGCGGTCCGGATCGTAGACGTCGTTGCCGCCGAGGAAACTGAGGAAGTTTGATTCGTGGGTCTTGATGATGTCCTTGAGGCGATACGACGAATAAGCATTGTTGCCGATGAACTCGATCTGCTTGACGCCGGTTTTCGTGCCCTCGGTAATCTCGAAAACGAGATCGACGCGGTTGTTGGGCTGCTCGATGATCTCGGGGTTGACGTGAACGTCGTAGCGGCCGTTGTGGCGATAGATTTCGGCGATGTGTTCGGCGTCGGCCTGAACCATTGGCCGGGAAAAGGTTCCACGCGGCTTGGACTGTACTTCTCCTGAAAGCTGCTCGTCCTTGACTTTCTTGTTACCCTCGAAGGCAACGCGGCCGATCACCGGATTTTCGACCACGGTTACCAGCAGATGACCGCCGACATTGCTGATCCTTACATCCTGGAACAGGCCCGTTGCGATCAACGCTTTCAAGCCGTCATCGATCGCACCCTGGTCGAGACGACCTCCGGGACCGGGCTTGAAATAGGAGCGGATGGTTTCGATTTCGACGCGGCGGTTGCCTTCGACCTGAATCGTCGAAACGGTCTGGGCGGCGGCCGGGGAAGACGCAAGCATGGCCGCCATCGAGGCGGCGACCGGCGTGGCGATCAGAATCAGGGCAGCAACCAAGCCTCCCCGCACTCGCATTCCAAAATTCATGCGCAACGCGCCCTTGTCATTCCGATGCCGAATCGTACCCCGCGAACCGGCCGATTCTCGTTTGCTGCGTCGCTTGTAGACAATTTTGACAAGGCCGCAAACGCCCTATTGCGGTGCAATTTCATTTTCATTCCAAGACGTTGCCTATCGGCCACGCCTTCCAAATAAGGCACAATAAGGCCTTATGAGGCAGCCAGATGCAGGATGTCGTTATAGGTGGCAAACACCATCAACATCAGCACCAAACCCAGCCCGATGCGAAACCCCATCTCCTGGGCCCGATCCGACAACGGCCGGCCCCGAATGGCCTCAACCGCATAGAACAAAAGATGACCGCCATCGAGCAGCGGCACCGGAAACAGGTTCAACAGCCCGATCGAGATCGACAGCACCGCCGCCAAATGGATCAGAGCCGCCATGCCAATCGTGGCAACCTGCCCCGAAATCTGGGCGATCCGTAACGGTCCACCGACCTGGTCGGCAGCCTCCCGCCCGGTGAAGACGCCGCCGATATAGGACATCGTCTGGTCGATCACGAACCAGGTTTCCTTGACGCCAAGCCAAAGGGCGGTAGCCGGATTGACGCGCTCGGTAGCAACGTCTCCGGGCATTGACTGCCGACTGATTCCCAGCACGCCGAGCCGGTGCTCATTTCCGAACGGATCTTTCACTTTCTTGAGTTCGGGCGTGCCTTGCAATTGCAGGATGGAATCGCCGCGCTTGACGGCAAACGACAATTGTTCACCGGCGCGGACGCTGACAATCCGCTGCATATCGGAGAAGTTTTCGATCGATTGACCGTCGATCGCCGTCACCACGTCGCCGACCTGGAAGCCGGCCGTTGCCGCTGGCACTTCCGACTTCAACTTTGTCGACTCGCGCCGACATGTTCGGTTTGCCGAAAAAGGTAAACAGGCCGGCGAAAATCACGATCGCCAGAATGAAATTGGCGATCGGACCGGCGGCGACGATCGCCGCGCGCGGTGCGACTTTCTTGTGATGGAAACTGCCCGCCCGCTCTTCGTCGGTCATGCTGGCCAGCGCTTCGGCGGACGGCGTCGAGGCCTCACTGTCGTCGCCGAAAAACCTGACATAGCCGCCGAGCGGAACCGCCGAAATCCTCCACCGCGTGCCATGGCGGTCGTTGAAGCCGACGAGTTCGGGACCGAAGCCCAGCGAGAATGTTAAGACCTTTACGCCGGCCCAGCGGGCCACCAGGAAATGCCCGAGTTCATGGAAGAAAACGACAATGGTCAGGACAAACAGAAAGGGGACGATGTAACCGATGAGCCCATGGCTCAACGTATTGAAACTATGAAGAAAAAATTCAGACATCTAGTTCCCCTCATCGCGCAGCCAGCCGGCTCCGCCCCCAACGCTCTAGGATGCCTTTGCGGCAATTTGAGGCAAGAGGGTGGCAGCACTATTTCGTGCGTTATGGTCAACGGCAATAGCGTCGTCCGCGGAACTTAACGGCGCCAGATTGCCGGAACGAACCCAGGCATTCATCGTCGCTTCGACCAGCCTCGCGATGGCGCCGAATCTGATCTTGCCGGCGATGAAAGCCGCCACCGCGACCTCGTTGGCCGCGTTGAACACCGTGGTTGCGCCGCGGCCGGTGCGCAGTGCGTCATAGGCCAGCTTCAGTGCCGGAAAACGATCGAAATCGGGTGCCTCGAACGTCAATTGTCCGATCTTGGCGAGATCGAGCCGGGCGGAAGGTCCGACGATGCGATTGGGCCATCCGAGGCAATGCGCAATCGGGATACGCATGTCGGGCGCGCCCAGTTGCGCGACAACGGAACGGTCCGAAAATTCAACCATGCCGTGGACGATCGACTGCGGATGCACCAACACGTCGATCTCATCCGGCGTCAGGCCAAACAGATACGAGGCTTCGATGACCTCAAGCCCCTTGTTCATCATCGACGCGGAATCGATCGTGATCTTCTGGCCCATGCTCCAGTTCGGATGTTTCAGCGCTTGCGCCAACGTCGCCTGTTCGATATCGGCGCTGTCCCAGGTTCGGAACGGGCCGCCTGAGGCCGTGATGATGACGCGAACCAGTTCCTCGCGATTGCCGGAACCAAGGGCCTGAAAGAGCGCGTTGTGCTCGGAGTCGGCTGGCAGGATGCAGGCCCCGGTCGAGACCGCGCGCTGCATGAAAAAATCGCCCGCACAGACCAGACATTCCTTGTTCGCCAGCGCCACGGTGGCGCCGCGGTCGACGGCCGCCAGCGCGGGCTTTAGTCCGGCGGCGCCGCTGACGGCGGCCATCACCCAATCGGCCGGGCGGGCGGCAGCTTCGATAATCGCACTCTCGCCTGCTCCGCACTCGGTGCCGGTCCCGCTCAAGCCGTCCTGCAAATCTTTCAGGAGGTCAGGGTCGGCGATTGCGGCGAAGCGCGCGTTGAACTCTTTTGCCAGTTTCACCAGCGCCGCGACGTTGGAATTGGCGGTCAGGGCTTCGACTTGATAGCGCTCGGGCGCACCGCGCAGCAAATCCATGGTGCTGTCGCCGATCGAGCCGGTGGCGCCGAGGACGGACACGGAACGGGCGGCGGAAACCGCGGCCTTGTTGTTACGCAACGGAACTGCGCTCATATCGTCACCACATCATAAGGCCGCTGCCGATACCATCCGCGCCGCGCCGCAAAAACCCGAAAATCGCCGCCAGCACCACGGCGGCGACGAATCCATCAAGCCGATCCAATAACCCGCCATGGCCAGGGATGATATGGCTTGAATCCTTCACCCCGAAACGCCGTTTCACGGCCGATTCAAACAGGTCGCCAAGCTGCGAGACAATCGACAGAATCGAGCCCAATAGCAGCATCGGGCCGATTTTGCCGAGGCCGAATGCGGCGAAACCGGTAGCGACCGCGATGCTTGCGGCAAAGCCGCCAAGAGCGCCAGCCCAGGTCTTGTTGGGACTGACCCGCGGCCACAATTTCGGGCCGCCAAAGCCGCGGCCAGCGAAATAACCGCCGATATCGGTCACCCACACCACAAGAAACACCAGCATCAACGCCGTCGAACCCGCGATCGGATCGGACCGCAGCAGGATCGAGGCCTGTTCAGCGGCGGCTGCGTAGATAAATCCCGTTGTGGTCCAGATCCGCCGTTCCGGCGTTAGCGCAGCTACGGCCAGCAGACCGAAAAGCAAAGCGACGAGAGCGAGTTGAAGCGGAAGGACGATCCCGGCCAATGCCAGCGCCGCAACGCCCGATGCGACGACGCCGATCCGGCGTGCTTCACCCACGATGGCCAGCCATTCGACATAGAGGCCGATGGCAGCCAGCGTCGCCAACGCGGCCCAGAGCCAGCCACCGACATACGCGATCGCAATGGCTGATGGGGCAAGCACCAGAGCCGCGATAATGCGCGTCCTCAGGTTACGCGTGCCGGGTGCTCCTATCGCCGCCGGCGCGGCTTCGCCCTCGGTCACGATCCGGTTTTCGCGGCCAGACCGCCGAAGCGGCGCTCCCGCCTGGCGTATTCGGCGATTGCCCCTTCAAGCGCGGCCTTGTCGAAATCCGGCCAGTGGATCGGCACGAACACCAGTTCGCTATAGGCTGCCTGCCACATCAGAAAATTCGACAGCCGCTGCTCGCCGCTGGTGCGAATGATCAGGTCGGGGTCGGGAATGTCGGGCGCATCAAGATATTGACCAAGCGCGTCGGCGTCGATCGACGAAGGGTCGCGCCTTCCCTCTGCGACCTCGCGCGCCAACCGTTGCGCTGCATTGGCGATTTCCTGACGCGAGCCGTAGTTGAAAGCGACGATGAGATTGAGCCGCCTATTGGCGCGGGTCAGTTCCTCGGCTTCGTTCAGCAACGCGCAGATGTCCGGCTCCAATCCGGCGCGTTCACCGATCACGCGGACCCGCACGCCGTCGCGATGCAAGGTCGCCAGATCGTTGCGGATGAAGCGCCGGAGCAGGCCGAACAGATCCCCGATCTCGGTCGCCGGCCGCGACCAGTTCTCCGAGCTGAAGGAGAAAATCGTCAAATGCAGAATGCCCAGTTCGGACGCCGCACGAACCACGCGGCGCAAGGCTTCGACGCCCCGGCGATGGCCCTCGGCGCGCGGAAGGCCGCGAGCCGCCGCCCAGCGGCCATTCCCGTCCATGATGATGGCCACATGCAGCGGACCGTCGGATCGATCCGGTCCTTCAGTGGCGGGGGCGGCATTCGACATTACTTGTTCCCTGTCGCGTTTTCGCGCGAGATAGATATCGCTGGCATCGCAATCAAGTTACGCAGATGGCGTAGACTTATTCCGCGCAGAAAACGCATCAAACAAAAGTAACACTAGACGGTGAGGATTTCCTTTTCCTTGGCCGCCAGCAACTGATCGATTTCCGAAATCGCGCCGTCGGTCGCCTTCTGCACGTCGGCGGCCAGGCGCTCCTGATCGTCCTCGGAAATCTCGTGATTTTTCTCAAGCTTCTTGACGGTATCCAGACCGTCGCGGCGGACATGGCGCACCGCGACCTTGGCCGCCTCGGCGTATTTATGCGCCACCTTCACCAGCTCCTTGCGGCGCTCCTCGTTGAGTTCGGGAATTCGCAGTCGCAGCACCTGTCCTTCGGTGGCAGGACTCAACCCGAGGTTGGAATCCACGATCGCCTTCTCCACCGCCTTGACCATCGACTTGTCCCAGACCTGCACCGAGAGCAGGCGCGGCTCCGGCACGCTGATGGTGGCGAGCTGATTGAGCGGCATATGGCTGCCATAGGCCTCGACCTGGACCGGCTCCAGCATCGAAGCCGCAGCACGCCCGGTTCGCAAGCCCCCCAGTTCGTGCTTAAACGATTGGGTCGAGCCCTGCATCCGGCGCTTCAATTCATTGATGTCGAAACCAGGTGTGGGCATGATGCTTCTCCCCTCCTCATAAAAGACCAACCCGCCGCCGCCCTTTGCCGGCTTTGCGGTCGTATGGCTGGCCGGCCTATCAGCCGGCGACGATAGTACCGCGGCCGGCACCGCGCAGGATCGCACTGATCGACCCCGGTTCGCCGATCGAGAATACGATGATAGGCAGCGAGGTTTCGCGGGCAAGCGCGAATGCGGTCGCGTCCATCACCTTGTAATCGCCCTCGATCGCTTGTGAATGCGTCAAACGGTCAAATCGGGTCGCCGACGGGTCTTTTTTCGGGTCAGCGCTGTAGACGCCATCAACGTTGGTGGCTTTCAGTACCGCCTCGGCGCCGATCTCGGCGGCCCGCAGCACCGCCGTGGTGTCGGTCGTGAAAAACGGATTGCCGGTTCCGCCGCCGAGCAGCACGATCCGGCCCTTGGCGAGGTATTTATGCGCAGTGCTGCGGGTGAACAGTTCGCAGATCTGAGGCATCACGAACGCAGATAGCGTCCGGGCGGGTGTGCCCTTGCGTTCGATCGCAGCTTCCAGCGCCAGGCAGTTCATCACGGTGGCAAGCATGCCCATGGTGTCGCCGGTCGGGCGCGAGACGCCGCGCGAAGAGACTTCGACGCCTCGGACGATGTTGCCGCCACCGACCACGACCGCGACCTCGCTGCCCAGTTGCCGGGCTGCGATCAGGTCGCCGGCGACGCGGTCGACGGTGGGTTGGTCGATGCCGAACGACTGGGAGCCGGCGAGATATTCGCCCGAGAGCTTGATCACCACGCGACGATAGACCGGCTCAGCCATGATGCGTTCGCTCTCCTCAAGCCCGCGCGGCTTCCGGCGTCATTGCCCGAATGACCCGCACCGGAAAGAACCGATCCGCGAGTTACTTCTTGCCGCTGGCCGCGGCGACCTCGGCGGCGAAATCGGATTCCTGCTTTTCGATTCCCTCGCCGAGAGCATAGCGCACAAATCCGGTGATCTTCACAGCCGCGCCGATCTTGCCCTCAGCTTCCTTTACGGCCTGGGCGACCGATTTGCCCTTTTCGTCGTGGATAAAGGCCTGCTCCAGCAGGCAGACCTCCTTGTAGTAGGTCTTCAGACCGAACTCGACGATCTTTTCGATCACGTTTTCGGGCTTGCCTTGCTGGCGGTATTTGTCGGCCAGAACGTCCTTCTCACGCTTTACGACGGCGGGATCGAGCCCGGCCGGATCCAGCGCCTGCGGGTTGGCGGCGGCGACATGCATCGCAAGCTGGCGCCCGAGAGCGGCCAGTTCATCGGCCTTGCCGGCCAACTCCAGCGCAACGATGACGCCCATCTTGCCGGCGCCGTCGATGACCGCATTGTGGATATAGCTCGATACTACGCCCTTGCTGACCTCCAGCGAGGCCGTACGGCGCAATGTCATATTCTCGCCGATGGTGGCGATGGCATCCGAAATCGCAGTCTCGACGGTAACCGCCCCGACCTTGGCCGCCTTGATCTTCTCGACATCGGCGCCGACGTCGAGCGCGACCTGGGCGATCATCTTGACCAACCCCTGGAACTGCTCATTGCGCGCCACGAAGTCGGTTTCGGAATTGACTTCGACGACGACGCCCTTGGTGCCCTTGGTGACGGCGCCGATCAGGCCTTCGGCTGCAACGCGGCCGGCCTTCTTCGCGGCCTTCGACAATCCCTTCTTGCGCAGCCAGTCCTGGGCCGCCTGCATGTCACCGCCGCTTTCGGTGAGCGCGGCCTTGCAATCCATCATGCCGGCGCCGGTGGACTCACGAAGGTCCTTGACCATCGCCGCTGTGATCGTTGTCATTGTTGCAATCCTTTGCCTGTCAGGGCGGCCACGGCGTGGCTTCGGGCCACGCCGCCATCCACCTTCAGCAATTCGATCGATTGAGAGTGGCGGCCGGAACAAGTCCGGCCAACGCTTGACGTTACTCGGCTTCGGCGGTCATCGCCTTGGCCTGGGCGACCCAGCCATCGGCCCGACTCGGAAGTCCGACCTCTTCACCAATCTTGTGCGCCGTATCGTGATCGAGTTCGGCGAGCTGCCAGTAATGGAAGATGCCGAGGTCGTTGAACTTCTTTTCGATCGCGCCGGACACGCCGGTAAGCTTCTTGAGGTCGTCGGCCGCGCCGCGCGGACCAGCGAGGCCCTGGAAGCCGGCAGGCTGCGGGGTAGCCGGAATTTCCTGGCGGACCGGATGCGCCGAGGCGCCGATATCGATACCGGAGTCGCCCTGCGCACGCGAAATGCCGTCGATGGCCGCACGCGCGACCAGATCGCAGTACATCGAGATCGCACGGCCGGCGTCGTCATTGCCCGGCACGACGTAGGTGATGCCCTTCGGATCCGAATTGGTATCGACGATGGCGGCGACAGGAATATTGAGCCGCCGCGCCTCGGCGATCGCGATGTCTTCCTTGTTGGTGTCGATCACGAAGATCATGTCGGGCAGACCGCCCATGTCCTTGATGCCGCCGAGCGAACGGTCGAGCTTGTCGCGCTCGCGCTGCAGGGTCAGGCGCTCTTTCTTGGTGTACTGCGCGCTCTCGCCGGTGCCGAGCATCTCCTCGAGCTGGCGCAGCCGCTTGATCGAGCCCGATACCGTCTTCCAGTTGGTCAGCGTGCCGCCGAGCCAGCGAGAATTGACGAAATATTGCGCCGAACGCTTGGCGGCTTCCGCGATGCCGTCCTGCGCCTGTCGCTTGGTACCGACGAACAGGATACGGCCGCCCTTGGCGACGGTATCGCTGACGGCCTGCAGCGCGCGATGCAGCAGCGGCACGGTCTGGGCGAGATCGATGATGTGGATGTTGTTGCGGGCACCGAAAATGTAATCCGCCATCTTCGGATTCCAGCGGTGCGATTGGTGGCCAAAGTGCACGCCAGCTTCAAGCAGCTGACGCATAGAGAAATCGGGTAGCGCCATCGTGTCAGTTCTCCGGTTGGTTCCTCCGGAAACGTGTGAGCAAACGAGCCTTATGGCCCGGTTGCCACCGGACGGCCTTTTGAGCCATGTTTCCGTGTGAGATGGCGCGGTATATAGCTGGATTTCGCAAGGAAGCAAGGAAAATGGGTCGGATTCGGGGCCATTTTCATCTCCGAATGCGACCCGATGCTGTCTTAGGCGGGCCGCTGCTCGTGCCGGCCAGCCGACCCTATTGTGCCAATTGCAGCTCAGCGAGCATGATGCGCGCGGTCGGCTCATCCAGCGGATAAAGCTCGGCTGGTCCTGTATTCGGACTGCCGGACGTAACGACAGATGCCGCCGCCGCGCCCGACAAGCCCGCCCATGATCCGACGCCACCGGTGATCGCATCGTGCCGCTCGCTGGACTTGATCAGAAAATAATAGGTACGGCCGGATACCGTGGCAAAGTCACGCGCCGTCTCGCCCGGAAACAACACTTCTGCGGCGACGAGTTGATGCCGACCCGCGGGCACATCGGCATAGGCATACCTCCCGACCATCACCTTGCCGATCGACTCGCCATCGATCTTCATGTCGCAGGCGCAAATGGCCATGCTCAGCCCGTTGCGCTTTTCCTGAAGAACCACGATGCGCGATAGCCCCGCTTTCGGCGGTCCGACCTTCTGCACGACGGTCGCATAATCAGTCCCCACCTGATCACTCACGCAGCCGGACAAAATCATCGCAGCCACGGCCCACACAACTCCACGCCGAAACATCACGCCCCCAAGCCATTGAGTCCCCGCGGCCGAGTAAGCAGAAGCACGGTTAAGTTGCAACAGGAACCAATAGTGCCGCCTCAGATGCAGCATCCGCGCTTCTCAATCTGAGATGCCGTCGGTCGGAAACTCAGCCATTGTGCACGATGGCCGACGGTTCTCGATGCACCGGTTCCGATCAGCCGAAATTACTTTCCGACGTCGCCTTTTGAGAACTCATTGGGCAAACCTTGCCGCCGGATATGCATGAATTCACAATTCCCGACTACAGCGTCTGCACGTCCACGACGCCCGCTACCGCCTTGATGGCGCCGGCGATCTGGGGCGAGACCTTGAAACGGCCAGGCAGCTTCATTTCGACTTCGGTTTCGAGATCGAGCATCATGACCAGCGATACGTCGCCATCGGCGCCGGCCGGACCTGCCGGTTTTGGCTGCGGCGCGGCGCGCGCGGCCCCGCCTGGAGCCGCAGCCTCCGGCATATTGAGACGCCTGGCGATCGATTCCAGCGGTTTGGTATCGCGCACGAAGATCCTCAAACCTTTCTGGGTTTTGGCGGCGGCGTCATCCAGCGGTTCGGCGTGCAGCACCCTCGCCCGCACATCCTCGCCCTGCAATTCGGCCCCGAGTTGCAGCAACACCGCAGCCCCCGGCTCCAGCACATCGCGATATTGCGCGAGCCCTTCGGAAAACAGCACGGCCTCGAAATGGCCGGTCGGATCGGACAGCCCCATGATGCCCATCTTGTTACCGGTCTTGGTGCGCCGCTCCATCCGCGACACCACCGTCGCCGCGACTTTTCCCGCGGTCGCGCCGGTTTTTACCGCGCGGGAAAACTCCGCCCAGGACTGCACCCGCAGACGCTTGAGCACGGTCGCGTAGTCGTCGAGCGGATGGCCGGACAGGAAGAAGCCGATCGCGTCATATTCGCGCCGCAGCCGTTCGGCGGGCAGCCATGGCTCGACCTGCGGCAGCATGATGGTCGGCGCATCGGCGGCGCCGCCGAACATGTCGTTCTGGCCCATGGTCGCGGCCTCATGGCTGCGCTGGCAGGCCGCCAGGATCGCTTCGGCGCCGGCAAACACCCGGGCGCGATTGGAATCGAGCCCGTCGAATGCACCTGCGGCCGCGAGGCTCTCGATGACGCGCTTGTTGATTGCGCGCGGGTTAACCCGTGACGCGAAATCAGCCAGCGAGGTGAACAGCCCGTCCTTGCGCGCTTCCACGATGAGCTCGACCGCCTGGTGGCCGACTCCCTTCAAACCCGCGAGCGCGTAGAAGATGGTGCCGCCGCTGACCTCGAAGGTTGCCCCCGAGCGAGTGACCGACGGCGCCTCGACCTTGATGCCGAGCCGCTGCGCTTCGGCGCGAAACTCGCTCAGCTTGTCGGTATTGGAGAGATCGAGCGTCATCGACGCCGCCAGGAACTCGACCGGGTAATGCGCCTTCATGTAGGCGGTGTGATAGGACACCAGCGCGTAGGCCGCGGCGTGGCTCTTGTTGAAGCCGTAGTCGGCGAACTTCGCGAGCAGCTCGAAAATCGTCTCCGCCTGCCCGTGCAGAATGCCGCGTTCGATCGCGCCCGACACGAAGCGCTCGCGCTGCATTTCCATCTCGGCGCGGATCTTCTTGCCCATCGCGCGCCGCAGCAGGTCGGCTTCGCCGAGCGAGTAGCCGGCCATCACCTGCGCGATCTGCATCACCTGTTCCTGATAGATGATGACGCCGAAAGTCTCCTTCAAAATCGGCTCGAGCATCGGGTGAAGGTATTCCGGCTCCTCGTCGCCGTGCTTACGGGCGCAATAGGTCGGGATGTTCGCCATCGGGCCTGGGCGATAAAGCGCCACCAGCGCAATGATGTCCTCGAAGCGATCGGGCCGCATGTCGACTAGCGCCCGGCGCATGCCCTGGCTTTCAACCTGGAACACGCCGACTACATCGCCTTTGGCCAGCATCTGATAACTTGGTGTGTCGTCGAGCGGCAGTGTCGTCAGATCGACATGCACGTTGCGCTGCTTCAGCAGTTTGACTGCGACATCAAGCACGGTCAGCGTCTTCAGCCCGAGAAAGTCGAATTTGACGAGACCAGCCGGCTCGACCCATTTCATGTTGAACTGGGTCACCGGCATATCGGATTTGGGATCGCGATAAAGCGGCACCAGTTCGCTGAGCGGACGATCGGCGATCACGATGCCGGCGGCGTGGGTAGAGGCGTGCCGGGTCAGGCCCTCGAGGCGCTGCGCGACGTCGAAGGCGCGCGCCACCACCGGGTCCTCGTCGCGAAATGCCTGCAGCTTCGGTTCGCCTGGCGATCGCGGCCGCCAGGGTCACAGGCGCGGCTGGATTTTGCGGCACCAGTTTGGTCAGCTTGTCGACCTGGCCATAAGGCATCTGCAGCACGCGCCCGACGTCGCGCAACACGCCGCGGGCCTGCAGCGTACCGAAAGTGATGATCTGCGCCACTTGATCACGTCCATAGCGCTGCTGCACGTAGTCGATCACCTCGCCGCGCCGATCCTGGCAGAAGTCGATGTCGAAATCGGGCATCGACACGCGTTCCGGATTGAGGAAGCGCTCGAACAGAAGACCAAAGCGAATCGGATCGAGATCGGTGATCGTCAGCGCATAGGCGACCAGCGAACCGGCGCCCGAGCCGCGGCCTGGTCCGACCGGAATGCCCTCGGCCTTGGCCCACTTGATGAAGTCGGCGACGATCAGAAAGTAACCCGAATAGTTCATGCGTGTGATGACATCGATCTCGAAAGCGAGCCGCGCGCGATAGTCTTCCTCCGACGTGCCCAGCGACAGGCCATGCACCTTGAGCCGGTTGGCGAGCCCCTCTTCGGCCTGGCGGCGCAATTCCTCGTTTTCGTCGTTTTGCGCGCCGGCCGCGTTGGCGCCGGCGCCGACCGTAAAGCGCGGCAGGATCGGCTTGCGGGTGGTGGGACGGAACGAGCAACGCTCGGCGATCTCGACCGTCGACGCCAGAGCCTCCGGGAGGTCGGCGAACAGTACGGCCATTTCGGCGCGGGTCTTGAAGCGGTGGTCAGTGGTGAGCTGATCGCGGTCGGTTTCAGCGATCAGCCGTCCGCCCGCAATGCACAGCAGCGCGTCATGGGCTTCGTAGTCGTCAGCGGTCGCGAAAAAAGGCTCGTTGGTCGCAACCAGCGGAAGGCCCTTGGCGTAAGCGAGATCGATCAGGCCGGCCTCGGCGCGGCGCTCCTTTTCGACGCCGTGGCGCTGCAACTCGATGTAGAGGCGATCGCCGAAAACGCTGGTCAACCGATCGCAACGGGTCGCCGCCAGCGCGGCCTGATCGGCTGCGATCGCGAGCGAAATCGGCCCCTCCGGACCGCCGGTCAGAGCGATCAGATCTTCGGCATCGCCCTCCAGCCAATCGAACCTGATGTGCGGTGTCTGGTTGACCGGCGTTTCCAGGAAGGCCCGCGAGTTCAACCGCATCAGGCTGCGGTAGCCACGCTCACGCGCCGCCAGCAGCACGATCCGGGTCGGTCCGGCCGACAACGCGTTGCGCGCAGTCGGGTCCTGGTCACCGAAATCGACCGCCAGTTCGCAGCCGACGATCGGCTGGATACCGTAGGCGGCGAGCTTGTCGGAAAATTCTAGCGCGCCGAACATGTTGTCGGTGTCGGTCAACGCCAGCGCCGGTTGGCGGTCCGCCTTCGCCAGTTCCGCCAGTTTCTGGATCTTGATCGAGCCCTTCAGCAGCGAATAGGCCGAGTGAACGTGGAGATGGACAAATCCGGCGTTGGGCATGGTCGCGGGCGGTTTCTCAGGTTTTGAACGGGGATGGACGGGCCGTACCAGCCTTGCTGGCGCTAAGCCGCCTCAATGACAAACTCGCCCCGCGATGGTGAAGCCCATTGCCGGGGCTGTCCACGTCGAACGCGTTGTTCGCATCCGCCATCCGGCTTTTCCCCACGCGTCCCCAGCATGCCCACCTCTAGAGCTGGGTGAACAGCTGCGCCCAGACCGCGATCATCCCGACAAACATCGCGATCGACGCCAGCGCCGCCGCTTCTTCCACGAAAATCTTCAGCATTACCGCCTCCTGAAAATGGAACATAAGAAGAACAATGTTCCCTTTTCGTTCTAAGGAGTCAAGCGGTCATAACGGGGCACTGTGGAAACCGACCCGGATAGTTAATTCCTGACAAGGAGGCAACGATGCGCATCGCTGTTCTAACGACTCTGGTTCTTGCAACGGTTGCAGTTGCGATGCCAGCGCAAGCCCAGACCTATGACCCGGCCTTTCCGGTCTGCTTGCATGTGTACGGCCCGGCCAGCTACTTCCAGTGCCAATATTTCTCGCTGCGACAGTGCGCGATATCGGCCTCCGGTCGTGCGGCCCAGTGCGTCCTCAATCCCTATTTCGCAGGCGACGGTTTCACAAATAGTTGGAATCCGCGGAGGCGGCATTATCGCCACGCTTATTGAGCGCGCCACTATTCAAGCTCGATCACCCGACCGCCTTCGAGCGACACGCGCCGGTCCATGCGGCCGGCCAAGTCCATATTGTGGGTCGCGATCAGCATTCCCACCCGGGTTGCCTTGACCAGTTGCATCAGCGCGTTGAAAACGTGATCGGCCGTGTTTGGATCGAGATTGCCGGTCGGCTCGTCGGCGAACAGGACCCGTGGCGCATTGGCGACCGCCCGTGCGATCGCGACGCGCTGCTGTTCGCCGCCGGACAATTCGGCCGGCCGATGCTTGATGCGCTCTCCGAGACCAAGATAGGCCAGGATTTCGGTGGCCCGCTTGACGGTCTCGGCACGTTTCAGGCCGCGGATCATCTGCGGAAGCATGACGTTTTCGAGTGCAGTGAATTCCGGCAGCAGCCGGTGCGATTGATAGACAAAGCCGATATCGGTGCGGCGGATCTGGGTGCGCTCGACATCCGACAATCCCGACGTCGCGGTGCCCCCGACATAGACCTCACCGTCGTCGGGCGTCTCCAGCAGGCCCGCGATATGCAGCAGAGTCGATTTGCCGGCGCCCGACGGAGCGACCAGCGCCACCGACTGTCCCGCCCACAGCGCCAGCTTGGCGCCGTCCAGGATCGTCAGCGTGCTCTCGCCCTGCATGTACTGGCGTCTTATCTCGTGGAGATAGACGACCGGTACATCTTCCGTCCCCTGCGCCATCGCTGCCTCACTCGTACCGCAGCGCTTCGACGGGATCGAGGCGGGCGGCGCGCCACGACGGATAGAGGGTGGCGAGGAAGGACAATGTCAGGGCCATGATCACCACGGCGCTGGTCTCGCCGAAATCGATCTCGGCCGGCAGCTTGGAAAGGAAATAGAGCTCCGGCGAGAACAATTCGGTGCGGAGTACAAAGGACAGAAATTCCCGGATCGTCTCGATGTTGAGGCACACCACCAAACCGACGAAAAAGCCGGTCAGCGTGCCGACCACGCCGATCGAGGCGCCGGTGATCAGGAAGATCCGCATGATGGCGCCCTGCGAGGCGCCCATGGTGCGCAGGATCGCAATATCGCTGCCCTTGTCCTTGACCAGCATGATCAGGCCCGAAACGATATTGAGCGCCGCGACCAGCACGATCATGGTCAGGATCAGGAACATCACGTTGCGTTCGACCTGAAGCGCGTTGAAGAACGTCGAATTGCGCTGCCGCCAGTCCACCAGAAACACCGGCCGGCCGGCCGCCTCGGTCACCAGCTTGCGGTATTCCTCGATCTTGTCGGGATTGTCGGTGAACACCTCGATCGCTGTGACGTCGTTGTTGCGATTGAAATAGGCCTGCGCTTCCGTTAGCGGCATGAACACGAAACTGGAATCATATTCGGACATTCCGATCTCGAACACGGCCACGATCTTGTACGGCTTGATCCGCGGCGTGATGCCCATCGGGGTGACCGCGCCCTTCGGCGACACCAGCGTGATGCTGTCGCCGGCATGCAGCGACAATTGATCGGCGAGCCGGCGGCCGATCGCGACGCCCTGCCCGTCGTCAAATCCTTCCAGCGAGCCCTGTTTGATGTTCTTGGAAATCGAGGTCAGGTTGTTGAGATCGTCGGCGCGAATGCCGCGGATGAATACGCCCGCCGCGTTGAAGGGCGAGGATCCCAGTCCCTGCCCGTCCACCACGGGCGCCGCGAGGCGAATGCCTTTGACCTGGCTAATACGATCGGCGACATCCTTCCAATCGGTCAGCGGCGATTCCAGCGGCTGCACCAGCAGATGCCCGTTGAGGCCGAGGATCTTGCCAAGCAGTTCCTTGCGGAAGCCGTTCATCACGGCCATCACGATGATCAGTGTGGCGACGCCGAGCATGATGCCGAGAAAGGAAAAGCCGGCGATGACGGAAATGAAACCTTCCTTGCGACGCGCCCGCAAATAGCGCCCAGACAGCAGCCATTCGAATGGCGCAAAAGGTGGGGTCCGGACTGGCTCGCTCATGGTTTCATCCATCGATCGATTTTCACACGATTCGGGCTAATTGTGGCGTCGTGGCTGATGACCCGGCCAGCACCGGTGGATAATTAATCACGCGCTCAGCCGCACCAGCACATCGGCCGGGCTTAGATTCTCGCGCATGCCGTCGCTGCGCCGCTTGAGTTCGACCTTGCCTTCGGCAAGTCCCTTGGGGCCGACCAGAATCTGCCAGGGAACGCCGATCAGGTCAGCGGCGGCGAATTTGGCGCCGGCCCGCTGATCGGTGTCGTCATAGAGGACATCGACGCCTTTGGCCGAGAGCTCGCGATAAAGCTTCTCGCAGGCGGCATCGGTGTCATCAGCACCCTGCTTCAGGTTGAGGATTGTCGCCCTGAACGGCGCCACGGCCTCCGGCCATTTGATGCCGGCATCGTCATGACAGGCCTCGATGATCGCACCCACCAGCCGCGAAACGCCGACACCATAGGAGCCGCCGTGGATCGCGACGTCAGCGCCGTCGGCGCCCGCCACCATGGCCTTCATCGAGTCGGAATATTTGGTGCCGAAATAGAATATCTGCCCGACCTCGATGCCCCGGGTATTTACCTTCTTGTCCGCCGACACTTCGCGGTCGAAGCGCGCGGCATCATGAACGTCCTCGGTCGCCGCATAGAGCGAGGTCCATTGCTTGATGATCGGCGAAAGATCACCCTCATAGTCGACGTTTTCGTCAGGGACCGGCAGATTGAGCACGTCGCTGTCGCAATAAACCTCGGATTCGCCGGTCTCGGCGAGCACGATGAATTCATGGCTGAGATCACCGCCGATCGGGCCGGTTTCGGCGCGCATCGGGATCGCCTTCAATCCCATCCGGGCAAAGGTGCGCAAATAGGCGACGAACATCCGGTTGTAGGAACGGCGAGCCGCCGCCTCGTCGATGTCAAAGGAATAGGCGTCTTTCATCAGGAATTCGCGGCCACGCATCACGCCGAAGCGCGGGCGTTGTTCGTCACGGAACTTCCACTGGATGTGGTAGAGATTGAGCGGCAGACTTTTGTAGGATTTCACGTAAGCGCGGAAGATCTCGGTGATCATTTCCTCGTTGGTCGGCCCGTACAGCAATTCGCGCTTGTGCCGGTCGGTGATGCGCAGCATCTCCGGGCCATAGGCGTCGTAGCGTCCGCTTTCGCGCCAGAGATCAGCCAGTTGCAGCGTTGGCATCAGCAGTTCGAGCGCGCCGGCGCGGTCCTGTTCCTCGCGCACGATCTGCTCGATCTTTTTCAGCACCCGGAAACCGAGCGGCAGCCAGGCATAGATGCCGGCGGCCTCCTGCCGGATCATGCCGGCGCGCAGCATCAGGCGATGCGATACGATCTCCGCCTCCTTCGGATTCTCCTTAAGAATGGGCAGAAAAAACCGCGATAGCCGCATGGGGACACTCAAGGAATCGGTTGGAGCGGAAGGTCAGCAGTCAAACCGGATCGGGTCGGAAAACACAAGGGTTGGGGGCTGCTAAAGCCGCTCGGGCAGTGGCTCGGGAGGATTGATTACGGCGTTTTCGGGCTATCCGGCCCTTATGGAGCGGGCGATTGAGACACAAACGCGTCACAATTCGCTTTTGGCAGAAATACCTGGAACAGCCTTCTGACCTCAGTGAATATCCAGTTCACCTTCCAGTGTGGTCTTCTGGAAATCCGTCACCAGGGCCTCGATCCGCATGTGCCAATGGCCGGGATAGGGCAGCGGCACGGCGCCAACGTGCCACGATCCGTCGCTGCCCGGACTAGCCACCCGCTCCATCGGTTCGATGCCGCGCTCGGGCAGGCTGAGGACCAGCGTGGCCTCCTTGGCTATCAGGGGGCTGCCGTCGCCGTTCATCAGTTGCATCACAAAGCCGTTGCTGCCGACCGTGCCCGGCGAAACCAGCACCTGGAACATCGCATTGTCGGTGTGGATATGGACCGCAAGCGGCGTCTCGGTCGCGGCAGCGAGCGCGCGCGGCGGCGGCGTAAAGCGCCAGCCGGCGACGACGCCGAGAATGGCCACGACCAGCACGCATTCGAGCACGATCGAGCCGCGCAGCGCGTCGGTGTTCTCATGATCGGCGGCGACGATCGGCGTCAGATAAAATCGATTTAGCGCGGCGAGTGCCAGCAAGAGAACCACGAGCGCGAGTTTGATCGACAGGATGATGCCGTATCGAGTGTCGATCAGTGCCGCAAAGCTCTCGAGCTGGATCACGGCGAGCGCAAGGCCCGTCAGCGCCAGTATGCCGACGATCGGCACCGCCGCGGTCGAGAAGCGGTGGAGCGCTCGCGGCAGCGCGTCCTTCCGCCGCCGCGCCATTATCGCCAACGGCGCGAGCGCGCCGACCCAATAGGCCACGCCGATACCGTGGAGAAACAGGGATGGCCGGGTCAGCCATTGCGGAGCGGCGGTTGCGGCGTGACCGCTCGCGGCCAGCGTCAGCCCTGCGCCTGTCATCGCTAGCGACGTCAGCACCCGCGCGATCGTCATCGTCGCGCTTCGCGCGGCAAACCACGCCAGCGCCATCGCAGCCATCGCAATCAACAGCGACGGCCCAAGGCTGGTGGCGAGCGCCGCTTTCCAGGGGGACGGCGTAGCGATGGCCGACAGCGGAAGAGCCAGCACGTCAAGGCCCTGCAAGCCGAGCGAGGCCATCGCACTGACAAGGCCAATCCAAAGCGCGCCAATGATGAGCTTCCTGCCACTGTCGCCCTGCCCGATCCAGGCGGCGAAGAATGCGCCGCCTATGCCCGCGAACAGGCCGAGGTAGACGCCGATCCGCGTCAGCCAGATCAAGACCGCCACGGCGCTGTCGTTGACTGGCGCGGCTGCCGCCGCCGTCGCAGCGCCAATCGAAAACATCAGCGATCCCGCAACCGGATGGCCGTCGGCCGAGACGACGCGGTAGCTGACGACTTGCGTGCCGCGCGGCAGGTCATCCGGCAATTTCAAGGTGACGGTCTGGTCGACCGCGGAGACCGCGACATCGTCGCGGGTTGTACCTGCGGCATCGATCAAGCTGATCACGGCCGGCGTCACAGGTTCGTTGAACCGCAATTGCACCGTCTTCGGCGCCGCCGCCAATACGCTGCCGTCGGCAGGTTCGGTCGCGACCAGCGAGGCGTGCGCCGAGGCGCCGGTAGCATTGCAGACGATCCACAGCAGCGTCGCCAGGCCCGCGATCAGACGTATCGTCGGGCCGGTATTTCAAGGTTTCGGTATCAGTCTGACGCCAGGAGCCGGCGACTTGCTGTCATGGGCATGAGCAGGATCGGCGGGAATATCGATCCAGCGGCTGACCCCCTGCTCGCATTGCTGCACGACCGGAAAGTATAGCGTGGTGTCAGCTTTCAAGCTGCCGGTCAGATGGGTGCTGATGACGAATTCATCGTAGAAATCGTCCGGCAGCTTGCCGCCGCTCCACACCACCTCCTTGACCCCCTCGGACAATTTGGCGCCGTGAAAATCATACTCACTGGCGTACTTGCCCTTGACGGTCTCGACGTTCCAGCCCGGCTTCGGCATCGGCTTAACCCCGATCACGCCCTCGGGAATTTGCACGCGGATCTCGGTGGTCGCCGAACCGGCGCAGCCATGCGACACCACGAACACCGCCTTGTAGGACGAACCGATCGCAGCCTCGCGATTTAGCAGCGTGATGTGGGCGCTGGCCGATGACATCGCGACGACGGCGGTCGCAATGACGGCAATGAAACCCGGCCTGCCGGCGCTGTGCATTTCCTACCTCACTTCTTCTTCATCATGGCTCCGCCGGGCGCGGCGTCGCCCGGCGCCTGCGCGCCGACGCCCTGCACCGCGAGCGAAACTTTCACTTCGCCGGCTTTCTCGAATTTGAGCGTGACCGGCACCGTATCGCCCTGTTTCAACGGGTCCTTCAGGTCGAACATCATCAGGTGATAGCCTCCCGGCGCCAGCTTCACCGTCTTGCCGGGATCGATGGTCAGGCCATTATCGAGCGGACGCATGGTCATCACGCCGTCCTTCATCGCCATCTCGTGAACCTCGATCTTGCTCGCGGCGTCGGTCGAACCTCCGATCAGGCGGTCCGGCGTCGAGCCCTTGTTCTCGATGGTGAGAAATCCGCCGCCGATTTTCGCGCCGTTCGGCGTGGCGCGAGTCCAGGCCTGAGTGATCACGAGATCGCCGGCCTTGACCTCCTGAGCGCGCGCAGGCGCGGCGCAAAGGAGCGCGACGAAGAGGACGGAAGCAAGCGTTTGGACGATGGACCTCATGGGATATTCCTTCGTTAGCAGGCTGGTCAGAACGTATATTTCCCCGCCAGCACATAGGTCCGGCCGGGGAACGGGTGGAACAGGAAGTACTGTTCGTTGAAGACGTTATCGATGCCGAAATCGAACGCGAGGTTTTGTGTCGCGTTGTAGTGCACCTTCAAATCGGCAACGAAATAATTGTCAAAGGCGCCGTAGACGTGGGAGATGATATCAGTGTTATCAAGCGTCGAATACTGCTTGCCGCTGTAACGTCCCGCAAATGTGAAGGCCCAGTTCTCGTTTGGACGGTAGGTAGCGCCAAGCGTAGCGCGCCAGTCGGGCACGTAGGGAACGCGCTTGCCGACCGCGGTGTCCGGC
The DNA here is from genome assembly GCA_963806075.1 of uncultured Alphaproteobacteria bacterium. Classification (GTDB taxonomy): domain Bacteria; phylum Pseudomonadota; class Alphaproteobacteria; order Rhizobiales; family Xanthobacteraceae; genus Bradyrhizobium. The sequence continues at coordinate 139,960 of CAWDWT010000010.1, forward strand.
ACACCGGTTAACGGGTTCGTTCCGGCCCAGGTCGGGTCCGACAGGATGCGGGAGTCCACATAGGTGACGCTGCCGAACAGCTTCAGGCCGGCAATCGCGACGTTGTCCTTTTCCGCCGCCAGTTCCACGCCCTGCATGCGGATGGCGTCAACGTTGCCGACCGTCGTGGTCGGAATCTGCGCACCGGTCGTCGGATTGGTCGCGAGATTTGTCTGCGAGATGATCGCGTTGTGAACATGCTCATCAAATAGTGTCAGTCTGATCCGGCCATCGGTCCATTTGCGCTCAACCACGAACTCCCCGTTCAGATCCTGCTCCGGCGTCAGGTTCGGATTGGCAAAAGTCGCCACGCCGTTCACAGTGATGTTCTGGTAGAGTTCGGTCACGGTAGGATATCGATACGCTTCACCGAAATTCGCGGTGACGTTCCATTCCTTGTTCGGATCCCAGGACAGCGACGCCTTCGGCGAGAAATTGGCCGAGTTGAGCCCCGGCTGATTCATGGAATTCGACAACAACGTCGGGATCGGCACAGCAGTCGTTCCGGTGCCATTTTTGGCAACGCTGTTGAGGTTAAATCCATCCAGCGCGCGCCAAACTTCCTCGCGTCCGCCCAGCGTCAGTTTCCACTGCGACGTGATCTTCCAGGCATCCTGTACCCAAAGGCCACCGGTACGGGTTTCACCGACACCGTCCGAAAACAGCTGACCTGTCCCGGTGACTGGCGTCGCATTCCACACCGATGACAAATATACCGGGTTTTCCAGCTCATAGCGATCTCCATGGATGCCGAAGGAGATCTCCTGCGGTCCGTCAAAGCCGTAAGGCCGCCAGATGCCCTTGGCGTCAACATTCTGCCAATTGGTGCCGTCGTTGCGGGTGATCTTGCCGTTCGTGGAATAGCCGACACCGGTCGTGGCAACGGTGTACGGATTGTACATGATGTCCTGCAGGTAGTTGTAACTCGATGCGGACAAATCGAAATCATAGGTACCCTTGGTGTCGCTCTTGAGCGAGATGGCGTTGCTGAGATGGGTCTGATCCCAGATATATTTGTTGCTGGCAAAACCTGTAATGCCGGCGAAAGTCGGCGCGCCCGTGGCTGTCGAGGTCAGGTAGGTTTGCGGGTTCGAGGTTTGAACGTTGTTCCATATCCCGAGCGAATAGGTCGCCTGCACCTGCGCCGTCACATCGTAGGCGATCCGGAGATTGCCCGAGGTTTGCTGTGAATGCGCCAGTGCGCCGGTGCCGACGACGTCCGCGACGAGGCCCTGTTTGTTGAGCGCTGGAAAAGTCCCGGTAGTCCCTGCGGGAATTGAGCCGTTGGTGGTGTAGGTCAGCGGCTGCTGATAGCTGTCGGTGTAGTTGACACTCGCGAGCCAAGACACATTGCCGACGCGATTGCCGGCGGCAGCGCTGGTCGTGCTGCTGCCATAAGTGTCCTTGGTGCCGTACTGGCTCCACGGCATTACCGACACGGTCTCCTTCGCGGTCGCAAATGCGTGGTCGGGCATTTTCGAGGTGATCAGCAGCACGCCGCCGACCGAGTTGCCGGGATAGGCCGCCGCGAACGGGCCGTCGAGGAAAGTCGACCCGCGCGATCGCCTCCGGCACGATCAGGTTCCAGTGCGGCGACGCGCCGGAATTGTTGTTGCCGATCAGCGCCGAGACCAGAAGATCGTCGTAGTAGATCAGCGTCCGCGCGCTCGAGTTGAGGCCCCAGGTCCGCGTCGCCAAAACCGCCTGGTTGTCGCCGTCGTTGCGTTTGCGGACGAACAGGCTCGGCATGTATTTGACGGCGTCTTCGGGGTCCTTGAGGTTGATGGTCTCCTCGATCTCCTTTGCGGTAATGCTGTAGGATTCCTGCGGCAGAGCGAACCTCTGCTTGATCGGCGGCGTGGACAGCGAGCCGTTGGCGTTGGCAGCGCTATTGCCCCCATCGACGACCACGACGGGCCGGTTCTGTGACGGGGCAGCGACCGGCCGCGGCGTTCGGGCGGCCACATGCTCGCCCGGCTTTGGCGCGACGCGCTTCTTCGCCACTTTCGGCGCTTCTACTGTCACCGAGGGCAGTAGCTGCCCGCTACTTTGTGCGTTTGCCGCGGTAATCGGCGCGAGCAGCGCCACCTGAAGGGCGACCGCGCTCACGCCCCCGAGGGCATGAAGACGAAACATCCAAAAAATCCTGACCCTGGCACAACAGCCAGTCTACTCGACAACGTCATCGATTCGGCATGGCCGTATCGATCGTGAGATGTTTGGGTAGTCAGGAAAAAGAAGGTGGCGCGCGAGCCTGAGCGTGACCGCCAATACCGAACTCACGCAACTCTGGCGCAACTTCCCGCCACGCCATCCGCAGCGGGTGCCGATAGGGTGTCGCAATCGTTGTCTCAGGTGTATCCAGCGCGGAACCGACTTGCGTCGCGCAGCAAAGCGCACAGGCGCCATCATGGGCATGGTGCCCGCCGGTTTGATTGGCCTGGTTACTGGTTTGGCTGTCGCCGCCGTCGTGGCAAATAGCCGCCGTGGTCAACGGATCGGAAGCAGCAATACTGGCAGCCCAACAGACAGCGATCGGCGCCAGGATCTGCACCGCCAAAGCCAACAAGACGATCGGAAGAAATTTCCGTAACCGCCGCCGCATATCAACTGCCCTTTTTAAGGGCGCCACCTAATCATTAGCAGAGTCCAAAGTCCAGATCGGGTTCCCGACAATATATTGTAGGCTTCCTGGAATAACCCGCGATAGCTGGTGCGATGCATTCTCTATCGTCATTACAGGCAGTATCCCGCCGCCCGAAAATCCGTCCTGCACCCGGTGAAATGAGAATTCGGGATGGCCAAACGCCAATCATTTCGCAAGCGGCTCGAATTTTGAAAAATCGTTGCTGAAATTAATGACACAACGAAAAAGATGGTCTACCAATATGGGCTCAGGCTCGCCGATAAGGCCGAAGTCTGTTGGTCCAAGTCTCGGGAGGAGCCCTGACGCGCATAAGCAGCGTCGCCCCATCAATCAACATCAAATCTGAATTTTTCGGGGAAATAGGGTCGACACAATTTCTAGAGCAGGGCTTTGTGCCCTGCTCTTTTTTGTGCAACTCAGGACGGGCGTTGACGCGCTCGCAACACACTACGGATGGCTCCTACGCGTTTGCGCGAATGAGCCGCTTCGTTATATGCGACATAACTGAACAACAGCGTATCGCCGTCATTGAGAAGCGTGCTGTCGATGCCTTGCCGCGCCGGGTTTCCGTTATACATAAATTCCCAATAGAACCCGGCATCGGTGCCTTGCTGCGCGGCAATTCCGTCGAAAGACATCACTTCATAGCCGAGCGGATCGCCAAAGTACTGCAATATGAAACTGTATCCGGTGCCCGTGGCATAGGCTTGTTCCAGCGCATTCTGTGCGTTCATGCCCGACGACCACGGGATGTCTGCGATCGTACGCATCATATTTCCGTTGACAGCTATCGATACCGTAATGGCCATCGATATTCCTCCAGAAATTGATATTTCGTTGTTATCTACTTTAAAGAGAATATCGAGAGTGGGCTATGAACCATCTCACAAATCGAACACATACCCCTATGAAACGAATCTCATGAGGATCATCCATCTGATCGAAGCGATGTGGGGATGAGCGTGGCAACGATTGCCGGGAGTTCCAACCTGACGTGCGGGTCAAAACCAGCGCCAAAAACCGCTCGGCCGAAAAGATCCGCGATCGCTATTCCCGCTGGAGAAAATTCGAGCCGATATCGGCTTTCTTCTTGACCGGATCGTAGTCGCAATAAACGCCGTCAGCGAGCAGCGTATAGCTGGCAATCACCGTGTACTTGTCGAGCTTGACCGAATTCAACCCCACGATCGAGGTGTGGGTGCCGCCATTCCATCTGAAGGGCGTCGAACTCTGTACCTTTTCGCAGGCCGCGACGGCCTCGGCGAACACCTGGCCTTCGACGAACGCCTTTACCGTGCGCAATTGCACCGACAGTTTCCACCCGAAGAAGAGCGCCCCTGCGAGACCCGCGATGATCAGGATCAGCAGCCCGATAACGGTTCTTTGAAAAATCATTCCGTGCCTCGGAACAACGCGGCGATCAGAACGGCATCAGCCGCGCCAATCGCTCGGTGGTGAGATAGCCGGCGCTATGGGCCAGCCATGCTATCGCGAAAAACACCGCCGAAATCACGGTGGTCCAGATCAGCTTGCGGCCCATTCGGGTCGCAATCGGCGCGCCGGGGTCGGTGCCGGGAGCGCCCTCGCCATCCTCGTGCTGGCTGCGCACGCCGAACGGCAACGTCAGGAACAGCGTGATCCACCAGATTACAAAGTAGATCGCGAACGCAGTAGAGATTGTATAGAACATGAAATTTAAGCCTGTTCGATTTCGACCAGCGCGCCGGAAAAATCCTTCGGATGCAAGAACAGCACCGGCTTGCCATGAGCGCCGATCCTGGGCTCGCCGTCGCCGAGTATCCGCGCGCCCTCCTTGATCAGGGTATCGCGCGCAGCGATGATATCCGGCACGTCGTAGCAAACGTGGTGAATGCCGCCATCGGCATTTCGCTCGAGAAACCTGGCGATCGGAGAGGCCTCGCCGAGCGGCTGGATGAATTCGATCTTGGTATTGGGCAACGTCACGAACACGGTGGTCACGCCATGTTCCGGCAGCGGCACCGCCTCGGAAATGCCGGCGCCGAAGGCAGTGCCATAGATTTTGGCGGCCTTCTCGGCATCCTTGACTGCGATCGCAACGTGATTGAGCCGACCAAGCATCGCCGTTCCTACTCTATTCCTTGGCATGCTTCAACGACGTTGGATCCTGCCCATCGATCATCTTCCTGGTAGATCAGGGATGCCGGGCAGCGACACTACTTTCGTCTCGAGCGAAGGCCGGCTTCGGCTTTCCTGATCATACCCTAAACGGTCAGAACATGAACGTAGCACAGCGGCTTCTTGCCCCACTGCTCGTTGACGGCGGCCCGTACCGCGCGGCGCACCAACTCGGCCAGCGCATCGGGGTCGCGCCGTTTGGCCCGCGGCAGCCCCTCCGCGGTCGATACCACCACGTCGAACACGATGTCGTCGATAAGCTCGCCTGCGCTGTTCTTTTCAGGTATGCCAACGAGATCAACCTCGGGATCGTCGGCCAGTTCGCCCTTTTCGGTGACCGCCACGGCCACAAAGATGCAGCCTGAAAACGCCATCTTGCGACGTTCGACCACCGCGCGCGACTTCGAATCTTCCAGGATCGAACCATCCTTGAACAGCCGCCCCGAGGGCAGTTCGTCGATCACGGCAGGATCGCCCGGTCCGAGCCTGACCAGATCGCCGTTGCGGCAAACCAGCACCCTGGGCACGCCGGCGGATCGCGCCAGCCTGGCGTGCTCGGACAGATGCAGCGCTTCACCGTGGACCGGGATCAGAAGCTGCGGACGCACCCAGGAGATCATGTCGCGCAATTCGTCACGGCGCGGATGGCCGGAGACATGCACGAGATGGGTGCGATCGGTGATGACCTCGATGCCCTGCGAGACCAGCCCGTTGATGATGCTGCCGACCGCCTTCTCGTTGCCCGGGATAGTTCGCGACGAGAAGATCACGCAGTCGCCCTTGTTGAGCGTGACCTGCGGATGGTCGTCATTGGCGATGCGGGCCAGCGCGGCGCGCGGCTCGCCCTGGCTTCCCGTGCATAGCGCCAGCACCTTGTCGGGCGGAAAATGTCCGTAAAGGTCGGCGCCACGGAAATCCTGCATGCCGTCGAGATGGCCGGTTTCCCGCGCCACCTGCACCACGCGTTCCATGGCACGGCCGACCACTACGACTTCGCGACCGGCGAGCCGCGCGGCATCGGCAACGGCGCGCAGCCGCGCCACGTTGGAGGCAAAGGTGGTCACCGCAACGCGGCCTTTCGCGGCCTTGACCAGCTCGGCGATGGTCTTGGCGACTTCCGTCTCCGAGGGCGAACGGCCGTCCCGCACCGCGTTGGTGGAATCGCCGATCAGCGCCAGCACGCCGGCGTCCCCAAGCTCGCGCAGCCGCCGCTCGTCCGTCGGCGGCCCGATGATCGGGGTCGGGTCGATCTTCCAATCGCCGGTGTGCAGCACGGTGCCAGCAGAGGTATGGATCGCCAGCGCATGAGATTCCGGAATCGAATGCGCTACCGGAATGAATTCGACATTGAACGGGCCAAGATCGATGCGGCCGCCTGACGGCACGACGGTGATCGGGATCTTTGGTGGATTGCGCTCGGATGCGCATTTGGCTTCGAACAAGGCGGCGCTGAACTTGGTCGCGTAGATCGGGCATTTGAGTTTCGGCCAGAGGTCTATGATAGCGCCAAAATGGTCCTCATGGGCGTGGGTCAGAACCAGGCCGACAAGGTTCTTGCGCTCCTTCTCCAGGAAGCGGATGTCGGGCATGATCAGATCGATGCCGGGCAGGTGTTCCTCGTCGCCAAAGGATACCCCGAGATCGACCGCAAGCCACGACCGCTGGTGGCGGTTGCCGAGCCCATAGACCGACAGGTTCATGCCGATCTCTCCGACACCGCCGAGCGGCGCGAACGTCAATTCATCGGGGCGCGCCATCAGCTTGCCCCTGTGGAGGCAGCCTCGCCAAAGTAAACGTCTCCAGCCGCTATTGGGACGCGCCTGCCCTCGGCAGTTCGAACGATCATGCAGCCGGCCTCATCAAGCGTATCAAATGTCCCCTCCAGTGCGGCGCCGCCGGCCTGGATCGCAACTTTCTCGCCAAGCCCGGCCGCGCGCGCAAGCCAGCGCTCCCGGATTTCGCCGAACCCCCGGCCATTGTCCCAGATGCCGCGCAATTCGGCCCAGGCGTCCGACAGTTCGGTGAACAATTGTTCCGCACTGGTCTGGACGCCGAGCGCCGCCAACGACGTCGCGGGCATCGGCGTGCCCTCGAGGCGCTGCGACGACGTTGGTGCCGATTCCGACCACCACGGCGAGCCGGCCCGCGGCCACCGCCTCGGCTTCCAGCAGGATGCCGGCGAGTTTCCGCCGCCCGGCCAGTACATCATTCGGCCATTTCAGGAAAAACTTCATCTGATCCGATCCGGCCAAGCGCAGACGACGTTTCGATACTGACCTTCCGCAGCGCCGCCTCAAGCGCGAGCCCGGCGGCAAATCCCAAGGTCGCGGCGATCGATGGCGAGACGTCGATCACCTCGAGGACGCTGGCGGCGAGGTTACCACGCGAGGCGATCCAGGGTCGATGCCGCCGCCCACGTCCGGCTGTCTGCTCCGAGGTCACGAACCACATCGGTCCGCTCACCCCGTCGCGCGCACATGACATCGCTTCTGTGTTGGTCGAACCAATCTGATCGAATGCCGCGAGCCGATAGCCCGCCGATATGGCCCGTGGACCGAGCGAAAATGCCATCTCAGGCTGATCCGGCTTTGCCGGAACCGTCCGAATACCGATGTTTTTGCTTGGGCATGATCCTCTCCGAAAACCGGGATTCACGTTTCGGGATCATGCCTAGAAAAGCGATTTCGCCGCGACGGTGGCGACACTGACCAGCGGTGCGGGATAGACGAAGAAGAGGATGTTGAAGAGGCCCGCGACGGCCAGCACTGTCCGCAACTCACCCCGCATCGGGTCGAGTTCGGCAAGCGGCTCGTCGAAATACATCACCTTGATGATGTTGAGATAGTAAAATGCGCCGACCACGCTGGTGAGCACGCCGATCACCGATAGCGTAAACAGGCCGGCCTTGATCGCCGCCACGAACACGAAATATTTCGCGAAGAAGCCTGCCAGCGGCGGAATGCCCGTCAGCGAGAACAACAACATTGCGAAGAAGAAGGCCAGCAGCGGATTGGTGCGCGACAGACCGGAAAAATCGCTGATGTTTTCGACGTGCTTGCCGTCGCGCTTCATGGTCAGGATCACCGCAAAGCTGCCGAGCGTCATCGCCACATAGATCGCGATATAGACCAGTACGCCCTGCGCGCCCTCGGCCGTGCCCGCCGCTAGCCCGACCAGGGCAAAGCCCATATGGCCGATCGAGGAATAGGCCATCAGCCGCTTGATATTCTTCTGTCCGATGGCGGCGAATGAGCCCAGCGCCATCGAGGCGATCGAGACGAAAATCACGATTTGCTGCCATTGCGGCCCGATGCCGGAGAACGCGGTCAACGCCACGCGAGTGAACACCGCAAGCGCTGCGACCTTGGGGGCGGAGGCAAAGAATGCCGTCACCGGCGTTGGCGCGCCCTCATAGACGTCGGGCGTCCACATATGGAAAGGCACCGCGGAGACCTTGAAGCAAAGCCCGGCGAGCAGGAACACCAGGCCAAACACGATGCCGATGCTGCCGGTCTTCACGGCGGCCGCGATGCCGGCAAAGCTGACGGTGCCGGTGAAGCCATAGATCAGCGAGGCGCCGTAGAGCAGCATTCCAGACGACAACGCGCCCAAGACGAAATATTTCAGTCCGGCCTCGGTGGACTTGAGGTCGTCCCGGTTGCTCGCCGCGACCACGTATAGCGCCAGCGACATCAGCTCGAGCCCGAGATAGAGCATGATCAGGTCGCCGGCCGAGATCAGTACCATCATGCCCAAGGTCGAGAGCAGCACCAGGATGGCGTATTCGAAGATGCGACGCGACGGATCGGACAGAAATTCCGCCGACAGGATCAGGGTCGCGGTCGAGCCTATGATCGCGAGGATTTTCAGGAAACGGGCGAAGTCATCGACGATGAAGCTACCGCCGAAAGTCATGAGCTTTCCGGCCGGCAGCATCACTTCCAGCGTGCCGACGACGATCAGCAGGCAGACCGCTAGCGCCGTGACGAACCTGGTGATCTGCGGGCCGCGATAGACTCCGACAATCAGCAGCACCATGGCGCCGGCGGCGAGCACCAGTTCCGGCAGTACCGGCAGCAACTGATAACCTGCACTTTGGAACTTCATGGCGTCGTCCTAACCTGTATTTTCATTGCAACAGCAGGGCTGCCTGAGTGGCCAGCGCATGGCTGTAATTGGCTACGAGTTGCTGCACCGACGTCGCCGACATGTCGAGTACCGGCTTCGGATAGACGCCGAACAGGATAGTCAGCGCCATCAGCGGCATCAGCGTCAGGCATTCGCGGAACGTCAGGTCCTTGATGCTGGCGAGCGACGGCTTCACCAGCGCGCCGAACACGACCTTGCGGTAGAGCCACAGCGCGTAAGCGGCCGACAGGATCACGCCCGGTGGTGGCGAAGAAGGCGGTCGGCAGCGAGACCTTGAAGGTTCCGAGTCAGCGTCATGAACTCACCGACAAAGCCCGAGGTGCCGGGCAGACCGACATTGGCCATCGTGAACACCATGAACACCAGCGCGTAGAGCGGCATCCGGTTGACCAGGCCGCCATAGGCCGCGATCTCACGGGTGTGCATCCGGTCGTAGACAATGCCGACGCATAGGAACAGCGCGCCCGAGACAATGCCGTGCGAGATCATCTGGAACACGCCCCCAGCGACGCCTTGCATGGTGCCGGCAAAGATGCCCATGGTGACGAAGCCCATATGCGCCACCGAAGAATAGGCGATCAGCTTCTTCATGTCCTCCTGCATCAGCGCCACCAGCGAGGTGTAGATGATGGCAATGACCGACAGCGTGTAGATCAACGGCGCGAAATCATGTGACGCCAGCGGAAACATCGGCAGCGAGAACCGCAGGAAGCCGTAACCGCCCATCTTCAGGAGGATCGCGGCCAGGATCACCGAACCCGCGGTCGGCGCCTCGACGTGGGCGTCCGGCAGCCAGGTGTGAACCGGCCACATCGGCATCTTGACCGCGAACGACGCAAAGAACGCCAGCCATGCCCAGGTCTGCAGGCTGCGCGGGACCGTGGTGTGCATCAGGGTCGGAATATCGGTGGTGCCGGCATTCCAGTACAGCGCCATGATCGCCAGCAGCATCAGGACCGAGCCCAGCAGCGTGTAGAGGAAGAATTTGAAGCTGGCATAGACCCGGCGCGGCCCGCCCCACACCCCGATGATCAGGAACATCGGGATCAGGCCGCCTTCGAAGAACAGATAGAACAGCACCAGGTCGAGCGAGGAGAAAGTGCCGATCATCAGCGTTTCCAGGACCAGGAACGCCATCATGTATTCGCGCACCCGGATCTTCACCGACCTCCAGCTCGCGATGATGCAGAACGGCAGTACGGCGGTGGTCAGGATCACGAACGGCAGCGAAATGCCGTCAACGCCCATATGATAGGTGCCGGCGCTGGCGAGCCACGGCGCTTTCTCGACAAACTGGAAATCCGCCTGCGAAGGGTCGAACCGCCAGACCAGGATCAGCGACACGGCAAGGGTGATCAGCGTGGTCCACAGCGCAATCCAGCGCGCGTTGCGCTGTGCCGCCTCGTCATCGCCGCGAATGATATAGATCAGCAGCGCGCCGAAGGTCGGCAGGAAGGTGACGACGGAAAGGATGGGCCAGGTTGTCATCACTGGCCTCCCGCGCCGGACATGAACCAGGTGATCAATCCCGCAACGCCGATCAGCATCGCAAAGGCGTAGTGATAGAGGTAGCCGGTTTGCAGGCGCACCACCTTGCGGGTGAGGTCAAGCACCCGCGCGGAGACGCCGTCAGGGCCGAAGCCGTCGATGATATAGCCATCGCCGAACTTCCACAGGAAACGTCCGATCCGTTTCGCCGGCCGACGAAGATGAAGTCGTACAACTCGTCGAAATACCATTTGTTGAGCAGGAACTGGTAGAGCATCGGATGCTGGCGGGCGAGCTCGACCGGTATATACGGCCTGCGGATATAGAAGACGTAGGACAGATAGGTGCCGATCACCATCATGGCGGTCGGCAACAGCTTGATCCACTGCGGGATGCTCCTTCCATGTCCTCGATGATATGCGGATGCATCTTCAGTGAACTCGCGGAAGAATTCCTCTACGCCGTTGCCGGCGAACAACTCCTTGAACGGAAAGCCCGACGAAGATTGATCCGGCGGCGAGAATGCCGATCGGAATCAGCATCGTCAGCGGGCTCTCATGCGCCGCTTCATAATGTTCCTGGTCGTGCGGCTCGCCGAAGAAGGTCTTGAACATCAGGCGCCAGGAGTAGAACGCGGTCAGTCCGGCCGCGACCACCGTCGTCAGGTAACCGTAGATCGCCAGCGGGTTGTGCGAGACGTAGGCGGACTCGATGATCGCATCCTTGGAGAAATAGCCGGCAAAGAACGGCACGCCGGTCAACGCCATGGTGCCGATGCACATCACGAAGAACGTGAAGGGAATCTTGCGCCAAAGGCCGCCCATATTGCGGATGTCCTGCTCGTGATGCATCGCGTAGATCACCGAGCCCGAGCCCAGGAACAACAGCGCCTTGAAGAAGGCGTGGGTGAACAGATGAAACATGCCGACCGAATAGGCCCCTGCCCCCATCGCCACGAACATGTAACCGAGCTGCGAACAGGTCGAATACGCAACGATACGCTTGATGTCGTTCTGCACGAGGCCCACGGTGGCGGCGAAAAACGCCGTGGTGGCGCCGAAGAACATCACGACGGCTTGCGCGTCAGGCGCGAGCTCGAACAACGGCGACAGCCGCGCGACCATGAACACGCCGGCGGTGACCATGGTGGCGGCGTGGATCAGCGCCGAAACCGGCGTCGGGCCTTCCATCGCATCCGGCAACCAGGTGTGCAGCAGAAACTGGGCTGACTTGCCCATCGCCCCCATGAACAGCAACAGGCAGGTCAGCGTCAGCGCGTCGGCATGCCAGCCGAAGAAGTCGATGGTCTTGCCGGCGAGCCCGGGCGCGGCGGCAAAAATGGTCTCGAAATCGATCGAGCCGACCAGCGCGAACACCGCGAAAATGCCGAGCGCGAAGCCGAAATCGCCGACCCGGTTGACCACGAAGGCCTTGATCGCCGCCGCATTCGCCGACGGCTTGTAGTACCAGAAACCGATCAGCAGATAGCTCGCGAGGCCGACGCCTTCCCAGCCGAAGAACAACTGCACCAGATTGTCCGACGTCACCAGCATCAGCATCGCGAAGGTGAACAGCGACAGATAGGCAAAGAACCGCGGCCGGTTCGGATCTTCGTCCATGTAGCCGATCGAATAGAGATGCACGAGCGACGACACGGTGTTGACCACGACCAGCATCACGGCCGTCAGCGTGTCGACCCGCAGCGACCAGGCCACCTGCAGGTCGCCGGACTGGATCCACGGGAATAGCGCGATCCGGGCGTCGTGATGCATGAAGCCGACGTCGACAAAGGCGAACCAGGACAGTGCCGCGGCGACCAGCAGCAGGCCGGTGGTGATCAGCTCGGCCGCGCGCGATCCCGCCGCCGGCGGTTCGGCCGCATGGTGGTCGTCATGACCGTGATCGTCGTCGGCATAGGCCGTCATGGTCGTGATGCGCTTCCGACGCATGCGCGTCCGCGACCATGCCCGATCGTCATGATGCTCGACGGTATCGCCGCCCGGATTGCGCGCATGCGCCCCGACGATCGAGATCAGCCCCGCAAGGATGGCGCCGATCAGCGGCAGAAAGACGATGGCCTGGATCATCGGCGCACCTCTTGGCGCATGATCTCAGAACAAACGAAGACGTTTGTTCGGGAAAACCGGTTGCCACTTTTCCGGGTCATGCTCAGCCCTTCATCAGATTGACGTCTTCGACCGCGATCGAGCCGCGGTTGCGGAAGTAGACCACCAGCACCGCAAGGCCGATCGCCGCTTCCGCCGCGGCCACCGTCAGCACCAACAACGCGAACACCTGGCCGACGATGTCGCCGAGGAAGGTCGAGAACGCCACCAGGTTGATATTGACCGAAAGCAGGATCAGCTCGATCGACATCAGGATGACGATGATGTTCTTGCGGTTGAGGAAGATGCCGAGGATCCCGACCGTGAACAGGATCGCGCCGACCGCGAGGTAGTGTCCGAGGCCGATCGTCATTGCACCCACTCCGCGGCGTCCGCGTCCTGCAGGCCCTGCCCCGTCGCGACCTTGCGCACCCGCATCGCCAGTTCCGGCGTCCGTGCGTTCTGCACATTGATGTCCTGCCGCTTGACGCTGACCTTGTGGCGCAGCGTCAGCACGATGGCGCCGATCATGGCGACCAGAAGCACCATGCCGGCGATCTGGAAGTAGTTAATGTATTTTGTGTAGAGCACGAGGCCGAGCGCCTCGGTGTTGCTGACATTGGCGGGAATTGGCGCCGTGATCGACTTGGTCAGCGTCGGGTTGATGATCCAGGCGCCAACGGTCATCAGCAGTTCGAACAGGAAAATGCCGCCGATCACGATGCCGACCGGCAGATACTGGATGAAGCCTTCACGCAGCGCCGCAAAATCGACGTCGAGCATCATGATCACGAACAGAAACAGCACCGCGACCGCGCCGACATAGACCACGATCAGGATCATCGCCAGGAATTCCGCGCCCATCAGCACGAACAGGCCGGACGCGTTGACGAAGGCGAGGATCAGGTACAGCACGGAGTGCACGGGATTGCGCGACACAATCACCATCACGGCGGATGCGACGCACACGCCGGCAAACAGATAGAAGAACAGCGCGGAAAGGATCATGCCCTCACCTCACCGGTACGGCGCGTCGAGTTCGATCGATTTCGCAATCTCTCGCTCCCAGCGGTCGCCATTGGCGAGCAAGTTTCGCCTTGTCATAATAGAGTTCCTCGCGGGTCTCGGTCGCGAATTCGAAATTCGGTCCCTCGACGATCGCATCGACCGGACAGGCCTCCTGGCACAGCCCGCAATAAATGCATTTCACCATGTCGATGTCGTAGCGCACGGTACGGCGTGTGCCGTCGTTGCGGCGCGGGCCGGCCTCGATGGTGATCGCCTGCGCCGGACATATCGCTTCGCACAGCTTGCAGGCGATGCATCGCTCTTCGCCGTTCGGATAGCGGCGCAGCGCATGTTCGCCGCGGAAACGCGGCGAGATCGGCCCCTTCTCGAACGGATAGTTCAAGGTCGGCTTCGGCTTGAAGAAATAGCGCATGGCGAGAAAGAACGCCGATACGAATTCCGACAGCAACAGCGATCTCGCGGTGGCATTGACGTTGATACTCATAGCGACCTCATTTCGGCGCGAGCCCGGCGAATTGCAGCACGCCGGCGACGATCACCACCATCGCCAGCGACAGCGGCAGAAACACCTTCCAGCCGAGCCGCATCAGTTGATCGTAGCGGTAGCGCGGCACGATTGCCTTCGCCATCGCAAACAGGAAGAACATGAAGAAGACTTTGAGCGCGAACCAGAAGATACCCAGCGGCGCTGCATTGAATGGCCAGAACGGGATCGGCGACAGCCACCCGCCAAGGAACATGATCGTCGCCAGCGCGCACATCGTGGTGATCGCGACATATTCGCCGAGCATGAACAGAAGATACGGCGTCGAGCCGTATTCGACCATGAAGCCCGCCACCAGTTCGGATTCGGCTTCGACCAGGTCGAACGGCGGCCGATTGGTTTCGGCCAGCGCCGAGACGTAGAACACCACGAACATCGGGAACAGCGGCAGCCAGTACCAGCCGAGCAGCCCCCATTTCGAGTTCTGCGCCTCGACCACCGCCGACAGGTTCAGCGAGCCCGCGCACAGCAGCACCGTGATGATGACGAAGCCGATCGAGACCTCGTAGCTCACCATCTGCGCCGCCGAGCGCAGCGCGGCGAGGAACGGGTATTTCGAGTTCGACGACCAGCCGGCCATGATGATGCCGTAGATCGACAGCGACGAGATCGCGAAGATGTAGAGAATGCCGACATTGATGTCGGAGATCACCCAGCCGAGATTCATCGGGATCACCGCCCAGGCGGCCAACGCCAGGATGCAGGATACCAGGGGCGCCAGCAGGAACACGCCCTTGTTGGCGCCGGCCGGGATCGTCGGCTCCTTCAGCACGAATTTCAGGAGGTCGGCGAACGACTGGAACAGGCCGAACGGGCCCGACCACGTTGGGGCCGCGCCGGATCTGCACCGCCGCCCAGATCTTGCGGTCGGCGAGCAGGATGTAGGCGATCGCGATCAGCAGCACGACGAGCAGCAAAAGGCTTTCCGCGACCATCACGATCAGCGGCCACAGGAAGTCGGTCCAGAATGTCGCTTGCGAAGAAATCAGCCATCAGATCATGCTCATTCCGCAGCCGTCAGCATTTGCCCGGACGCCAGGCGGGAGCACTCCGCCATGACAGCCGAGGCGCGCGCGATCGGGTTGGTCAGATAAAAATCCTCGACGGCGGTCTTGAACGGCGCCTTGTCGATGCTGCCGCTCTTGCCGGCGAGTGTCTTTCAGGTCGGCCGCGTTGCCGGCTTCGATCTGGTCGATGCGCATCAAATGCGGCACCGACTTGAAGATCGCCTGCCGCAATGCGCCAAGTGAATCGAACGGCAGCTTCTTGCCGAGCACGTCCGACAGCGCGCGGATGATCGCCCAGTCCTCACGCGCCTCTCCGGGCGGAAACGCCGCGCGGTTGGCCATCTGCACCCGGCCTTCCGTGTTGACGTAGAGGCCCTGCTTCTCGGTGTAGGCCGCGCCCGGAAGGATGACATCGGCGCGATGCGCGCCGCGGTCGCCATGGGTGCCGATATAAACCACGAAGGTGCCGTCGGCCGGCTTGATCTCGTCGGCGCCGAGCAGGAACAGCACGTCGAGCGTGCCGAACGTCGTCATCTGCGCGGCGCTCAAGCCGCCGCCGCAAAGCCGATATCGAGCGCACCGACGCGCGAGGCCGTGTCGTGCAGAACGCCGAACCCGTTCCAACCGTCCTTGATCGCACCGACATCGCTCGCGATTTTCGCCGCCAGCGCCAGCATGGCCGCGCCATCCTGACGCGCCAGCGACCCGGCGCCGACCAGCACGATCGGATTTTTCGCACCCTTCAGGACGTCTGCAAAGGAATGCTTGCCGGCGGCAAGTTCGCTGAGCGAGTCCGTGCCCGCACCGATGTAATCATGGCTATAGGTGAGATTTGCCTTGGCCCCGATCACACCGATCTTGAGCTGGCCCGAGCGCCAGCGCTTGCGGATGCGCGCATTGATGATCGGCGGCTTCCTTCCGCGGATTCGAACCGATGATCAAAAGCGCATCGGCCTGGTCGATGCCGGCAATCGTCGGATTGAAGATATAGGACGCGCGGCCAGCCTTGGGATCGAAGGCGTCCCCGCCCTGCACCGCCAGATTGGCCGAACCGCATTTTGCCAATAGCTCTTTCAGCGCGAACATTTCTTCCATCGCGGCGAGGTCGCCGGCGATGGCGCCAATCCGTTTGCCGTCGATGCGGCCGGCCTTTGCCGCGATCGCGGCAAAGGCCTCCTGCCAGGAGGCGGCACGGAGCTGGCCGTTTTCTCTTATATAGGGCCGGTCAAGCCGCTGCGTGCGCAGACCGTCGACGACATGGCGGGTCTTGTCGGAGATCCATTCCTCGTTCACCGCCTCGTTGACGCGCGGCAGGATCCGCATCACCTCGCGACCGCGGGTATCGACCCGGATCGCCGAACCGACGCCGTCCATCACATCGATCGACTGGGTCTTGCCGAGTTCCCAGGGTCGCGCCGCGAAGGCGTAAGGCTTGGAGGTCAGCGCGCCCACGGGGCAGATATCGACGAGATTACCCTGCAATTCGGAGGTCAGCGCCGACTCCAGATAGGTCGTGATTTCCATGTCTTCGCCGCGGCCGGTCGCGCCCATTTCCGGTGCGCCGCAGACTTCGGCGGAGAAGCGGACGCAGCGCGTGCACTGGATGCAGCGATTCATCGAAGTCTTGACCAGCGCGCCCAGATATTTGTCCTCGACGGCGCGCTTGTTCTCGGCGAAGCGGCTGGTGTCGACGCCATAGCCCATCGCTTGGTCCTGCAGGTCGCATTCGCCACCCTGGTCGCAGATCGGGCAGTCCAGCGGATGGTTGATCAAAAGGAATTCCATCACGCCTTCGCGCGCCTTCTTCACCATCGGCGAGCGGGTCGATATCTCCGGCGGCTCGCCCTTCGGACCGGGCCGGCAGTCGCGCACGCCCCAGGCACAGCTTGCCACCGGCTTCGGGCCGCCTTTCACTTCGACCAGGCACATCCGGCAATTGCCGGCGATCGACAGCCGCTCATGGTAGCAAAATCGTGGAATTTCCGCGCCCGCGGCCTCACACGCCTGCAACAGCGTGTACTCCGCGGGAACATCGATCTCTTTGCCATCGACGATGAGCTTGGTCATTGCTGTCTCAAGTCTTCCCCAGCTTGCAGTCCGGCGGACTGACGCTGGCGCGCTTCATGGACGCCTTCACCCAACGTCGGGTGTCGACGCTGTAGGTCGCAAGATAAGCCGGTTCGGTCGCATCCTTGTCGCACAGGAACGGCAGATGCGGCTTCAAGTCATAGTCGCAGGATGCCTGCCATTCAGGCTCGCCGACGAACGCCGCCACCACCTCTTCGCAGGCATAGAGAAAATACGAGACGAAGCTCTCATACTGCACCATTTCGTCGCGGCTGCCGGCCTTGATCATGTCGTAGTCCGGCGCCGAGAATTTCGGATTTCGGAATGCCAGATCGGTATAGCCGAGAAAGGCATGGCGGGCGCTGGCGCCGCGGGTGTTGGAGCGGATTTCGTTGATCTGAAACAGGATGGCAACAAAGCCGAGCAGCGCAACGGCCGCCTGCGCCATCTGCGCCAGCGTTCCGTATTTCTGCCACCAGAAAAGGCTCGGCATCGGGTTACTCCGCCGCGACCATATGCGCGGGATCGAGAATGCCGGCATCGTCGACGTCCGCCTTGCGCGAATATTCTTCGATCCGCTCCTCGATCTCGTGACGAAAATGAGCGATCAGGCCCTGGATCGGCCACGCCGCGGCATCACCGAGCGCGCAGATGGTGTGGCCCTCGATCTGCTTGGTGACCTCGAGCAGCATGTCGATCTCGCGCTTGTGGGCGCGGCCTTCCGCCATTCGGGTCAGCACCCGCCACATCCAGCCGGTGCCCTCGCGGCACGGCGTGCACTGGCCGCAGCTTTCGTGCTTGTAGAAATAGGAAATGCGCGCGATCGCCCGGATCAGGTCGGTCGACTTGTCCATCACGATGACGGCCGCGGTGCCGAGGCCGGAGCGCAGCTTGCCGAGGCTGTCAAAGTCCATCGGCGTATCGATGATCTGTTCGGCCGGCACCATGCGCACCGACGAGCCGCCGGGGATCACGGCTTTCAGATTGTCCCAGCCGCCGCGGATGCCGCCGCAATGCTTCTCGATCAGCTCACGGAATGGAATGCCCATGGCCTCTTCGACGTTGCAGGGGCGCTCGACGTGGCCGGAAATGCAAAACAGCTTGGTGCCGACATTGTTGGGCCGGCCGATGCCGGCGAACCACGACGCGCCGCGCCGCAGGATGGTCGGCGCCACTGCGATCGACTCGACATTGTTCACCGTGGTCGGGCAGCCATAGAGGCCGACATTGGCGGGGAATGGCGGCTTCAGACGCGGCTGGCCCTTCTTGCCTTCAAGGCTTTCCAGAAGCGCGGTCTCTTCACCGCAAATATAGGCGCCGGCGCCGTGCGCGACATAGACGTCGAACGGCCAGCCATTGACGTTGTCCTTGCCGACCAGTTTCGCCTTGTAGGCCTGGTCGATCGCGGCCTGCAGGTGCTCGCGCTCCCGGATGAATTCGCCGCGTACATAGATGTAGCAGGCGTGCGCGCCCATCGCGAAGCTCGCGACCAGGCAGCCCTCGACCAGAAGATGCGGGTCGTGCCGCATGATCTCGCGGTCCTTGCAGGTGCCGGGCTCGGATTCGTCGGCATTGACCACGAGATAGCTCGGCCGGCCGTCGGTCGATTCCTTCGGCATGAACGACCATTTCAGTCCGGTCGGGAAACCCGCGCCGCCGCGCCCGCGCAAGCCCGACGCCTTCATCTCGTTGATGATCCAGTCGCGCCCCTTGTCGATGATCGCCTTGGTGCCATCCCAGGCGCCACGCTTGCGCGCGCCTTCGAGGCCCCAGTCGTGGAGCCCGTAGAGATTGGTGAAGATGCGGTCCTTGTCGGCGAGCATGACGTGGATTTCCTAAGTCAGCGATCGGACGGCGCGGCAATACGCATCAGGTGGTCTCCTTCAGCGTGGTCGGTCCGCCGATCGGCGCGGAGAACTGACGGCCGTTCTGCGGCCCGGTTTGACGGGATTGCCGCGAGGCAAAGCCGTCCAGCACCTTGCCGAAACTGTCCTTGGTCAGGTCTTCGTAGGTGTCCTTCCAGATCAGCACCATCGGCGCGTTCACGCAGGCACCGAGACACTCGACCTCTTCCCAGCTGAAATTGCCGTCGGCGGACACATGGAAGGGATCGTGGTGGATCCGGCTCCGGCAGACTTCGATCAGGTCGGCCGCGCCGCGCAACCGGCATGGCGTGGTGCCGCAGACCTGAATGTGGGCTTTCTTGCCAACCGGCTCCAGCTGGAACATCGTGTAGAAGGTCGCGATCTCCAGCATCCGGATATAGGGCATGTCGAGCAGGTCGGCGACGACGCGGATCGCGGCTTCGGAAACCCAATTCTCATGCTGCTCCTGCGCCCGCCACAGGATCGCGATCGCCGCGGAGGCCTGGCGGCCTTCGGGATATTTCTTCATTTCGGCTTTCGCCCAGGCGAGATTCTCCGGCGTGAACGCGAAGTTCGCGGGCTGCTGTTCCTTGGGCGCAAGGCGGCGGACGGACATCGCTTTCAGTCTCTCATTGTGAGCGCCGCGCGGCGTTGGCATTCAGGGCATTCACCCTGTCCAGCCAGAACGCGCTTGCGGTGCCGAATACGTTATAGCCGACATGGGACGAAACCTTGATGCGATCGAGGATCGAAAGCTCGGTCACGATTTCCAGGCGATGGCTGCGCGGATCGTAGACAATCAGTTTCAGTGGGGTCTTTTCCAGGATATAGCGCGACACGGTGTGCAGGGGATCGTTGCCGTGCTCCTCGCACAGGATCACGCTGTCGGTCTGCAGCAGCCGTGTGCCGCCCTTGATCGCCTCGATCTCGACGCCCTCGACGTCGAGCTTGATCAGGTATTTGCCTGACGCGGCCACTTTGCCGTCGTCGATCAGGTTGTCGAGCGCGATCACCGGCACGTCTTCGCCGCCGCCCGCACTCCCGGCAATGCTGAAGGCCTCGTGTTTGGTGCCGGAAAGCCGCGCCTTTCCCCGGCCCGAGCCGATCGCGCATTTCATCAGCTCGAAACGGTTACCGTTGATCTCGGCATTGTTCTTCAGCTTGGCGAAATTCTGCGACGAAGGTTCGATCGCGATCGCCCGATGCGAGCCCAGCGGCGCGCTCGACACCAGCACCGACCAGTAGCCGTAATTGGCGCCGCAATCGAGCAGCGTATAGTCGACGCCGGCGGAATCACGGAACAGCAGCTCCAGTTCGTCTTCGTAATGATACGAGCGGTTGAGCAGCTTGCTCCAGTAGCCGTCGCCATAGGGAAACTCGAACGTCGCGTCCGGATTAAGCTTGATCGCGATGTTGCGCTCGGGCAACGTCCTGCGCAGCAGGTTGGCGCAGCCGATGTAGCCGCGATGCGAGAAATGCGAGGAGATTTTCGAGCCCGTTGCCAGCGCCAATGCGGCCGTGCGTTCCCACAGGTTGGCGCCCTCAAGAGCCCCTGATGCACGGTCAAACTGGATTGGCGCTTGCGCCATCACCGGTCGACCTCACCGAACACGATATCAAGCGAGCCGAGAATGGCCGAAACGTCGGCCAGCAGATGGCCACGGCAGATGAAATCCATCGCCTGCAAATGCGCGAAGCCTGGTGCGCGGATCTTGCACTTGTACGGCTTGTTGGTGCCGTCGGCGACGAGATAGACGCCGAACTCGCCCTTGGGCGCCTCGACCGCGGCATAGACCTCGCCGGCCGGCACGTGAAAACCCTCGGTGTAGAGCTTGAAGTGATGGATCAGCGCTTCCATCGAACGTTTCATCTCGCCGCGCCGCGGCGGGAAAATCTTGTTGTCCTGCACCGCGACCGGGCCCTGTCCGTCGGGCGCGCGCAGCTTGGCGATGCACTGCTTCATGATACGCACGGACTGGCGCATCTCTTCCATGCGGATGCAATAGCGGTCGTAGCAGTCGCCGTTCTTGCCGATCGGAATGTCGAAATCCATTTCGGCGTAGCATTCGTAAGGCTGCGCCTTGCGCAGATCCCACGCCGCGCCCGAGCCGCGCACCATCACGCCGGAAAAACCCCATTCCCAAGCCTGCTTCAGCGACACCACGCCGATATCGACGTTGCGCTGCTTGAAGATGCGGTTGCCGGTCAACAGCGTCTCAAGGTCGGCGACGACTTGCAGGAACGGGTCGCACCAGGCATCGATGTCGTCGATCAGTTTCGGCGGCAGATCCTGATGCACGCCGCCGACCCGGAAGAACGCCGCATGCATGCGCGAGCCGGAGGCGCGCTCGTAAAACACCATCAGCTTTTCGCGCTCTTCAAAACCCCACAGCGGTGGGGTCAGCGCGCCGACGTCCATCGCCTGCGTGGTGACGTTGAGCAGATGCGACAGGATGCGGCCGATCTCGCAGTAAAGCACCCGGATCAACTGCCCGCGCCGCGGCACTTCGATGCCGAGCAGTTTTTCCGCCGCGAGACAGAACGCGTGCTCCTGGTTCATCGGCGCGACGTAATCGAGCCGGTCGAAATACGGGATCGCCTGCAGATAGGTCTTGTGCTCGATCAGCTTCTCGGTGCCGCGATGCAAGAGGCCGATATGCGGATCGACGCGCGCGACGACTTCACCGTCGAGCTCCAGCACCAGGCGCAACACGCCGTGCGCCGCCGGATGCTGCGGCCCGAAGTTGATGGTGAAATTGCGGAGATTCTGCTCGTTCATGGTCAGACCTTCGGCCCCGCCTTCTCGTCACCCGGCAGGACCGGATAATCCGCGCCTTCCCAGGGCGAGAGGAAATCGAACTTGCGGAATTCCTGGTTGAGCCGGACCGGTTCATAGACCACCCGCTTTTCCTGGTCGTCGTAGCGGACCTCGACGAAGCCGGTGAGCGGAAAATCCTTGCGCAGCGGGTGACCGTCGAAGCCGTAATCGGTCAACAGCCGACGCATATCGGGATGACCGGTGAAGATCACGCCGTACAGATCGTAGCACTCGCGCTCGAACCAGTCCGCGCCAGGAAATACCTCGATGATCGAAGGCACCTGCGTGGTTTCACCGGCTTCGGCGCGAAGACGCAGCCGCGTATTCAAGGTCGGGGACAGCAGATGGTAGACGACGTCAAAGCGCTTTTCGCGCCCGGGGTAGTCTACCGCCGTCACGTCGGTGAAATTGACAAAGCGGCAACCGGGGTCGTCACGCAAGAAACGCACGACATCGACGATCTTTTCGGCCGCAACGTCGATCGTAAGCTGATTGAACGCGATCGCATGACGGGTCGCGGCGCCCTGAAGCGCGCTAACAATCCTCTGCCCGAGGGCATCGAGCCTGCCATCGTCCATTACTCTACCTTTAGCGTTCGATGGTTCCCGTGCGTCGGATTTTCTTCTGCAGCAGCAGCACGCCGTAAAGCAGTGCCTCCGCTGTCGGCGGGCATCCGGGGACGTAGATGTCGATCGGCACGATGCGATCGCAGCCTCGTACCACCGAATAGGAATAGTGATAGTAGCCGCCGCCGTTGGCGCATGACCCCATTGAGATCACGTAACGCGGCTCCGGCATCTGGTCGTAGACCTTGCGGAGCGCCGGCGCCATTTTGTTGGTCAGCGTGCCAGCGACGATCATCACATCGGACTGCCGTGGCGAGGCGCGCGGCGCAAAGCCGAAGCGCTCGACGTCGTAACGCGGCATCGACACCTGCATCATCTCGACCGCGCAACAGGCGAGACCGAACGTCATCCACATCAGCGACCCCGTGCGGGCCCAGGTGATCAAGTCGTCCGCAGCGGCAACGAAGAAGCCCTTGTCGGAAAGTTCGTGGTTAACCTCCAGAAAATAGCGGATCGTCGGCGCCAACCGGTCGCCCGGTCGAGGGATCGAGAACGCCAGTTGCGGCCGGCGCGACCGCAGGCTTGAAGGTGGCAGCGGAGCTCAATCCCATTCGAGCGCGCCTTTCTTCCATTCGTAGGCAAAGCCAACGGTGAGGACGCCGAGGAAAACCATCATCGACCAGAAGCCGGTAGCGCCGAGCTTTCCGAACGCCACCGCCCAGGGAAACAGGAAGGCCACCTCAAGATCAAAGATGATAAAAAGGATCGCAACCAGGTAAAAACGAACGTCAAACTTCATGCGGGCGTCGTCAAAGGCATTAAATCCGCATTCATAGGCCGACAGTTTTTCCGGATCGGGCTGTTGAAAAGCGACCAGAAACGGGGCGATCAGCAGCACCAGACCGATCAGGCTTGCAACGCCAATGAAAACCACCAGAGGAAGATAATTCTGCAAGATGCCGGTCATCGAGGGATGCCTTTTCCCGCGGTTTCTGCCCGCAGATTCGTGATTGGACTTGTTCTCAAAGGCTTAACTCAGCGCAGCAAGAGGCGCAAGGCAAGCTGTTCCGACGACAGCGGCTGCGCCCAGACGCGACAAAAAACCGCTGGGGTTGCGCATCGGTCGGCGGCCCCAAGCTTTGGCTCAACACGAGCCTTTTCTCGGTCGCCTTTTGCCCAAGTCTTCTTCCAATCTTGCGTCTTTTTCCAACCTTGGGTCTTTTTCGACTTGAGCTTTTTCGAGCTTAGGCTTTTCGGCTCAGGTCTTTTCCCGCCGCCAGCATCTGCACGGCGGTCGCGGTTAGGCCATGGATATGTCCCAGAAAATTCGTCCGTTCTGTTTAGGCAACCCTTGCATTAGAGTTGCGTTCCTGCGCCCCCAGCCACGACCGCGTAATACCCGACCGGCTCCTGCCCACGGGCCGGGCTGACCAGCACCTCTCGATTATCCGAGGATTGGCTGCCCGGACGAGCAGCCTGCGGCGGACAGCGCCTGACTGAGCTGCCGCCCTCGTCCGCGCCGATCACTGCAGTGCAGCGATGCCACTAACTCAGGCTGCATCGCAGTAGAGCGTAGCGAGGCGCTGGCAACCCAACGGATTGCGCTTCAGCCGGATAGCGGCACGGCTTGCTGTCGGCCGATCTTCGCCATCGCCCCGCTCGACGCGTTTTCCCCGCTGGATTTCCAAGTGTTCTGGAGACCGAGGGCGGCCGCGACGGCATATGGTCGTACTGTTTTCGTTATTGCAGCCTTTCCAATCGGTTACCGGTCATTCCGGTTACCGATCCATGCCGCAAGTCCGCCGGGATCAGACCGTTTACCGGGCCCATGAAACCATTTTGGGGAACCGGCGAAACCATCCTGAAACACGGCAGGATTAAGTGTGCGGCTAACTAATGGCGATAAAGACGCCTGGAGGCTCAGATGAACCACTCAATTCACTCGGCAGACCGCGCGACGCACCTCAAGATCGTAGTGGTTGCTCTCGTTGCCGGCATCGCGGTGGCCGGGTTAGGTATCTTAGCCCGTACCAATACGGATTATACCCAGACCGCCCATGTCACTAAGGCCGGCAAGCCGGTGGCGGTGACGAGCTCGGACGCGATGCTGATCCGATAAGCAGTTTCAAGGTTGAAGCAATGCAAAACGGCCGCCTCGTGCGGCCTTTTTGCATTGGGGTGAGTGCGCGCCGGCTGAACACATTCCATATCTGCGCAACACTCGGACGCATCGCGCCGCGAGAATGCGAGCTTTTGCCTGTCACTGGCCGCGGCGAAGCCGTACTGATCTCAAGGCGGCTGTGCAGCCATCCAGGAATCATCTATCGAACCGCACTTGTACCGAACCGCACTTGGGTCTCCTGGGCCTCCTTGGGCCGATTCCACCTGAAACGTGCCGATGAGCCGCCGCGAACGCCGGGCAGCCGGTCAAAAATCCCGAGCCAACCCGGCCGTTGCGGAGGCCGACACGCCTTCCGCGCTCCTTCAGGCCGCGCTTCGCCACCGGCAGGCCGGGACAACCGCTCGACGCCCAGCTTTGTTGCCAGCAGGCGCTTGCGATCGATTGCAATCACGCCGACACCTTGCACCTGCTAGGTCAGTTGTCGTTCGACGGCGGACAATACGACCACGCGCTGGAATGGCTCACGCGCGCCATCCGCCAGGATCCCCGGCCGGAATATCTGGCAAGCCTCGGCAACACGCTGCAGCGCCAGGGACGGCATGAGGAGGCGCTAAAGGCCTTCGACAAGGCTGTGCAGCTCAGGCCCGACGACGCCGATCTGTGGAAGGATCTCGGTGGCGGCCTCGCGGAACTACAACGCAGGGACGAGGCGCTGCTGACCTTCCAGCATGCGCTCAAGCTCAAGCCGGATCACTGGGATGCCGCCTATCGTTGCGGTTTCCTGCTGCGTGAAATGGGACGGCCGGAGGAGGCCCTGCCTTATTTCGATCTCGTCGACAGGCTGCAGCCGAACCAGCATGTGGTGCTGGAAATGCGGGCGCATCGTCCTGCACAGCCTGAAACGATACGAGGAGGCGCTGGCCGATAATCAGCGCGCCTACGCACTCAATCCCGGCAACGCCGACACCTGCAACAATATCGGCGCGGCGTTGCAGTTTCTCAGCCGGGACGAAGAAGCGCTGCCGTGGTTCGACCGGGCCATCGCGCTGCGGCCGGGCTCACGTGCTCGCGCATGCTCAACAAGGCGGCTTCGCAGCTGCAGACGCATCGGCATGCCGAGGCGGAAGCGATCTATCGTCATGTCAGGCACATCGACCCCGACAATGCCGAGCCCGACTGGAATCTGTCGCTGCTTTATATGCTGACCGGCAATTTCGAGGCCGGCTGGGCCATGCGCGAGGCGCGTTGGAAGAAAGCCAACCCGGGCGTCTATCCCAAATTCTCGGTTCCCAGATGGTTCGGCGAGGGCGATATCGAAGGCAAGACGATCGTCATCTGCGCCGACGAGGGATTGGGCGACACCATCCAGTTCGTACGCTACGTCCCGATGGTTGCGTCGCTCGGCGCGCGGGTCATTCTGGTGGTCGATCCGCCGGCGCATGCGCTGCTGTCGGGGACGCCGGGTATTGCGCAATGTCTGCGCAAGGACCTTGGCGTATCGCTGCCGTTCGACTTGCATTGCCCCATGTCCGGCCTGCCGCTGGCATTCGGCACGCGCTCGACACGATCCCGCCGGGCGAAGCCTACCTGCCTCCCTTGCCCGCAGGCCGCCTGCGCGCCTGGGAAGACCGCCTCGGCCCCCACGACAAATTGCGGGTCGGCCTGGTCTGGTCCGGCAATCCCGCGCACAGCAACGATCACAACCGATCGACCTCGCTGCGAACGTTCAGCCCGCATCTTCGATCTCGATGCGACCTTTGTCAGTCTGCAAAAGGATCCGCGGCCCGAGCGATCGCGCAACGCTGCATCGAGCATCCGAAGGTTCTCGATCCGACCGCCGACCTTACCGACTTCGTCGAAACCGCCGCGCTGATCGTCCTGCCTCGACGTTGTCGTCACGGTCGACACCAGCGTGGCGCACCTCGCCGCCGCGCTTGGGACGGCCGACCTGGATCCTGTTGCCGTACGATCCCGATTACCGCTGGCTGCTCGACCGCGACGACAGCCCCTGGTACCCGTCCGCGCGGCTGTTCCGGCAAAATGAAGAACGCGATTACGCTCTGGTGCTGGATCGCGTGCGCGACGAGTTGGAGAGGCTGATCGCCGCCAGATGCCAGCCTGAAGCAATCCCATGAGCGGCCGCGAGCACCGGGCGGCCGGCAACCCGCCCACACAGACGAGGCAGGTTGCGCACGCCAACACCCCGGCGGCGCTCTACCAGGCCGGCCTTCACCATCTTCGCGCCGGGCGCAATCTCGACGCACAGCTTTGCTGCCAGCAATCGCTTGCGATCGATTCTGATCACGCCGATACGCTGCATTTGATGGGCCTGGTGTGCCTCGATGCAAACCAGCACGATCATTCGGTTGAGTGGATCGCCCGCGCCATCCGGCAGGATGCCAAGGCAGAGTATCTCACGAGCCTCGGCACCGCGCTGCAGCAGCAGGGGCGACACGAGGAGGCGCTGAAAGCCTTCGACAAGGCGGTACAGCTCAAACCCGACGTGGGCGAACTCTGGAAAAATCTCGGCAATGTCCTGCTCGATCTGAAACGGCCGGACGACGCGCTTCTCAGCTTTCAGCACGCGCTCAAGCTCACCCCGCGGCATTGGCACGCCGCGCACCAAAGCGGAGTGCTGCTCTACAACGCCGGCCGCTTCGAGGAAGCTCTGCCCCATCTCGACCAATGCATCGAACAGCAACCCAATCATGTGCCTTCGCGGCAATTGCGCGCGCTCTCGCTGAAGGGCCTGAAGCGGTTTGAGGAGGCGCTGGCGGAAAACCATCGCGCATACGCCGTCGACCCCAATGACTCCGATACTTGCAACAATATCGGTGACGTACTGCAGTTGCTCGACCGGCACGAAGAAGCCTTACCGTGGTTCGATCGCGCCATCGCGCTGCGTCCGGGATACATGTTGGCGATCAACAACAAGGCGTTCCTGCTCGGCCAGATGCACCGCTTTGACGAGGCTTTCGCGATCTATGAGGGGTTGCTGCGCGACGGCCTGAATACGCCGGTGACCGACTGGAATCTGTCGCTGCTCTATATGATGACCGGCAATTTCGAGGCCGGCTGGCGCTTGCGCGAAGCTCGCTGGCACGCCCCGGTGCTCGCGGCGACCTATCCGAATTTCGAGCAGAAGATGTGGCTCGGCGAAAGTAACATCAGCGGCAAGACCGTCCTGATCCATGCCGACGAAGGGCTCGGTGATTGCATTCAGTTCGCGCGCTACGTGCCGCAGGTCGCCGCCCTTGGCGCCCGCGTGATCCTCGTCGTCGCGCAGCCGATCCAGTCGTTGCTGGCAGGGCTTCCGGGCGTCTCCGAATGCCTGACCTTGCCGGGCGGCCCGCTGCCGCCTTTCGACCTGCATTGCCCGCTGTCGAGCTTGCCGCTCGCGTTCAAGACGCGGCTGGAAACGATTCCGTCCGCGGTATCTTACCTGCCGCCGCCTCCCGAAGACCGCGTGCGGGCTTGGGAAAGCCGCCTGCCCGCCCATGACAAACTACGGGTTGGTCTCGTTTGGTCCGGCAATCCGGCACATGGCAACGACCGAAACAGATCGATTCCGCTGCGCATGCTGTCGCGGATTCTCGACCTCGATGCGACCTTCGTCAGCCTGCAGAAAAATCCAAAAGCCAGCGACCAGGAAACGCTGCGCGAGCATCCCGAGATCATCGACTTCACCGCCGACCTCACCGATTTCAGCGAGACCGCTGCGCTGGTCTGCTGCCTCGATCTGGTGATCACGGTCGACACCAGCGTCGCCCATCTCGCCGCCGCGCTCGGCCGCCCGACCTGGATCCTGCTGCCCTACACGCCGGACTATCGCTGGCTGCTCGATCGCGACGACAGCCCGTGGTATCCGACCGTGCGGCTGTTCCGGCAGAGCGCGAGGCGCGACTATGGCGAGGTACTCGATCGGGTGCGCAAACGAACTGGCCGCGTTGATCGACCAGCGCCAGGCTGACGAGGCTCTCCCGGCGACGCCCCCAGCCCTCTACGATATTGCCATGGATCACCGTCGCGCCGGACGGCACGAACTGGCCGCGGAGTGGCTGATGCGCGCGATCCGGCTGGACCCCAAGCCGGAATATCTTTCAAGCCTCGGCGCCGCCTTGCAGACGTTGGGCCGGCGCGAGGAAGCATTGGATGTCTTCGACAAGGCTGTGCAACTGCGTCCCGGTGATGGCGCACTGTGGCGGCAGCTCGCAGGAGCGCTCACCGACCTGCAGCGCCCGGGCGACGCCCTTCTGAGCTTGCAGCACGCGTTGCAACTCGACCCGCGCGATTGGGAAAGCGCCTGGCAATGCCTTTTGCTGCTGCATACGCTAGAGCGGCACGAGGAGGCGTTGGCGCATTTTGACCTCTATAGCGGATTGCAGCCAAATCACGTTCCGGCTTTGCAGTTGAGGGCACTTTCGCTGCGCGGCTTGCGGCGATTCGAGGAAGCGCTCGCGGCGAACCAGCGGGCGATCGAGCTTGAACCTGACAGCGCCGAGACCTGCAACAATCTTGGCGATGCCTTGCAATCGCTTGGCCGGCGCGACGAAGCGCTGCAATGGTTCGACCGCGCGATCGCGCTGGGGCCTACCCTGACCCAAGCGCTGAACAACAAGGCGTTCGTTCTAAAACAACTTCATTGCTTCGACGAGGCTATTGCGACCTATCAGGACGTGCTGCAACTCGACGCGACCGATGCAGCCGCGGAATGCGAGCTAGCCCAGCTTCACCTGCTGATTGGCAATTTCGGGGCCGGTTGGGCCGAGCGCGAGGCGCGCTGGAAACTTGCGTCCACCTATCCGAAATTCTCCCAACCAATGTGGCTCGGTCAGGAGCCGGTGGATGGCAAGACCATCCTCGTCTATGCGGACGAAGGCATGGGCGATTCCATCCAATTCGCGCGCTATGTTCCCAAATTGGCCACGCGCGGCGCCCGCGTTATCCTCGCCGTGGAAGCGCCCGTCGTTCCGCTGCTGTCGGAACTGCCCGGCGTCACGCGGTGCATCGCCAAACCGCTGGCGTCGCCGCCGGTCTTCGATATGCACTGCCCGATGTGTAGCCTGCCGTTGGCTTTTGGAACGCGCCTCGACAGCCTTCCCTCCGAGACATCTTATCTGCCTCGGCCTCGCGCGGCTCTCGTGCAGGCGTGGGAAGGTCGGCTCGGCGCCCACGACAAATTGCGGGTGGGCCTCGTCTGGTCCGGCAACCCGCTTCACGGCAACGACCATAACCGGTCACTACCCCTGCATTTACTGACCTCTGTTCTCCAAGCAGATGCAACCTTTGTCAGTCTGCAGCGGCCCCCCCGATCCGAGGACCAGGCCCTCCTGTCGCAACGAGCCGACATCATTGATCTCACTGCGGGCCTAACCGATTTCAGCGAGACCGCCGCCCTGATGTCCTGTCTCGATCTGGTCATCACGGTAGACACCGCTGCCGCGCACCTTTCCGCCGCTCTCGGCCGCCCCACGTGGATCCTGTTGCCCTACACGCCCGACTATCGCTGGCTGCTCGATCGCGGTGATAGTCCCTGGTACCCGACGGTGCGGCTATTCCGGCAGACCGAGAGTCGCGAATATTCGAGCGTACTGGATCACGTGCGAGAAGAGCTCAGGATACTGATTTCCGCTAGGCAGGCTGGTTGAGCTGACCCGATGAAACACCGGCAACACCAGACCGAACCAACTGAGGCCAACGCCACGCCTGCGGCGGCCTATGAAGCCGGACTTCGGCAGATGCGGGCGGGGCAATATCTGGACGCACAGCTCTGCTGTCAGCAGGCGCTCGCACTTGATCCCGGTCACGCCGACGCACTGCATCTGATGGGCCTGCTCTGCCTGAACGGCGGACAATACGATCACGCCGTCGAATGGATCGCGCGTGCGCTGAGACAGGATCCCAAGCCGGAATACCTTTATAGCCTTGGAACGGCGTTACGTAGTCTAAGACGATACGACGACGCGCTGAAGGCCTTCGACAAGGCGGTCCAACTCAAGCCGGACAAGGCCGAGTTGTGGGTCGCGATGGGACGCGCGCTCGGCGAATTGAATCGTCCGGCAGACGCGCTGTTGAGCTTCCGGCACGCACTGATGCTAAATCCCGGCTACTGGGATGCAGCCCATGAGACCGGCGTGGCGCTCGGCGTGCTCGGGCGACCAGAAGAGGCGCTTGGCTTTTTCAGGCTCTGCAAAGAGTTACAGCCGGATCACCCCGCAACCTTGATGAGCCTCACGCGCTGCCTGCTCAGCCTCAAAAAGCTTGAGGAGGCGTTGACCGAAAACCAGCAAGCTTGGGCGCGCGATCCCGGCAATGCCGACGCATGCGACAATATCGTTCTGATCCTCGAACGGCTCGGCCGCGAGCAGGAAGCGCTGACATGGGTCGACCGGGCGCTGGTGCTGCGGCCGGATTCCATCGATGCCCTCAACAATCGAGCGCTTGTGCTCGGCAGGCTACACCGCTTCGAGGAATCCGCGGCCACCTATCGTCGCGTGGAGAACCTCGATCCGGACAATGCCCAAGCAAGGCTGGGGCTTGGACTGCTGTCTCTCTTGAAGGGGGACTTCGAGGCCGGCTGGGCGCGGCACGACGCCCGGTTCAAGATGAGTTCTTCGGCAGCTTACCCGAAATTCTCCCAACCGATGTGGCTCGGCGAGGAGAACATCGAGGGCAAAACCATCCTGATCCATGTCGATGAAGGTTTGGGCGATACCATCCAGTTCGCACGCTACGTGCCGCAGGTAGCCGCACGCGGCGCAAACGTCATCCTGGTGGTCGCCGACGCCGTGCAGCCATTGTTGTCGGGACTGCGGGGTGTATCGAAATGTCTACCGCTCTCAACCGGCACGCTGCCCGCCTTCGACATGCACTGCCCACTCTCGAACCTGCCGAAGGTATTCGGCACGACGCTCGATACAATTCCAGCCGAAATACCCTATCTGCCCGCCGCGCCACGGCATTCGGTTCAAGCGTGGCGCGATCGCCTCGGCGGCCCTGACAAATTGCGGGTGGGACTGGTCTGGTCCGGCAATCCCGATCACGGCAACGACCACAACCGATCGATTCCCGCTGCGCGGGCTAAAGCCCCTTCTCGATCTCGACGCTGCCTTCGTGAGCTTGCAGAAAGACCCGCGGCCCGCCGACCAAGCCGTGCTGCGGGAACGCAGCGACATCGTCGACCTCACACCGCGGCTGACCGATTTCGTCGAGACGGCAGCCTTGATCGAATGCCTCGACCTCGTGATCACGGTCGATACCAGCGTTGCGCATCTTGCCGCGGCGCTGGGGCGTCCGACCTGGATCCTGCTGCCCTACACGCCCGACTATCGCTGGTTGCTCGATCGCGATGACAGCCCCTGGTATCCGACGGCCCGCCTGTTCCGGCAGAGCGAAACGCGCGACTACGCAAGTGTGCTCGATCGCGTACGAAATGAATTGGAGGCGCTGGTTTCAGCGCGGCGACCGCTATGAATTGTCACGAACGCCGCGCCGCGGCACGAAAATCTCAGGCACAGCCCGGCGCTCGCAGCGCCGAAACGGCAGATGCGCTTTATCAGGCGGCGGTTGGTCACCGGCGTGCGGGGCGGTCGCTCGACGCGCAATTGAGCTGCCAGCAGGCACTTCAGATCGATGGCACTCACGCTGACAGCCTGCATCTGATGGGCCTGGTGTTGCTCGACGCCGGACAGCACGATCACGCCGTGCAATGGATCGCCCGCGCGGTGAAGCAGACGATCAAGGCGGAATATCTCT
The DNA here is from genome assembly GCA_963806075.1 of uncultured Alphaproteobacteria bacterium. Taxonomy (GTDB): domain Bacteria; phylum Pseudomonadota; class Alphaproteobacteria; order Rhizobiales; family Xanthobacteraceae; genus Bradyrhizobium. Next base: position 172,318 of record CAWDWT010000010.1, read on the forward strand.
TCAGCCTTGGACAGGCGCTTCGCCAGCAGGGACGGCGCGACGAGGCGATGCTGGCCTTTCGGCACGCGCTCAATCTTGAGCCCGCGCATTGGGACGCGGCACAGCAAAGCGGCGCCCTGCTCCGGGAGTCCGGCCGGTTGCAGGAAGCGCTCGACGTTCTCAAGCCATGTCTCGAAGCGCGTCCGGATCACGTTCCGACCGTGGTGACCTGTACTGAATGTATGTTGAGCCTCAGACAGTTTGACGAGGTTGTCGCCATCAATCAGCGGGCGCACGTGCTCGATCCCGGCAATGCCGACCGCTGCAACAGTGTAGCGGTCGCCCTGCAACTGCTTGGCCGGGAAGAGGAAGCGTTGCCCTGGTTCGACCGGGCGATCGCGCTTCGGACGGATTTTATCGACGCGCTTAACAACAAGGCGGTTGCGCTCAGCAATCTTCATCGGTTCGAAGAAGCCTGCGCGACCTATGACCAGGTGAAGGTGATTGATCCCGGCAATGTGGGTGCCGAGTGGAATCTGGCCCTACTCCAGATGCTGACCGGGAATTTCGAGGCCGGCTGGGCCGGACGCGAGGCCTACTGGAAAACGGATCGCCGAAGCACCTATCCGAAATTTTCCCAACCTCGCTGGTTTGGCGAGGCCGGCATCGAGGGCAAGACCATCCTGGTTTGCGCGGATGAGGGGTTGGGCGACACGATCCAGTTCGCGCGTTACGTGCCTCTCCTCGCCTCGCGCGGCGCTCGTGTGGTCCTGGCCGTCGAGGAAGCGGCCCGGGCCTTGCTGTCGGAACTGCCTGGCGTTTCACAATGCGTGCGCAAGTCCGGCAATGATCTACCTGCGTTCGACATGCATTGCCCGATGTCCGGCCTGCCACCGGCGTTCGGAACGCGTCTCGATACCATTCCATCCGAGGTGCCGTATCTGCCCGCGCCGCCGCGACATCTCGTGCAAACCTGGAGCGACCGCCTCGGACCGCATGAAAAACCGCGCGTGGGACTGGTCTGGTCCGGCAATGTGCGACACGGCAATGATCATAACCGGTCGATCCCGCTACGAATGCTGTTGCCTCTGCTAGAGGCCGACGCGACCTTCGTGAGCTTGCAGAAGGACCCAAGACCCGCCGACCGCGTGCTGCTGCAGCAGCGTAGCGACATTATCGACCTGACCGGGCATCTGACCGATTTCGTCGAGACCGCCGCGCTGATCGGCTGTCTCGACCTCGTGATCACGGTGGATACCAGCGTCGCCCATCTCGCCGGCGCGCTGGGATGCCGAACCTGGATCCCGCTGCCCTATACGCCCGATTATCGCTGGCTGCTCGATCGCGAAGACAGCCCCTGGTATCCGACCATGCGGCTGTTTCGGCAGAGTGAAACCCGCGAATATGGAAGCGTACTTGATCGGATGCGAGGCGAGTTGAGGGGGCTGATTTAAAAAAAACTGGCGCGAGAGACGGAACTCGAACCCGCGGCCTCCGCCGTGACAGGGCGGCGCTCTAACCAACTGAGCTACTCCCGCGGATGTCGTGATCTAATGATCCGCACAGAACCGAGGACTTAAAGGCCTCCCCCCTTTTAGTCAAGGCAGTGCAAATACCCTTGGTACTCGGGCACTTTTGCGATGTCGATGAGAACAATGGCCATTTTATCGGCAAAAACCGCGTAGTCAGTCCGGCTCCGAATCGTTTAAGGCCTGAGACGCCATGGTTTCCTGAGCCATCAACAACGAGGAAGGCCAAATATGGCGAAGAAAGCAGCGACCACCATCACGCTGAAACATCTCGCAGCGGCGATATCGGAAGACCATGAACTGTCAAAAAAGGCCGCCGAGGCCATTCTGAGCGACCTTATCGACCGGATCGCCAGGCACCTGAAGAAGGGCGAGCGGGTCCGCATCGTCGGCCTCGGCATCCTGCAGGTCCGCAAGCGCGCCGCGCGCATGGGCCGCAACCCCGCGACCGGCGAGCCCATCCAAATCAAGGCCAGCAAGAAGGTCGCCTTCCGCGCCGCCAAGGAACTCAAGGAAGCCATCTAGTCCACGACCCCTCTCAACCTTTGCGCCATCCGGCTTGGCATCGGACTGGCGCTTTTTGCTGTATGGTTTTTCCGATCTTCCCTTTCATCCTGCCGCGGCTGCGATCGTGCCCTCACCTCCCGATTTCACGCATACGGTAACCGAGCGCTTCCTGCGCTATGTGGTTATCGACACCCAGTCGGATCCCGTCCTCGCCGACCTGCCCTTCCACCGAGAAGCAACGCAATCTCGGCCGCCTGCTGGCGAGCGAGTTGCAGGCGATCGGACTTCGCGACGCTCATCTTGACGAGCACGGCTATGTCTATGCGACGATCCCGGCGACCTCGGCCAAGAAGGTGCCCGTGATCTGCTTCTGTTCGCACATGGACACGTCGCCCGATTGCACCGGCAAGGACGTCAAGCCGCAGATCGTCAAAAACTATCGCGGCGGCGACATCGTGCTGTCAGGCGATCCGACCCAAATCATTCGCTCCGCCGACCATCCGGCGCTGGCCGACCAGGTCGGCAACGACATCGTCACGTCGGACGGCACCACTCTGCTGGGCGCGGACAACAAGGCGGGCATCGCCGAGATCATGGATGCGGCGACGTTTCTCGTTGCCCACCCCGAGATCAAGCACGGCGCCATCAAGATCCTGTTCACGCCCGACGAGGAGATCGGCCGCGGCGTCGACAAGGTCGACCTGAAGAAACTCGGCGCCGACTTCGGCTATACGATCGACGGCGAAACCGCGGGGAATATCGAGGACGAGACCTTTTCCGCCGACAGCGCCACCATCACCATCAATGGCGTCTCGACCCATCCGGGTTTTGCCAAGGGCAGGATGGAACACGCGATCAAGATCGCCGCGGCCATCGTCGATCGTCTGCCGAAAGACACCTGCACGCCCGAGACCACCGAGGGCAAGAGGGCTTTTTGCATCCCGTTGCAATCTCCGGCACGCTGGAGCAAGCCACGATCGGTTTCATCGTGCGCGACTTCACCGATCAGGGATTGAAGGAAAAGGAAGAACTGCTCGAAAGCATCGCCAACGCGGTGATGAAGGATTACCCGCATTCGAGCTACCGCCTTGAGATCAAGCAGCAATACCGCAACATGAAGCAGGTGATCGATCGCCATCCCGAGATCATCGACAACGCCATGGAAGCGATCCGCCGCACCGGCCTCAAGCCAGTGAAAAGCTCGATCCGCGGTGGTACTGACGGGTCGCGGCTGTCGTTCATGGGACTGCCCTGCCCCAACATCTTCGCGGGCGAGCACGCTTTTCACTCGCGCACCGAATGGGTCAGCGTGCAGGACATGGAAAAGGCCATGCAGACCATCGTCCATCTGGCCATGATCTGGGAAGAGCGCGCCTGACGTTCAGCGCTTGAAAATGCCTCAAGAACTGATTCGATTTTCATACAGCCACTCTCGTCATCCCGGCCACCGCGCCGGGACCCCTGGCGTCGGTTGTAACGCACGGCAATTGTCGCATTGCCCCACTGAGAACACACGGCGTATGAGTCCCTGCGTTCGCAGGGACGACGAGATGTGAGTCGTCGTTCCCGCGACGCACCGCGCCCGAGTTTTGCAAAGCAGCTTCGCCCCAAGTAGAGGCGCAACGCGACCTCCAAGAAGAGGCGCAGGGAAAGCCGGGTGCGCGCTGCACCCGCGGTCTCGTGCGCAAAAATGCATGCAAAAACGCACACGAGCATACAGGTTCAGCGGAGGCAGTCCGGCCTTCCCTGCGCAATGGTTTTACGGCTTATTTCGCGCTCTCCTTGGTGACCGGGCTTTCTTGCCACCATCGCCGGCGTGATGCGAAGCGTCATCGCCCGACTTGACGCCAGCGTCGGGGCGTCAGGACCACGCGACTTCACCGTGCGCGCAACATCACTCGTCTGGTGAGGCCGCAGCGCCCATCGCATCCCGCCCCAACGTCAGTGACGATGGCCAACGCCCCCTTTACCGGGACGGGACGGCGGAGATAAGCCGGTGATTTGGCCTGGAAGAAAACAGAAATGTTTTCGAGCGAGGGACTGGACAGGGCAAATCAGCTTGAAGTCACTGCAGAAAATCGCGTTTTTCGTGCAGTGCTTTTTAGCTTGCACGCGCCGTCACGATCCAGATCGCCCCGCCGAGCGGCACGGCGTTTCCCTTGACGTAAGGCGCGAGCGCCTCGCGGATCGAACCTTTCGCGGCTTCGCGAACCGCCTCAGGCTGGTCCTGCAGTGCGCGGCTGGCGGGACCTATGTCCAGCGCACCGCTTACCGCCGCATCGAGCCCGCCGCCGATCGCGATGTCGAGCGCCAGATCGCACGGCTCCATCGCGATATTCTTGAAGCCGGCCGCGTCCAGGATGCGATGCACGCGCGCTTCCGCGGCAAACGAGAACGGCCCGGGATCTTCCGGCCCCTGCGGCGGCAGTTTGGGGGCGTGTTTGTAGACCGCCTGCAGCGGCGCCATCATCCACGGATTTTCGCGCGGCTCACGCCAGCAGATAAACGCAAGCCGGCCCGACGGCCGCAGCGCGCCATGCATGTTCGAAAACGATTTGGCTGGATCGGCGAAGAACATCACGCCGAACCGCGAGGCCACGAGATCCGCGCTCGCCGGCTGGAACGGATAGACCGTGGCATCGGCCTGCACGAATTCGACCGAAGCATTCGGCCGCCGCGCTTGCGCGCGCCTGCTCCAGCATCGGCCCGGACACATCGACGCCGAGCACGTGACCTGACGGGCCGACCTTGCGCGCGAACGCCATCGTCGTGGCGCCGCTGCCGCATCCGACATCGACGATGCGCTCGCCTGCTTTCGGTTTGGCGCGATCGATCAGGATATCGGCGATCGGCGCCAGCAGCACGTCCTGCACCTGCTGCCGCCGCGCCCAGCGCTGGCCGCCGGGCCCGTTCCAGTAGGCGATCTGGTCGGCGTTTTGTTCGTGGCCTTTTGGGTTGTCCATTGCTTCAATCGCCCTACAGCACGCTCCCATGCGTTTCTTGCGTTGGCCGCTGGCCCTGCTGGCCTTCTGGATAACCTAATTGCCGAGCATTCGCAGAAGCACGTATCGTCGATACCTCCGAAATGCCCACCATTCAGAGGTGGCTTCTTAGCCTCTTTGTATGACGCTGTCTCATTACTTAGAACAGGTTTGCCCGCATCAGTTCGTAGACCCGAGCGACGTTTCGCCAACAACCTTCTATCAGTTTTCCACTCCAAGGTCGATGAGCCTCTACTTGTGCACCCAACTCCAAAACGTTGAGACCTTTGTAGACCGCGAACTCCGTTAAAGGCAGTTCCGGTAGCCCGTGGTAAACGTGGAGTGATTTTACCGCGGCGAAATAATGGAAGAGAATGGCTAGCCTCTCATGTCTCCAATCGTATTTGTGCAGCAGCTAAACGGATAAGCCTGTGCTTCTGCGATATCGGCTAACACGTACGCGGGATTAGATCCATTTGGGAGAGAAAACGACGGTCTCTCTTCCAGCGTGATGGTGTAGTTGCGGAATTCGCAACGGTCCTCAACGTTGGGCTAATCCCTACCGGATGAGCAAAGCCAGGTGGAATGTGTCTCCTGGGACTACCTCCCGCGACCCGGCCGGAGCATTACCCACATCGGACTTATTCCTTGCAGCGCTCGACGACTTGATCGACAGGATCGGCACGATGTACGGTAGGATGGTTGTCTCGTTTAGCGGAGTTCCTGGACCGCTTGAAGCCGTCTTATCGCGGATCCATTGGACGCACCGTTCTGTTTGATTTTTCCTAGTGAAATAAGCGCAAACTTTGTGAGCGGAGGACCGAACGCGATAATGAAATCGACGGTCATCGCGAGATGCGCGCGCAAGAAATGGCTGGTGACAACTGCATAGCTCGCATCATCTGATTTCGGCGTGCTTCCGAGTGCTGCCAAGCCGAGTTTGCGACCCAGGCAAACCTCAGCCGAGGTTTCTCGCGATGCAGATTCTGGCGTCGTCTTGATGCTCTTAGCAATTGCGATCAGTTTTTTGAGCGAAATCACCCAGAAATGCTCCGACTGCGTGGCACTTGACGGTGCCTTATCAGTTCTTAACGGTCAACGACCACGGTCCTGGGCTCTGTCGCAATCATTCGATCAAAAGCGCGTTTAACACTCGATGGATCTAACACGCTTTCGACAAACGGGATCAGGGTCAGAAACCAGCTGATATGGCAATCAAGAGTGAATTGCATCGCCTTCCGGAACCAGCAACGTGGTAGGCGATGACGAACTCGAACCGCCGACATCTTCCGTGTAAAGGAAGCGCTCTACCAACTGAGCTAATCGCCCCCAAGGGGTTTTCCGGCGGTGAGCTGAGCTAGCCGCCCTCGCGCCCTGTTTAGCGCCGCCGGGGTCTCCCGCGCAAGCCGCGCGAAAGCCTATAAACAGCCCGCAAAAAAGCGGCGCCCCCTTCGGAACGCCGCTCTTGTCACATTCGAACGTTCAGTGCGCCGTCAGGCCGCCGGCGGCTTCGTCGCCGGCTTCCGGCTTGACCGGCACCTTGGTGTCTTCTTCCCAGACGATCGGCACCAACGGCCGAACCAACGCCCGGGAAACCACTTCGTCAAGCCGGGCGACCGGTATGATGTCCATCCCGCCCTTGATCGCATCGGAAATCTCCGTGAGATCCTTGGCGTTTTCGTCCGGGATCAATACCGTCTTGATGCCGCCGCGGGAAGCAGCCAGCAGTTTCTCCTTAAGGCCGCCGATCGGCAGCACCCGGCCGCGCAGCGTGATCTCGCCGGTCATCGCGACATCGTGGCGGACCGGAATGCCGGTCATGACCGATATGATCGCGGTGGCCATCGCGACACCCGCCGACGGCCCGTCCTTCGGGGTCGCCCCTTCCGGCACGTGGACGTGGATGTCGCGCCGGTCGAACATCGGCGGCTCGATGCCGTAGACGATCGCGCGCGAGCGGACGTAAGACGCCGCCGCCGAAATCGACTCCTTCATCACATCGCGCAGATTGCCGGTGACCGTCATCTTGCCCTTGCCGGGCATCATGACGCCTTCGATGGTGAGCAGCTCGCCGCCGACATCGGTCCAGGCCAGACCCGTGACGATACCGACCTGGTCGTCGGTTTCGATCTCGCCGTAGCGGTACTTCGGCACGCCGAGAAACTCCTCGAGGGATTTCTCGGTGACCTTGACCGACTTCTTCTTGGAGATCATCAGCTCCTTCACCGCCTTGCGGGCAAGTGTCGACAGCTCACGCTCCAGGTTACGCACGCCCGCTTCGCGGGTGTAGCGGCGGATCATCAGCAACAACGCATCGTCGTCGATCGACCATTCCTTGGTATCCAGGCCATGCTTGGAGATCGCGTTCGGGATCAGGTGCTTGCGCGCGATCTCGACCTTCTCGTTCTCGGTATAGCCGGCGATCCGGATGATCTCCATGCGGTCCATCAGCGGTCCCGGAATATTCAGCGTATTCGCGGTGGTGATGAACATCACGTTGGAGAGATCGTAGTCGACCTCGAGATAGTGGTCGTTGAAGGTCGAGTTCTGCTCGGGATCGAGAACCTCGAGCAGCGCCGACGAGGGATCGCCGCGGAAATCGGCGCCCATCTTGTCGATCTCGTCCAGCAGGAACAGAGGATTCGAGGTCTTCGCCTTCCGCATCGACTGGATGATCTTGCCGGGCATCGAGCCGATATAGGTGCGGCGGTGACCGCGGATCTCGGCCTCGTCGCGCACGCCGCCGAGCGACACACGAACGAACTCGCGTCCCGTCGCCCGCGCGATCGACTTGCCGAGCGAGGTCTTGCCGACGCCCGGAGGGCCGACCAGGCACAGGATCGGACCGGTCAGCTTGTTGGCGCGCGACTGAACCGCGAGATACTCGACGATACGGTCCTTGACCTTCTCCAGACCATAGTGGTCGTTGTCGAGCACGGTTTGCGCCGCGACCAGATCCTTCTTGACCTTCGACTTCTTGTTCCACGGAATCGACAGCAGCCAGTCGAGATAGTTGCGCACGACGGTCGCCTCGGCGGACATCGGCGACATCTGGCGCAGCTTCTTCAGTTCATGCTGCGCCTTCTCGCGGGCTTCCTTGGACAGCTTGGTCTTGGCGATCTTCTCTTCGAGATCGGCGAGTTCGTCCCGGCCCTCGTCGTCGCCGAGTTCCTTCTGAATCGCCTTCATCTGTTCGTTGAGATAATATTCGCGCTGGGTCTTCTCCATCTGGCGCTTGACGCGCGAGCGGATGCGCTTCTCGACCTGCAGCACCGAGATCTCGCTTTCCATCAGGCCAAGCACCTTTTCGAGGCGCGCAGTCACCGACAGCGTTTCCAGGATGGCCTGACGATCGGCAATCTTCACGGCCAGATGCGAAGCGACCTGATCGCCGAGCTTGGCAAAGTCGGTGATCGCCTGCACCACGCCGACAACCTCGGCGGAGATCTTCTTGTTGAGCTTCACGTAGCTCTCGAAATCGGACACGACCGAGCGCGCCAAGGCTTCAGCCTCGACGGAACTGGCTTCGGTGTCGGCGAGGGCTATCGCGGTCGCTTCATAATATTCGGTCCGCTCGGAGTATTTCTCGACGCGTGCGCGCTCGAGCCCTTCCACCAGCACTTTCACGGTGCCGTCGGGCAATTTGAGCAACTGCAGAACGCTGGCAAGCGTGCCGGTCTCATAGATCGCATCCGGCGCCGGATCGTCGTCCGAGGCGTTCTTCTGCGTCGCGAGCATGATCAGCGCATCGCTCTTCATCACCTCTTCGAGCGCGCGGATCGACTTCTCGCGGCCGACGAACAGGGGCACGATGATGTTCGGAAAAACGACGATATCGCGCAGCGGCAGCACCGGATAAGACCGGCTTTCGCCGTGAACGATGGTTGGCCGCGGTTTCGGGGTCGTCATGGCCTATTCCTTTCGTTGCGCCCCCTTGTACGCAGTCCGCCCGTTTGCGCAACCGCCACAAGGTGCCTGGATGGGGTTGTTCGGCCCAATTTGAGCGTGTTCCCCCGGATCTGTGGAGTGACGAATCTCACGCGAGATTACCGCCACCGACCGCATAAGGTGGCTATCAACGATGGGGGTGTCAAGTCTGGGAAATGCCCACCAAACGAGGGCTAAATGCGGACTCACACGGCGGTTGCAACTACTGCGATATTTGCGCCGCAAAGGCTGCGGGAAGTCGCGCAGCCGCATTCTTCTGAGGGCTTCGGAGCCGGCCGGATCGGAACTCGATCAGGCGCTGACGCTGTTCTCCACCGCGCGGTCGGAACGATCGGCGTAGATGTAGAGCGGCCGGGCGGTTCCCTCGACCACTTCGCGCGAGATCACGACCTCTTCGACGCCTTCAAGGCCCGGAAGATCGAACATGGTCTCGAGCAGAATGCTTTCGAGGATTGAACGCAACCCACGTGCGCCGGTCTTGCGCTCGATCGCCTTGCGGGCAACCGCGCCAAGCGCTTCGTCGGCAAAGGTCAGCTCGATATTCTCCATCTCGAACAGACGCTGATACTGCTTCACCAGCGCGTTCTTCGGATCGGTCAGGATCTTCTTCAACGAGGCTTCGTCGAGATCTTCCAGCGTCGCGACCACCGGCAGGCGGCCGACGAACTCCGGGATCAGGCCATACTTCAACAGGTCTTCCGGCTCAACGTGACGGAAGATTTCGCCAGTACGGCGATCTTCCGGCGCCAGAACCTGGGCGGCAAAGCCGATCGAGGTCGAACGTCCGCGCGCGGAAATGATCTTCTCAAGCCCGGAAAACGCGCCGCCGCAGATGAACAGGATGTTGGTGGTGTCGACCTGCAAGAATTCCTGCTGCGGATGCTTGCGGCCGCCCTGCGGCGGCACGGAGGCAACGGTGCCTTCCATGATCTTGAGCAGCGCCTGCTGCACGCCCTCGCCCGATACGTCGCGGGTGATAGAGGGATTGTCGGACTTGCGGCTGATCTTGTCGATTTCGTCGATATAGACGATGCCGCGCTGCGCGCGCTCGACATTGTAGTCGGCCGACTGCAACAGCTTCAGGATGATGTTCTCGACGTCCTCGCCGACATAGCCGGCTTCGGTCAGCGTCGTCGCATCCGCCATCGTGAACGGCACGTCGAGAATCCGCGCCAAGGTCTGCGCCAGCAGCGTCTTGCCCGACCCGGTTGGACCGATCAGCAGGATGTTGGACTTCGCCAGTTCAACGTCGTTGTGCTTGGTCTGATGGTTGAGCCGCTTGTAGTGATTGTGGACGGCGACCGACAGCACCTTCTTGGCATGGCTCTGACCGATAACGTAGTCATCGAGAACCTTGCAGATTTCCTTGGGCGTCGGAATCCCGTCACGCGACTTCACCAGCGAGGACTTGTTCTCCTCGCGGATGATATCCATGCAGAGTTCAACGCATTCGTCGCAGATGAATACGGTTGGGCCCGCGATCAGCTTGCGGACTTCATGCTGGCTCTTGCCACAGAACGAGCAATACAGCGTGTTCTTGGAGTCGCTCGTGCCGACCTTACTCATTCCTATCTCCGTCCGCCGTTCGATCCGCTTGCAAATCTTAATATCGGTGCCCTATTCCGGCACAGAACATAGATAGAGCAAAACTCGTACCAAAAAAGACCTTATGCTCCCAATGCCGCCAATCGTCGCTAACCTAGAGCCCTCACAATAATAGCCTATCCGGCCTAGCCAACCATGCTGCCACCCGACTATCAAGAATTCCCTAATCGGCCGGACTTTGGCTACCCGTGAGAATACCGTGATTTGCCGGAGCCACGCGAGCGCCAGATTTGGAAATCAGCCAAGCGTTGCGCAATTACCACGCCGCCATGCCGACACGAAAGTGGTACTTTATACCCACGCCAGGGGCACCAAAACGCCGTCTTGGCCAAAAATGGCCGATAACCGGCGCCTGCATGTAGCTGGCGCGGGTTCCCGTCCGTGCTGTTACGGCGTTTTCGGCGTCGACTCTTCCGATCGCTTGTCGATCACCTTGTCGACAATCCCGAAATCGCGGGCCATCTCGGCGGTGAGGAATCGGTCGCGTTCCAGCGCGTCCTCGATCGCCTTGAAAGTCTGTCCGGTGTGCTTCACGTAGATTTCGTTCAGGCGCTTCTTGAGACTCAGGATTTCCTGCGCATGCAGCATGATGTCGGTCGCCTGACCCTGGAAGCCGCCGGAGGGTTGATGCACCATGATGCGCGAATTGGGCAACGAGAAGCGCATGTCCTTGTGGCCGGCCGCCAACAGCAGCGAACCCATCGACGCCGCCTGCCCGGTGCACAACGTCGACACCGGCGGGCGAATGAACTGCATGGTGTCATAGATCGCAAGCCCCGATGTCACCACCCCGCCGGGCGAGTTGATATACATCGAGATTTCCTTCTTCGGATTCTCGGCCTCCAGGAACAACAGCTGCGCCACCGTCAACATCGACATGCCGTCTTCAACCGGTCCGGTGACGAAGATGATGCGCTCCTTCAGAAGCCGCGAGAAAATGTCATAGGCGCGTTCACCGCGGTTCGTCTGCTCGACCACCATCGGTACGAGGTTCATGTAGGTTTCAACGGGATCGCGCATTAATCACCCCAAGGTTTGGGTAAGAGGGTTGGCGGAAGCGAACGTCCATCGGCAATCGGGAAGATGGCTGGAATTGCCGGCTGCGGACCAACGCCCCGTGATGCAGGGACTTCGAAAGACACGTTCACAGATATAAACCAATTCCCCGGCCACAAGACCGGAGAACGGCGTTGAAGAGTGCGCCAAATTCAAGCTGATTCTGATCGAGCCGCCTAGCAATGGATGCTGCCGCCCGGCCGCTTTTACTGTTCATCATTAACATCAAATGCTCACGATCAACGCGAGATCGCCGGTCAAGTCGCACTCTTTTCCTCATCGTCCTTGAACAGCTCTTCGCGCGTCACCTTTTTCTCCGTCACATTGGCGAGCTCGAGGATGAAATCGACCACTTTCTGCTCGTAGATCGGCGCACGAAGCTCGGCCAGCGCATTCATGTTGTTGCGATAGTGGTCCCAAACTTCCTTCTCGCGTCCCGGCATCGAACGCGCGCGATCGATCACCGCACGGCTGACCTCGTCGTCGGTCACCGTGATCTTGTTTTTATCGCCGATCTCCGACATCACGAGGCCAAGCCGAACGCGGCGATCGGCGATCTTGCGATACTCCGCCTCCGATTCATCTTCCGTTGTCCCCTCGTCGGCGAACGACCTGCCGGTGGTTCCCATTTCGTGCAGGATTGTACCCCAGACCTGCTTGAATTCTTCCTCGACCAGCGACGGCGGCGCCTCGAACTGGTGCGCCTCGTCCAGCTGGTCGAGCAGAAGGCGCTTGAGGCGCTGGCGGCTTGTATCGGCGAATTCCTGCGTCAGGCGCTGGCGCACGGCATCCTTCAGCTTGTCGAACGATTCAAGGCCGACTGCCTTGGCAAAATCGTCGTCGATCGTAGTCTCCTGCGGCGCTTCAACCGCGGTCGCTGTCGTCTCGAATTCGGCGTCCTTACCTGCGAGCTTGAGGTTGCCGTAGTTCTTCGGGAAGGAAGCCTTCACAAGACGGGTCTCGCCTGATGCGATCCCGACCAGTTGTTCCTCAAAACCGGGGATGAACTGGTTGGTGCCGATCACCACCTGGATGCCTTCGCCGGTGCCACCGTCGAACGGGGTTCCATCGATGCTTCCTGTGAAGTTGATGGTGACCCGGTCGTCCGTTTCCGCTTTGGCACCGTCAGCCTTCGCGGCGTATTTGCGGTTTTGCTCGGCGAGACGCTTGAGCGCATCATCGACATCGGCGTCGGTCACCTCGGCTACCGGTTTCTCGACGGAGAAACTCTTGAAGTCCGCCAACTGGATTGGAGGCACGACTTCGATCGACACCGTGTAGGTCAAATCGGATTTGCCGGTCAGGACGTCATCGACGGCGTTCTCTTCCGTCGGCAGCGTGACCTTGGGTTCGGTCGCCAGCTTGAAGCCGCGCTCGGTGAAGATCTGCGAATTGGTTTCGCGGATCGTCTGCTCCACGGTCTCCGCCATCACGGAGCGGCCATAGACCTTTTTGAGGTGGCTCATCGGCACCTTGCCGGGACGAAAGCCGTTGAGGCGGACCTTATCCTTGAGATCGACCAGGCGCGCATCCGCCTTGGCATCGAGATCGGATGCCGGAACGCTGATCTGGAACTCGTGCTTCAATCCCTCGGTCAGGGTTTCTGTGACCTGCATGGCGTCAATCTTCTTCCGCTCTCGTCCCGAGCCAATCGCCCGCGACATTGTCAATGGATTCGACGCTCGACCTTATCAAGCCTGCGCCGCTGCTTCGGCTAACCTGTCCGGCATCAGGATAGGTTCTCCAGTAATTCGTCATGCAAACGCTGAAAGCGCTTGGTGCGGGCGGAGGGACTCGAACCCCCACAACTTTCGTCACTGGAACCTAAATCCAGCGCGTCTACCAGTTCCGCCACGCCCGCTGATAGCATCATGTCCGGCCGCGATGCCGCGGGCGGCGGCTTATAACATGGACCCATCGGTTCGCAGCAAAAAAATGGCCGCTCGCCGGCCAGCTCCCGCGTAACGCCGGCGACTGGACATCTCCAGTGGAAAATGGTCCGCATCAGCTATGGCGAAGCACATTCCAAGGGTGGCCGGGCGACTTGATCGACGCGAGTTGATCGCCGGACTGGGAGCCGCTGCGCTGGTCGGCCCGGCCTTGCCTTCCCGGGCGAGCGCTGCCGAGCCGCCTGTGCTGGCGCTGCAGGCCAGAGCCGGCGCCGTCGGCCTGCGTCCAGGACAGCCGGCTACCCCGATCTCGTCGCTTGTCACAGCTCCCGGCTCTGTCCCGCTTCGCCTCAAACGCGGTGACACGCTCCAAATGCAACTGGAGAACGAGACGGCGGTGCCGATCGCGCTCAATTGGCATGGCATCGACGGCGTTCCCGCCAGCGAGCCACTGCTGGCCAGAGCTCCGCTGGCGCCCAATGCCAAGGAAAGCCTTACGATTCCATTGCGTCATGCAGGCACCTTCATGTGTGACGTCAGACTGTTGGGTGACGGTGAAGGGCTCCCGTCGGGCGGGCGCGCCCTGATCGTCGGCGAGAGCGAGCCGGTTGCGGTTGATCGCGACGAGGTGTTGCTGTTTGAGGACTGGCGGCTACGACCGGACGGGACCGCGATAACTCCTGGAAGCGACCCAGGAGATACAACGCCGTTCCGCTCGGTTAATGGACAAGTCACATCGGAGATCTTCACCCGCCTCCATGAACGTTTCAGGCTTCGCCTTATCAATGGATTTCAACGCAGTGTTATTGCTGTAAAAATCGAAAATCACGACGTCCAGGTGATGGCGCTCGACGGTCAGCCTGCGGAGCCGTTTCCGGCCCGCAATGGCGCAGTCGTGCTGGCTCCCGGTGCCCGGGCCGACGTCTTTGTCGACGCCGCGCTGCCTGTGGGCGCGGTTTCATCGGTCCTGCTGCATGACGGCACCGAGGCTCGCCCTATCGCTCGCCTCATCGGCTCAAAGGAGCCGCCGCTGCGAAACGCGCAGCTGGTCGCGGCGCCAGCGCTGCCGTCCAACGCCTTGCCGGCGCGACTCGACCTCAAAGGCGCGATGCGCGTCGATTTACCGCTGAACGGATCGCCATCCAGCTGGGTGGTACCTGCGACCTTCTCCGCCTCGGCGCCTCCCGCATTCCACACCAAAGCAGGCCGCACCGTCGTGCTGACCCTGACAAATCACAGCGCGACTGCGACCGTCTTCCATCTTCATGGCCACCATTTCCGGCTGTTGGACCGGCTCGACGACGGCTGGAAGCCATTTTGGCTGGATACGCTGGCGGTCGAACCAGGCCAGACCCAACTGATCGCCTTCGCGGCTGACTATTCCGGACGTTGGCTGATGGAAGCGACGGCGACCGACTGGGCGGCGCCACGACGACTGCAATGGTACAGCGTCGGATAAATGGCCGGCTCAGTAGTCGATTCCAAAGGCGTCATAGAGTCGCCGGAACACCGCGGGCAGCGTTTCCGGCAGATCCTCGGCGATCAGACCTGGTCCGGCCTCGCGCGCCGCCTCGCCATGCATCCAGACCCCGATCGAGGCGGCCTCGAATGCCGGTGCGCCCTGCGCCAGCATCCCCGCAATCATTCCGGATAGAACATCACCAGCGCCGGCCGTCGCCAGCCAGGGCGGCGCGTTCGTGGCGATGGTCGCACGGCCATCCGGCGAGGCCACCACCGTATCCGGCCCCTTGAGCAGGACGACCGCCCCGGAACGCTCGGCGGCGGCGCGGACCCGCTCGAGCTTCGAGCGGCCGGGATGCTTGTTGCTGATGTCGCTGAACAGCCGCGGAAACTCGCCCTCGTGTGGCGTCAGCACGATCTGCGGGTCAGGCAAAACCTTGATCGCCTCGAACAGCCGATCCGGCGCGCCAGCAAAACTCGTCAGCGCGTCCGCGTCCAGCACTAGATGGCGTCTGGCGGTGAGCGCCGTCAGCACGAAATCGCAGGTGCGGTCGCCGACGCCGGCTCCGGGCCCGATCACGCAAGTGTTGAGACGCTTGTCCGCGAGCATCCCCGCAAACTCGATCACGGTATCGATGGCACGCACCATCACGGCGGTCAGCGCGGAGGCATTGACGGCGAGCGCATCCCGCGGCGTGGCCAACGTCACCAGCCCGGCGCCGGCCCGCAGTGCCCCCCGCGCCGACATCCGCGCCGCACCGGTTGTCGCGATGTCGCCCGAGACGACGATGGCGTGCCCGCGGCTGTATTTGTGCCCGTCGACCTGCGGCACCGGAAAGGCGCTGTGCCAGACCTCCGGGGTGTTCTCAAAAGTCTGTGGTGCGATCTCGCCAAGTACCTGGGCTTCGATACCGATGTCGGCCACGCGGATCCGGCCGCAATGCAGCCTGCCTGGCAGCAACAGATGCGCGGGCTTCTGCCGGAAGAAGGTCACGGTTTCGGTGGCACGGACGGCTGCGCCCATCACTGCGCCGGTCGTGCCATTGATGCCGCTCGGCAGATCGACGCTGAGCACAGGCGCGCCGTTGGCATTGATCGCGTCGATCATCTCCAAAGGATCGCCCTTCACCGGCCGGTTGAGACCGGCACCGAACAACGCATCGATGATCAAGGCTGGCTTGCCGATCGCCTGCGGATTGAACGGCAGCACCGGATGTTTCCATCCGCGCGCGGCGGATGCCGCATCGCCCTGCAGGCTGTCGCGCTCGCACAGCAGGATGACCGAAACCTCGCGGCCGCGCGCAGCCAGTTCGGCTGCGGCCACGAACCCGTCGCCGCCATTATTGCCGCCGCCGGCAACGACCAGGATCGGCCCCTCCTCCGCAAGCTCCATCGCCGCCTGCGCCACGGCCTGGCCGGCACTGAGCATCAGCGCGAAGCCGGGCGTTCCGGCGGCAATGGTGAGCCGATCGGCGTGCTCCATTTCAGCCGTGGTCAAAACTTCCATGCCAAATTCCTGATATGAGCGCCTCATTCCAAGGCAATTGGCGGGCCTCCAGGCTTCTACTCCCTTGATCGGTGCACACCGATTGGGCTGTTTGCCTATCCATTAGGCGGCCAACATTGTAAACCCCTACCGCAAAGCTCCAACAGTTATCCTATAAAAGTCTGATAATATTTCGAAATCTGGCGTCCGCGTAACTTGGCATAGACCCTGCTTTTGGCAAAGCCAACTCTTTGGCAACGAAGCCGGCTCCAAATCCTGCTCCGGATCGTTCGGTTAACCGGCAACGAATGGACGCCGACTGCTCGCCAGAACAACCCCTCGAACCACCAGCGCACCGAGGCTCCATGTCGACAAAGCTGCGCTCAGAAATAGCGAAATGCCTGGGAGACATTCAGTGAAAAAAATAGAAGCCATCATCAAGCCGTTCAAGCTCGACGAGGTGAAAGAAGCGCTCCAGGAAGTCGGACTGCAAGGCATCACTGTTACCGAAGCCAAGGGGTTCGGCCGGCAGAAGGGGCACGCCGAACTCTATCGTGGCGCGGAATACATCGTGGACTTTCTTCCCAAGGTCAAAATCGAGATCGTGATCTCCGACGACCTGGTTGAAAAAGCGATCGACGCGATCCGTCGCGCGGCCCAGACCGGCCGTATCGGCGACGGCAAAATCTTCGTGTCCAATATCGAGGAAGCCATTCGCATTCGAACGGGGGAATCCGGGCTGGACGCTATTTGAGCCGGGTGCTATCCCGCAAGTCGTGACTTAAAAACAAGAAAACAAGGCTGCTCCCGCCGCCCGAATTGTTCACGAAATCTCATCATCGCCAGGAAACCGACCGGCAGCCAAGAGGGGTATTCATGAAGACCGCCAAAGACGTCTTGAAATCGATCAAGGACAACGACGTCAAATACGTCGATCTGCGTTTTACTGATCCGCGCGGCAAGTGGCAGCATGTCACCTTCGACGTCGGCATGATCGAGGATGAGACATTTGCAGAAGGCGTGATGTTCGACGGCTCGTCGATTGCCGGCTGGAAGGCGATCAACGAATCCGACATGTGCCTGATGCCCGACCCGGTGACCGCGACGATCGATCCGTTCTTCGCCGAGACCACCATGGTCATCACCTGCGACGTGCTGGAACCGACCACCGGCGAGCCCTACAACCGCGACCCCCGCGGCATGGCCAAGAAGGCCGAAGCCATGGTCAAGTCGATGGGCGTCGGCGACACGATTTTCGTCGGACCGGAAGCGGAATTCTTCGTGTTCGACGACGTCCGCTACCAGACCACGCCCTACAACACCGGCTTCAAGCTCGAACTCGTCGGAACTGCCGATCAATTCCGACACCGAATATGAAGGCGGCAACCTCGGCCACCGCATCCGCACCAAGGCCGGCTACTTCCCGGTGCCGCCGCAGGACTCGGTGCAGGACATGCGCTCGGAAATGCTCGGCGCGATGGCCAAGATGGGCGTCAAGGTCGAGAAGCATCACCACGAAGTCGCTTCCGCCCAGCACGAACTCGGCATGAAGTTCGACACCCTGACGCTGATGGCCGACCAGATGCAGATCTACAAATACTGCATCCATCAGGTCGCGCACATCTACGGCAAGACCGCCACCTTCATGCCGAAGCCGGTCTATGGCGACAACGGCTCGGGCATGCACGTCCACCAGTCGATCTGGAAGGACGGCAAGCCGGTATTCGCCGGCAACAAATATGCCGACCTGTCGGAGACCTGCCTGTCCTACATCGCCGGCATCATCAAGCACGCCAAGGCGATCAACGCCTTCACCAACCCGTCGACCAACTCCTACAAGCGCCTGGTCCCCGGCTATGAAGCCCCGGTGCTGCTCGCCTACTCCGCGCGCAACCGTTCGGCCTCCTGCCGCATCCCCTACACCTCGAACCCGAAGGCCAAGCGCGTCGAGGTGCGTTTCCCCGATCCGATGGCCAATCCGTATCTCGGCTTTGCCGCGATGCTGATGGCCGGTCTCGACGGCATCAAGAACAAGCTCGATCCGGGTTCGGCGATGGACAAGGACCTCTACGATCTGCCGAAGGAAGAGCTGAAGGCGATCCCGACGGTGTGCGGCTCGCTGCGCGAGGCGCTGGAAAATCTCGACAAGGACCGCGCGCTTCCTCAAGAACGGCGGCGTGTTCGACGACGATTTCATCGACAGCTATATCGAGCTGAAGATGACGGAAGTGGCGCGCTACGAAATGACGCCGCATCCGGTCGAATTCGAGATGTACTACTCGCTGTAATCGGCTCGCGGGACGTATCCACGTCCGCCAAAGTATAGAGAATGGAAAGGCGCCCGAAATGGGCGCCTTTTCTCATCCCCACCCGCCAATTCAATTATTCGAGGGCGCCGGCACGAGGTTCACCACGCCGTTTGAACCCGCGTCGCTCTAGCGCTGCTGGCTGGCCTGTACCGCCGCGCCAAACGCCTCAAACAGCGCGCGATTGATCGGATTGCACTGTGGATCGTATTCCGCATGCCATTGCACGCCGAGCGCAAAACCAGGCGCATCGGCGATACGGATTGCTTCGATGGTGCCGTCTTCGGCCACGCCCTCGATGACAACGCGCTCACCCGGCTCCAGAATGCCTTGCCCGTGCAGCGAATTGACACGGATCGTCTCGCAGCCAAGCAGCTTTGCAAACGCGCCGCCGGGCGTGAGTGCCACGTCATGCCGGTCGGCAAAGACCACCTTGGGATCAGGATGGATTTCGCCATTTTCAAGTCGTGGCATCCGGTGATTCATGCGGCCAGGCAATTCGCGGATTTCGGGATGCAGCGAACCGCCAAAGGCAACATTCATTTCCTGCAAGCCGCGGCAGATGCCGAACAGCGGCACGCCGCGGGCGACGCAGGCTTCCGACAAGGCCAGCGCAACATCGTCGCGATGGATGTCATAGGGCTCGTGCCCGGCGTGCGGCTCGGCCTTGAAGCGGGTCGGGTGAACATTGGCTCGCGCGCCGGTCAACACGATACCATCGACCGCATCGAGCAGCGCGCCGATATCAGTAATTTCCGGCAAGCCGGCAAACATCAGCGGCAGCGCGCCCGCGACCTCGGCGACCGCGCGGAGATTCCGCTCACCGACCATCTGTGTCGCAAAGCGATTTTCGATGCGATAGGCGTTTCCAATCACACCGACTACCGGCCGTCTCATTGCTCCACTTTCCAAGTCCTAGTCAGGCAAATATCGTCTGGGCTCCAGTTCCAGTCGATCATGCCCGCGTGCTATCGCCGGATCAACATTTTATGCCGCCTTTATGCCCGCAAGGATCGTGGGCTGCACATAGGCATCGGACCCGCTTGAAGCAAATGGCCGACTCTTTCCTTGCCCCAAAGAAATAGCTGGCGCCTAATGGAGCGACCTATTTGTGAGTGAACACCTGTTTCGTCCCGATGCCTTCGATTGGCGGCGGCCCCCACGACGTGGGCAACCGGCTGTCAAACCGGCAAGTCTTGTACGTCTGCTCCCTTCGCGGCTTGATCCGGCGCCCTTTTGACGAAAGAGTGCGAACCGGAATAGACCTCGAACAAGGAAGTCATTTGCCAGTGCCGGTTGACGATGGTGTTTCCGCCCGCAGCGATCTGGCGTGGGCGATATCGGTGGGCGGCATCGGCGTGGTCGGATTTGCCGCACTCCTGCTGTTTGCGTGGTCTTTCGCCACCACGCTGTTTCTGATCTTTGCCGGCATGCTGCTCGGCGTCGCGCTGAACGCCATGACCAATCTGCTCGGTCGGGTGACCAGGCTTCCGCATGCGTTACGGCTGACCGTGGTCTGCCTTGTGCTCGCCGGCCTGTTGTCGGGCGTGGTATTTCTCGGCGGCTCCACGATTGCGAAGCAGGCCACTGCGCTGAGCGCTACGATCAAGTCGCAACTGGTGACGGTCAAAGCTTTCCTTGAGCGAAACGGCATCGATACCAGCTACTTTGAACTCGGCAATCCTGCCGCCAACGTCCCTTCCACACCGTCAACGGAAAAGCCCGCACCCGCGCCAACGCATAATCTTCCGAGCGCGGGCGCTATCGCGTCGAGCGGCGGCGCGATCGTCAGCCAGACCTTCAGGCTGTTGCTGGGCACGGTCAGCGCGGTCGGCAACTTCTTTATCGTGCTGTTCCTCGGACTGACCTTCGCCGCGCAGCCAAGCGTTTATCGCAACGGCCTGCTGTTCCTGACGCCGGCCAGGCATCGCGCTCGCGCCACCGTCATCGTGGATCGGATTAGCGATACGCTGGAGCGCTGGTTGATCGCGCAGATCCTGACCATGACAGCGGTTTTCCTGGTAACCTGGATTGGGCTCGCGCTGATCGGAATCCAGGGCTCGTTCATCCTGGGCATCCAGGCCGGCCTGCTCGCCTTCATCCCCACCGTCGGCGCCCTGCTCGCCGGGCTGATCGTGGTGCTCGCAAGCCTGGCGTCCGGATGGGTCGCAGCGCTGAGCGCGTTCATCCTGTTCCTCGGCGTGCATGCGCTCGAGAGTTATGTCCTGACGCCGATCATTCAGCGTCAGGCACTCGACATTCCTCCCGCCACACTATTCGCGTTCCAGATCCTGCTCGGCGTGGTGTTCGGGATTTGGGGACTGGCGCTGGCGTTGCCCCTGATGGCGATCGCAAAAGTTATGATCGACTATTTCAAGGCCGAGGAAATCGCGCAGGAAGCCGCTCCAACCTGAGGCGCGCCTCAGGTCCTCAGCACGGTTTCGGTGTGCTCTACCTCCGGCGGTGCGGCAAAATATTGACCGACCAGACCGCGCCACGCGGTAAAGTCTTCAGAGCCCCTGAAATCGACGGTGTGATTTTCCAGCGTCTCCCATTTGGCCATCAGCCGATAGCGGGATGGCTTCTCGATCGATCTGTGGAGTTCGAACCCCTTGCCCCCTTTGGCGCGCAGGAACAGCGGCCGGGCCTTTGCGACTGCCTCTTCAAAATCCTTTTCGGTGCCGGGCTTGACGTCGATTTGGGCGATTTCGGTGATCATCGGGGACGGCCCTCTGATTGAGAAGCCCTCTCTCTAACCCAACTGCCGGCAAAGAAAAAGGCGCCATGGCGGCACCTTACGATATCCAAGGCCTATTACGATATCCAAGTCCTGTTACGATATCCGGGTCCTGTTCCCGATCGCGTGCAGAATCGATCAGTTCAAAAGCAGCACCGAGCCAGCCACCACCAGCGAACAGCCGATGAATATCACGATCGGCCACCGGCTACGCCGATCATTGTAGCGGCCTTGCGCGCGCCGTTCCGAGATCAACGCGCTCTCATATTCGTCCGAGCTCGAGAACAGGCAGGCAAACCCTCCGCGGGCCGATTTTGCGTCGGCTTCGAGCGACATCAGGACAGCATGAGCATTTCGCCTGCGCGGATAGTCCATAGTCGCTAGAATATGGAG
This sequence comes from uncultured Alphaproteobacteria bacterium, assembly GCA_963806075.1. GTDB lineage: Bacteria > Pseudomonadota > Alphaproteobacteria > Rhizobiales > Xanthobacteraceae > Bradyrhizobium. The sequence goes on from CAWDWT010000010.1 coordinate 194,195, forward strand.
CGAATGGTAAACGATTGGTTACCACAAGCGGTTAGCCGCTATGCGAGGCTCGCAATGGCAGGCCGAGGCGCGTTGCTGGCAAGGCCCGCGGTCTTGCGGCGCCAATGTTCCAACGATAGCGGCAGTTCTTCCGCAGCCTCGACACGATTTCGTCCTCCGCGCTTGGCCTGATACAGCGCGGTGTCGGCAGCCGCCAGCAGCACCTCCAATTCGGTACCCGCCGGGCCGCCGGCAACGCCGATGCTGACGGTGGTATCGACCGGGCCGTCGTCGACCACGATTCCCGACGCTTCGAATGCCTCGCGCACGCGCTCGGCCGCCAGCACACCTTCCTCCAGCGGACAGGGCAGCAATGCCGCGAACTCCTCGCCACCGATGCGTCCCGACAGATCGCTGATGCGCAGCGCATTGGTCACGATGGTGGAGAACAGCTTGAGAATCTCGTCGCCCGCCGGATGGCCGAAGCGGTCATTGATTGACTTGAAATGGTCGATATCGAAGATCAGCACCGTCACCGGGCGGCCAGCGTTCGCCTCGCGCTCGATCACGCGTGACGTTGCCTCGGAAAAACCGCGGCGATTGAACATGCCAGTTAGCGGGTCCATCGAAGCCGCCGTCTTGTGCGCGGTCACCGCGCGTTCCGACACGAGCATGAAAATGACGAATACTGTTCCGACGGAATAGAGCACGAGCTCAATGGAGAATATTGTCACCCAGATGCTGCTGCCAAACTCCGCGTCCTTGGGCTGCAGGAAGCCGCCGAGCAGGATCGGCAGCATCAGCACCACGCCGTGCAGGACCGGCACCACGATCGCAGGCCAGCGCTTTTGCAGCATCCGGCGGCGCTCGGTCCACAATTCCGACGCCGTCAGCGCCGCGTAGACCGCGACAATGCCGGCGCCGATCGTCATGCGCAGCGCGGAAGCCTGCGGCTCCAGCATAACGACGGTGGCGATCCAGGCGATAGCTCCCAGCACAAGTCCCGGCATAGTGGGGCTGCGGCCGTGAAACACTCGCGACGCGTTCCAGACCATGCCGCACGCAAGGAATCCGACCGAGTTCAGCGCCAGCGAAAGCATTCCGCCAAACGCGTTGCCTCCCAGCATACTTTCGGCCAGGGTCCACAGCGCCACCGACGCTGCACCGAGCAGATAGGCTGTTCCCCACCATTTCAGCGCAGGGATATTCTCCTGCCTGCCGAAAAACATCAGCATGGCTCCAAGCATCGCCGCCATCATGGTAGCGACGAGGTAGAGCGTGGAGATATCAAGAGACATGGATGTGCCACCAGCCCGAGTTTTGCGCACATACCGAGGCGGATCGGACTACACGCATCAGCACGGGAAAGCCTAGGACAGGCGTGTTGGCGATCCGTTTTCTCGAGGCCACAAGTTTTCGGAAAAAAATTGCGTCTATTCATCATCAAATAAGCGGCTGATACCGACGATCGACGATGTTATCTCAACGAAAGACGTCGAATGGAACATACGGACGCAATCAAAAATCCCGATGCCGCCTACGGATGCGTCGTCGCAGCCGGTGCGCTCTCAAAAGAAAAAAGGCGCCGGAAAGCGCCCTTCGAAGTCTCGCATGCTGCTCTTGCAGCAAATTTTAACGAAGCAATTAACGTTTTGAGAACTGGAACGACTTGCGTGCCTTGGCCCGGCCGTACTTCTTGCGCTCGACCACGCGCGAGTCTCGGGTCAGGAAGCCGCCCTTCTTCAGAACGCCGCGCAGATCCGGCTCGAAATAGGTCAGCGCCTTGGACAAGCCGTGGCGTACGGCCCCTGCCTGCCCTGACAGGCCACCGCCCGCCACGGTGCAGATCACGTCGTACTGACCGGCGCGCGCAGCAGCAACCAGCGGCTGCTGGATCATCATCCGCAATACCGGGCGAGCGAAATAGACTTCGACTTCACGGGCGTTGACGGTGACCTTGCCGGCGCCCGGCTTGATCCAGACGCGGGCAACCGCGTCCTTGCGCTTGCCGGTGGCATAGGCGCGACCAAACTTGTCGACCTTCTTCACGTATTTTGGAGTTTCCGGAGTAGCCGGCTTCAGCGCCGACAACTGATCGAGAGACTGCATGGTATCGGACATCTTATGCGGCCCTCGTGTTCTTGCGATTCATCGATGCGATGTCGAGCGTTTCGGGTTGCTGAGCTTCGTGCGGATGCTCGGCGCCGGGATAGACGCGTAGATTGCCGAGTTGCACGCGGCCGAGCGGTCCGCGCGGAATCATCCGCTCGATCGCCTTTTCGACCACGCGCTCCGGGAAGCGACCCTCGAGGATCGACTTCGCGGTGCGCTCCTTGATGCCACCGATGAAGCCGGTGTGATTGTAGTAGACCTTGTTGTCGCGCTTGCGACCGGTCAGCACCGCGTGCGCCGCGTTGATGATGATGACGTGGTCACCACAATCGACATGAGGCGTGTAAGTGGGAAGGTGCTTGCCCCGGAGCCGCATCGCGACGAGGGAAGCGAGCCGTCCGACCACCAGACCCTTGGCATCGATCAGAACCCACTTCTTCGTCACCTCGGCGGGCTTGGCCGAAAACGTTTTCATTTGCGCAAATCCGTGAAAATGCAAATCGGCGCGAACCGCGCCGATTGCGCGCGTTTCTAGATAGTCTCATCGCCGACGTCAATGCTCGTTGAGCACTATTACTCGTGTAAGAACAATAGCTTATAAATATTGTATTATATTACCATCAAAGAAGCTAAGTTTTTGGAATGGAATAGGTCGACGTCACGTGCGCAATCGGGTCGGGCAATGTTCCCGACAACAGGCTAACCTCTCCGACCGCCAACCGCTTGCCCAGTTTCAAAAGCCGCGCCGCCGCCAGCACATCCTGCCCAGGCTGGCCCTTGCGTAGAAAATTGATGTTGAGGTTAGTCGTTACCGCGAGCCCGATCGGGCCGATGGCCGACAGCAGCACCACATACATGGCAAGATCCGCGAGCGCCATCAGCGTTGGTCCCGACACCGTTCGGCCCGGCCGCAACATCTGGTCGCTGTAACGCTGGCGAAGCAGACAGGATTGGCCATCGACCCTTTCGATAGCGATATCGCCGGCGCTGAAGGCCTGAGGAAACTCAATATGGAGAAACTGCTCGAGTTCCGCCACGCTCATTTTTGCAATTGTCATATCGCAGTACCCGCCCTCGCCTGCGGCCGTCTGTTACAATAAGATAACGGCCTCGCCCACCCGGATATTGTCATGACTGGTCAGACTGCCCGCGCCACGACGCCGCAATCGCCGATTCTGCTGCGTGAAACAATCGACAACAACATCGCCCTGCTCACGCTCAATCGTCCCCAGGCTCGCAACAGTCTGTCGGAAGGCCTGATCGGCGAACTGCACGCCGCGCTCGATAAAATTCGCGATGACAAGAATGTACGCGCGGTCGTGATCGCCGCCAACGGCCCGGCTTTTTCTGCCGGCCACGACATGAAAGAGTTAACCGCGCGCCGCAGCGATGTCGATCGCGGGCGGGCCTATTTCGCGCAGATCATGAACGCCTGCAGCGCGATGATGCAGGCTGTCGTGCAACTGCCGAAACCAGTGGTCGCGGCGGTCCAGGGCATCGCCACCGCAGCGGGCTGCCAGCTCGTGGCAAGCTGCGATCTCGCGGTTGCCTCGGAAGCCGCCGGCTTTGCCACGCCGGGCGTCGATATCGGACTGTTCTGTTCGACTCCCATGGTGGCGCTGTCGCGCAACGTCCCGCGCAAGCAGGCTATGGAAATGCTGCTCACCGGTGAACCAGTTTCCGCGAGCCGAGCGCTCGACATTGGCCTCGTCAATCGCGTGGTCGCCGCCGGTACTGAGCGCCATGCGGCGATTGAGCTTGCGAAAAAAATTGCGCTGAAATCTGCCCACACGATCAAGCTGGGCAAGACCGCGTTCTACCGCCAGGCCGAAATGAGCCTTGCCGATGCCTATCGTTACGCGGCAGAGATAATGACCGAAAACATGATGGCCCGCGATGCGGAGGAAGGTATCGGCGCCTTCATCGAGAAGCGCGAGCCGAAATGGCAGGATAAGTAGAAGCCTTGCTACCGTCATTGCGAGCCAACGGGTCGGGCGAATGCCCGCCCGATGATAGGCTCCGCGAAGCAATCCAGTGCCGCGCGAAAGGACTGGATTGCTTTGTCGCTGCGCTCCTCGCAATGACGCAAGAAAGAACCCGACCAAATGAATCATGATTCCTATCCCGACAACTACATCCGCGAAATCCTCAACGGCGTGAAATCCATTGCGATGGTCGGCGCCTCGCCGGTCAATGTCCGGCCGAGCTACTTCGCTTTCAAATATTTGGCGCAACGGGGTTATGACATGATCCCGGTCAATCCTGGCCACGTCGGCAAGGATCTGCTCGGCAAACCCTTCGTCGCTTCGCTTGCCGATATCGGCCGTCCCGTCGACATGATCGATATCTTCAGGAATTCAACCCGCATCATGCCCGTAGTCGATGAAGCTCTGAAGCTCATGACATTGCCGAAAGTGATTTGGATGCAGCTCGGCGCGCGGGATGACGAGGCGGCCGCGAAGGCGGAAGCCGCGGGCATCAAGGTCGTGATGAATCGCTGCCCCAAAATCGAATATGGAAGGTTGTCTTCGGAAATTTCGTGGATGGGCGTCAATTCCCGAACGCTGAGTTCGAAGCGCGCACCGATGCCGACCCAGGGGATGCGGCTTTCACTGAACCGGACAAGCGTCAGCGGCGGCGAGACAGCCGCCTCCGATCGCGTCGCGAAAAACAAGAACGACCTTTCGTGACGTCACAGTCAGCGAAGCGTGAATTCCGGGGGTTGATCCGGCCGCCTTGACTGCAACAGCTTCTACCGCGATTGTCTGCCGCTCCTATGCTCATCTTGCGGATCCGGCTCGCATAAAGGAAACAAGCATGACCGATCGCCTTCCCGGATTTTCCACGCTCGCGGTGCATGCGGGCGCGCAGCCCGATCCCACTACCGGGGCGCGGGCGACGCCGATCTATCAGACCACGTCGTTCGTGTTCAACGACGCCGATCACGCCGCGTCGTTGTTCGGGCTGCAGGCGTTCGGCAACATCTATACCCGTATCGGCAACCCGACCAATGCGGTACTGGAAGAGCGCGTCGCCGCTCTTGAAGGCGGTACGGCAGCGCTTGCAGTGGCCTCTGGTCACGCCGCCCAGGTGGTGGTGCTGCACCAATTGCTGAGGCCCGGCGACGAATTCATCGCGGCGCGCAAACTGTATGGCGGATCAATCAACCAGTTCACCCACGCTTTCAAGAGTTTTGGCTGGAACGTGATGTGGGGCGACCCCGACGACATCGGCAGCTTCGAGCGCGCAGTCACGCCGCATACCAAGGCGATCTTTATCGAGTCCATCGCCAATCCTTCCGGCAGTGTCACCGATATCGAGGCTATCTCGGCGATCGCGCGCAAGGCCGGTGTACCGCTGATCGTCGACAACACCCTGGCGACGCCCTACCTGATCCGGCCGATCGACCATGGCGCCGACATCGTTGTGCATTCGCTGACGAAATTCCTCGCTGGCCACGGCAACTCGCTCGGCGGCATCATTGTCGATGCCGGTACCTTCGACTGGTCGAAGGACAACAAATATCCGATGTTGAGCGAGCCGCGGCCCGAATATCACGGCATCCGGATCCAGGAGACCTTTGGCAATTTCGCCTTCGCGATCGCCTGCCGCGTGCTTGGTCTGCGCGATCTCGGTCCGGCGCTGTCGCCGTTCAATGCATTCATGATCCTGACCGGTATCGAAACCCTGCCGCTGCGGATGCAGAAGCACTGCGAGAACGCCAGGGCGGTCGCGGAATTCCTGGCCGGCCACGCAGCGGTGGCCGCGGTCAATTATGCAGGGCTGCCGGGCGACAAATACAACAGCCTGGCACGCAAATATGCGCCAAAGGGTGCCGGTGCGCTGTTCACCTTCAGCCTCAAGGGCGGCTACGACGCCGGCGTCAATCTGGTGTCGAACCTCAAGCTGTTCTCGCACCTCGCCAATGTCGGCGACACCCGCTCGCTGGTGATTCACCCGGCATCGACCACTCACAGCCAGCTCGACGACGCACAAAAGACCAAGGCGGGTGCTGCTCCCGACGTGGTACGGCTGTCGATCGGCATCGAGGACAAGGAAGATCTGATCGCAGATCTTGAACAGGCAATGACGGCCTGAGTTCGCCTGCGGTTACGACTTCATGCGACCGCTATAGATTCTTGTTTTGGCGCGTTTTCTTCACGCGAACCGTTTTCCACTTCGCTCGAAAACGCTATTGTTGATAACGAGAATGGCCGGACTGAAGGTCCGGCCATTCTTTTTTCTGAAGCGCCGGTATCAGCGGAGCAGCTGAAGCACGCTCTGCTGCGACTGGTTGGCGAGCGCCAGCGCGGAGACCGCGATCGACTGGCGGGTCGACAGCGCCTGGCTGTTGGCCGCTTCCTCGTTGGTGTCGGCCAGCGTCAGGTTCGAGGCGCCGGTCTGCAGCACGTTGATCAGGTTCTTGGAGAAGTCCTGACGGATCTGCACGATCGACAGGTTCGAACCGAGGTTCGAGGCTTCCGAGCGCAGCGTGGTGTTGACCTGACTGAGCGAGGTCAGCACGATGTTGGCCGAGTTGGAGTCCAGGAAGTCGGTACCGGTGGTCAGGGTCGACAGACCAAGGCCCGCGGTATTGAAGGTGACGCCCCGGATCGCCAGCGTGGACTTGCCGGTTTCGTCGAAGGTCAGGTTCAGCGTATCGCCCTCGAGCAGGTTGATGCCGTTGAACGAGGAGTCCTGCGAGGTGGTGTCGATCTGCTGCAGGATGTTGTTGTACTGGGCGATCAGCCCGGCACGGGTTGCCTGCGCGTTCGGATCGGCCACCGGCCGCAGCCGCCACCAGCCCGTTGAAGGCCTGGCCGGCCGCCGTGGAGGTGCCGGTGATCGCACCGATCGTCGAGGAAGCCGCGTTGTTGCTGGTCGTCAGGGTGATGATGCCGGCCGGATCGATGGTCGCCTGCAGATTGTTGGCGGCCAGCGCCGCGTTGAGCTGGTTCAGCGACGACACCTGGCCGGCGCCGGTGCCGAAGGTGATGCTGCTTGCCGTGCCGCCGCCGGTCGCGGCGATCAGACAGCGTCTCGCCGCTCAGCGATGGCGAGGCGCCGGTTGCCGCCTGGGTGACGCCGCCGGAAAGGCCGAGGGCGGTCAGCGCCGTGGCGTTGCTGGAGGAGATGCTCAACGTGCCGTTGATGGTGCCGGTGTGCAGCGTGATGACGCCGCCGGAGATCGACGAGGCGGTGCCGCTATTGCCGCTGGCGGTGTCGATCGCCGCAAGCAGGTTGGCAACCGTGCCGGTGGTCGAGATCTGGTTGGCGCCGGCGGTGCCGGACACGAAGGTCAGCGTCTTGCCGTCGACCACCAGGGTATCGCCGACGCTGAAGCCGTTGGTCAGGGAGCCGACGGAGGAGGAAGTGGTTCCCGACAATAGCGTGCTGCCGGTCAGCGCCGTGGTGCTGGTGGCGCCGCCGCTGCGCGCCAGGGTGACGCCGGTGCCAAGGCCGAGACCGGTCAGCGCATTGCCGGTGCCGGTGATGGTCAGGTTGGCGGTGGTGCCGGTCGCAATCTCGAGCTTGCCGCCCACGACCGTGGAGCCGGAGCCGCCGGTGATGGCGTCGATATCCGTCAGGATGGTCTGGATGGTGGCGGTGCTGCCGGTGCCGATACCGATGGTAAAGCCGGTCGAGGACGAACCCGACGAGGCCGTCGTGGTCCCGGTCGAGAAGGTGATGGTCTTGCCGTCGACGACCAGCGTGGAGCCATCGGTGATCGCGCCTGCGGCGAGGTCGTTCGAGGTGCTGCTGGCGGTGCCGACCAGCTGGGTGGACGTGCTGATGGCGGCAGGCGTCGAGTTGTCGTTGCTGACCGAGGTGCCGGTTGAGGTGGCGCTGGTGAAGGCCGCCGTGATGGTGCCGGTGGAAGTCGCACCTGCGAATGTCGCATCGGTATAGCCCGCGCCGGTGCCGAGCAGGTTGTTGGCGGTGGCGCCGGAAATGGCCGTGGTCGAGACGCTGGACTTGGTCGAATAGCCGACCGGGGTCTGCAGCACCTGGTTGGCGACCGACTGGGCGCTGGCGACCAGGCTCTGCAGCGAGGTGATGCCGGTATTGGCGGCCTGCAGCACCTGCACGCCGTTGCCGATGCTATCAAGCAGATTGGAGATGTCGCTGGCGCGGTTATTGAGCGAGGCCGCGGTGAAGTAGCTGGTCGGGTTGTCGAGCGCGGAGTTGACCTTGTTGCCGGTGGCGAGGTCGTTCTGCGTGGTGGCGAGCAGCGTAGCGGTGGATTGCAGCGAAAGCAGATTCTGACGAACGGAGGCGGAAAGAACAATGCCAGTCATGGTCATATCCTTCTGATGTGAACTCAACTCTACTGCGCAGGATATGCGCCGACGGCCTTTCAGGCATGGTTACTCTGTGATTGGATGCGTTAAAGAGACATAAACCGAGATTCGCGCGATCGATCCGCGCAAAACATCGCATCTAGCCATTTGGCGGCTGAAATGGCGCAAAACGCCGATATGGCAAGATTGCGTGAGTCAACGCTGCGCGTCTTCTTAACTACGCGTTCATCACGTTTCGAAACTACGATATGGTTACTCCGAGTTGAGCAGCGGCGTATCGGTGGTGAAGGCTGCCTGCCCTGCTATCAGTTCGACCGCAGGAAGCTGCGCGATCATGTACGCGCGATCGTGTTTTCGCGACCACTCATCCCAACTCTTCATGAGCTCCGGCGAGAAAGAGTCTCTCACCGACGGTCGTTCAGGCGTAGAGTGGCATTGCCATGATCCCATGATTCGGAGCGAAGTCATGTTGCGCTGGATGACGCCATTTGCTGTCGCTATTTTTGCCGCAGGGTTTGCCGTCGCTGCCGATCTGCCGTCTCCTGATAATGGGCCCGGCGCGACGGTCTATCGCAAGGTTGCGCCGCGCTACCGCGAAGCGGAAGTGCGGGTCGAGGAAGAGCCGGACGTGCTGTTCACGCCCTACCTGCCGCCTCACACCCCCATCCTGCCGGGATCAGCGACGCTGCCGGGTTACTATGGATCGACCCATTCCTATCAGTATCAGGGACCTTATTATGGCGGCCCATATGTTGGCTATTGGGACCGCCTGCCCTACGCCTGCGGCGTTTATGGTTACTGCTAAGTTGATTGCGAAACGCTCCCCGCGGGACAGGACGGTTCGCCAAAGGCAATTGATTTGCCAAAAAAAGAAAAGCGGAATTCTTTTGCTTGCAGGGAAAAGCTGTTGCGTGGCGGAGCAAATCAGTGAGCGTGATGCCCCGCGCTAGCTTGCGACCGAAAAGCGCTCAAGGCGAAACAACTCGTGCGTGATCACGGTTTTGCCGTCCGCATCGTGGCCTTCTCGTCGCGGGCCAGCCGGCTGTTGCGCAAGAACACCCAATAGGTCGCCAGCGCAAGCACGATTACCAATAGCTGCGCAGACAGCGCCTCGACGGTCGGATTCAGTCCGATGGCACCGAACCATTCCAGACTCTTCAGCTCGGTGAACGGCAGTATCGCCTGCTCCTGGAATTCCTGTACCGCCTCGCCGATGAACTTGATCGCCATCGCGAACAAGAAAGCCGAGGTGATGATGAACAGCGGTCGCAGGGGAATCTTCTGAGCGATCATGTTGATGAAATAGAACAGCACCGCAAGTCCTATGGTCGCGACGCCCAAGCCTGCAAACAGGCCAACACTCCAGCCGCCTTCGGTGCTCGCCAGCGCATTGATGAACAACACGGTCTCGGCGCCTTCGCGAAACACGGCGAGGAAGGCAAGCGCACCGACCGCCCAGACAGTATCCTGCGTCAACGCGTGATTGGCCTTCTGCGCCAGGTAATCCTTCCAGCCGCGCGGATCCTGCTTCACAATCAGCCAGCCGCTGACATAGAGCATCAGGGCGGCTGCGATCAAAATAATGATGCCTTCCATGATGTCGCTGTGCTGACCCGAGTTCAGCATGGCGAACAGCCATGCCGCGACGAGGCTTGCCGCTATAGCGGCGAGCGCACCTCCATAGAGCGCAGCCACCCTGTGCGCCGCGCCGGCCTTGGTCAGATAGCCCGCGAGAGCTGCAATCACCAGCATGGCCTCGAGGCCTTCGCGAAGCAGGATGACGGCGGATTGGATGAATGCAGACGACATGAGCAAACCCTGTGTTTCAGCTCGTTTTTATCGTCCAAAACTCTCAAGTAAAGCCCCGCCAACGCCCTGGCGTCCCACACAACTTCGTTAAATGCCGCGTTGCACCGGGAAACGCTCAAAAACAGGCTGGTTGAGCGGCCTCACAAAATTAGAATCGCTCAAATCAACCGGGCTGGCCGAGCGGCAATGACCCATCCTGCACTAAGCCGCTCGGCTGCCGCCGCGACGCCAAGCGCTCCGTCTGCAGGACGGCAAACGTCAGTACAGCGATCGCCACCGCCTGATGGGTAAGCGCAAGATCAATCGGCACCTGATTGAGCAGCGTCAGAATGCCCAGCGTCGCCTGCAGCGTAATCGCGGCGACTAGCCATAGCGCCCCTCTGACGACGGTTCCGTCGGCCCGCGCGCGAATGGCTTCGGCGACATGCAGGATCGCCAGCGCAAACAGCGTATAGGCCGTCATGCGGTGCTCGAACTGAACGGTAAGCGGATTGTCAAACAGGTTGCGCCACCAGGGCTGTTCAAAGAACAACCGGGCCGTGGAGGGAATAAACCCGCCGTCGATATCGGGCCAGGTGTTGTAGACCTTTCCCGCGCGCAAACCCGCGACCAGCGCGCCCAGATAGAGCTGCACGAAGGTCAGCACGAGCAAAATCACACTTGTCGCCTTTGACCCTGCGCTCGCCACGATAGGCAAGCGGACCGTCAGCCGGCGCAAGGTCCAGACGATCGCCGAGTAGATCAGCAGTGCCAGCACCAGATGAGTGGCGAGACGATATTGCGAGACTTCGACCCGCTGCGACAGGCCTGACGCGACCATCCACCAGCCGACCGCGCCTTGCAGCCCGCCGAGCGCGAAGATTACCCACAACCGGCGCTTCAATTCGCCGCCAAGCGAACCCCGCCACATGAACCAAAGGAACGGTAGCAGATAGACGACGCCGATCATGCGCCCGAGCAGGCGATGGCTCCACTCCCACCAAAAGATCGACTTGAATTCGGGCAGCGTCATGCCGGCGTTGAGCTCGCGATATTGCGGGATCGCCTTGTAGCCCTCGAAGGCCTGTGACCACTGCTCGTCGTTGAGAGGCGGCAACGCGCCGGTGACCGGCTTCCATTCGGTGATCGAAAGGCCGGACTCGGTGAGGCGAGTAGCCCCCCCAACCAGACACCATGATCGCGATCAGAGCCGCCACCGACAACAACCACCACCGGACAGCGGTCGTTGCTGGGGCTTTTTGTGCGGAATACAAGGTCATCTTGAAACCGAGCCTGGCAGCCTGTACTGCTTGAATGAATTCGCGTGGCACTTATAATCCGCCTCTTCCGGCACGCAAGACCTCCCTTAGGCAAACCGTACGTTTCCGGCATGGCGATACGAACCCGCAAATTCATCGGAACCCTCGCATTGTTGTTACTGGTCGTGGTGTGGTCGCTGTTGGGAATGACAGCGGCGCAGACCCCATGGCTGGCGAGTTCCAGATTGCTGCAGGCCGTCTTTTACGTTGTAGCCGGTTTCGCCTGGGTGCTGCCGGCGATGCCAATCGTCAGCTGGATGGCGCGGCCCGACGCCTAGCTCAAAACGGCGCATCGGGTCGCGTATCGGGCCCGAGCTCGCCTGTCCCGGTCGACGGCGGCATAAGCGGGCGCGGCAACATCGCGCCCGAGAGCATCACGCGCAGCGCGCGCAGCGAACGGAACCGGCCGTCCCAGGAGATACGGGGCAGCGCATAGAGACTGGTGCGGCCCGCCGCCTCGACCACGCCCGGTATTGCCGACGCCGCGCTGACAAAACCCGCCTCCTCGGCCATCCCGGCATGCTGCCGGTGAAAGGCAGCGGCGTCGCCGAACGGATAAGCGAAATGCCTGACCTCCCGGTGGAACGCTGAGCGCGCCACCGCCGCACCCATCGTCATCTCGCGCTGCGCGGCGTTGTCCTTGAGGTTGGACAGCACAGAGTAATTCACGGTTGCGCTTCCGATCGTCACCAGCGGATCGGCTGCCAGCCTCGCCAGATCGCTCCAGTCCAGCGACGATGCGCGCGTGAGCGCTGCAAGGTCGACCGAATATCGTCTGCAGAGATCCTTGATCGCCGCCGACAGATCGGGCGCCGGCAGCGAGCGCATCCAGCTTTCGAGAAAATGATGGAGCTGGTACTTTTCCGATGCGTTCGGAATATCGAAATGCAATTCCTTGCGGTCGATTACCAGGCTGATACGGTTTTCCCGAGCGATGATCGCTTCGAGCGCCAGCCACCAGGCTTCGCCGACCCCGTCCGGAAATGCGGTCGGCACGTAAACCGTGAAAGGCACCTGGTGTTGCGACAGAACCGGATAGGCCGATGTGATCAGATCTTTGCTGGCGCTGTCGAAAGTCAGGCAGACAAACCGCTGCGGCGAAGCCAGCGTCACTGCCCGCCGACACACTTCGTCGGACGAGACGATATCAAATTTCCAGCGCTTTAGCGCAACGATGGCCTGGTCGAGAAATTGAGGGGTGATTTCCCCCGATTTGAGCGGCTGAAAGCGTTCACTGCGGCGCGGACGCACGCGCTGAAAACGCAGCACCACGCCGACGCCACCAGTGTGCCGCTGCATGATCAAGGCGTAGCCACTGAAATAGGCGAGCTCCAGCCTGGTGCGTGTCCAAAATCCGATGTCGGACGCCAACCGCCTCGCCTTTCTTTGCACCAAATCCCGCTTCGCGCTGCCTATCGTCATTACTCTTTGTTGACATTTCTTTGCAAAGGTCGGGCAGCGCCAAAAACAAATATTTCCCTCAGACGAGTTTTTAAATGTCCATGGCGGCCGCGACCGAAAGCCGGACGGCGGAAGCGGCGGCACGGTTGGAACCAGGCCGCATCGCCGGCGTCGATATTATCAGCGATCTCGGCCAGGTCGAAACGGTCTGGCGCAGCCTCGAAGGCGAGCGGCATCTCTCCACGCCCTTATCAGCGGTTCGATTTTCTCAATGCCTGGCAATCGCAGGTCGGGAACCGCGAAAACCTTTCGCCCTTCATTGTCATCGCCCGAGACAAGGAGTGTCGGCCACTATTGTTACTGCCGCTCACGCTCCGGCACGAACACGGCGTTCGCATCGCGAGCTTCATGGGTGGCAAGCACGCAACCTTCAACATGGCGCTGTGGAACGGCGAGTTCGCAGCCAGCGCGACCGAAGCCGATCTCGACGCGCTGATGTCGGCCATCCACGGGCACGCGCGAGCCGACGTGCTGGCGCTGCATCAGCAACCGGCGCGCTGGCACGACCTGCAGAATCCGATGGCGATGCTGCCGCACCAGGCCTCCGTCAATGACTGCCCGCTGATGATGATGACGCCCGGTGCCGAGCCGGCGGCGCGGATCAGCAATTCGCTTCGTGGCCGTCTGAGGAGCAAGGAGCGCAAGCTGAAGGCCCTGCCCGGCTATCGCTCCGACATCGCTTCGGGCGACGCCGAGATCAAACGGCTGCTCGACGCGTTTTTCCGCATCAAGCCGCTGCGGATGGCAGAGCAGAAGCTGCCAAACGTGTTCGCCGAACCCGGGGTCGAGAATTTCATCCGCAGCGCCTGCCTGGCACCGCTCGCTGGCGGCGGCCACGCGATCGATATCCATGCGCTGGAATGCGACGCCGAGGTCATCGCGATCTTCGCAGGCGTCGCCGACGGCCATCGCTTCTCGATGATGTTCAACACCTACACGATGTCGGAGAATTCACGCCACAGTCCCGGGCTCATCCTGATGCGCGACATCGTCGATCACTATGCCGGACTGGGCTATCAGGCACTCGATCTCGGAATTGGATCGGACGATTACAAGCGGCTGTTCTGCAAGAGCAACGAACCGATCTTCGACAGCTTCATTGCGCTAACCCCGCGCGGCCAGCTCGCTGCGGCGGCGATGTCGGGCATTAACCGCGCCAAGCACGTGGTGAAGCACAATCCGGCGCTTCTGCAGATGGCGCAGAAACTGCGCAGCGCATTTCGCTAAATCCGGTCGCGATCAGGCCGCCACGACCTGCGGGCCAGGGTCGATGGTGTCCGACGGAGACGGTGGCTTGCTCAGCATGGTCACGTCGGAGAAGCCGACCGCCTTCAGCTGATCGCACATCAGGGTACGTGCATCCGCGGCCATCGAAGCATCTGGCACCACCACGGCGCGCGCCCGCGCGGTCAGAAGTTCCGCCGGCAGGTCGGAGGCGAGTCCCGCATCCAACAATACGTAATCGTAGACCCGCAGCAGGGCATCGATCGCCAGAGCAAGCCGCGGCGATTGCAGCAAAGTCCGGTCCGAACCAGGACGTCCTGGGCCGACGAGATGGACGCGTGACTGCCGGTCGCGGGTAATCACCTGCGAGAACGAGGCCTCGCCCAGCATCAGTTCCGCCAGCCCCGGCGCGGTGGCGTCGGTTGAAATCACCGGACTGGTTGGCGAGGCCGTCGACAAGTCCACCAGCACGACCCGCGCATCACGCGCGAGCAACCGCGCCAGGGTCAGGGCGGTCACGGTGGTGCTCTCGCCCGAGGCAGTGCCGAGGACCGTGACTTTGCGCCCCGCCTCGCCAGCGCCGCGCAGAATCTCGGCGAGTTGTCCGATCTCGGAAAGGGCGGCCGAAGGCGTAGGTTTTGGAGACCTGACCTCAAAGGAACTGGTTTCGCCGGCGCTCGGAGCACGTTCGGGCGCGGCAATGTCGGGTTCGGCAATGGCAGTCACTGGCGCACGGACCGCAGGCCACGCGAATGCGGTGGCACCTTCCGTGGGCGCCATCAGCCGCGGCGCGGTCATGCGCAACAATTCACCGGTCGCTATGGTGCCGGCGCTGAGCAGCAAGGTCGCAAGCGTCGCGATCAGCACAATCGGCAGTTTCTTCGGATAGGCCGGCGCATTGGAGACGCTGGCACGGGAAATGATGCGGCCGTCGGCCGGTGCTGCGTCAATATTCTCGCGGGTGTTGGCCTCACGGTACTTCGCCAGATAGGATTCCAGGAGATCGCGCTGCGCCTTGGCCTCACGTTCGAGCGCCCGGAGCTGGACGTCCTGGCCGTTGGTCGAGGTCGCCTGCTTCTTCAACTGATCGAGGCTGGCGCTGAGGCCGTCGACGCGGCCGGCGGCGATGCGCGCATCGTTTTCCAGCGAGCGCGAGACCTTGCCGGCTTCATCGCGGATCTGGGCGTCGAGCACCGCCAACTGCGCCTTCAGTTCCTTGATGCGCGGATGGTTGTCGAGTAGCGTCGACGATTGCTCGGCGAGTTGCGTGCGCAGCGTGACGCGCTGCTCGGACAGCCGACGCATCAGTTCGGAGTTGAGCACCTCGGATGCTTCGATCGGCTTGCCGCTCTGCAGCATCTCCCGGATCATGCGCGCTTTCGACTCCGCGTCGGACTTCAGGGCCCGCGCGTTATTCAATTGGGTGTTCAATTCCCCCATCTGCTGGTTGGAAAGCGTGGTGTTGTTGGTCCCGACGAAGAGACTCGATTTGGAACGGAAATCCTCGACCCGGGATTCGGCGTCAGCGACCTTCTTGCGCAGATTGTCGATTTCGCCGGCCAGCCATTGGCTGGCCGCCTTGGCCTGCTCCTGCCGCGCGTTCTGCTGCAGCACCAGATAGCCGTCGGCGATCGAGTTGGCGACGCGCGCGGCCAATTCCGGATCGCGCGACTGGAATTCGATGACGATAACGCGCGACTTATCGACCGCGTAAGCGGTGTAGCGATCGAAATAGGCGTCGAGCACCCGCTCTTCCGGCGTCAGCGAAAACGGATCGCGACCAATTCCGAACAGCGCCAGCAGCGACTTGATCGGGGACAGGCCGCGCAGCACGGGATCGAACTCCGGCAATTCCGCCAACTTGTTCTTCTTGATGATCTCGCGCGCGAGGTCGCGCGACAGCAGAAGCTGGACCTGGCTGGTAACGGCCTCGGGGTCGAGCGCGTTGCGCTCCTCCGTGCGCTCGCCATTCGGCCGCAGGAAGATGTTTTCGCGACCGTCGATCAGGATACGCGCTTCGGACTTGTAGCGCGGCGTCACGAGATTAACCGCGGCGATCGAGAACAAGGCCGCCAGCAATGTCGGAACGATGATCCAGCGCTTCTTGCGTAGCAGCGCCTGGCCGAGCGCATGCAAATCCAGATCACCGGTAATGGAACCAACCGTTGACGCATAGGCGGCCGGCGCGGACCTCGACGCCACCCGTTCCTCTGCCGGCTTTTCTTCGGTAGAAGTGCCGTTGCCGGAACGCCAGAACGCCAGACGCATCTCACACTCCCGCAGACGCCAACAGCTCCACTGAATGCGTTCGATTACACTCCATTAAGGTTGATGCCGGGTTAATCGGGCGGGAACCGGGCTGCCGGTTGAGGCTGAACCCCCGACGGTCATGTTTTGTTAACCATGGCAGCCCTTAATCGGAATCAACGCTTCCTTCTGGATTTTTCGATGCAAGGCGCGCGCGCCGCTCTTTCCTGTCCTTTGGCGGCGCTCGCTCTGCCGGGCGGCATTCGCGCGGATACTGCACGCAGTCCCGGCAACAGCGCGCTGGTCGCGGAACGCTGGTTCTGATCATGCCGGAAATTCCCGAACAGCCGCTTCGTATCCTGCACGCGGTGCGCGCGCCGGTTGGCGGAATTTTCCGCCATATCCTCGACGTTGCCAACGGTCAGGCCGACCGCGGCCACCATGTCGGCCTGATTGCCGACAGCCTGACAGGCGGCGAACGCGGCGCTGCCGCGCTGGCCGAGATCGCACCGCGCCTGAAACTTGGCGTGCATCGCATCCCCATCCACCGCGAACCGCACCCGACAGATGTCGTGGTGTGGGGACGGATGACGTGGCTGATCCAGCGGCTGAAACCGGACGTGCTGCACGGCCATGGCGCTAAAGCCGGCGCTTTCGTGCGGCTGAAGAGTGCCTCGAAGCGAACTATCCGTGTCTACACGCCGCATGGCGGTTCGCTGCACTACCCGCCAAACACGATGATGGGCGCATTCTACAGCAGCCTCGAACGCGCGCTGATGAACCGGACCGACCTGTTCCTGTTCGAAAGCGCATTTGCCCGCGACACCTATCAACGCATGATCGGTACGCCAAAAGGCCTGGTGCGCTGCGTCTTCAATGGCGTGACCGCCGCCGAGTTCGATCCGATCACGAAAACGCAAGACGCCACGGACGTCGTCTATGTCGGGGAGTTCCGGCACATCAAGGGGGCGGACCTCCTGGTCGATGCAATCGCGCGGTTGCGCAGCGACGGCCGGCCGGTCACGCTGACGCTGGCCGGCGACGGCGAGGAAACCGACGCGATCAAGGCGCAAATCCAGCGACTGGGTCTTGGCGAACTTGTGCGCTTCATCGGACACGTCAAGGCGCGTTACGGCTTTTCGAAGGGATCGCTGCTGGTCGTGCCGTCGCGCGGGGATTCGATGCCCTATGTTGTGATCGAGGCGGCGGCGGCCGGAATTCCAATGGTGGCAGCTAATGTCGGTGGCATTCCCGAGATTTTCGGACCCCATGCCGACGCGCTGTTCGCACCAAGTATGACATCAGCCATGGCCGACGCCATCAAGGTCGCGCTGGAGAATCCCGCTGGCGCGCTGACGCGCGCGAAAGCACTTCGCGAGAGAATTTTCCTGCATTTTTCGCAGAAGGCGATGGTCGAAGGCGTGCTGGCCGGCTACCGCGACGCGTTTGCAAATCGTTAACCGTTCTTTACCGACGATAACCGTTTCTTCCGATTTCTCTCCTACGCTGGGAAGCGGGGCACTATGCCTCCGCATGCATTGGTGGATGCACGCGCCAGAACGGACTAGCGTCAGTGGAACCGATCAACGCACGCTCCATGCTAAATGCCGCAACCGCGGCGGCTGCTACCGCCGCCACGGTTGATCAGCCGCGCCCCGAGCGTCGTCGCCGACTGTCACAGGCAGCGCTTGCGGTCGTCAATCAGAAAGTCCGCCCGGCCTATTCGACCGTCGTGATTGTGGGCGCGGTTCGGCTCGCCGATCTCTTACTGCTGAACATCGTCGGCGTCGCACTGTATTTGGCCTATGTGGCGCCTCTCAAGGGCTTCGGCTGGGAATATATCGCAGCCATCTTCGGCATAAGCGTCACGGCCGTCATCTGCTTTCAGGCCTCCGACATCTATGAAGTGCAAGTGTTTCGCGGCCAACTCCGGCAAATGACGCGGATGATCTCGGCCTGGGCATTCGTGTTCCTGCTGTTCATCGGCGCGTCGTTCTTCGCCAAGCTCGGCGGCGAGGTCTCGCGGCTCTGGCTGTCGGCGTTCTTCTTCGTGGGCCTCGCCGGGTTGATCACCGAGCGGCTGTTGCTGCGCGCTATGGTGCGAAGCTGGGCGCGCGAAGGCAGGCTCGACCGCCGCACCATCATCGTCGGCTCGGACCACAACGGCGAAAAGCTGGTGGAGACGCTGCGGGTGCAATCCGATTCCGATATCGACATGCTCGGCGTGTTCGACGACCGCAATGACGGCCGCGCGCTCGATACGTGCGCCGGCGCGCCGAAACTTGGCAAGGTCGATGACATCATCGAATTCGCCCGCCGCACCCGCGTCGATCTCGTGCTGTTCGCACTGCCGATCTCGGCGGAGTCGCGAATCCTGGACATGCTGAAGAAGCTGTGGGTGCTGCCGGTCGACATCCGGCTTTCCGCCCATACCAACAAATTGCGCTTCCGCCCCCGCGCCTATTCCTATCTCGGCAAGGTCCCTACCCTCGACGTGTTCGAGCCGCCGATCACCGACTGGGACCTCGTGATGAAATGGCTGTTCGATCATTTCGTCGGCGGGATCGTGCTGTTGCTCGCGGCCCCCGTGATGGCGCTGGTCGCGCTTGCAATCAAACTCGACAGCCCGGGACCGATGCTGTTTCGCCAGAAGCGGTTCGGCTTCAACAATGAGCGCATCGACGTCTTCAAGTTCCGATCGCTCTATCACGACCAGGCCGATCCGCTTGCCTCCCGTGTCGTGACCAAAAACGACAGCCGCGTCACCCGCGTCGGGCGCTTCATTCGCAAGACCAGCCTCGACGAGTTGCCGCAGCTCTTCAACGTGGTGTTCAAAAGCAACCTCTCGCTGGTCGGGCCGAGGCCGCACGCGGTTCAGGGCAAGGTGCGGACCCAGTTGTTCGACGAAGCCGTCGACGGCTATTTCGCCCGTCACCGCGTCAAGCCGGGCATTACCGGCTGGGCGCAGATCAACGGCTGGCGCGGCGAGATCGATAACGAGGAAAAGATCCAGAAGCGCGTCGAGTTCGACCTCTACTACATCGAGAACTGGTCGGTGCTGTTCGACCTGTACATTCTTCTCAAGACGCCGCTGGCGTTGATCGCGAATAACGAGAACGCCTACTAGGCGCTCCGCCGGTCTGCCAGCCAGGCTAAAGTCGTGTTGCGTTTGCGTAGGGTTGCGGGTGTGTGATGGCGTATGCGGCGACCGGCGATACGATCCTGGCGTCGACGGCGCCTGGCGTTCTCGCCTTGCAACGGGCGCTGCTGTGGCTGGTCGGCGCGTCCGGTGCAATCGTCTTCATCGAGCCCAGCCCCTACGAATTCTCGACGCTTGTCGCCATCGTGATCTTTTTTGCCACGGGCATGCGGCTGCGGCTGGCTTTCATGCCGTTGCTGGCGTTGCTGATCCTGATCAATATCGGATATTCGATCAGCGCCATTCCATTTTTCGATCACTCCGAGGTTGCCAACTGGATCGCGACATCCTGGTACATGGCGGTGACCGTGATGTTCTTCGCCATGATACTGGCGGAGGATACCGAGGCGCGGCTCGACATGCTGCGCCGCGGGTTGGTGGTGGGCGCCTTGATCGCATCACTCGCGGCGATCGCCGGCTATTTCAATCTTGTGCCTGGCGGGCATGACCTGCTGACGCTTTACGAACGCGCGCGGGGCACCTTCAAGGACCCCAACGTGCTGGGCGCGTTCCTGATCCTGCCCGCGCTGTTCGTGCTGCAAAGCGTGGTTTGCGACCGATTCGGCAAATCCTTTCGCAGCGCCATCGCGCTCGGCATCATTGCGCTGGCCGTCCTGCTGGCGTTTTCACGGGCGGCATGGGGTGAGCTTATTCTCACCTCGGCGTTCATGCTGGCGATGATAGTGGTGACCAGTCCGCTGCCCGCGCAGCGCTCCCGCATCGTGCTGATGACGATCGCGGCCATTATTGTCGTCGCCGTGCTGCTGGCGGTACTGCTGTCGTTCGATTCCATCAGCGAGATGTTCAACCAGCGTGCAAGCTTCGACCAAAGCTATGATGAGGGCCGCTTCGGCCGATTCGGCCGGCACATCCTCGGCGCCCAGATGGCGCTCGACCTGCCGTTCGGCATCGGTCCGCTCCAGTTCCACAATTATTTTCCGGAGGACACGCACAATTCCTATTTGAACGCGTTCATGTCCGGCGGCTGGCTGTCCGGCGTCTGTTATCCCGCGCTGGTGTTCATCACTGTGATCATCGGTTTCCGGCATCTCTTCGTCCGCGTGCCCTGGCAGCGCGCCTATCTGGCGATCTTCGCGGCCTTCCTCGGCACTGTCGGCGAAAACTTTATCATCGACACCGATCACTGGCGGCATTTCTGGATGATGCTGGGGGCGATGTGGGGCATGTTCGCTGCCGCAGCGCCCTACAAGGCCGCGGCTGCTATCACCCCTCCACCTCAAACGTCAGGCCCGCGTGGTCGACAAGCCGCTTGATCAGCTTGTGCTGCATCGCTGCACCCGGCGTCCAGATTCCCGCTGGCACGTCGGGCGCATCACGCAACAGGCAGATCGCACATTCCGCGATCATCTTCGAGGTCGAGCCGTAGCCGGGATCGCGGTCGCCCTTCACCGAGGCACGAACCTGGCGGCCGTCGGGCGCGATCGCGACATACAGGAGATCATAGAGTCCGTTCTCCCGCTCCTCCTTCGATGGGCCCTCCCCCGGCTTGGGGATAACCGAGGATGCCATCCTGTTGCTCGCCGCCACGGCGCGCTTGGCCTCCGCCTCACCTTCCTCGCCAGGCCCCGTGATCTGCATCTCGTCGTAAACAAAGTCACGCCCATACGGAAAGCCGAGCAGCATGTTGGACCGATGCACGTTCCGCGAGTTGATGTTCGCCATGAAAAATGGCGTCAACCAGGTTTTCAGGTCTTCGTCATAGACCGGCTTGTTAGCCGGCGGCTGCTTTGGCCCCGCAAATCCCGGCGTCAACGCAAAGGGGTCGCGCAACAGTGCAAGCAAGCTCTGGTCTTTCGATGCCGCATCGAAGATTGCCTTGGTGCTAGCGGCGGTGCCGCCCGAGAACGTGCCCCGCATCTGCCGTACCCGACCCTTAACTCGCGCCGCTGGCGCGCCGAACACACGCCTGGCTTCCTCCTGAACGAAAAACGTGCCGAGTTCGAACGGCACGGAGTCATAGCCGCAGGAAAACATGATCCGCGCACCGGAACGTTTCGCCGTGTCGAGATGCGCGTCGATCATCCGCCGCATCCATGGCACCTCGCCGCACAGATCGAAATAGTCCGTGCCCGTAGCCGCGCATGCCGCCAACAGTTCATTGCCGTAAAGCAGATAAGGACCGACAGTGGTTACCACCGACCGGGTCTGGTCGATCATGGCCTTTAGCGAGGCCGGATCGTTGGCATCGGCGACGATCAAGGGAATATCCGGCGGCGCACCGATCGCATCGCGAACCGATTTGAGCTTCTCGAGGCTGCGCCCCGCCATCGCCCATTTCAACGCATTGTCGCTCCGGTAGTGCTCGGCGAGATATTCGGCGACGAGCTGACCGGTGAAACCGGTGGCGCCGTAGACAACGATGTCGAACTTCGACGAAGGCTTCATTGTGGATTCTCTCGCTGGGCTCTCCGTCATGGCCGGGCTCCGTCCCCGGCCATCCACGTCCTCTTGCCGACAGCACTGTTAAGACGTGGATGCCCGGCACAAGGCGGGCACAAGGCCGGGCATGACGTCAATTACCTGATGTGTCCACTATTTTTTTCCATACGATACGCCCCTGCCGGCGCGGTCGTTCTGGTGCCGTAGGGCGCGATTGGATAGCGCAGGCCGTTTTTGGCAAGCTGCTTCATACCGACAATGGCCTTCCAGCGGTTGGACGGATGAGACGGCGGCGGCGTATAAGATGAACGAGGTCAAAGTTCCCGCATGAATTTATCAAGCCCGTTCATCCGTCGGCCTGTCGCCACCACGTTGCTGACGTTCGGGCTGGTCGCCGCCGGAACCGTCGCCTTTTTCAAGCTGCCGGTCTCACCGCTGCCGGATGTCGATATCCCCACTATTTCGGTGCAGGCGACATTGCCGGGTGCAAGTCCGGCTGATGTCGCGACCACCGTTGCCAGTCCGCTGGAGCGTCACCTCGGTCAGATTGCCGATGTCAACGAGATGACGTCGTCGAGCTCGCTCGGCTCGGCGCGTGTCAACCTGCAATTCAGCATCAATCGCGACATCAACGGCGCCGCGCGCGATGTGCAGGCGGCGATCAATGCCTCGCGCGCTGACCTGCCGACCTCGCTGCGGAGCAATCCCACGTACCGCAAGTTCAACCCTGCTTCGGCGCCGATCCTGATCTACACGCTGACGTCGGACACCCTGCCTCCCGCTGAACTATACGACGCAGCTTCCACCGTGCTGGCGCAGAAGCTGTCGCAGGTCGAAGGCGTCGGTGAGGTCAGCGTCAGCGGTGGATCCTTGCCCGCTGTTCGTGTCGAACTCGCGCCGCAGGCGCTCTACAAATACGGCATCGGCCTGGAGGACGTTCGCGCCGCGCTCGGCAGCGCCAATGCGCACAGCCCCAAGGGCGGCATCGACGTCGGCGCACAGCGCTACCAGATTTACTCCAACGATCAGGCTCTCAAGGCTGTCGACTACAAGCCGCTGGTGGTCGCCTATCGCAATGGCGCGGCGGTGCGCCTGACCGATGTCGGTCAGGTGCTTAATTCCGTCGAGAATTTGCGCACCCTCGGCCTTGCAAACGGCAAGCGCGCGGTGATGATGATCGTGTATCGCCAGCCGGGCGCCAACATCATCCAGATGGTCGACCGCGTGAAGGCGCTGATGCCGCAATTGCGGGCTTCGGTGTCGCCGGCGATCGACGTCAATCTCGCGATCGACCGCTCGACCACGATCAGAGACCTCGCTGTTCGATGTCGAAATCACGCTGATCATCGCCGTGATCCTGGTTATTCTTGTCGTGTTCGCGTTCCTGCGCAGCGCGAGGGCGACGCTGGTTCCGGTGGTGACGGTATCAGTGTCGCTGATTGCGACGTTCGCGGTGATGTATCTGCTCGGATACAGCCTGAACATTTTCTCGCTGATGGCGCTCACGGTTGCGACCGGATTCGTGGTCGACGACACCATCGTGGTGCTGGAAAACATTACCCGCCATCTGGATGCCGGGAGAAACGCCGCTGCAGGCCGCCCTTCTGGGATCGCGGGAGGTCGGTTTCACGGTGCTGTCAATGAGCGTGTCGCTGATCGCGGTGTTCGTCCCGATTTTGCTGATGAGCGGGCTGGTCGGCCGGCTGTTCCGTGAATTCTCGATGACCATCGCCGTTGCCATCGTGATCTCCCTGGTGGTTTCGCTGACGACGACGCCGATGATGTGCGCCCGGCTGCTGCGCGCAGAGCGCGGCCAGCAGCACGGACGGATCTATCGTGCGTGCGAGCGTGTGTTCGAGGCTTGGTTAAACTTCTATCGGCGGACGCTCACCGTGGCGTTGCGTTATCCTGGCCTGGTAATGCTGGTATTGGCGGCCGTGCTCGGCCTGAACTTTTACCTCTATGCCACCGTTCCCAAGGGTTTTGTGCCGCAGCAGGATACGGGATTGTTGATCGGATCGATCCAGGCCGATCAAAGCATCTCGTTTCAACTGATGCAGAAGAAACTTACGCAACTCGTGGACATCGTCAGGAAAAGTCCGGCTGTCAACGTCGCGGTCGGCTTTACCGGCGGAGGTGTCGGGCTCCGGCTCGACCAACACCGGCACGGTGTTCGTTTCCCTAAAGCCGCGTCGGCAGCGCGAATTGACCGCCGATCAGGTGATCGACCAGTTGCGCGGCGAGCTCGCTGCCGTACCGGGCGCCACACTGTTTCTGCAGTCGGTCGGCGATCTCGGCGCCGGCGGGCGCACTGGCAGTGCGCAATACCAGTACACGCTGCAGGGATCGACTTTCGAGGAACTGGATGAATGGACGCCGAAGATCGTCGCCGCGCTGCAGGGCGCGCCGACGCTCGCCGACGTCAGCAGCGACCAGCAGGACAAGGGACTTCAGGCCGGCGTGAACATCGACCGCGATACCGCCTCACGTCTCGGCATCACCGTCAGCCAGATCGACAATACGCTGTATGACGCGTTCGGCCAGCGGCAGGTCTCGACGATCTACGTGGCGCGCAACCAATACCACGTGGTCATGGAGGTGGCGCCGGAATACTGGCAGGACCCGCAGACATTGCGGGATGTCTATGTCAGCACCTCGGCAGGCCCCGCCAGCGGTTCACAGACCACCAACGCGGTGGCCGGAACGATCGCCTCGTCGGCGCAGACCACATCAGCCAGCTCGGTCGCGGCCAGCGCCGTGCGCAATCAAGCGACCAACTCGATCGGCGCCACCGGCAAGGCGGCCGCCTCGACCGGCACCGCGGTCAGCACCAGCCAGGAGACGATGATCCCACTGTCTAGCGTCGCCGCCTTTGGACAGAGCAGTACGTCGCTGGTCGTCAACCACCAGGACGGCCTGGTCGCCAACACCATCTCGTTTAATCTGCCGCAGGGCGTATCGCTCAGCACAGCGGTTGCGACGATTGAGGAGACCATGGGCCGGATCGGAGTGCCCGCGACGATCCACGGCTCTTTCCAGGGCGTCGCCAAGATTTTCCAGGAATCGATCAGCAGCGAACCGTTTCTCATTCTCGCGGCGTTCGCCACGATCTATATCTCTCTCGGCATGCTCTATGAGAGTTTTGTCCATCCGTTGACGATCCTGTCCACCCTGCCCTCGGCGGGCGTCGGCGCCGTGCTGGCCTTGATGCTGTTTCATACCCAGTTCGACATTATCGGCATGATCGGAGTGATCCTTCTGGTCGGGATCGTGAAGAAAAACGCCATCATGATGATCGATTTCGCGCTCGATGCCGAGCGCGGGCGCGACCTGTCGCCGGCGGACGCGATCTATGAAGCCTGCCTGCTGCGATTCCGGCCGATCATGATGACCACCATGGCATCGCTGCTCGGCGCGTTGCCACTGATCGTCGGGATGGGCGAAGGCAGTGAATTCCGCCAGCCGCTCGGCATAACGATCATCGGGGGACTGGTGCTGAGCCAGATCCTGACGCTGTACACCACGCCGGTGGTCTATCTCTATCTTGACCGTTTCCGGCATTGGAGCCTGCGGACGCGGCGGCGCAACGCATCGCCGCAAATGCGCTCCTGACCCGATTTCATGGCTTGATGTCTTGGTTCGCCGCCGGCCCAGGGAACGGCTCGTCAATCTTGCCGGTCAGCCAATAGGCTAACAACCCGATCCATTCGCGCAGCCCGATATCGGTACAACCGAGCCCCTCGCCCGCGACCGTGTTGAACGCAAAGAGATCTCCGCGACCGCCGAGCCGCCAATCCACCGGATAAGCCTCGACCGCAAAGCCGGCCTTGCGAAACAGGCCGATCGAACGCGGCATATGATAGGCCGATGTCACCAGCAGCCAGCGCTCGCTGCTTGTCGGCGTTGCAAGTGCCTTGGAAAATTCCGCGTTCTCCTGGGTATTGCGCGAGCGTCGCTCCATCGTGAGCCTCGCCTTGTCCACACCGAGGCTTTCAAACAGCGCACCGGCATAGTCGGCCTCTCGAGCGTCGTTCGAGACCAGATTCCCACTGCCGCCCGAGAAGATGATGCGAGCGTCCGGATATCGGCGCGC
Organism: uncultured Alphaproteobacteria bacterium; assembly: GCA_963806075.1. Taxonomy (GTDB): domain Bacteria; phylum Pseudomonadota; class Alphaproteobacteria; order Rhizobiales; family Xanthobacteraceae; genus Bradyrhizobium. Next base: position 220,319 of record CAWDWT010000010.1, read on the forward strand.
CAGCACGGCAGCCGCGACGATACGATCGGCCGCGTTCCGGACCACGGCGCCGCCATGCGCCGCCGAAAGATCCGCATCGATCGAACCTCCCAGCACGATGATGCCGTAAGGCGCGCCTCGTGTTGCATCCCACGGTGGAAATCGCTGCTCCAGCGGATAGAGCAGCCAGTTACCCAAGGGCGAAAAGCCCGCGATCGCGAGCAGCAGGATGGAGAACACCATCAGCCGGCGTCCAACGAGTGCAAATCGCGTGACCAGCAATGCCACACCAAGCAGGCCAGCCCCGATCAGGAAATTGGTCGGCAGTAGCCACGGGCCAATGGTCTTGGAGAGAAAAAAGAACAAAGCGAAAGTCCTCGAATGTCGGCAGGGTCATACGGGGACTTGATCCGCGTAATCCACCCGCTTACAAAAAACGCGGGCGAGACTGAAACCTGACAGCAACCGCCAAATCCGAAAGCCGTGTGGAGGAACCGTAATGGCGCAACTCGTGGTAATGTACAAGACGCCGAAAGATACCGTTGCTTTCGACAAGCATTATTACGAGATGCACGTTCCGCTCGCGAAAAGGATACCGGGCTTGCGAAAATATGAAGTCAGCAACGGACCCGTCGCGACCCCGGCCGGCCCATCCCCTTTTCATTTGATTGCAATACTGACGTTCGACAACGTGGCCGCGGTGCAGGCCGCATTCGGCAGCACCGAAGGCAAGGTAGCGGCGGCCGATGTGCAGAAATTCGCGACCGGAGGCGCCGATATGATCCTGTTCGACACCCGGGAGCTATGAACCAGAGCGGTCACGCGCGTGATGAAGCGCATCCGGTACGGAATTAAAAGACAGGCGCCAGGAAGCGCCCGGCCAAACGGTCGCTAATCAGCAGTTTTGCCTGCTTTCGGGACCTTGGGCGGCGCGGCCTTGGCGGCGGATTTGGCCGCCGGCTTGGCGGCGCTCCTGGGTGCATCCGTGCTGCGCGCATTGCCCCAGGGGTCGATGGGCCCCTGATCGGGAATGTTCTTCAGTGAATTCTGGTAAGCCCCCGCAGCAGCCTTGTCTGCGTTGATTTCCGTCCGCGACTTCTCCTTGTCCTTCTCGCCATATCCCTGGACGTGATCGGCTTGGGCGAGCGCAGGCCCAATCAATGACGCGATGATCAACGCGGCGCAGAAAACTCTCATGCCTGTCCTCCCTGCGATGGGCCTGCATACCACTGGCGGCACCACAACGCCAAGCCCATACCTCGCCGGTCCGGATCATTCCAGGTTTGCAGCTGGCCGTTCCAGTTCCGGATCGATTTGTCCCGATCCGGACATGTTGGACATCGACTGCTTCCACGCAGAGCCACGAAAAAAACGTGTCAGCGGCTCCGCTAATCCGGAAACGTCCACCGCACGGAAACGGGCCTTCAGCCACCTCGCCAAGCGTCCGTGCTGCATTTCCGTTGGAACCGCAATCGCGATTGCGCACAGGTTCGCAACCACGACCATCAACAACGCGGTGCGGAAACGCCCGAGCGTCATAAACTTTGTAGCCGCAAACAGAATTGTATAGTGGATCAGGTAGAGGGAGAACGAGTAGTCGGCCATGAGTCGGATGGTTCGTCAACCACAGCATGTTTGCGCTGACCGTTACCCTCGTTCGCATGGCTAGCGCGATAAAGGCAGCGAAGGAGATCGCAAGCCAGGGATAGAGCGCGGGATCGAACGGATCATGGTTCGGGAAAAGCCGAATGCAGAGCCAGCCGGTCGACAACGCGCCGACAATCAACCACACCAACGCCGAGACGTTGGCGGCACAGTTGGCGAGAATATGCGCCATCGCAAATCTTTCTGCATCGGCGGTAGGTGCGGATTGCGCAACCAATCGACCTTGAAGAATGCAATCGCGTGGAAGACGCAAACCAGCTCGGCGGCGAAAACACGCAACAGGTCGAGCGCAAAGGAAGCGTCGTTGTCACGGCGGTTGAGGTTGAGCGAGGATGCGGGTGCCACCGCTCAATCCGCGCGGTCGACGAAAGTCACGGTCGGCAGCGGAACCACGAACTTGCCGCCGTCGGCAAAGTAGCGCGGGTGTTTCGCCTTGATCGGATCGACGTAGCGCCACGCGAACACCACGACGAGTGCCGGCTTGCGTTCATAGAGCGCGGCCGGCGGCAGGATCGGGATGTCATAGCCGGGGCCGGCCATTACATTGCCCTTTCGCGGATCGTCATCAACCAGGAAATCGATTTTGCCTTCGAGCCCGAACTGCGGCAGCAGCGTCGTGGTGCCGACCGAGATGCCGTAGCCCGCCACCTGCTGCCCCCGGGCGTGAGCGGCGTCCGCCAGCGCCACCAGCTCGTCGCGGATCGCGGCGATCTTGCCCAGATACGTCGCATAATAAGGCGGTTGGTCGACGCCGAGGCGGTTTTCCTCGGCAATGAAGCGCGCAACGTCCGGCGACGCCTTGCGCGGCCCGCCCGCGAGCTGAACGGTGACGCGGATCGATCCGCCCTTGGTCCAGATGTGCTGGACCTCGATCAATTCCATGCCGAGCCGCGCGAAGAAGCGCTGCAGCGGCTTGATGTTAAAATACGACAGATGCTCGTGATACACAGTATCGAGCAGGTTCTTCTCGGTGACATCAAGGCCGTATTGCGTTTCGAATACGAACAGCCCGTCGGGCGCCAGTACGTTGCGAATTCCTGTTACTAGCGAGTTGAGATTGTCGACATTCGCGATCATGTTGTTGGCGATCACGACGCTGGCGGCACCGTGGGTTTTCCGGATCTGGGCGCCCACCGCGTCGGTGAAGAAGTCCGGAATCGTCTCGATGCCGTTGGCAGTCGCGCGTTTGGCGATATCGACAGCGGGGTCGACGCCGAGCACCCTCATGCCGCGCTCTTTGAAAAAGCCGAGCAGCGATCCGTCATTGCTACCGAGCTCGACAATCAGCGAATTCGGTGCCACCGCATGACGCTGAATGACGTCGTCGGCATAGGTCGCAAAATGCTCACGCAGCCCAAGTGAGATCGAGGTGGTATAGACGTAATGCCGGTACTGGATTTCGGGGTTGCCGACATGAAGAATATGCAGATCGCCGCAGTCGCGGCAGAGATACAGTTCGAGCGGAACAGCGGTCCGGAATACCGGATCGTCGACGCCCGCGTCGGGCACCTGAAAATTGGGCGTCCCGATCGGCATGCCCGCCATCGGCACCACCAGTTCTTGCCGGTTGGAATGGCAGAGCCGGCAGGTATCTCGCTTGTGGAATAGGTTTTTCATGGCGTAGCTCGAAAATTTTTGAATGAGGCGCGCTCAATCGAATTGGCAAAGGTTTTTGGCTGCTCACGGACTGCTTTGCATCTCGCTTGTTTGCTCCAGCCCACGATCGAGCAATGACCCACTGGCATCTTCCGCCAGGGCAACTGCCCGCGCCGCGGTGAACTTGCCGCGCTCGGGACTGACAAGCCAGACGATACCGCCGGCCAGGCCGATTATGACGCTGATAACGCCCAGCAATAGCGAAATGGCAAGCGACTTCGCCGGATCCATTCCGGCCAGCGCAAGGCAGGCCACCATCGAGCCCTCTCGAACACCCCATCCGCTGATCGAAATCGGAACCGCGGTCAGCAAGATAACGGGCGGGAAGAAAATCAATGCATCGAGCATCGTGAGATTGGCCTGCAACCCTTTTGCCAGCACGTAGCAGGAGGCGGTCGTCATGACATGAATCAGGATTGCCGAGCCGAACAGAAGTTCGCGCTGCCGGAACTCCAGAAGCAGAAACCTGACGAGCGTTCCGAAGCGGACAAAACTGGCAATCGGACCGAGCGCGATAATGCGCGCCGGCCAACGGTCGAGCGTGAGCAAGAATATTGTGCCCGCCACGCCCGCTGCGGCGAGACCGCCGATCGCAAGTTCCGCGGCAGAATTGTGCACGCGCATGAACAAAAAAGGCAGTCCTAGTACCATCAGCGCGATAAGGCCGAGCAGCGCGGTAAATCGGTCAGCCATCACGCCCTTTACGGCCTGCGACCATTGCACGCCGCGGCGGCGCAACAGCCAGATGCGGACCACGTCGCCGCCGGCGGACGATGGCAGCACCTGGTTGAACCACAGGCTGATCATCAGGATACGCATCCCTGCCAGCCACTCGATCGCCACGCCGAGCGAGCGCATAATCAGCATCCAGCGGCCGTTGAGGATGACGGTCTGCAAGCTGACCAGCACAAGGGCCAGCAGGAATGTCCATGGATCGACGGCAAAAAGGTTGACACGCAGCTGCTGAAGATCGAGACGGCGCACCAGATAGACGATAACGCCAATCGAAAGCAGCAGCTTTGCCGCAAAGAGCGCCGCTTTCTTGGCATGCGACGACATCAGGAAAAGCTATCCGATGCCGGATATTCGGGGCGGCCGATGATGAGGTCGATCACAGCCATCATCCAGAACTGATGCGCGGTCTCGACGATGTTGTAGCTGCGGCTATCGGCCCAGTAATTGATGTCGCCGAGCTTGCGCAGCGGATTGTCAGCGCTCATGCCCGACAGCGTGATCACCTCGAGCCCGATCTCGCGCGCCATGGCCACCGCGTTGATGATGTTCTTCGAACGGCCCGACGAACTGATTGCGACAAGGCAGTCCTCCGCACGCGCGTTCAGACGCACTGCATGCGAGATCCACGCTTCGAAACCATAATCATTGGCAAGGCAGGTGATCAGGCTGGCATCATTGAAACACAGCGAGGGAATCGCCGCATTCTTCGACAGATCGATGGTCAGGTGGGATGCAATTCCGGCCGAGCCGCCATTGCCGATAAAAATCACCCGGCCGCCCCGCTCGCGGGTCCGCAGCCAGGCCGCGCGCGTTGCGGATATTTGTGCGAACAGCGCGTCATCCGTCGTGATCACACGGTGCAGACGTTCCACGTAATCGTCGAGAAACGCTTTTTGGTCGGGATCGATAGACATAGTCTGAGAACTCGTCCGCAGCATTGCCGCTTGATAAAGAGATTGCCCGGGAATTGCAAAGGCTTAAGGCCGGCTTCTCAACCGCTGTTTCGTGAGCTCGATCCTCACCGGAAATTGCAGGAACAGCTTGGTACGCTTGCAGAATCCTCCGTCCGCTGATAGTCCGCCCCTGCAAAAAACTGACATCGCAAGGCTTGCTGGCCTGCTCGCAATGGATATCCCCGGGCATGAAATGCGTCGTTACCGGCGGCGCCGGTTTCATCGGAAGTCATCTGGTCGACCGTCTGCTTGGCGACGGCCATGACGTCGTCGTCATCGACAATTTCGCGATCGGACGTCCCGCGAATCTCTGCGTCACATTCATCTTCGCCCCGATTCAAGCTGGTCAAGACCGACGTCACCGATCTCGCGGCGATCCGACCGCTGTTCGACGGTATCGACTGGGTGTTCCACCTGGCCGCGCTGGCAGACATCGTTCCCTCCATCGAGCAACCGATCCCCTATCATCGTGCCAATGTCGACGGCACCGTGAACGTCCTGGAGGCCGCTCGCCACGCCAACGTCAAACGCTTCGTCTACGCCGCGTCATCATCCTGCTACGGTATTCCCGACGTCTATCCGACGCCGGAGAACGCCGAGACTCGCCCGATGTACCCGTACGCTCTCACCAAATATCTGGGTGAGCAGTGCGTGATGCATTGGTGCAAGGTCTACAAGCTGCCTGCTATCTCCTTACGCCTGTTCAACGTGTTCGGCCCGCGTCATCGCACCACCGGCACCTATGGCGCCGTGTTTGGCGTCTTCCTCGCGCAAAAACTCGCAGGCAAACCGTTCACCGTGGTCGGCGATGGCGAGCAGACCCGCGATTTCACCTTTGTCAGCGACGTCGCCGATGCTTTTGTCACCGCGGCGAGTTCCAGCATCTCCGGCGAGATATTCAACGTCGGCTCTGACAACACCTACAGCGTGAACCGACTGGTCGGACTGCTCGGCGGCGAAAAGGTCCACATTCCCAAGCGGCCCGGCGAGCCCGATTGCACCCATGCCGACATTTCCAAGATCAAGCGCATGCTGCAATGGAACCCGAAAGTCCGGTTCGAGGACGGCGTCGCGGTAATGCTGAAATCGATCGATCAATGGGGCGACGCCCCAATCTGGACCATAGACAAGATTGCCAACGCCACCAAAGACTGGTTCAGATATTTGGGTAGCGACGAAAAGACTAGCGGTAATTCTTCCTAGAAGACATCCATCTGAGCGGTTCAAGAGCAATGAATCTGGCCAGCGATCCCCTACGATCACGTACTGGCCGACCTGCAGGATCCTGTAGCGATTTGGGCACCTCACATGAGTAATGTGGCAGCGAGTATTCCGATCCCGTCTGCGCCGCTCCCGGCCCACGCGAAGATCAAGACGATCGAAGAGCTTAGCGAGATCGCGCGGGTTGCCCAAGCACGTGGTCTACGTGTTGCACTGTGTCATGGCGTGTTCGACCTGGTGCATCTCGGCCATATCAGGCACATCCAGGCCGCCCGCAACGAGGGTGACGTCGTGATGGTGACGATCACGGCAGATCGCTACGTCAACAAGGGACCAGGCAGACCGATCTTCCCGGAGAACATGCGGGCGGAGATGTTGGCCTCGCTTGCCAATGTCGACTGGGTCGGAATCAATCACACTACCAGCGCCGAGCCGGTGCTCGATACCGTCCGGCCCGACATCTATGTCAAGGGCTCGGACTACGAGAATCCCGAAGACGACGTTACCGGCAAGATCAAGTCCGAGCGCGATGCGGTCGAACGTCACGGCGGACGTATTGTGTTCACCCGCGACGTGACGTTCAGCTCGTCGTCGCTGGTTAACCGCTATTTCGACATCTACGATCCCCCGCTGCGCGACTATCTGCAGCAGGTGCGCGAAACCGGCGGCGCGGAGCGGCTCCTCAGACTTATCGATAGCGTGCAAGACATGCATGTCGTGCTGGTCGGCGATACCATCATCGACGAATACCACTATGTTTCAGCGCTCGGAAAACCCTCCAAGGAAAACATCGTCGCTACCCTGTCCAAGAGCCGCGAGCAGTTCGCCGGCGGCGTGCTCGCCGCGGCCAACCACGTGGCGAGCTTCTGCAAGTCGGTCGAGATCGTCACCGTGCTCGGCGGCGACGACTATCCGAAGGAATTCATCGACGCTCATCTACGACCGAACGTCAAACTGACGCCGATCCGGGTCGATGGACGACCGACCACGCGCAAGCTGCGATATGTCGAACTCGGTTATCTGCACAAGCTGTTCGAGGTTTACACCATGAACGATACGCCGTTCGGGGAAGCCGAACGCGCGGAAATCGACCGGGTCACCAAAGAACGTGTGCGCAGCGCCGACGTCGTCGTTGCCACCGACTTCGGCCACGGCATGATTGCCTCGAGTACGATCGAAACCCTGATCGCCAATTCGAAATTCCTTGCCGTCAATGCCCAGAGCAACGGCGGTAATTTCGGCTACAACCTCGTCACGCGTTATCCCCAGGCCGACTATATCTGCATCGATGCGCCCGAAGCGCGTCTCGCCACCGCCGACAAATTCAGCGATATCGCCACCGTCATCGAAAAGCAGCTTCACGGCAGGATCGGCTGCGACAACATCATCGTCACTCACGGTTCGTTCGGCTGCTATCCCTATTCGGTGAAAACCGGTGTGGCGCGCGTTCCCGCCTTCACCAAGACTGTGGTCGATACGGTGGGCGCAGGCGACGCGTTTCTGACGATTACGGCTCCGCTGGTCGCCGCCGGCGGTGACATCAAGGACGTCGCCTTCGTCGGAAACGCCGCCGGTGCGATCAAGGTCGGCATCGTCGGCCACCGCAATTCTGTGGAAAAGGTGCCGTTGGTGAAATTCATTACCGCGCTGCTCAAATAAGCACTAACAGACCTGAAGGATACAGAGATGAGCGACCAGCAGTGGAACGTGATGGTGACCGGTGGTGCCGGCTATGTCGGTAGCGTGCTGATTCCGAAACTGCTCGCCGCCGGCCACAAGGTCACTGTTCTCGATCTCTTCATGTATGGCCCGGTGTTCGACGAGATCCGCGACAATCCCAATCTGCGCCTGGTCAAGGGGGACATCCGGGATCCGGCCGCGGTCAACGAAGCTCTGCGCGGCAATAATGCAGTCATCCATCTTGCCTGCATTTCCAACGACCCATCTTTCGAACTTGATCCCGCACTCGGCAAATCGATCAACTACGATTGTTTCCGCCCGCTGGTGCGCGCCTCGAAAAAGGCGGGGGTCAAGCGCTTCATCTATGCCTCGTCCTCGAGCGTCTACGGCGTCAAGAGCGAACCCGAAGTTACCGAAGATCTCGCCTGCGAACCGCTAACCGACTATTCGAAATTCAAGGTGATGTGCGAGGTCGACCTGGCGGAAGAAGCCGCGTCCGGTTTCGTAACCTGTACGGTGCGTCCCGCCACGGTTTGCGGCTACGCGCCGCGGCAGCGGCTCGACGTCGTTGTCAACATTCTCACCAACCTTGCGGTCAACACCGGCCGCATCAAGGTTTTCGGCGGCTCGCAGCGGCGGCCCAACCTGCACATTGACGATATGGCGGATGCGTACCTGTTCCTGCTGCAACAGGACGACCGCAAGATCGACGGCAAGTTCTACAACATCGGCTACGAAAACCATTCGCTGATGAAGATCGCCGACATCGTCAAATCGGTTGTCGGCGGCGACATCGGCGTCGTCGTGGAGCCAACCAACGACCTACGCTCCTATCACGTGTCCTCCGAAAAGATCCGCCGCGAACTTGGATTCTCGCCGAAGCGGACGATCGAACAGGCGGTATCCGGGCTCGTCGATGCGTTCAAGACCGGCCGCCTGCCCAACTCGCTCGATGACCCCCGCTATTTCAACATCAAGATGATGCAGAACCTCAGCCTGAAGTGAAACGGCGTGCGGATCGGGATCGATTTCGACAACACGATCATCTGTTACGACGAGGTGTTCGCGGCTGCCGCATGGCAGCGTGGACTGGTACCTGACGGATGGACAGGTCTGAAAGGCCAGTTGCGCGACTATCTCCGTGCCGAACCCGGCGGCGAACTGGCCTGGCAAGGCTTGCAAGGCTGGGTTTACGGCAAGGGAATCGGCAACGCTACGATCTTTCCGGGCATGCTTGACTTCCTCGCCGCGTGCCGTCGGGAAAGCGCAGACGTCTATATCGTCAGCCACAAAACCCAATACGGTCACCAGGATCCGGATCGTACCGACTTGCGGGTCGCGGCGCGAGACTGGATGTCGGGGTCCGGGCTGATCGGCTCGTCGGATTCGGCGTTGCATCTCGACCGCATCTATTTCGAGGACACGCTCGCCGCAAAAGTCGACCGGCTCGCGAGCCTTGACCTTGATGTCTTTATTGACGATCTCGCCGAAGTGTTCGAGCAACCACACTTCCCGCAGCGAACCCGCCCCATCCTGTTCGCCGGCACGGCTGCACCGCGACACAGCCGTTATCGATCGGCCGCGAACTGGGCTGAAGTTCAAAGCGAGGTCTTCGCAAAATGAGCGGAGCCGAATTCGGCAACGAACGCGCGATCGAAATCGGCAGCCGCCTTGCCGAACGCCCGGTCGTGGCAGCGATTCCCGCCCGGCCGGGCGGCAACAACAGGGTTTTCTGCCTGAACATGGCCGACGGCTCGCGGCTCGCCCTCAAATACTATCCCGTCGACCAACGCGATCGCCTGAGGCAGGAATATGAGGCCCTATCGTTTCTGGCGCAGCATGGCGTCGAATTGACGCCACGACCGTTCGCGAGTGATCGCGAGGAGAATTGCGCGCTCTATGAATGGTTCGACGGCGAAGCCGCCGTGCTGCGGCCACAGGGGAACGATGTCGATCAATTGGCCGATTTCCTGATTGAACTGCAGAAGGTGCGTGATGCGACTGGCGCCCAGAGCTTGCGCAGCGCGTCAGCCGGCATTTTTTCGCCCGCGGAAGCGGTCGCTCAGTGCGAGCAGCGTCTGCGCCGGTTGCTCGAACAGGCTCTCAACGATTCCGATTTGCGCAAGTTCATCGACCGCGATCTCGGCCCGAGTGCGGCCCGCGCACGCGAGCGCGTGGAAGAACGCTACGCGCGGCTCGGCCTTGATCCGGCAACCGAGCTCGCGCCGGGCCAGCGCGCCCTGAGTCCATCGGATTTCGGTCTGCACAACGCCATGCGCGATCAGACCGGGCAGTTGCGCTTCATCGATTTCGAATATTTTGGCTGGGATGATCCGGTCAAGCTGGTGTCCGACACCGCGCTTCATCCCGGCAGCCAGTTTCCCGAGGATCGCGCAAAGCGGCTGATCCAACGGCTTTCTCGCGAATTCGAAGCCCGGGACAGCGTATTTGCGATCCGCCGGGACATGCTATATCCCGTTTTCGGGTTGATCTGGTGCCTGATCATCCTGAACGATTTTCTGCCGGAAAGCCGCTTCCGGCGTGTCATGATCGGACGAGGTGGCGAATCAGGCACCATTCTGGCCGGCCAGCTCGACAAGGCTCGGCGGCTCCATCAAGCGATTTGCCAACGTGATCCAGATCTCGCCCCACGCTGAAGCGGCCCAGACCTGCAAACTCGACGAACGCAGCCTCTATTTGCGTCGGCTGGTGCTCGGCGCGGTGCGCTCCGCCGGGCGCGGCCATGTCGGCCCGGCGCTGTCGCTGATCGAAATGGTTCGCGTGCTATACGACGACATCTTGCGGATCGATCCGAAGAGCCCGCGCGATCCCGAACGCGATCGCGCGATTCTGAGCAAGGGACACGGCTGCCTCGCCCTCTATGCTCTGCTGGCTGATCGCGGATTTTTCCCACTGTCGGAACTTGAAGGATTCTGCGGCACCAACAGCATTCTCGGCGGCCATCCGGAATACGGCATGGTGCCGGGCGTCGAGGCCTCGACCGGCGCGCTCGGCCATGGCCTGTCGATCGGCGTCGGGCTTGCGCTGGCCGCGCGGATGCGCGGACGTTCCTATCGCACCTTCGTGCTGCTCGGCGACGGCGAAATCAACGAAGGTTCGGTCTGGGAGGCGGCGATGGGCGCCGCCAAGCACGGGCTGGATAATCTCGTGGCGCTGATCGACTACAACAAATTGCAGAGCTACGGGCCGACTGACTATGTGCTGCCGCTGGAACCGCTTGCGGACAAGTGGCGCAGCTTCGGCTTTGTGGTGGAAGAGCTGAACGGCCATGACGTCGGCGCATTGCGCGGCGCACTGGGCAAGGGTCCGGCCACGATGGGCCGCCCGACGGCGATCATCTGCCACACCGTGAAGGGCAAGGGCTTGCCTCCCGCCGAATCCAACGCCGACTGGCACCACAAGAACAAATTGACGGAGCCCGAGCTGGACGCCATTCGCGTCGCGGTCGGCGATTTTTGATCGGCTGCACGCATGCGCAATACCGCAATGAACATGGTTCACAAGCTGGCCGCGCGCGACGAGCGGGTGCTGTATATCGGCTCCGATCCCGGCGCGGGCACGCTACGCGCCATGAGCAAGGAATTTCCGTCACGGCATTTGATCGAGGGCATTTCGGAAGCGCATATCATCGGCATGTCGGCTGGGCTCGCGATGGAAGGCTATCTGCCCTACGTCAACACCATCGCGACGTTCCTGACCCGGCGCTGCTACGAACAGGTCGCTGTAGATCTTTGCCTGCACAATCTACCGGTACGACTGATCGCCAATGGCGGCGGACTTGTCTACGCGCCGCTTGGTCCGACGCACCAGGCGATCGAGGATATCGCGATCATGCGGGCACTGCCGAACATGACTGTGGTCTGCCCGGCCGACGCTGACGAAGCCACGCGGCTGATGGAGCAGACGCTCGATTGGCCGGGGCCGATCTATATTCGCCTCGCCAAGGGTGGAGATGCTATCGTCTCTAAGGCCGAGAACGGCTTCAAGATCGGCCGCGCCATCCTGATGCGTGCGCCGGGCGACGTGCTGATGGTCACCACCGGCATCATGCTGCAACGGGCGCTGGCCGCCGCCGATCTGCTGGCAGCGCAGGGAATTAATGCTGGCATCCTTCACATGCACACCGTCAAGCCGCTCGACATCGATGCGCTGGTACAGACGATCCGCGGCGTCAAACTGCTGGTATCGCTTGAAGAGCATGTGCCGACTGGTGGTCTCGGCAGCGCGATCGCCGAAGGCCTGATCGACCGGCTCGGCCACGGTCTGCCCGCGATGCTGCGGCTGTCGCTGCCGGATGCCTTCATGCATAATTACGGCTCACAGGACAGCTTGATGAAAAAGCACGATCTGGCACCTGCCAGCATCGCGGCCGCGATTCAGCGCGCTGTCGCTGCTCCTGGCGTGCCTTCCTCGCAACTTCACTCGACGTGAAAGGACAAATGACCGCTCCTTACGACGTTCGCTATTCCTATCTGCTCGAGCAGTTTTCCGACCCCGCGCCGATTCTGGCGCGAGATCGGCCGGCTGGTCGCAACCGGCGACTTCACGCTGGGCAAGCCGGTTGCCGAATTCGAGAAGCGCTTCGCTGAGCTGATCGGAACCAAATACGCCATCGGCGTCGGCTCCGGCACCGATGCGTTGAAGCTGCCGCTGAAGGCGCTCGGCATTACCCATGGCGACGAGGTCATCACCGCCGCCAATACCTTTATCGCCACAGTTGGCGCGATCGCCGAAACCGGTGCGAGGCCCGTGCTGGTCGATTGCGACGATTCGTTCTGCATGAACGTCGACTATGTCGAGGCCGCGATCACGCCGAAGACCAAGGCGATCATGCCGGTGCAGTTGACCGGCGAAGTCACCGACATGGTCAAGCTGATGAAAATCGCCGAACGCCACAAGCTTCCGGTGGTCGAGGACGCCTGCCAGGGCATCCTGTCGGAATTCGCGGGCAAACGCTCCGGCACCTACGGCATCGCCGCCGGCTTCTCGCTGCATCCGCTGAAGAACCTCAACGTCTGGGGCGATGCCGGCGTGGTCGTCACCAATGACGACGCCATGAACGAGAGACTGCGGCTGATCCGCAATCACGGCATGAAGAACCGCGACGAGATCGCGATCCTCGGCTGCAATTCGCAGGCTCGACTCCGTGCAGGCGGTGGTCGGCAACTGGCTGGTCGGCCAGACCCACGAGATCACCCGGCGGCGGATCGAGAATGCCGCCTATTACGACCAGGGATTTGCGAAAATCCGCGGACTGCGAGTGCCGCCGCGCCGTCCCAATGTTCGCCACGTCTATCATCTCTACATGCTGTTCGCTGAGCAGCGCGACGCGCTCTACCAATATTGCCTCGACCACGGGGTCGAGGCGAAGATCCACTATCCGATCCCGCTCTATCAGCAGGAAGGCCTCAAGCATCTCGGCTATCCGGCCGGGCACTTTCCAGTCACCGACCGCCATGCGCGCGAGGTGATCAGCTTCCCGGTCGACCAGCATCTAACGCGCGCACAGCAGGATCGCGTGCTCGAAGCCGTAAGGCAATTCTACGATGGACGCTGACACCGCACTGCGCCGCATCGGCTATGTCAACCTCCCCGCGCAGTTCGAGGAGGAACGCAGCGAGATCATGCAGGCTGTGGAAGGCGTCTTCCGGCGCGGCGATTTCATCGGCGGCGAAGCGGTCGGCAAGCTTGAGCAGGAACTGTCAGCCTATCTGGGCAGCCCCCATGTCGTGACGCTGAATTCCGGCACCGATGCACTGGTGCTCGCCATGAAGGTGCTCAACATCGGCCCCGGCGACGAAGTGATCACGCCACCGAATTCGTTTGTTGCCTCCACCGCGTCGATTGTCGCGGTTGGCGCCACGCCTGTTTTCGCCGATGTGCAGCCGGACCAGAATATCGATCCAGCCGCAGTGGAGGCGGCCGTGACGCCACGAACAAAAGCAATCATGCCGGTTCATTTGACCGGCCGGATCGCCGATATGAATCCGCTGATGGCAATTGCCAAGAAGCACAGGCTGGCGGTGATCGAGGACAGCGCGCAGGCGATCGGCTCGACCTATGACGGCCGCATGAGCGGCACGATCGGAACGATCGGCTGCTTTTCCGGCCACCCGCTGAAGAACCTTAACGCCGCCGGCGATGCCGGCTTTGTCGCCACCGCGGATGCCGGCCTCGCCGACCACATCAAGCGGCTGCGCAACCACGGCCTGATCAACCGCAGCGACGTCACGGAATGGGGCACGGTATCGCGGCTCGATACGCTTCAGGCCGAAGTGCTGCGGATCCGGCTGCGGCATTTGCCCTCGGTGATCGAGCGGCGGCGGCGCAACGCGGCGCAGTACCGCGACGAACTCGCGGGCACGCCGCTGTTCATTCCGCCCTGCCGCAACATCGAGTTCAACACCTTCCACACCTTTGTGGTGCAGACCGAGCGCCGCGACGAATTGCAGAAATTTCTCGCTGGCCGCGGTGTCGAGACCACGATCCACTATCCGGTTCCGATCCATTTGCAGCCGGCGGCGGCCCATCTCGGTCACGGCAAAGGCGCGTTCCCGGTCACCGAGCGCCAGGCCGGCCAGATCCTGACTTTCCCGATCAACCAGTTCCTGTCATCGGCCGATATCAGCTATATCTGCGCCATGGTGCGGGAGTTCTTCGCATGATCGATACCGCCTTTCTGCAACCGGAGGAGCAGGCGCTCACCAGCCGCTTCATCAACGAGGGCTTTGTCACCGCCCCCGCCGACGACCGCGCGGGGCTCGACCGGATCCAGCGCCGCGCCGCGGAACTCGCCGCCGACTACCTGAAACTGCCGCATTCCAACGACCCGCTGGATTTTCTCGATAGCGTGCATTCGCGCGTCAGCGTCGACGATCTCAACGGCCTGCGCATGCATGTGATCGGCGGCCTCAACGCCGAACCCTGGCTGCGGCCGACCTATTTCCGGCTGGCGCGGTCGACGATTGAGACAATCGTCGGCAATGAGCTTTGCATGCAACGGCGGATCAATCTCAGCATTCAGATGCCGGCCGACGACAGTTCGTTGCTGGCGACGCATTCCGACGTTTGGTCGGGAGACTCGCCGTTCGAGGTCGTGGTCTGGGTGCCGCTGGTCGACGTGTTACCGCACCAAATCGATGTATCTTCTGCCGCCTTCGGTCAACGGCGAGATGCAGGACCGGATGGCACGCCTGCGCAGCGCCGAGGAACTCTACAAAACGATAAAACCGCATCTGGTCTGGATCGACATCCCCTATGGCCACGTGCTGGTGTTCAACCAGACCCTGATGCACGGCAACCGCGTCAACGAGGAAAGCGGCACGCGCTGGACCATGAACTGCCGCTTCAAGAGCATTATGTCGCCCTACGCCGACAAGCGCTTCGGCGAATTCTTCGAGCCGATCTCGCTGCGGCCGGCGACCCGGATCGGCATGCAATACAAATTGCCCGGTGGCTTCGATGCCTGAGCGCAGCGGCCATCGCGGCTATATCGGCGCCCGGCCGCTCAACGGCAGCCGAACGCCGCAGCATGTCCAGAACATCGTCGTCCGCGATTACGCCAGAGCGCAAGAACCTGCAATACCTGCTCAGCGCCGTCGAGCACATCATGCCGGGCAGCTACATGATCCTCGAAGATCTGCTGGACGAACTGCCGAAGCTCGAAGGCATCATCTGCTACAGCATTTTCATGCTGCCGCCCGACGAAGCTAGACGCCGTGCGATCTACGACCGCGTGTTGGGCGCGGGATGCGACCTGCATGCTGCGGTGGAAGAAATTTCGCTGGCATCAAAGGACGATATCCGCGCTGTCGAGGATATCCTGATGGTGCAGAAATACGCCACGATCCTGTCATGATGCCACGGTGGGCCGCGCAGCGATTATGACCGAAATCAACCTCGTACAGTCGATGCATGCCTCGACCAAGCGCAACTACGTGCAGCGCGTGGTCGAGCACGATAAGGCGGAATCCGCCGAGGTAGCGCGACAGTTCGGCCGCGATTATTGGGACGGCGAGCGCCGCTATGGCTATGGCGGCTATCGTTATGATGGCCGCTGGCGGCCACTGGCGCAGACACTGATCGACCGCTACGGCATCAAGCCCGGCATGAGCGTGCTCGACGTCGGTTGCGGAAAGGGATTTCTGCTATACGAGTTTACCCAGCTGGTTCCTGACCTGAAGATCGCCGGCATCGATATCTCGCAATACGGCGTCGATAACGCCAAGGAGGAAGTGCGTCCCTTCCTCAAAGTTGGAAGCGCGGCCGAACTACCCTACCCCGACCATAGCTTCGATCTCGTGGTCTCGCTGGGCGTGCTGCACAATCTGCCGCTGGAAGACGTCTGGTGTGCGGTCTCGGAGATCGAACGGGTCGGCCGCGGATCATCGAAATACGTTATGGTGGAATCGTTCCGCAACGAACGCGAAAAGGCGAATTCTGCTGTACTGGCAGCTCACCTGCCTAAGCTTCCATAGTCCGGAAACCTGGGCATGGATCTACCGGAAATGCGGATATAATGGCGACCATGGCTTCATCTTCTTTGAATAGCCCTGGTGGCCCTCGCATGAAAACGCCGCTGCGCGCACAAAATCCGGAAGTCTACTATTCAGATGCCGCGATCGTCACCGCGGACGACAGCGTGATCGCCGAGCTCAAGCGGATCGCCGCCAAGAACCCGCGGTTGCGCAGCCGGCTTTGCACCCATCCTGATCCCTCCTCTCCCCTGCACGAGATGCTGATCGTGCACCACCGCGACGTCTATGTCCGCCCGCACAAGCATCTCGGCAAGCCCGAATCGTTCCACGTCATCGAGGGCACCGCGCGTGTGGTGGTTTTCGAAGATGATGGCAAAATCCGCGACGTGCTCGACATGGCGCCCTACGGTCAGGGCAAGCTCTGCTACTACCGGATGCCAGATGAGGTGTTCCACTCGATCCTGATCACGTCGGAATGGCTGGTGTTCCACGAGACCACCGCTGGTCCGTTCGATCCTTCGCGCACCGAGTTTCCCGACTGGGCACCGGACGGGAGTGATGCGGAAGCGGTTGCAGACTATGTCTCGGGAATTTCCGATCTCGCGTCTGCTTTTCAGAATCGGCGCGAGCACAGATCGTGAATGCCCCTTTACTAAACAAAGCTCTAGAAGCATCTCATGATCGGCCGGTTGCGGACTCGGCTGGCACAGCGCTCGTATGGACCGCCGGCGCGCTTGCCGTGCTTACGAGCCTTCCGGCACTATTCACGCGCGGCCTGATCGGCGACGATTGGGTCAGCTACTACGTTTTCTGGACTCAAGGGCCTGACGGCTTTGTGCATTGGATGTTCGAGTTGGCGCATATCGGATATTCGATCCCGATGCTGCTCTTCTCTTACCTCGGTGAAGATACGCCAAACGTAGTGGCTCGAATCGTCGGGTTGACGTGCCATTGCCTGAACGGCTTGCTTCTGTACCGGTCCTGAACCAGTCGACTTACACGCGTCCCGTCGCCGCTCTGACGACCGCGCTTTTTCTGGTGACACCATTTTATGCGATCCGCTTGACTCTCAACGCCGCCTACGACTTCTTCCTGGTATTCTACCTGTTGTCGTATGTGTTGATGAACTCGACGTCGCGGTCACTGCGATGGCTGGCGCCAATCAGCCTGCTTTTCTCGCTCTCGCTGGAAACGCTGCTGGCGCTTGAACCGCTTCGTTTGCTGTTCGTCAGCTATCCCGGGCAATCATGGCGAGGGTGGTTCACCAGGTTGATACCATTTGGCCTTACGGTCGTGCTGGTTGTCGTGTTGCGGGTGACTGTTCTGGGAAAGAGCGGTCACTACGCGGGACAATATGCTCCGGTGCACAACATCCACGTCGTGATGAATGCATTGTTGCAGCATCTTACTGCCTTCAGGGCATCGCTGAAGTATGCATACACGTGGGGGTTTCAATTTCTTGGGCTTGAGGCTTCCGTCGCAATAACGCTCTTATTCATGGCCGGATTTGCCTTGTTTGGTTCTGGAACATTCCGGACATCATGTCTATTGAAATCGTTCGCATCCGTCAGGAATGGCATTTCGCTGACCGTTCTGAGCGTTGCGATTACGTTGCTCGGCGCGTCACCTTATGCTGTAGCCGGCGTCTATGGAGACCCAACGCGAGCAGAATCGCGATTGCTATTTCCCTCGCAATTCGGTGTCCTGCCGCTGATCGCAATCGCTATTCAGTGCATTCCGTTACGGCAATTCCGGGCTGCGATCGCCGGCGGCGTGATCGCCGCTTTCGCGCTGTCGATGGCACACGATGCAAAGTGGCTGCTCTACGACGGCTGGTGACCAGCGATCTCCAGCGCCAAACCCGGGCGGCTCTGCTAGCCGATCCCGAGCCCAAAGTCGTCGAACTTGAAATCTCTAGCAGCGCCATGCTGTTTTTCCGGGGCCGCTGTCTTGCCGCGCAAGACATGAATAGCGCGCAAACACTACCGCGAGACGAGGCGGTACCGCAGTCATTCATCTACACCAGCACTTGCGGCGATTTCACCAATCCAGATCTCATCCCCCGCGGCTACTGTCCGGTATCGTATCTCGATGACCACCGTTGCCCGCCACTTCGCGAAACTTGGCTCTATACGGCTGGGCCTAGTATTCCGGCGCTCGATGACATCGGAATGATTGAACTAATTGTCCGCCGTCGCCGACCGGTCATGGTCCGCGACTGACGGGCGCGGCAAGCTTGTAAAACTCGCGGGCGGCCTGCAGTCACCGCTTGGCCGTGCTGAATTCCGTCCCCCATGTCGCCGCACGGACGTGCAAGCGCTCCTCTGGTTGCTTGCGCTACCCGTCTCAAGCTGCGAAAATATCGGCTCGGGAGGTTGAATTGCACGACAGCAAATCGCTACTCGTGTTACGACATGGTTATCAATTGAAGCTGACTTCGCCATCAAATCAACGTCATCCGATCAATGGATTAAAATGACTGCCTAAGGTGCAGATCAGTCGTCACGAAACGGCGCGCAGTTCCGGTTAAAGGAATCGTCCCGTCGTCGGACGCCAAGGGGTTGAAGCAACCAGACATGGCTTACGACAAGCTCTTTCAATATTACGCGCACGAGCAATTCCTGCCGACGTTTGGCAATTTCGAGAATGCCAGCAAACTTGCGCAATATACCGACGCCCGTCGAACCGTGTTCGTCGAAAAGTTGATGCTGCCGATCCAGATGTTCGACGGCGCCGACGTGCTGGAGTTCGGCCCCGACACCGGCGAGAACGCGCTGGTGTTTGCTCAGTGGGGCGCCAGATTGACCCTAGCCGAACCCAATTTGCATGCCCATGGCCAAATTCGTCAATATTTCGAGCGCTTCGGCCTGAGCGACAGTATTTCCGACCTGCGCAGCGACGATATCGAGGCCTTCGCCAGCGATCGCAAATACGACCTGATCGATGCAGAGGGCTTTATCTATACGGTGCAGCCGACCAGCCTCTGGCTCAGCACATTCAGCCGCAATCTCAAACCGGGCGGCTATGCCGTCGTGTCCTACTATGAGACCCGCGGTACTTTCATCGAGCTGGTATTGAAGGCTATCCATTCATCGTGCAAGCAATTAACGGCGCTCGAACCCGTGGCAGCAGCGGAAAAGCTCTATCAGCTTAAATGGGATAGCATCCCGCACACACGAGCATTTAGCTCGTGGGTACGCGACGTACTGGAAAATCCTTTTGTCCGGCTGTGCTATTTCCTGGATGCTGCGGATCTCTGTCAGCAAGCCAACGATCACGATTTTGACGTGCATTCTTCATGGCCGCTGTATCGCGATTCGCTTGATATCTATTGGCACAAGAAAGCTCTTCCGGCTGAAGAGTTGCTCCGGCGGAATATCCGCCACCTCAAGCGAAGCCCAATCAGCTTTCTCTCAGGACAAAAGTTGTATTTGGTCGGAAAGATCGAGGAAATTGAGACTGTGACGGCATTGGTCGATTCGCTGGTTGCGGACGTCGATGCCCTGATAGAAAATCCATTCGGCGATCGGCTTGGTCCTTTTTTGTTGGGACTGCAGCAGCTCCGACGATCGATGAGGACCACGAATATCCTGGTTGACGAACCGACGGCGATTGACGGATTCGACGCGCTGCTCGAGGCGCTCGAACTTATTTTTAGCGCCGTCAAAAACCGGGATGTCGACGAAATCGGCCGATTGACTGGCGAGAACTCGGCCTTCATCACGGCATGGGGGATGCCGACCCATTTCCTGGTGTTACGCAAACGCTTTGCAGCGCAACAGGCCTCTTCGCGTTGACGGTCGGCATCGGCATTATAGGCGCCGGTATGGTTGGCCAGATGTGCCACCTCGCAAACTTTGTCACCAATCCTCGCTGTCGCGTCGTCGCGCTGGCCGATCTTCGACCGGAACTGGCGGCGGCCGCTGCGGCGAAATTCGATGTTAAACGGACTTACCGCACGCATTTGGAGTTGTTGGCGGATCGCGAGGTGGCCGCTGTTGTCGTTGTGACGCGGCGGCGAGCCACTGGGCCGATCGTGCTGGACGCACTCAATAGCGACCGGCACGTGCTGTCTGAAAAGCCTATGGCCTATACGACGAAGCAGGCGCGCACCCTCGCCAGCGCAGCCAGCAAGCGCAATCTGGTCTACGGCATCGGCTACATGAAGCGCCATGACGCCGGTGTGGCGCGAGCAATGACGCTCCTGGAACGGCTACGCGCAGATCGATCGCTCGGCGATATCATCAGTGCGCACGGCTGGTGTTTTGCCGGAGAGACCGGTGGTCAACAAAGCGCCTTCACCATGACCGCCGAGCCACGACCTACCGGGCTCGTGCTGTGGCCCGACGGTCCGGACTGGATGCCAACGCCAACGCGGACTGCTTACGATTCCTTCTTGAATGTCTACAGCCACATCATCAATCTCGCCCGCTATGTGCTAGGCGCTTCGCCAAAGCTCGTCGGAAGCAGCATTTCCGCTTCTCCAACCGCGGCGGTAAGCCTCGACTTCAATGGCATCCCCTGCAGACTGCAACTCGCCAATGAGGTCTCGGGCATGTGGCGCGAAGGTCTCGTCGTTACTTTCGAACACGGCTCGCTTACGATCGAACTACCGCCGCCCTTCTCTGACGGCGCCGAAGCACGTGTCATCTTGGAAGACGATGGTCAAACAAACGAACTGCTCGGCGGCGATAGCTGGGCATTCCGCCGACAGGCGGACGCGTTCGTGACCAACATCATGCAGGGAACAAGGCCGCTCGCCTCAGGCGAGGACTCGGTCGAGGATATTGCCCTCGCCGAGGAGGCCTGGCAACGGAACAACATTGCCTGATCAAGTCATATGTGTCGGCAGGTGGAGAAGTTTATTTTGAACCTCCCGCCGGCAGGACGCCTGCGATAGGCCCAACATCAATCTTGACGTTCGCAAGCTGTGCAAGAAATTCCGCAACATCGCATCGTCTCAGTAACCGGCAAGCATAATAGTGTCGGACCAGCCTGCCATTGGGCGCAGCCGCTGGGCCGGGCTCAAGCATAATGGTCGCCTGTGGACCGGACGGATCCATGTTGCTGAAAGCACTGCCTTCAACGTTCCGGGCGGATTCCATTTCCTGCAGGATAGTCGGCCGCTCGCCTTGCAGGCTGAAGCCGAAAAACGGGTGAGCGCCCCAGGCCAGCCACAACATGCCGGTGACCTCGGCGATTCCGAACGGCGCAAATCGTGGCGAATAATTTTCAAAGCCATCCGCCAAATCGAACACGGTCGCGGCGGGCATAGGGATCGCCCCGAGATGGCTGGACAAGGCCTCCTGCCTCAACGCCCGCGCTTGCATGAACATATAACTGTTCCAGAGTGCCGAGATCGACACAATCGCGGCCAGACCAAACACTCCGACTAAAGCGGCGCGATCACCGATAGCGCTTTGAACCAAGCGCTTAAACGCCAACACAAGTAACGCTCCTGGTAAGCCAAACAGCAGCAGATGGCGGGTTTCGTAAAAAGTTAAGTTCGGCTGAATACCAACGATTAAATAGGGCAAGGACAGCGCAAGAAACAGTACCGCGCTCAGTAACAGCGGTAAGGCGACTTTAAAATACGGCGTGCGATGCGGCCTGTCCTTGGCACGGGCCATGATGGTAACGGTAGCTACAGCACCAACGAGAACCAACGGATACCAATGATCCGAAGTCATCTGGCCTGCCCTAGCGAGAACGTTCATGCAGCCCATTTGAAAGAACGCGTTCCATCCGCTGCGCAATTCGGAGAACGTCGGGGCATGGATTCCATAGTAGCTGGCGTAGGCACCTGCCCGCTTGAACCAGATATTGAGGACGCCCCAATACAGCAGCGGGAGCACGATAAAATCCGGATACCCGGTGATGCAGCGCCACATCAACAAGCCGAACCGGCGTAGCAGCCCCGGCTCGCGGCCGAGCGCGCGCCATACCGCGACCAGCAAGCCGAACAGCACAAAAACGTAAAGCGCCATCAGCGAATTCAAGGCGAAGCTCAGAAAGAACATCAGTACTGAGGCGATCCGCAGCATGGCATGGCGCGCGCCTTTCGCGTCGACGGCCAGCATTAAGAGCCACGTGCCGACGAGGAACAGTCCAAAGCTGAACACGTAAACCGAGTTCGCCTTGCCGGCCCACATCTGGTAGCCGGGATAGATCCATACGATGAGCGCGACGCCCATGGCTTCCGCCCGGCTCAGCAGACCCGTGCGTGTCGCCACCAGAAGCAGAGAGATCGCTCCCGATAGAATGGCCATGACCGCCATGGGCCTTCATCACGAGGATCGGCGTCCCGTCATGTTGGCGATGCTGTAGTAGCCGAAAAACACCGGATGCCCGGCGCCATGGACCAAAAAATCGATGTCGACCGGATATTCCGGACCCAACTTGAGCACCAGCCAATCATCCATGAAGACGCCGTCGTTGAAAAGCAAAGGCGCGTGCGCGACCAGCAGCAAGACTACGAGGATCATGATGGCTCGAAATGGAGACATGCTCGCAGAAGGTTGCATTGCTATTCCTAGACGGGACGGCTCGCTCTCGTCGAGAGTGGCCCCCGTATACCGGTAGCAAATCCATCGTCAGGATGTCATTGACCGGAAAAACCCGTACCCATATAGCTGCCGGCATTCGGAACCAGAGACCGCTGATATGATGACGCTCTCCCAGCCAGGCGGCCCTCACGTCGGACGGCTCGATCAGGCGATCGAATGAGCTTTTACCGGGGCCACTGCAGATTGCGGCGATCGGCTGAGCGCTATCCTGCCAGTTGTTGCTTTGCTATGCTCTCAGTACCCACCTTCGCCACGCCGCCCGCTATTACGGGCCGGCTGCCTTTACCATGTTGCGCTGTTTGTGGTCGCCTGCCTGGCATTGCCCGGTCCGCGCGATATCGGTGATGTGCTCGTCGGCGCTCTGCTTTTGCTAACCGCAATTCTGCTATGTCACGTATTCTGGAGCTTGCTCGCCTGGGGCTTTAGCGTGACGTTGCTCACCGCCCTCGCGCGCGCCGCCCAACCGCTGACGCTCGAACAATGGATTTCGGCCTATATGCAGGGCAGCGACCTCAGCGGGTTTGCACATAACCGCCTGCGCTTGTTGATCGGCTCCGGAATGGTGGTCCCGAGCGGCGATCAGCTCTCGGTGACGCCGCTTGGTATGATCACGGCGCGCCTGGTCAGGCTAATCCGTTTTGCGACGGGTATCGGATAGATGGCCATGATGTCGTTCACCTATGGCTTTGCCGGCATCGCCCTGTTCACGATACTTGACGCCTCTCATGCAAATCATCGCGCGGCGAGCAGGCTCGCCGATTGCGCCGGTGGCCATTTCTTGCGATGTGCCGCTGTAATCTCGCACGTGGCCAGCGTGTTGCTGGGCTTTGCGACCGTTGCAGCAATTTCCAGTACTGGAATGCGGCGTCGCTGTTCAGCTTTGGCGCTATGCTCTACGTTTTCGCCTTCGGTGCGGTTTACAAATCTGTCTCACTGGAGATCCTGCTCGATCTGGCGCAGCGCCCTGGACACACCGCTGCGCTTTCGAGATCGTCGATCACGAAGTTTCCGAGATATTCCGCGGGCGAACCGACATCCTGGTGAGCGGCGGCCTGGTCGAGCGCACCGGAGCATCCTTCGTAGTCACCGCGGCCGGCCGCGCGGTTGCCGCTCGGATCGCGCAAATGCGCAGCGCGTTCGCCATCGGCAATTGAGCCGGTATCGCCGATGGCGAACGCGCTGCGCATTTGCGCAATCCCGACGGCAACCGCGCGGCCAGCAGGCGTACGAAGGATGCTCCGGTGCGCTCGACCAGGCCGCCGCTCACCAGGATGTCGGTTCGCCGCGGAATATCTCGGGAACTTTGCGATCGACGATGTCCGAAAGCGCAGCATGTCAGCGGATCTCCAGTGAGACAGATTTGTAAACCGCACCGAAGGCGAAAACGTAGAGCATAGCGCCAAAGCTGAACAGCGACGCCGCATTCCAGTCACTGAAATTGCTGCACGGTCGCAAAGCCCAGCAACACGCTGGCCACGTGCGAAAGAGTACAGCGGCAATCGCAAGAATGGCCACCGGCGCAATCGGCGAGCCTGCTCGCCGCGCGATGATTTGCATGAGAGACGTCGGTGTGTCGCGTGAACAGGGCGATGCCGGCAAAGCCATAGGTGAACGACATCATGGCCATCTATCCGATACCCGTCGCAAAACGGATTAGCCTGACCAGGCGCGCCGTGATCATACCAAGCGGCGTCACCGAGAGCTGATCGCCGCTCGGGACCACCATTCCGGAGCCGATCAACAAGCGCAGGCGGTTATGTGCAAACCCGCTGAGGTCGCTGCCCTGCATATAGGCCGAAATCCATTGTTCGAGCGTCAGCGGTTGGGCGGCGCGCGCAAAAGCAGCAACGTCACGCTAAAGCCCCAGGGCACGACTGCAGAATACGTGACATGAGCAAAATCGCCGTTAGCAAAAGCAGAGCGCCGACGAGCACATCATATCGCGCGGACCGGGCAATGCCAGGCAGGCGACCACAAACAGCGCAACAATTGTAAGGCGGGTCCCGGCCCGGAATAGCTGGCCGGCGCTGCGAAAGGCGGCAATCCGAGCATAGCAAAACAACAACAATGGCCGGTCAGCGCTCAGCCCGATCGCCGCAATCTGCAGTGGCCCCGTAAAATGCTCATTTGATCGCCTGATCGAGCCGTCTGATGTGAGAACCGCCTGGCTGGGAGCGTCGATGATATCAGCGGTTTCTGGTTTCCGAATGCCGGCAGCTATATGGGGACGGGTTTTTCCGGTCAATGACATCCTGACGATGGATTTGCTACCGGTATACGGGGGCCACTCTCAACGAGAGCGAGCCGTCCCGGTCCACCGAGATGCAACCTTCTGCGAGCATGTCTCCATTTCGAGCCATCATGATCCTCGTAGTCTTGCTGCTGGTCGCGCGCGCCTTTGCTTTTCAACGACGGCGTCTTCATGGATGATTGGCTGGTGCTCAAGTTGGGTCCGGAATATCCGGTTTGCGACATCGATTTTTTGGTCCATGGCGCCGGGCATCCGGTGTTTTTCGGCTACTACAGCATCGCCAATATCGGGACACCGATCCTCGTGATGAAGGCCCATGGCGGTCATGGCCATTCTATCGGGAGCGATCTCTCTGCTTCTGGTGGCGACACGCACGGTTCTGCTGAGCCGGGCGGAAGCCATGGGCGTCGCGCTCATCGTATGGATCTATCCCGGCTACCAGATGTGGGCCGGCGAACTCGGTTTACGTGTTCAGCTTTGGAGCTGTTCCTCGTCGGCACGTGGCTCTTAATGCTGGCCGTCAACGCGAAAGGCGCGCGCCATGCCATGCCGGATCGCCTCAGTACTGATGTTCTTTCTGGCCTTAATTCGCTGATGGCGCTTTACGTTTTTGTGCTGTTCGGCTTGCTGACAGCGGTATGGCGCGCGCTCGGCCGCGAGCCAGGGGCTGCTACGCCGGTTCGGCTTGTTGATGTGGCGCTGCATCACCGGGTATCCGGATTTTATCGTGCTCCCGCTGCTGTAGTTGGGCGTCCTCAATATCTGGTTCGAGCGAGGTGCCTACGCCACCTCCTGCAAATCCATGCCCCAACATTCTCCGAATTGCGCAGCGGATCGAACGCGTTCTTTCAAATGGGCTGCATGAACGTTCTCGCTAGGGCAGGCCAGATGACTTCGGATCATTGGTATCGTTTGGTTCTCGTTGGTGCTGTAGCTACCGTTACCAGAAGTCCATGGCCCTGCCAAGGACAGGCCGCATGACACACCGTATTTTAAAGTCACCTTCCCGCTGTTACTGGGGGCGCAGCAGTACTGTTTCTTGCGCGTGCTTGCCTTATTTAATCGTTGGTATTCAGCCGAACTTAACTTTTTACGAAACCCGCCATCTGCTGCTGTTTGGCTTACCAGGAGCGTTACTTGTGTTGGCGTTTAAGCGCTTGGTTCAAAGCGCTATCGGTGATCGCACCGCTTTAGTCGGAGTGTTTCGGTCTCGCCGCGGATTGTGTCGATCTCGGCACTCTGGAACAGTTATATGTTCATGCAACAGCAGCGGGGCAGGAGGCCTTGTCCAGCCATCTCGGGGCGATCCCTATGCCCGCCGCGACCGTGTTCGATTTGGCGGATGGCTTCAAAATTATTCGCCACGATTTGCACCGTCGAAATCGCCGAGGTCACCGGCATGTTGTGGCTGGCCTGGGGCGCTCACCCGTTTTTCGGCTTCAGCTGCAAGGCGAGCGGCCGACTATCCTGCTGGAAATGGAATCCGCCGGAACGTTGAAGGCAGTGCTTTCAGCAACATGGATCCGTGCCGTCCACAGGCGACCATTGAGCCCGGCCCAGCGGCTGCGCCCCGCAGGCTGAGTCGACACTATTATGCTTGCCGGTTACTGAGACGATGCGATGTTGCGGAATTTCTTGCACAGCTTGCGAACGTCAAGATTGATGTTGGGCCTATCGCAGCATACTGCCGGCGGAGGTTCAAAATAAACTTATTTTCACCTGCCGACACATATGACTTGATCAGGCAATGTTGTTCCGTTGCCAGGCAAGGAGCAATATCCTCGACCGAGTCCTCGCCTGAGGCAAGCGGCCTTGTTCCCTGCATGATGTTGGTCACGAACGCGTCCGCTTGTCGCGGGAATAGGCTGTCGCCGCCGAGCGGCTCGTTTTGTTTGACCATCGTTTTCCAAGATGACACGTGCTTCAGCACCATCAGGAGAAGGGCGGCGGTAGTTCGATCGTAAGCGAGCCGTGTTCGAAAGTAACGACGAGACCTTCGCACCACATGCCCGAGACCTCATTGGCGAGTTGTGTCCCAGGGGATGCCATTGAAGTCGAGAAGTTACCGCCGCGGTTGGAGAAGCGGAAATGCTGCTTCCGACGAGCTTTGGCGAAGCGCCCACGCCGTAGCGGCCGTTGATGATGTGGCTGTAGACATTCAAGAAGAAATCGTAAGCAGTCCGCGTTGGCGTTGGCATCCAGTCCGGACCGTCGGGCCACAGCACGAGCCCGGTAGGTCGTGGCTCGGCGGTCATGGTGAAGCACTGTTGACCACCGGTCTCTCCCGGCAAAACACCAGCCGTGCGCACTGATGATATGCGCCAACGAGATCGATCTGCGCGTAGCCTTTCCAGGAGCGTCATTGCTCGCGCCACACCGGCGTCATGGCGCTTCACGTAGCCGATGCCGTAGACCAGATTGCGCTTGCTGGCTGCGCTGGCGAGGGTGCGCGCCTGCTTGGTCGTATAGGCCATAGGCTTTTCAGACAGCACGTGCCGGTCGTTATTGAGTGCGTCAGCGAATTTTCGGCCCAGTGGCTCGCCGCCGCGTCACAACGACAACAGCGGCCACCTCGCGATCCGCCAACAACTCCAATGCGTGCGGTAAGTCCGTTTTAACATCGAATTTCGCCGCAGCGGCCGCACAGTTTCCGGTCGAAGATCGGCCAGCGCGACGACGCCGCGCGAGGATTGGTGGCGAAGACTGCGAGGTGGCACATCTGGCCAACCATACCGGCGCTTATGATGCCAAAATGCGACCGTCAACGCGAAGAGCTGTTGCGCTGCAAAGCGTTTGCGTAACACCAGGAGACAGCATGCCCATGCCGTGATGAAGGCCGAGTTCTCGCCGTCAATCGGCCGATTTCGGTCGACATCCGGCGCGCTAAAAAGTAGAGAGCGCCTCAAGCAGCGCGTCGAATCCATGAAATCGCCGTCGGTTCGTCAACCAGGATCTCGTGGTCCTCATCGATCGTCGGAGCTGCTGCAGTCCCAACAAAAAAAGGACCAAGCCGATGGCCGAAATGGATTTTCTATCAGGGCATCGACGTCTTCCGCAACCAGCGAATCGACCAATGCCGTCACGGTCTCAATTTCCTCGATCTTTTTTCGACCAATAAATATTGTCCTGAGAGAAAGCTGATTGGGCTTCGCTTGAGGTGGCGGTTCCCCGCGGGAGAATTCTTCAGCCGGAAGAGCTTTCTTGTGCCAATAGATATCAAGCAAATCGCGATACAGCGGCCATGAAGGAGTCCGCGTCAAAATCGTGATGCTTGGCTTGCTAGCAGAGATCCGCAGCATCCAGGAAATAGCACAGCCGGACAAAAGGATTTTCCAGTACGTCGCGTACCCACGAGCTAAATGCTCGTGTGTCGGGATGCTATCCCCATTAAGCTGATAGAGCTTTTCCGCTGCTGCCACGGGTTCGAGCGCCGTTAATTGCTTGCACATCAATGGATAGCCTTCAATACCAGCTCGATGAAACTGCCGCGGGTCTCATAGTAGGACACGACGGCATAGCCGCCCGGTTTGAGATTGCGGCTGAATGTGCTGAGCCGAGGCTGGTCGGCTGCACCGTATAGATAAAGCCCTCTGCATCGATCAGGTCGTATTTGCGATCGCTGGCGAAGGCCTCGATATCGTCGCTGCGCAGGTGCATGTCTTCGCTCAGGCCGAAGCCCTCGAAATATTGACAAATCTGGCCATGGGCATGCAAATTGGGTTCGGCTAGGGTCAATCTGGCGCCCCACTGAGCAAACGCCGGCGCCCGTTGCTCACCGTGTCGGGGCCGAACTCCAGCACGTCGGCGCCGTCGAAACTGGATCGGCAGCATCAACTTTTCGACGAACACGGTTCGACGGCGCATGCGTATATTGCGCAAGTTTGCTGGCATTCTCGAAATTGCCAAACATCAGCAGGAATTGCTCGTGCGCGTAATATTGAAAGAGCTTGTCGTAAGCCATGTCTGGTTGCTTCAACCCCTTGGCGGTTCGACGACGGAAGCGATTCCTTTAACCAGAACTGCGCGCCGTTTCGTGACGACTGATCTGCACCTTAGGCAGTCATTTTAATCCATTGATCGGATGACGTTGATTTGATGGCGAAGTCAGCTTCAATTGATAACCATGCCGTAACACAAGTAGCGATTTGCTGTCGTGCAATTCAACCTCCCCGACGATATTTTCGCAGCTTGAGACAGATTGCAAGCAACCAGAGGAGCGCTTGCACGGCCGTTCGGCGACATGGGGGACGGAATTCAGCACCGCCAACCCGCAACACGACAACCCACGCGACCGTAAGGCCAAATGGTATCAACCTGGTGAACCACCCTCGCATGGCCCGGGATAGCTGACGAACAGCGAACGAAGCGGCTCAAGCGCCAGCAGCGTTTCCAGCGAGAGCGAGAAAAGCAGGCTGAGAGTTGGCGCGGCATCGCAGTGACCGCGACGTCGAGTTCATCAACACATACGACAACAGGTAGAATACCAGGAAGAAGTCGTAGGCGGCGTTAAAGTCAAGCAGAATCGCATAAAATGGTGTCACCAGAAAAAGCACGATCGTCAGAGCAGCGACGGACGTGTGAGTCAATTGGTTCAGGACCCGGTACAGAAGCAAGCCGTTCAGGCAATGGCACGTCAACCCGACGATTCGAAGCCACTACGTTCGTATCTTCCACCGAGGTAAGAGAAGAGCAGCATCGGGATCGAATATCCGATATGCGCCAACTCGATGCCAATGCACAAAGCCGTCAGGCCTTAAAGTCCAGAAAACGTAGTAGCTGACCCAATCGTCACCAACATAATAGTGCCCGGAAGGCTCGTAAGCACGGCAAGCGCGCCGGCATGTCGACGCTGTGCCAGCCGAGTCCGCAACCGGCAATTGCCATGAGATGCTTCTAGAGCTTTGTTTAGTAAAGGGGCATTCGCGATCTGTGCTCGCGCCAATTCTGAAAAGCAAGCGCGAGATCGGAAATTCCCGAGACATAGTCTGCAACCGCTTCCGCATCACTCCCGTCCGGTGCCCAGTCGGGAAACTCGGTGCGCGGAGGGTCTCGAACGGACCAGCGGTGGTCTCGTGGAACACCAGCCATTCCGACGTGGAGAGCGGATCGAGTGGAACACCTCATCTGGCATCCGATAGTCAGCAGAGCTTGCCCTGACCGTAGGTCGCCATGTCGAGCACGTCGCGGATTTCCATCATCTTCGAAAATCACCACACGCGCGGTGCCCTCGATGACGTGGAACGATTCAGGGCTTGCCGAGGAATGCTTGTGCGGCCGGACATAGGCGTCGGCGGTGCACGATCAGCATCTCGTGCAGGGGAGAGGAGGATGGGATCGGTGCAAAGCCGGCTGCGCAACCGCGGGTTCTTGGCGGCGATCCGCTGACTCGGCGGATGGCGGTTGGGTCCCGCATGCACGATCGCGGCATCTGAATAATAGACTTCCGGATTTTGTGCGCGCAGCGGCGTTTTCATGCGAGGGCCACCAGGGCTATTCAAAGAAGATGAAGCCATGGTCGCCATTATATCCGCATTTCCGGTAGATCCCATGCCCAGCTTTCCGGACTATGGAAGCTTAGGCAGGTGAGCTGCCAGTACAGCAGATTCGCCTTTTCGCGTTCGTACGGAACATTCCACCATAACGTATTTCGATGATCCGCGGCCGACCCGTTCGATTGTGCAAGCCCGCACACCAGACGTCTTCCAGCGGCAGATTGTGCAGCACGCCCAGCGAGACCACGAGATCGAAGCTTTTGAGGGGTAGTTCGGCCGCGCTTCCAACTTTGGACGCACTTCCTTCTTGGCGTTATCGACGCCGTATTGCGAGATGTCGATGCCGGCGATCTTCAGGTCAGTAACCAGCTGGGTAAACTCGTATAGCAGAAATCCCTTTCCGCAACCGACGTCGAGCACGCTCATGCCGGGCTTGATGCCGTAGCGGTCGATCAGTGTCTGCGCCAGCGGCCGCCAGCGGCCATCATAACGATAGCCGCCATAGCCATAGCGGCGCTCGCCATCCGAATAATCGCGGCCGAAATGTGCCGCGCCACCTCGGCGGATTTCCGCCTTATCGTGCTCGACCACGCGCTGCACGTAGTTGCGCTCGGTCGAGGCATGCATCGACTGTACGAGGTTGATTTCGGTCATAATCGCAGCGCGGCCCACCATGACATCATGACAAATCGGTGGCGTATTTCTGCACCATAGGATATCCTCGACAGCCCGGATATCGTCCTTTGATGCCAGCGAAATTTCTTCCACCGCGGCATGCAGGTCGCATCCCGCGCCCAACACGCGGTCGTAGATCGCACGGCGTCTAGTTTCGTCGGGCGGTAGCATGAAAATGCTGTAGCAGATATGATGCCTTCGAGCTTCGGCAGGTCGTCCAGCAGATCTTCGAGGATCATGTAGCTGCCCGGCATGATGTGCTCCACGGCGCTGAGCAGGTATTGCAAATTCTTCCGCTTCGCGTAATCGCGAACGACGATGTTCTGGACATGCTGCGGCGTCCGGCTGCCGTTGAGCGGCCGGGCGCCAATATAGCCGCGATGGCCGCTGCGCTCAGGCATCGAAGCCACCGGGCAATTTGTATTGCATGCCGATCCGGGTCGCCGGCCGCAGCGAGATCGGCTCGAAGAACTCGCCGAAGCGCTTGTCGGCGTAGGGCGACATGACGCTCTTGAAGCGGCAGTTCATGGTCCAGCGTGTGCCGCTTTCCTCGTTGACGCGGTTGCCATCATCAGGGCTGATTGAACACCAGCACGTGGCCATAGGGGATGTCGATCCAGACCAGATGCGGTTTTATCGTTTTGTAGAGTTCCTCGGCGCTGCGCAGGCTTGCCATCCGGGTCTGCATCTCGCCGTTGACCGAAGGCGGCAGAAGATACATCGATTTGGTGCGGTAGACGTCGACCAGCGGCACCCAGACCACGACCTCGAACGGCAAAGTGTCCCGACCAGACGTCGGAATGGGTCGCCGAATAGCGATCCGTCGTCGGCCGGCATCTGGAGATGAGATTGATGCGCCGCTGCATGCAAAGCTCATTGCCGACGATGGTCTCGATGGTCGAGCGAGCCAGCCGGAAATAGGTCGGCCGCAGCCAGCGGCCTCGGCGTTGAGTTCGCCGATCACATGCGGTACGCAGGCGACGAGGCGGCTAGCGCTTACGCGGGAGTGCACGCTATCGAGGAAATCCAAGGGATCGTTGGAATGCGGCAGTTTCAGATAGTCGGCGGCAAGCTCGGCGGCGCGGCGCTGGATCCGGTCGAGCCCCGCGCGGTCGTCGGCCGGCGCCGTGACAAAACCGTCATTGATGAAGCGGCACTGTCGGCTGCGCCTCCTCCTCGGGCTGGAATCATGCAAAAAACTCCCGCACCATGGCGCAGGTATAGCTGATATCGGCGGATGACAGGAACTGGTTGATCGGGAAAGTCAGGATCTGGCCGGCCTGCCGCTCGGTGACCGGGAACGCGCCTTTGCCAAGGCCGAGATGGGTCGCAGCCGGCTGCAGATGGATCGGAACCGGGTAGTGGATGGTGGTTCTAGGACACCCTTGCCGGCAAGAAACTTTTGCAATTCGTCGCGGCGCTCGTCTGCACCACAAACGTATGGAAGGTGTTGAACTCGATATTGCGGCAGGCGGAATGAACAGGGGCAAGCCC